>DASVWC010000014.1:0-196276 GCA_036389835.1 Thermoleophilaceae bacterium | reverse complement strand
GCGTGGGAGGAGGCCGCCTCCTACGGCCTCACGTACTTCACCGCGTACCGGATGCTCATCGACCAGGCGGAGCTCCAGGCCGGCCACAAGGTCCTGGTCTGGGGCGCGGCCGGCGGCCTGGGCGTGTTCGCCACCCAGCTCTGCAACCTGGCCGGCGCGCTCTCGTGCGGGGTCGTGTCGTCGGCCGAGAAGGGGGCGCTGCTCGAGCAGATCGGCATCACCGGCTGGATCGACCGCAACGAGCACGCCGGGATGATGCGGCGCCGCGACGAGACGCCCGACGAGGAGGCGGCCCGCGGGAAGGAGTCGCGCCGCTTCGCCAAGCGGGTGAAGGAGCTGCTCGGCGCGCCGCCCGACGTCGTGTTCGAGCACGTCGGCCAGGCCACGGTCCCCACGTCGGTGCTGGTCGTCAAGCCGTTCGGCAAGGTCGTGATCTGCGCCGGCACGACCGGCTACAACCTCGACTTCGACGTCCGCTACCTCTGGATGCGCCAGAAGGAGATCCTCGGCTCGCACTTCGCGAACGCGTGGGAGTGCACGCGGGCCAACCAGCTCATCGAGCAGGGCGCGGTCCGGCCGGTGCTCTGGCGCACGATGGGCTTCGACGGCGTGGCCGAGGCGCACCAGATCATGAAGGAGAACAAGCACCTCGGGAAGATCGCGATCCTCGTCGGCGCCGAGGACACCGGCCAGGGCAAGACCGCCGAGGGCCCGGGGGCGATCTACGCGGAGGTCGGCGCCTGATGAAGCCGGACGAGACGCTCGTCTTCATCCTCTGGCACGCCAACCCGTTCCGCGGCGACAAGTTCGAGGACGCGTGGCGGCCGGCGGCGCAGGCGGCGCTCGACTACGGGGCGAGCTCGTGGGCTTTCTTCCGCTCGAAGGACGACCCGCTCGACTTCATCCAGCTCGCGTCGTTCGAGAGCAAGACCGACTTCGAGCGCTACTGGTACTCGGAGGAGATCTCCGAGGCGCGCGCCGAGTCGAGCGGGCTCTACCAGGTGCCTGTGCTGCCGCAGTGGCTGCGCGTGGTGGACGCGGGCCAGCTCGCGGGCGCGGCCAGCCAGGCCTAGCGCGCGGGGCCTCCTCCGCCAGGTAGCCTCCGGCGCGTGAGGAGGGGCGTGCTGGCAGCGGCGATCATCGCGCTGCTCGTCGTGGCCGCTCCCGCCGGGGCGGACCTCGCCTCGCTCAAGGCCGCCTGCCAGCCGCGCGACGCCTCCGACGGCGACACCTCGAACGGGATCGCGCTCCCGTTCGTCCTCTGCAACGACGGCGTCCCCCCGACCGGCGGCCGCACGCCGAACGTGGGCGCGGTCGCCGCCGTGGCGGTCCCCCAGAAGTACGACGGGTTCGCCGGGCTGCCGCCCAAGATCGCCCCGGATCCCAACGCGGGCGCGGACGCGGACGGCAACATCGCCCTGGACATCGACGTCTCGATGCCCGACCCCGTCAAGTTCCCGCCCCCCGCGGGCGGCTACCCCCTGGTGGCGATGATGCACGGCTGCTGCTCCGGGGACAAGACCAGCTGGGAGGCCGCGACCGTCGACGCGGGGAACGAGCGCTGGCACCAGACCAACGCCTGGTACGCGGCCCGCGGATACGTGGTCCTCAACTACACCTCGCGCGGCTTCGTGAACGGCGAGGGCAGGGGGTCCACGGGCGAGGCCCAGCTCGACTCGCGCATGTACGAGATCAACGACTTCCAGCACCTCGCCGGCCAGCTGGCCGACGACCCGTTCTTCAAGGTCGACCCCTCGCGCATCGTCGCGACGGGCGGGTCCTACGGCGCCGGCTTCACCTGGATGGCCTTCACCGACCCGACCTGGAAGAGCCCGGGCGGGAAGGACCTGAGGCTCGTGGCCGCCGCGCCGAAGTACGGCTGGACCGACCTGGCCTACTCGCTGATCCCCAACGGCCGCCACTTCGACGGCGCCCTGCCGGCGACGAACCCGGACCTGGCCGCGGTCCCGTTCGGGATCCCCAAGTCCAGCATCGACAGCGCCCTCTTCGTCAGCGGCGCCAGCGGGGTGCCGAGCCAGAGCACGCCGTTCCCGAGCCATACGACGTTCCCGCAGGCGATCGCCGAGGCCCTCACCTGCCTCCAGTCGGGCGACCCGTTCGAGAACAACCCGGCGTGCGGCGCGTCGGCCGAGAGCGTCTTCGCGGGCTTCCGCACAGACCGCTCGGCCTACTACCAGAACCACTTCTTCGACCGCCTGGCGAGCGACCCCGCGGCCAGGGTGCCGCTGTTCAGCGCCGGCACGTTCACCGACCAGCTGTTCACGATGATCGAGCACCGGCGGATGGTCGAGCGGATCAAGTCGATCGTGCCCGACTACCCCGTGCAGGAGTTCTACGGCGACTACAACCACTTCGTCCAGAACAAGCCGAAGGAATGGGGCGACGTCTGCGGCGCGGACCGCCACGTCTGCCGCTTCTCCGACTACCCGGGCGGCGACCTGAACGCGGTTCCGAACGGCCGGGTCCTGACCGGTGCCACCTCCCGGCTCAACGCCTTCGTCGACCACTACGTGCAGCCGCAGGGCAACCCCGCCCAGCCGAAGCCCGAGTTCGACGTGACCGGCTCGCTGCTGACCTGCCCGCAGAACGCCGACGCCGCGCACCCCGCCGACGAGCCCGCCGAGCGGTTCACGGCGCCGACCTTCGCCGAGCTCGCGCCGAACCGGCTCACGATCAACGGCCAGGGCACGCAGGCGACCTCCAACGCCGCGGCGGACTCGCACGCGCTGAACTCGGACCCCGTCGGCAACAGCGTGTCCAACGGCGGGCGCTGCCCGACGCAGACGACCCCGCCGGGCGCCGCGGTCGCGGTCTACGACAGCGAGGTGCTCCCGTCGGACTTCACGATGCTGGGCGAGTCGAAGGTGACGGTCGTGCACACCGGCGCCGGCCAGGGCGCGCAGCTGAACGCGCGGCTCTACGACGTGCTCCCCGACGGCATGCAGGTGCTCATGGACCGCGGCGTCTACCGGATGCCCGTGGACCTGAGCGCGACGACGACCATCCCGCTTCACGGCGCCGGATGGCGGTTCCCCAAGGGGCACAGGATCCGGCTCGAGCTGACGCAGAACGACTCCCCGTACGTGCGAGCGTCGAACCAGCCGTCGTCGCTGCTGATCGCGGCGATGCGGCTCGACATGCCCGTGCGCGAGGCGTCCGCCACGCTCGGCGCGGGCGCGGCGGGCGCCCCGCCGCCGGCGGTCGAGCTGACCGCGCCGCGCCTGGCCAGCGACGCGAGCCGCGACCCGCGCTTCCCGCTGACGCTGCGCGGCGGCGAGGACGCCGATCACTACGAGCTCGAGGCGCGCAACATCCGCAGGGACAGGTGGAGCCGGCTCAGCTCGACGCTGCGCGCGCCGGCGTTCTCGTTCGCCGGCTACTTCGGCTCCGCGTACGAGTTCCGCGCCCGCGCGGTGGACCGCTTCGGCCGCCGCGGCGAGTGGGACGCCGCGAGCACCGTCGTGCCCTTCGACGACAGCCGCCGCGGCAGCAAGTCGAGCTTCGGGAGGGGCTGGTCGCAGGTGCGCAGCGCCTCCGCCTGGGGCGGGCGCCTCAGCCGGGCGACACGGCCCGGCCGCACGATGAAGGTCGCGTTCCGCGGCGCCGGCCGCCTCTACCTGATCGCCCGCACGAGCCCGAGCGGCGGCCGCGCTGCTCTCACCGTCGACGGCAGGCGCCGCCGGATCGTGAAGCTCCGCTCCTCGCGGGCCCGCAACCGCGTGCTCGTCGCGACGGTCAAGGCGAGCGGCTCGAAGCGCCACGTGCTGCGGCTGACGACGCTGGGCGGCACCGTCGAGATCGACGGCGTGGGCGTGGCGACGCGCTAGGCCGGCCCGGCGCGATCAGCCCTGCTCGAGCGGCGCCATCGTGAGCCCCGCGTCCTTCAGCTGCTCCCAGTAGTGCTCGGCCGGCTCGCGCGGACCGGACCAGACGATCGCCTGGCCGGTGTTGTGGATCTGGTTCGCGATCTGGTGGCCGCGCTCGAGCGTCACGCCCGGGATGACGCGGGCGAGCGCCGCGGCGACGCCGTCGAAGGTGTTGTGGTCGTCGTTCAGCACGATCACGCGCCAGGCGCCGCCGAGGCCGGCGCCGGGCTCCCCCACGCGCGGGATCTCGATCGTCGCGCCGCCCGACTCCATCAGACCGCCTCCTGCTCCGCGCGCTTGGCCAGGTAGCGCTCGATGCCGGCGCGCAGCTGGTCGCTCGGCGCCGCCTGCTCGAGGCGCACCGCCTCCTCGCCGTCCAGCGCCGCGCGGTTGTGGTCGGCGTAGGAGCGGGCGAACTCCTCCGGCCCCGTGTCGGCCCACTCGAGCTGGCGGCGCAGGGCGTTGCGGGCGCGGTCGAGGCCCATCGGCACGTCGTCGACCACGCCGAAGTGCGTCAGGCAGAGCGACGCCGGCTCCCACTCCCCGACGCGATCGATCGAGCGCAGCCACGCGTCGATGTCGATGTCGGGCGGCGGGGTGGGCGCGATCGTGTGGTCCGACGGCGGGATCCGTACGCCGCAGACGTCGCCGACGAACGCCTCGCCGGTCGGCTCGTGGAGGTAGCAGACGTGGTGCTTCGCGTGGCCGGGCGTGTACTCCACGCGGAAGGCGCCCTCGACCGTCTCGCCGCCGGCCAGCGGCACGATGTTCTCCTCCGGCACCGGCGCGACCTCGCCCCACAGCATCTCCATGTGCTCGCCGTAGAGGCGCGCGGCGCTGCGCAGGAGGCGGGTGGGGTCGACGAGGTGCGGGGCGCCGGCCTCGTGCACGTAGACCTTGAGTCCAGGGAAGCGCCGCACCAGCACCCCGGTCCCGCCCGCGTGGTCGAGGTGGATGTGGGTCAGGAGCAGCCCGCGCGGCTCGATCCCGTCGAGCGAGCCGAGGCTCACGGACGGCCCCGGATCCACGATCAGGCCGTCGACCTCGTACGCGCCGATGACGCGGTCGTACCCCAGGTGCAGCGTGTCGATCAGCCGGGCCACCCGCGTGACCATACAATTCACCCCATGGATCCACGCCTGCCTGAGCGGGACCGGCCCTGGGTGATGCGCACCTACGCGGGCCATTCCGACGCCCGCGAATCGAACGCGCTCTACCGGAAGAACATCGAGAAGGGCCAGACCGGCCTCTCGATCGCCTTCGACCTCCCGACCCAGACCGGCTACGACCCGGACCACGAGCTCTCGCGCGGCGAGGTCGGCAAGGTCGGCGTCTCGATCGCCCACAAGGGCGACATGCACACGCTGCTCGACGGCATCCCGCTGAACGAGATGAACACGTCGATGACGATCAACGCCACCGCGGCCTGGCTGCTGGCGCTCTACGTCACGACCGCGGAGGAGAACGGCGTCGATCCCAAGGTCCTCCAGGGCACGACCCAGAACGACATCATCAAGGAGTTCCTCTCGCGCGGGACCTACGCGTTCCCGCCCGGGCCGTCGATGCGCCTGATCGCGGACATGATCGCCCACTGCGTCGACGAGGTCCCGAAGTGGAACCCGATCAACGTCTGCTCCTACCACCTCCAGGAGGCGGGGGCCACGCCGGTGCAGGAGATCGCGTACGCCCTCTCCACCGCCCAGGCCGTGCTCGACCAGGTCCGCGAGCGCGTGCCCGAGGAGACCTTCCCGCGCGTGTTCGGGCGGATCTCGTTCTTCGTGAACGCCGGGATCCGCTTCGTGGAGGAGCACGCCAAGCTGCGCGCGATGGGCGCGCTCTGGCGCGAGATCGGCCGCGAGCGCTACGGGGTGGAGGACGAGCGCTACCTGCGCTTCCGCTACGGCGTGCAGGTCAACTCGCTCGGCCTCACCGAGGCCCAGCCCGAGAACAACGTCATCCGGATCGTGCTGGAGGCGCTCGCCGTCACGCTCGGCCGCGACGCGCGCGCCCGCGCGATCCAGCTCCCGGCCTGGAACGAGGCGCTCGGCCTGCCGCGGCCGTGGGACCAGCAGTGGTCGCTGCGGATCCAGCAGATCCTCGCGCTCGAGACCGACCTGCTCGAGTACCCCGACCTGTTCGAGGGCTCGAAGGTGATGGACGGCCTGGTGGCCGAGCTCACCGACGGCGCGCGCCAGGAGATGGCGATCGTGGCCGAGCACGGCGGCGCGGTCGAGGCGGTGGACTACATGAAGACCCAGCTCGTCGAGTCGCACCGCGAGCGCGTCGGAAAGATCGAGGCCGGCGACATGAAGGTCGTCGGGCAGAACGTGTTCACCTCGACCGAGGAGTCGCCGCTCGCCAAGGGCGAGGACGGCGGCATCCTCACCGTCGACCCGAACGTGGAGCGCGACCGGATCCGCGCGATCGAGGAGTGGCGCGCGGGCCGCGACGAGGAAGCCGTGCGCGCGGCGCTCGACCAGCTCCGCGCCGCCGCCGAGGACGAGGGCACCAACATCATGCCCGCCACGCTGGCCTGCGCCCGCGCGGGGGTGACGACCGGCGAGTGGGGCGGCGCGCTGCGCGAGGTGTTCGGCGAGTACCGCGCTCCGACCGGCGTGGACCACGCCGCCGCGGCGACCGACGACGAGCGGCTCACCGAGCTGCGCGAGAAGGTCGAGCGCGTGTCCGAGTCGCTCGGCCGGCGCGTCAAGATCCTCGTCGGCAAGCCCGGCCTCGACGGGCACTCGAACGGGGCCGAGCAGATCGCCGTCCGCGCGCGCGACGCCGGCATGGACGTGGTCTACGAGGGCATCCGGCTCACCCCGGCCCGGATCGCCTCCACGGCGGTCCAGGAGGGCGTGCACGTGGTCGGGCTCTCGATCCTCTCGGGCGCCCACCGCGAGCTGATCCCGACCGTGATCGCCGAGCTGCGCGAGGCCGGCGCGGACGTCCCCGTCGTGGTCGGCGGGATCATCCCGCCGGCGGACGAGGCCGCGCTCAAGGAGGCGGGGGTCGCGCGGGTCTACACGCCGAAGGACTTCGAGATCACGCGGATCATGGGCGACATCGTGGAGCTCGTCGCCGAGCACCACGGCGCCGCCGCCGCGGCCGCTTGACGCTCGGCGAGCGCCTCGCCGGCGGCGACCGCTCGGCCGCGCCCGCGGCCCTCAACGTCATCGAGGACCGCTCGCCGGCCGGCCGCGAGCGCACACGCGAGCTGCTCGCGGCGGTCTCCCCGGCGAAGCTCGGCGGCGAGGCGCCCGCTCACCTGGTCGGGGTCACCGGTCCCCCCGGCGCGGGCAAGTCCTCGCTGCTCTCGGCGCTCGTCAAGCACTGGCGCGCGGACGGGCGGACGGTGGCGGTGCTCGCCGTCGACCCGTCGTCGAAGCGCTCCGGCGGCTCGCTGCTCGGCGACCGCGCACGGATCGAGCACGACCCGCGCGACGACGGCGTCCTGATCCGCTCGACCGCCGCCGGCGGGCGGCTCGGCGGGCTGGCGGCCCCCACGCGCGAGGCCGCGCAGGCGCTCGCCCCGGCCTACGACGTGGTCGTGGTCGAGACCGTGGGCGTCGGTCAGTCCGAGACCGACGTCGAGGAGCTCTGCGACACGACCGCGGTCGTCGTCCAGCCCGCCTCCGGCGACACGCTCCAGTTCCTCAAGGCCGGGATCATGGAGGTGCCCGACGTGCTGGTCGTGACCAAGGCCGACCTCGGTGACGTGGCGCTGCGCGCGCGGCGCGACCTCGCCTCGGCCCTGCGCGCGCTCGGCTCCCGCTCGACGCCGGTGGTGAGCGTGTCGTCGGTCCCGCCGCCCAGCGGCATCGAGGAGCTGGCCGCCGCGCTAGACGAGCACCGCGCCGCGCTCGACGTCGCCGCCGCGCGCCGCAGCGCCCGCCGGCTGGCGGCGCTCGCGGACTTCACGGCGGAGCGCGGCGAGGCCGGCGTGAGGGCGCTCGGCGGGCGCCGGGCGGCGGAGCGCTTCCTCGAGGACCAGGACCCGGCGCTCGACGTCCCCGCGCTGATGGCCGCGCTCGAGCGCGCCGCGGGTCCCTAGCGCGGGCGGGTTCAGAGGTCGGGCTCGATGGCGCCCTCGGTGAGGGCGATCGCCACGGCGTGCTCGCGGTTGCGCGCGCCGAGCTTGCGCAGCACGGTCTTGACGCGGCTGCGCACGGTGTGGGGGCTCACGTGGAGCAGCGCGGCGACCTCGTCGGTCGCGCGGCCCTCGGCGAGGCACTGGAGCACGTCGCGCTCGCGGGTGGTGAGCACGGCGCTGCGCCCCTCCGCTTCCGCTCCGTTCAAGGCTCCGCCCCGGGCCTCCACGACGGCGAAAGCTACTGGTGACGCCGGCGTCATGCAGGTTCTGGGCCCGACGTTGCAACGCTCCTTGCGTCGTAAGCTGGCCGCTCGTGCCGCTCCTCCGCCAGATCCTCGTGCTCGCGGGCGTCTTCGCGGCCGCCACGCTGATCGCCGAGCTGGCCGGCGCGGCCAACCTCGGGACGGCGGCGGCGTTCGGCCAGATGGCGTTCGCGGCCGCGCTCGTGGCGACGCTCGTGCGTGGGTGACGGGGCCCGCCGCCGCGGCCCGGCGCCGCGACGGCGCCGCGGGCCCCCGCCGCAGCCACCGCCGCCGCGGGCCCTCCGCAGCCACCACCGCTGCGGGCCCCTCCCGCCGCGCACATAGTTGCCTTCGGCAAGTTATTATCTGCGTGTGGCAATCGACGAGCAGGTCGCCGCGGTGCGCGCCTTCAACCGCTTCTACACGAACGTGGCGGGCCTGCTGCGCGAGGGCCTGCTCGGCACGGACCTCACGCTCACCGAGGCGCGCCTGGTCTTCGACCTCGCCCAGCGCGAGCAGACCGAGGTCGCCGACCTGCGCCGGACGCTCGGCCTCGACGCCGGCTACCTGAGCCGGCTGATCGGGAGGCTGGAGCAGCGCGGGCTGCTGAGGCGGGCGCGGTCGGAGGCGGACGCGCGCCGCCAGGTGCTCTCCCTAACCGTGCGCGGGCGGCGCAGGTTCGAGCAGCTCGACGCGCGCTCGGCGCGGGAGGTGCGCACGCTGCTCGCGCCGCTCGGCGAGGCCGACCGCCGGCGCCTCGTCGGCGCCATGGACGCGATCCGCGCGGTCCTCGAGCCACCCGACCGCCCGCGTTCGTTCGTGATCCGACCGCCGCGGCCGGGCGACTACGGCTGGATCGTCCAGTTCCACGCCGCGACGTACTCCGACGAGTACGGCTTCGACGTTCGCTTCGAGGCGCTGATCGCAGAGATCGTCTCGGGCTTCGCCCGCGACCACGACCCGGAGCGCGAGGCGTGCTGGATCGCCGAGGTCGACGGCGCGCCGGCCGGGAGCGTCTTCTGCATGCGCAAGTCGGACCGGGTCGCGCAGCTGCGACTCCTCTGCGTGGACCCACGCGCGCGCGGGCTGGGCATCGGCACCCGGCTCGTCGACGAGTGCCTGAGCTTCGCGCGGCGGGCGGGCTACCGCCGGGTGACGCTGTGGACCCAGGACGTCCTGCGCGACGCGCGGCGGATCTACGACCGCGCGGGCTTCACCCTGGTCGACGAGCAGCCCCACGAGGACTTCGGCCCCCGCGTGGTGGGTCAGAACCTCTCACTCGAGCTCTAGCTCGGCGGCGGCGAGCTCGCCGGGGGTGTCCAGGCTGCGGACGAGCCGCGGCTCGACCTCGACCAGCACCGGCCGCAGCGCGTCGACCGTGCGGGTGAGCGCGGCGTCGGGGGGCGCGGCGCGCAGCGCGTCGAGCGCCTCGAGCGCGTAGGCGGCGAAGACCGGCTGCAGGACGCCGCCGGCGACGGCGACGGCGGCGCTGGGCCCGCCCCCGGCGGCCGCGGCCGCCCGGCCCTCGCCCGCCGCGCCCGCCCGGCTCCCTCTCGCCGCGTCCGCCCGCCCCTCGCCCGCGAGCGCGGCCGCCAGCCGCGCGCACGCCTCCGCGGTCACGAACGGCATGTCGGCCGCGCACACGAGCACGGGCTCCCCGGCCCGCTCGAGCGCGAACGCGATCCCGCGCGCCGGGTGGTGCTCCTCGTCCGGCTCGTCCCAGCGCTCGACGCCCGGGAGGGCCGGCAGCTCGGTCGAGCGCTTGGCCACGACCACCACTCGCTCGCACGCCGCGGCCACCGAGGCGGCCGGCCACGCGATCAGCGGCCGCCCGCCCAGCTCGCGCAACGGCTTGGCGCCGCCCATCCGCCGCCCGCGGCCCCCGGCGAGGATCGCGCCGATCACGCGCCGTATGCTCCCAGCCCGTGCCGCTCGGGACGTTCATCTCCGTCGGACGCTCGCTCGACTCCGCCGTGCGCCGCGTTCGGCGCGCGGAGGAGCTCGGCTACGACTCCGTCTTCACCACGCACCTGGCGGGCTTCGACTCGCTGACGGTCCTGGCGGCCTACGCCGGCGCGACCGAGCGCGTGCGGCTCGGCACCGGCGTCCTCCCGATGTACTCGCGCTCGCCCGCGGCCACCGCCCAGCAGGCCGCGACGGTGGACGCGATCGCCGCCGGCCGGCTCGTGCTCGGCATCGGGGTGTCGCACAAGGTCACTGTCGAGAACTGGTTCGGCAGCGAGATCGGCAAGCCGGTGCGCGAGATGCGCGAGTACGTCGGCGTGCTGCGCGCGATCTTCGCCGGCGAGGAGCCGCCGCAGGACAACGAGCGCTTCCGCACCCAGTTCCGCTTCATGGGGCCGGCGGTGAGGCCCGACCTGCCGATCTACGTGGCCGGCCTCTCGCCGGGGATGCTCCGCCTGGCCGGCGAGGTGGGCGACGGAGTGGTGCTCTGGCTCTGCAACCCGGACTACATCCGCGACGTGGTGATCCCCGAGGTCACGACCGGCCGCGAGCGTGCGGGCAAGCCGCTCGAGGGCTTCGACGTCGTGGCGGCCGTGCCGAGCGCGGTCACCGACGACCCCGAGGCCGCCCGCGCCCGCCTGCGAGGCGAGCTGGTCACGTACTTCTCGCTGCCCTTCTACCGCAAGATGCTGGAGCGCTCCGGCTTCGGCGACGACATCGAGCGCTTCGACGCGAAGATGGCCGGGGCGACGCCGCGGGCGCCACCGCCCAGATCTCCGACCGCTTCCTCGGCGTCCTCGCCGCCGTCGGCTCCACGGCGGAGGCGTCGACGTCCGTGCAGCGCTACGTCGACGCCGGCGTCACCTCGCCCTGCATCGGCGGGATCTCGGGGACAGACTTCGAGGCGACGCTGGAGGCGCTAGCGCCGGAGGGGTGAGGGTCTGACCCTCCCCCCTTCTCACCCCTCCCACCCGCCGGCCCGGGCGATTCCGCGCTGCGAGCGGCCCCGCGCCGGGGTCAGACCCTCCCCCCTGCGCCCCGCGCCGCGCGCTCGCGGCCGTTCCTGTCTCAATGCGAGACAGGCGATACGGCCGGCGAGGCAGGCGATGCGGCCGGGCAGGCACGCGATGCGGCCCGGGAGGCGCACATGGACAGGCTGATCTACTCGATGGGCGTCTCGCTCGACGGCTACGTCGAGGACGCGCGCGGCGACTTCGGCTGGTCGGCGCCGCCGGAGGACGTCCACCGGATCGCGAACGAGGAGGCGCGTGCGGCCGCGGCCTTCCTCTTCGGCCGCCGGATGTACGAGCTGATGGAGTCGTTCTGGCCGGCCGCGGCGGCGCGCGGGGAGGGCTCGGAGGTCGAGCTCGAGTTCGCCCACGCGTACGTCGAGACGCCGCGGATCGTCTTCTCCGACACGCTCGAGGGCGTCGGCGACGGCGCCCGGCTCGTGCGCAGCAAGGACGCCCGCGCCGAGGTCGAGCGCCTCAAGGAGGAGGCGGGCGGCCCCCTGAGCGTCAGCGGTCCGGGACTCGCCGCCTCGCTCGCCGACCTGATCGACGAGTTCCGGCTCTGGGTCAGCCCGGTCGTGGTGGGCGCCGGCAAGCCCTTCTTCCCGGAGCCGCCCGGACCACTGCGTCTGCGCCTGGCCGAGAACCGGACCTGCTCGGAAGGGGTCCTCTACCTGCGCTACGAGCGGGAGACGCAGCCCTACGAGCGGGAGGCCTAGCGCTCCGCCGGCGCCGGCCCCGCCGACGCGATCCGGAAACGCCCCTCCTGCCGGACGAGCCTGATCGTGTCGGCGATCGGCTTCTCGCCGTTCACGCTCGCCTGGACGTTCACCGAGGCGCCCTCGCGCGTGACGGTCAGTCCCACTATGTCCACCCGCGGGTCGCGCAGCTTGGCCGTCTCCTGAGCCAGGACCGACTGGCAGTCGTCCCCGCCGGACGCCTCGCGCGCCTCGTCGGTGTAGAGCTGCTCGCAGATAGTCGCGAAGTCGCGGGCCGTGAGCGCCTTGCGAAACGCCTCGACCACGTCGACCGCCTCCTTGGGCGTGCCGCTCACCGGGGGCGGCTCCTCGTCGCCGCCGCGCACGATCGCGACGATCACGATCGCCACCACGCCCGCCACCGCGGTCCACGTCAGCGGGTGCCGCAGCACCGCTCCGATGCGCAATCGTTCGCCCATCAGGCACTTATAGCTGTTCGGGCTGGACGCTCTCCGCCATAATCGATCCATGGAGGGATCGGCGCCGGACTCGCTCGGCACCGCGGCGAGCTGGCTACGCTGCTATCGCTGTTGGTCGCAGAACCTCGAGGTGCAGGTTCACTACGAGGGCGTGCTCAAGGTCGACCCGGGCACGGGCGAGGCCGTGGAACCGGTCGAGGAGGTCCAGGAGGCCGTGGTCCAGTGCCTCGACTGCCTGCACGACCAGCCGCACCTGAGCCTCGCCTTCTACGAGGAGAACGGCCGCCGGATCAGCCGGATCGAGGCCGTCGAGGACCGCTGGGAGAGGATGATCGCCGGAACCCCGTGGGTCGCCTCCTGCACCGTCACGGTCGACTCCGACGCCGTCGAGAGCTGCTCCGGCCCCGAGGCCGCCGACTCGCTCGCCTTCGGAGCGTTCGGCGACCACGGCACCCGCGAGTTCTTCACCCACGTCCGCTTCCACAAGCACGACGGCGACCAGATCGTGATCCACATGCTCGTGGAGCTCTACGCCCGCTCGTCGGAGGAGGCGAGCGAGGTCCTCGAGGACGCCTCGCGCGGCCCGCTGAGCATCACCTCACTGGCCGAGGAGTCCCGCCCGCCGCTGTCGACCCCGAACGGGGAAGACGAGCACTAGCGGCGCGGCCTAGCGGACCGCGTCGACGATCTCGCTCGTCAGCGCCGGGAACTTCTGCAGGAACTCCACGCGCTCGCCCTTGAGCGTCTCGACGATCTTGCCGTACTCGTCCTGGCGCCCCTGCGCCTCGTAGAGCTCGCGCGGGCGCAGGACCGCGGAGTCGGACTCGTCGATCCCCGGCACGCGCCGCGCGACCTGGTAGCCGAAGTCCGGGTCGTCCTCCCACTCGATCGTGCCCTCGGCGATGCCCTTCACGATCGCCGACGAGTGCGGGATCCGCACCTTGGCCGAGCGGTCGTCGCCGTCGGGGCCGCCCACGCGGCCGGTGTTCATCAGATACACGTCGAGCTGGTGCTCGGCCATGAGCTCCAGGAAGCGGTTGCCCTGGTGGTCGTGGTCGTCCGGCCAGAACGGGTTGGTACCGGGGACGCGGAGGAACTTGCCCGCCTCGTCGGCGCCGCCCGCGCTCGTGCCCTGGGTCTCGCCGAGCATGAAGTAGGCCGAGGCCTGCTCGGCGTTCAGCTTCGCGACCGCCGGGATGATGTTCTCGTTGCGGTTGAGGATCAGCAGGAAGTCCGCGGCCTGGAGGTCGCGGGCGTCGCCGGCCTCGATCGACGAGAACGAGAACGTCGCGCGCCCGTTCTGCGTGTACGAGGTGTCGAAGAAGTCGAGCTCGCCCGCGTCGTCCTGGGAGACGTTCTCGAGGTAGGCCTCGGGCCGGGTCACGGCGCCGTGGATCGTGGGCTCGTCCTCGGGCGAGAGCGCGAAGGTCTTCGCGAAGCAGCCGGCCTCGGTCGCGTAGACCTTGCCGCCGGGCATCATCGCCACGAAGTCGTCCTGCACCGGCAGCGAGCCGTTCTGGCGTGTGAAGGTGGTCGTGGTCTTGCCGGTGCCGGAGAGGCCGACGATCAGGCCGACCTTGTCGCCCGAGTCGGTCGGGATCACCTTGCAGCCGGCGTGCAGCGGGAGCCCGCCGCGGTCGTAGACGAGCTTGTTCCACATGCGGAGCCCGCCCTTCTTGGACTCCCCGAAGTAGTCGGAGTTGCAGACGCGCGTGACGCCGCGCTCGAGGTCGACGGAGATGACGCGGTCGTTCGGGTAGCCGTCCACGGCGAGGTTGGGCGTGTAGATGACGGTGAGCTCGGGCTCGAACCCGTCGCGGTCCTCGACCTCGAAGTAGAGCTGCTTCTGCATCCCGGCGATGTTCGCGTTCGACGCCTCGATGTACAGGCGCGCGGCCGTGCGGAAGTCGGGGTCGTTGCCGATGTAGCCGTCCACGACGACCATGTCCCGTCCGGCGATGTACTCGTCCTGGAGGCCGGCGATGCGCTCCCCCTCCTCGCGCGAGATGGCCTGCTGCGAGGTGGCGTCCGGATCGTCGAGCACTAGGAAGGTGGAGGCCTTGGAGCGGGCGAGGACCTCGGTCTGGACGTTCAGGTTGTCGTACTTCGTGCGCCGTGCGTTCGGCATCTTGGCCGCGAGCTCCTTCAGCTCGTCGGCGGACGGGTTCACGCGCACGGACTTCGCGTCCGGGAGCGGGGTCATCTGCTTCGCCATCGGTCTGGGCTCAACTCCTAGAGTCGCTTCTGAGGGCGGGAAGGGTACCGGCCCCCCGCCTACACTGGCGAACCTGTGCGTCCCGGTGGCGGAAGGATCCGAGCGGTACTGCGATTCGTCGCCTCCGTTCTGATCGTGAGCGGGGTCCTGATGCTCGCGGACGCCGGCCTTACGGTCGCCTGGCAGGAGCCCGTCTCCGCCTTCATGGCGGCCCGCGACCAGGGCGACCTCGAGGACGAGCTGGACGCCCTCGCCACCTCGGCGCTGCGCGACAAGCAGCTCACGGCGTCGATCGGCGACGTCAAGCGCCGGGTCAGGAAGCTGGCGCAGCTCTACAAGAAGCGCGCGAAGAACGGCAAGGCCCTCGGCCGGATCGACATGCCCACGCTCGACCGCGAGTACGTCTTCGTGCAGGGGACCGGGCTCGACGTGCTGCGCAAGGGCCCTGGGCACTACCCCGCCACCTCGTTCCCCGGCGAGGGCGGCACGGTGGGGATCGCGGGCCACCGCACCACCTACGGCGCCCCCTTCCGCTCGATCGACGACCTCGAGGAGGGCCAGCACGTCGTGCTGAAGATGCCCTACGCCGAGCTCGACTACAAGGTCGAGAAGAAGCAGATCGTGAACCCCGACGCGACCTGGATCGTCGACCGCGTCAAGGGTCCCGAGCGCCTCGTGCTGAGCGCCTGCCACCCGCTCTACAGCGCGTCGCAGCGGGTCGTGATCTTCGCGCGGCTGGTCAACGCGCGCGTGACGTAGAGCGCGCGCCTACGCGACGAGCGTGACCGACCCGCCCTCCTCGACCTCCGCCTGGTCGCGCGACTCGATCAGCAGCACCAGCGCGACGAGGATCGCGATCGAGACCACCAGCACGGCCACCCAGTAAAGGACCGTCAGCAGCACGCGCTGCCACGTCGGCCTCATCGGTCGCCCAGGCTGCGGTAGCGGTCGGCGATCGCCCGGTTCACGGCCTTGATGTCTATCTCCCTTCCGCGCCGCGCGCGTTTCAGCGTGCGCCTGACGATCGCGTCGCGCCGGTTGAGCCGCAGCGCCTCGCGCAGCTGCTCGAGACCCTCCTCGCGCCGGCCGGCGTTCACGAGCAGCGCGCCGAGGCGCAGGTGGGAGTGCGACTCGCCCGGCTCGCGGTCCACCGCCGCGCGGAAGCGCGCCTCCGCCTCGCCGGGCCGGTCGAGCTGGATCGCGATGCTCCCGGCCGCGGCGTCGGGCGTGGCGCTCAGCGGGTTCAGCGAGCGGCTGCGGTCGAGCTTGTCGAAGGCGCGCCCCGGGTCGTCGCGCCAGAGCGCCAGCGCCTGGTCGGTGTAGCGCTCGGCCAGCCACGGGCCCGCGAGGCTCAGCCCGGCCAGCGCCGCCACCGCCGCCGCCACCGCGATCCAGGCGCCGGCCGCCAGGGGCCGCGCGCGATCGCCCGGGCGCAGCGCCGGGCGGCGCGGCGCGAGGCCGGCGGCCAGCCCCAGCAGCGCGAAGGCGGCGGCCCCGAGCGCCGGGATCTCCCAGAACCAGTCGACCGACCCGTGCACGAACCAGTAGGTGAAGGCCGCGAGCCCGGCGGCCGCCGCGGCCTGTGCGGGCCCGCTGCGCAGCCGCAGCGCGCGCCACGCCGCCAGCAGCGCGGCCCCGAGCGCGGCCGCCAGCAGCGCCGTGCCCACCAGGCCCGTCTGGGCGAGCGTGCGCAGCTCGAGGCTGTGCGGATAGCGCGGCTGCTCGTCGCTGCGCGCGTCGGCCAGGTAGGCCTGCTGGAAGCTGTCGGCGCCGACCCCGGCGATCGGCGCGCCCTCGAACTGGTTCCACGCGACGCGCCAGAAGTCGTAGCGGTTCGAGCCGAGCGAGCTGAGCCGGGTCTCGCCGCCCGCCGGCGTCGGCTGGGTCTTGAACTCGTCCCAGGCGTCGCCGACGTCGGACACCGGGTTGCCGCGCTCGGCGCCGTAGACGACCGCGCCGCCGACCAGCGCGACGGCGGCGGCCGCCGCGAGCGCGACCCCGGCCCCGCGCTCGACCGCGCGCGAGGCGCGCACCCGCCGGTCGGCCAGCGCGGCGGCCAGGACCACCAGCGGCGCGACGAGCGCCGCCCGGACGATCGCCGCCACCGCGCCGTCGGCCGCCTCGCCCAGCGGCGGCCCGTTCTCGTCGTAGATGTCGAGCACGGACGGGATCGCCGTGGCGATCGCGGCGAGGATCGCCAGCAGCGTGAGCGTCGTGCGCACGCGGCGGGGCGTGACGGCCACGAACACGACCGCCACCACCGGCAGCGCGAACAGCCAGCCGCGGCTCTGCCCCATCAGCGCGAGGCCGCCGAGCGCGACCGCCGACCCGGCGAACAGCGCCCGCAGCGGCGCCGGCACCTCGCGCCGGGCGGCGAACACCACGCACGGCCAGAACGCCGCCGACCACAGCGCCACGTTCCCGTTGACGTAGCCGACCGGCTCCGACAGCCGGCCGTCCATGAAGTGGTCCTCCGGCCGGCCCGCGCCCGAGACCTCGACCAGCTCGACGACGCCGATCGCGGTGACCGCGAGCGCGAAGGCGCCGACCAGCGCGGCCGCGCCGCGCCCGCGGATCCGCCAGAGCGCGAACAGGGCGAAGATCCCGGCGTAGAGGGCGGTCCGGTTGGCCCCGTCCCAGGCGTCGGCGCGCTGGTCGGCCCAGGCGATGCTGAGATAGCTCCAGGCAGCGAAGGCCCCCAGGGCGGCCACCGCCACCAGGACGGGGGCCGTCGGCCGCCCCCCAGAGGGAAGCGCCAGCAGCCCCACGAACAGCAGCGCGACTAGGAATAGCGCGGCTGGGTACCAAGTGGTGGGAAAGAAACCGCCTTCAGAGGACGACAGGACGACGAGGGGAATGAGCGCCAACGCGCCTAAAACGACGGCGGGAGACAACGCGATTCCGTCGCGCAGCGCTTCGGCAACGGTGCGCGGAGACGGCACCTGGGCGATTCTACGGCGGGTACCGAACGGATACGGGCGCGCATCCTGCGCAAAGGCTCACCCCGACGACCCTTTCGCGGCGGCGATTCGTACGATGCGGAGGAGTTAGGTTGCGTACCCCAAGTACCCCTCGAACCGAAGTTTGCTTTCCTTCTACTTCGCGGCTACAGTTTTTCTGGGCCGCTGAGAGGGGTACCTCAGGTACTCATCCATCACCAGGGCCATGGACAGGTCCTGGTGCACGAGGCTCACGGCAAGGAGGCCAAACACAATGGTAGGGAGACCATCTATGCGACTGAAGACTCTGATCGTCGGTGCGATCGTCAGCGCGAGCATGATGCTGGCGGCACCCGCACTCGCCCAGACCGCGTCCCAGCAGGGCTACGCCACGCCCTCGGGCAGCATCGAGGAGCGGATCTCGACCGAGAACCCGCGCACGCCCAACGACCCGCCGACCGTGGCGACCCGTGAGGAGGCTCGCAGCGAGCTTCCGTTCACCGGCCGCGACATCGGCCTGATCGTGGCTGCCGGCGGCGTGCTGCTGGCGATGGGCTTCGGGATGCGGCGTCTCAGCCGTCCCGAGGTAGCCTAGGCTGCTGCCGGTTTCCCGCCACCGGCTAATCAAAGTGCGGGCCCGCCCCGATACAGGGCGGGGAGAGTGATCGCTTGTCTGGAAGGGGCCATCCTGGACGGGAAGAGGTAACCCTCGCCGAATCGGCGAGGGTCCCCTCGGCCATCCACGAGACCGCTGGGGCCGCCGACGCGTTCGGCGACCCCGGAGCCGACACGCCGCCGGGGCAACTCCCTACCGCCCGGCGGCGTTCGCACGCCGCGATCTTCGAGGGCCGCTCGTGGACGATCGCCGCGCTGTGCGCCGACGGCCTGATGCTGGTGCTGGCCGTCGCCGCCGCGCTGTTCGGCGCGGACGCGGCCGGCGTGCACGCCGACGTTTGGCCGGCCTTCCTCTTCCCCCCGCTGGTGATGGCCCTGCTGGCGATCCGCGGCGTCTACCGCCACAAGATCACGGTCCAGTACCTCGACGAGGTCGGCCACGTCGTGGGCGCCTGCTCGGTGGCCGCGATGTCGATCATCGCCGTCTCGGTCTTCGCTGCCGGCACCGGCGAGCAGGCCGAGCTGCTGGCGCGCGTGTGGGTGTTCGGGATGATCTACGTGGCCGGCAGCCACTACGTCCTCAACATCACCCAGCGGCGCGCGCGCATCGAGCGCTCGATTGCCGTCCCGACCCTGATCTTCGGCGCCGGCAAGATCGGCGCGCAGGTGGAGCGGCGCCTGGACGAGAAGCCCGAGCTGGGACTCAAGCCGGTCGGATACGTCGACCCGTACCCGCCCTCGGACGAGCAGGTGCCGGGCCGCCGCGTGCCGATCCTCGGCGGGCCCGAGGACCTCGACTCGATCGTGGCGCGGACGGGCGCCAAGCACGTGGTCATGGCGTTCATGTCCTCGCGCGGCTCGGACGCGACGCTCGTGCCGGTCGTCCGCCGCTGCGACGAGCTCGGCCTCGACGTCTCGCTCGTGCCGCGGCTGTTCGAGAGCATCAACGTGCGCGTCAAGCTCGAGCACATCGGCGGGATGCCGCTGTACCGGCTGCGGGCGGTCAACCCCAAGGGCTGGCAGTTCGCCCTCAAGCACGCCGGCGACCGCGTGATGGCGGCCGTGCTGATCCTGCTGCTCGCGCCGCTGCTCCTGGCCGCCATCGCCGCGGTGAAGATCTCCTCCCCCGGTCCGGTCTTCTTCCGCCAGCGGCGCGTGGGCCGCGACGGGCGCCCGTTCGACCTCCTCAAGTTCCGCTCCATGCGGCTGTCCGACCCGCGCCCCAAGGACAACGTGAAGATGCTGCTGCCCGACGACACGGCGCCCGGCGGCGTGGAGGGCGTCGACCGCCGCACCGCCATCGGCAAGCTGCTGCGGCGCACGTCGATCGACGAGCTGCCCCAGCTCCTGAACGTGATCAAGGGCGAGATGAGCATCGTCGGCCCGCGCCCCGAGCGGCCCGAGTTCGTCGAGCTGTTCGAGCGCCGCGTCAGCCGCTACGAGGATCGCCACCGCGTGCGGGCCGGGATCACCGGCTGGGCCCAGGTCCACGGCCTGCGCGGGAAGACCTCCCTCTCGGACCGGATCGAGTGGGACAACTACTACATCGAGAACTGGTCGCTCTGGCTCGACTTGAAGATCCTGCTGCTCACCGTGGCAGCCGTCTTCCAGCCGGCCGAGTAGCGTCCGCGCGGACGTGATCGACCTCCACTGCCACATCCTCCCGGGCCTCGACGACGGCCCGGTCAACCTCGACTTCAGCGTGGCCATGGCGCGCAGCGCCGCGGCCGCCGGCATCCACGTGATGGTCGCCACGCCGCACATCCGCGCCGACTACGACGTGGACCCGGACGAGCTCGAGGGGCTCGTGGCGCGGCTCAACGCGGCCGTGGAGGACGAGGACATCCAGCTCCTGGTCCTGACCGGCGGCGAGGTCTCGCTCCAGAAGGCCGCCGAGCTCGACGACGGGACGCTCCGCAAGGTCTGCCTCGGCAAGAGCGACTACGTGCTGATCGAGAGCCCGTACCGCTCGAGTGACATCGACATCGAGGGCATCGTGCGCGACGTGCAGGGACGCGGCTTCAAGCCGCTGCTCGCGCACCCGGAGCGCTGCCCGATCTTCCAGCACGACCCCGACCGGCTCCAGCGGCTCGTGAACTCCGGCGTCCTCTGCTCGATCACGGCCGCCTCGATGGCGGGCGGCTTCGGCGCGACCGTCCGCCGCTTCACGCTCGAGCTGCTGCACGACGGGCTGGTGCACGACGTCGCCTCCGACGCGCACGACCACCTGCACCGCCCGCCGGACCTGCTGGCCGGCTTCGACTCGGCCGAGACCGAGATCCCGGGGCTGGTCGAGCAGGCGCCGTGGTTCACGGTCACCTCGCCCGTGGCGATCCTCGCGGGGCGCCCGCTGCCGGCCCGGCCGGACCCGCCTCCGCGGCCGCCGACGTCGCGCTGGCGGCGGCTCGTCAGCCGCGGCTAGGCGGCGCCGTCCGGGGGCCTCCTGGACATTTGTCCGAGCAAGGCTCCATAACCCTCTGAAACCGGCTCCCGAGGCCCGATGCAGGGGGCATGGCCACCCTCCGCCGCACGCTTCTCGCGTCCCTCGCCGCAGCCGTACTCACGATCGCCGCCCCCGCCTCCGCCAGCGCCGCGGATTGCGACAAGGTGGCCGAGCCCGGCGCGGGCGCGGCCCAGCGCCTCGTCGACTCGCTGTCGCCCGGCCAGGCGGGCTGCCTCCACGGTGGCCGTTACGACGGCCACGTGAGCATCCGCCGCGGCGGCAGCGGCGACGCCAGCCGCATCACGCTCCGCAGCTTCCCCGGCGAGCGCGCCGAGATCGTCGGCCGCCTGACCGTCCCCGGCGGCGCGAACTTCGTGACGGTCGAGGGGCTCAAGCTGAACGGCGTGACCGCCCCCGCCTGCCCGTCCGGCGCCACCTGCACCCAGCTTCCCAGCCCCACCGTAGACGGCGACGACGTGGTCTTCCAGGACAACGAGGTGACCAACGAGCACGTCGGGATCTGCTTCGCGCTGAACAGCGCGAGCCGGGCGATCATCCGCCGCAACCGGATCCACAACTGCGGCCGCATGAACCCCGTCTCGAACCACGACCACGGCATCTACCTGACCGAGGCCGACCACGCGCAGATCCTCGACAACGTGATCTACGACAACGCCGACCGCGGCATCCAGCTCTACCCGAACGCCGACGGCAACGTGATCCGCGGCAACGTGATCGACGGCAACGGCGTGGGCGTGATCTTCTCGGGCACCGGCGGCGGGACCTCCGACGACAACCTCGTCGAGCACAACGTCATCACCAACGCGAACATCCGCCGCAACGTGGAGTCCTGGTTCCCCGACGGGCTCGGCAGCGGCAACGTGGCGCGCAACAACTGCATCTACGGCGGCAAGCTCGGCAACATCGGCGCCCAGGACGGCTTCGTCGCCACGCGCAACCTGATCGCGGACCCGCTCTACGTCGACCGCGCCGCCAAGGACTTCCGCCTGCGCTCGGGCAGCCCGTGCGCCGACGTGCTCGCCGGCGCGGACGTGCCCTCGACCCCGATCGAGCCCACCTCGACGCTCGGCGGCGAGCCGACCGGCCCCGCCCCCACGAGCGGCTCCGGCTCCGGCGACTCCGGCACCCCGGACCAGACCGCCGCCAAGCCCGGCAACGTCGTCCTCGAGCACGTCTCGGTCAAGCGCAGCAAGCGCCGCGGCCGCGCCCGCGTGCGCGTCGCGGGCCACGTGACCGGCCACGTCAGCAAGCTGCGCGTTCAGGTCCGCCGCGGCGGGAGCTGGAAGACGATCGCGGTCGTGCCGAACGTCGAGGGCACCTTCCGCGTCGTGCTGCGCACCCACACCCGGCAGCTCAGCTCGGCGGCGCGGATGACCGTGCGCGTGGTGGTCCCCGGCGCGAGCGCGTCGAACCTCGTGCACGCGCGGACGCGCTAGCCGCCGGGCCAGAGCCGCGACGAGCGCAGCGCCCGCATGGCGGGTGAGACCTTGAGGCGGAAGCGGCGCCCGTCGTCCACCCGGTAGATGCCCACGCGCGGCCAGGCGAGGTCGCGGGCCGCGTGGATGCGGGCGGGGAGCGTCAACCCCCAGCGGTAGCCCGCGCGTCCGGCCGCCTCCACCACGCGCTCGTCGTGATCCCCGTACGGGTAGGCGATCGACTCGCAGGGGCGGCCGAGCGCCGCCTCGCAGGCGCGCCTCGAGCCCTCGAGCTCGTCGCGCAGCGCGCCGTCGTCCTCGACCCGCGACAGCCGCGGGTGCGAGCGCGTGTGCGAGCCGACCTCCCAGCCGTCCCGCTCGAGGGAGCCGAGCTGGTCCCAGGTCATGCAGGTGAGCTCGCGCTCGTGCGGCCCGCCGAGCCACTGGTCGATCCCGGGCCAGCGCATCGGCTCCTCGCGGCCGGCCCAGTCGGTCGGCACGTAGACCGAGGCGCGCATCCCGTGGCGGTCGAGGATCGGCTTGGCCAGCTCGAGCACCGACCGGTACGCGTCGTCGAAGGTGATCGCGACGACCCTGCCGCCGCCCGGCGCCGCCAGCGCCTCGCGGGCGGGCAGCCCGCGGTAGCCGCGCCGGCTGAGCAGGGCGACGTGCTGCTCGAAGGTCGCGGGAGTGGTCGACAGCGCAGCCGGCCAGTCGGGGCTGACCGCGTGGTAGCAGAGGACGAGGAGGTCGCTCATCGCGAGCGCGCCCACGGCAGGGCGGACGCCACCCGCTCGCTGCGGGGCACCGCGAGCCTGAACGCGATCTTGCCCGCCCAGGCGCGGGCGCGGTTCGCGCGCGAGCGCCCGTAGCGCGTCCAGCGCTCGGCCGCCTGCGCGAGCTGCTCGCGCGGGGCGAGGGCGTGCAGCGCCTCGAGCTGGGCGACGTGGAGCGCGTGGTAGCCGACGCTCGCCACGTTGCGAACCCGGTGCGGGTGGAGGTCGTAGGCCGACCACCAGCCCGTGTCCCAGCGCTCGATCGAGCGCGCGACGGCGTCCGCCCCGGCGGCGAACGCGGCGCCGGCCTCGGTGTCGTCGAGGCCCACGGCCACGTCGCGCAGGCCCCAGAGGCCGAAGATCATCCCGTTGAGCACGAGCGACGGCGGGTCCGTCGGGTACTCCTCGGGAACGAGCGTGCCGTCGAGCGGGGCCGAGGCCCCGCCCTCGGCGCGCGTGCGCCCGAGCGGCCCGAGGGCGCGCCTGGCGGCCTCGGCGTAGCGCTCCTCCCCGGTCTCGGCGTGCACCCGCACGAGCAGGCTGGCGCCCTCGCCCTGCGCCATCCCGGAAAGCCATGGGGGCGCGATGTCGAAGGTATGGGGGTAATGGAAGCGGTGCTCGAAGCCCCCGTCGTCGCGCTGCTCGCGGACCAGCAGGTCGGCGGTCTCGCGCGCGGCGGCCAGCCACTGCTCCCCCTCGCCGTGCACGTAGCGCTCGAAGCAGCCGAGCCCGCGCTGGATCGGGCCGACCCACACGTGCGCCCCCGGCTCCTCGGCGAAGCCGGGCCACATCTCGGTCCGGAGCGCCTTCACGCGGAAGTCGATCGGGTAGCCGCGCACGGCGGCTGGGTCCGCCCGCTGCCCGCGCTCGACCTTGAAGGAGCTGCTCAGGAAGCGCTCGATGCGGGATCGGTCGCGTTGAGGGGAATCGGCGCTCACGGGTCCGATCAGTCAGGCTATTGATCGGTGGCGGACGCCTCGAACAGCGGCAGGCGCCTGCGCGTGGTCACGCTCGTCGACCACCTCGCTACGTCCGGAGGCGGCGAGCGGCTCGCCATGGAGATCTCGAAGCGGCTCGACCGGCAGCGCTTCGAGCCGATTCACTGCGCCAGCCGCTACGACCCCGAGCACGCGGGCCCGGCCACGCGAGCGGCCGCGCGCGAGCTCGAGGACGCCGGGGTGCGCCTGGTCGGACTCGGCCGCACGTCCGCGCGCTCGCTGCGCGAGTGGCGCCCGCTGGTGTCCCTGCTGCGCCGCGAGCGGGTGGAGGTGCTGCACGCCCACAAGTTCGGCTCGAACGTCTGGGCGGCGGTGCTCGGCCGCGTCGCGCGGGTCCCGGCGGTCCTCGCGCACGAGCACACCTGGTCGTTCGAGGGTCAGCCGGTGCGGCGCTTCCTCGACCGCGAGCTGATCGCCCGCGGGACCGACGCCTTCATCGCGGTCTCGACCGACGACCGGCGCAAGATGATCGAGGTCGAGGGGATCGACCCCGACGACGTGACGTTCGTGCCGAACGGGATCGACGCGATCCCCGAGGGCGACGGCGCGCGGGTGCGGCAGGAGCTCGGGATCCCGGCGGAGGCGCCGGTGGTGGTGGCCGTGGCGGTGCTGCGCGAGCAGAAGGCGCTCGACGTGCTCGTCCGCGCGGCAGCCGAGCTGCGCGGCGAGTTCCCGGAGCTGCGCGTGCTAATCGCCGGGAGCGGGCCGCAGGAGGACCAGCTCGGGGCGCTCGTGGGGGAGCTCGGCGCTCCGGTCACGCTGCTCGGGATCCGCTCGGACGTGCCGGACCTGCTCGCGGCCGCCAACGTGGCGGCGCTGTCGTCGGACTACGAGGGGAGCCCCCTCGCGGTGATGGAGTACATGGACGCCGCGCTGCCGGTGGTCGCCACCCGCGTGGGCGGCGTCCCGGACCTGATCGAGGACGGCTCGAACGGGCGGCTCGTGGAGCCCCAGGACCCCGCCGGCCTGGCGCGGGCGCTGGCCGAGGTCCTGCGCGACCGCGACGCGGCCGCGGCGATGGGCCGCCGCGGGCGCGAGCGGCGGCGCAGCGAGTTCACGATCGACCGGACGGTCCGTACCCTCGAGCGGAT
Organism: Thermoleophilaceae bacterium; assembly: GCA_036389835.1. Taxonomy (GTDB): domain Bacteria; phylum Actinomycetota; class Thermoleophilia; order Solirubrobacterales; family Thermoleophilaceae; genus AC-37. The sequence goes on along the minus strand of DASVWC010000014.1, from coordinate 171,389 downwards.
GTACGAGGACATCGTGGCCCGCTCCGGCCGCCGGTGAGCGCGCCGGTGCAGCGCGAGCGGGTCGCGGACCTGGACGCCGTCCGGGAGGACTGGTCGCGGCTGGCGGAGGAGGCCGGCAACCCGTTCTCGACCTGGGAGTGGGCCAGCATCTGGTGGCGCCACTTCGGCGCCGGGCGTGCGCTCGCCGTGGAGCGCTGCCGCGTGGACGGGCGCGCCGTCGCGATCCTCCCCCTCTACGAGTGGCGCTCGCGGCCGCTGCGCGCGCTTCGGTTCGTCGGCCACGGCGTCGCCGACCAGCTCGGACCGGTCTGCGCCGCGGACGACCGTCCCCACGCCGCGAGCGCGCTGCGCGAGGCGTTCGCGGAGTCGCGCGCCCAGCTGCTCGTGGCCGACCGGCTGGCGGGCGAGCAGGGCTGGCCGCCGCTGCTCGGCGGGCGGCTCATGCGCACCGAGGCGAGCCCCGTCCTCGAGGCCGGCGGGGCCGACTTCGCCGGCTGGCTCGCCTCGCGCTCGAAGAACTTCCGCGACCAGGCCAAGCGCCGCGAGCGCAAGCTGCGCCGCGAGCACGAGAGGGTCGAGTTCCGGCTTACCGAGGACCCCGGCCGCCTCGAAGGCGACTTCGAGACCCTGGTGCGCCTGCACGACGCCCACTGGGGCGAGCGCTCGCGCGCGTTCGGCCCCGAGCGCAGGGCGTTCCACCGCGACTTCGCGCACGCGGCGCTCGAGCGCGGCTGGCTGCGGCTCTGGACGCTCGAGGTCGACTCGCGTCCCGCCGCGGCGTGGCTCGGCTACCGCTTCGGCGGGATCGAGTGGTACTACCAGGCCGGCCGCGACCCCGCCCTCGAGCGCGAGAACGTCGGCTTCGTGCTGCTCGTGCACACGATCCGCACGGCTCTCGACGACGGCATGCGCGAGTACCGGCTGCTGCTGGGCGGCGAGAGCTACAAGGACCGCTTCGCGAACGCCGACCACGGGCTCGAGACGGTCGCCCTGGGCCGCGGGGCGCGCGGCCGCGCGGCGATCGCGGCGGTGGCCGCGGCCGACCGCGGGCCCGAGCCGGTGCGCCGCCGGATGAAGAGCCTGCTCTAGCGGCTAGGAGCGGCGCCAGGCGTCCGCTCGCCGCGCTCGCGCGCCGCCTGCATCGACCTCGCCACCCCGAGCAGCGCCGGCCCGAGCCCCAGCAGGAGCCAGAGCTGCTTGCTGAACTGCTCGGAGATGAAGAAGTCGGCGGTGAGGATGCCGATCAGCGCCACCAGGAGAGCGCGCGCGAGCAGCTCCAGGCCCAGCTCGTCCATCCGCGCGAACTCGCGCGCCGCGCGCAGGACGCAGATGAGCACGAAGCCGATGATCGAGACGAACAGGGCGCCGCCCACGAAGCCGAGCTCGGCCACCACGTGCAGGTAGGTGTTGTGGGCGACCTTCGGCTGGTCCACGATGAACTCGTCGCGCTCGATCACGCCGGGCTCGAGCAGGTAGTGCACCGACGCGACCTGGAAGTTGCCGAGGCCGACCCCCGTCACCGGCTTGTCCTCGATCATGCGCGTCCCGATGTTCCACAGGTCGGTGCGGCCGGTGCCGCCCTCGATGTGCGTCACGCGGTTGACCTGGTCGTCGGTCGCGACGAAGCTGAACCAGAACAGCACGCCGAGGCCGACGGTGAGCGCCAGCACGAACGCCTGGGGCCGCCAGCGGCCGGCGATCACGACCGACGCCACCAGCGCCACCCCCAGCGCGATCAGGCCGCCGCGGGAGAGGGTCAGGAAGACACCCGACGCGCAGACGAGCGCCGCGCCCACGAGCAGCAGCCGCAGCAGCGGGGCGCGCTTCAGGACCACCGCGAGGCCGAGCGCGAGCACGATGGCGGGCACGAGCACCGAGGCCAGCTCGTTCGGGTCGCCGAGGGTCCCGGCCACGCGCTGGATGTCGTAGTAGGCCGTGTCGGTCGGCGGCCGGGCCAGCCCGTACGCGGCCGCGGCGGTCGCCCCCACCACGTAGGCGCCGAGCGCCCAGAGGAGCTGCTTGGGCGTGCGCACCGCCGTGAACACGATCAGGAACAGGACCAGGTTGAGCGCGTAGCGCATGAGCGGCGTCTGCACGAGCGTCGTGTCCTCGGCCCACAGCAGGCTCACGGCCGCCCACGCGACGAACAGGCCGAGCACGTAGGTGAAGACCGGGTGCGTGGCCATGAAGTCGTTGCGCGTGTCGCCGTTGCGCGCGTCGCGCGCGGAGGTGACCTTCGCGAGCCAGGAGATAGCCAGCAGCAGGCCGACGATCTTCGAGAAGCTGAGCAGCGACCCGCCGAGCTGCGGCAGCAGGTCGAGGAACGCGACCACGGCGAACACGCAGAGGCCGAAGGTGAGGTCGCCCATGACGAGGACGACGAACGCGAGCCCGATCGCGGCGGCGATCCCCAGCCGCGGGTCCACGCCCGCGAGCACGCCGAGCCCGACGGCGGCGAGGCCGAGCAGGAGCTGGTACGTGCGCGCCGAGAGGTCGACGCCGGCCGTCATCGTGCGGCCCCCGCCCTAGCTCTTCGCGGCGCGCCCCGAGCCGGCTTTGCTGCGCTTCGGCACCGCCGCGCTGCTCGCGTAGTAGTAGCCGTCGCCGGTGTCCGGCACGCCCACGACGGCGAACCCGACCGGCTCGATGTCGCTGCGCGCGAGCAGCTCGCCGAGGTTCTGGAGCTTGGTGAGCTGGGTGCGGCCGAGGCGGACCACGACGAGCACCTCGTCGACCTGCTGGGCCAGCGGGAGCGCGTCGATCACCTCGGCGAGCGGCGGCGAGTCGACGATCACGTAGTCCGCCAGGGCCTTCGCGTCCTCGACCAGGTGGCCGGCGGCCGGGAGGAAGAGCTGGTCGGCCATGAAGCCGCTGGCGCCGCCGCTCGAGTCCGCCAGCAGGAGGCGCAGGTAGCGGCCGTAGGCGTTGGTCTCCACCAGCGCGTCCTCGAGGTCGGCCATCCCGAGCAGCACCGACCCGGTGCCGGTCTTGGTGGTCACGCCGAGCGCGGCGCCGATCGCGGGGCGGCGCAGGTCGGCCTCGATCAGGATCACGCTGTTGCCCGCGAGCGCGAGCGACGAGGCGAGGTTGATCGCGGAGGTGGTCTTGCCCTCCGACGGGGACGGGCTCGTCACGAGGATCGCGGGGGTCTCGGTCTTGGAGCCGCGGCGCGAAGCGGCGAGCGTGGCGCGCAGGGTGCGGTACGCCTCGAGCGTGGACGGCGACAGGCGCTCGGGCGCCAGGGCCGTGTTGCCGCCCTTGCCCTCCTTGGGGATGCGGCCGAGGACCGGCAGCCCGTAGAGCGCGCGGAGCTGCTCCTCGCGGCGCAGGCGCGGGTCGAGCACCTGGAGCGCGAAGGCGCCGCCGATGCCGAGGATCAGCCCGGCCAGCACGCCGGCGATCAGGGTCAGCTTCTTCTTCGGCGAGGCCGGGGTGTCGGGCTCGGCGGCGCGGCTCTGGATCGACATCGTCGGGTCGTCCTGGCCGCGCAGGGTCTGCAGGCGGGTGAGCTGCGAGCGCAGCGAGAGGTCACCGCTGTTGCCCTGCGACTCGTCCTCGGGCTGGAGCGCGTCGACGCGCGCCTCGAGGTTCGCGATCGACTTGTCGAGCGCCGCGTGCAGCTTGTCGGTCTGGACCTGGATCGACTGCTCGGCGAAGCCGTTGGCGATGCGCTGGGCGTCGCGGGCGGACTCGGCGCGGGCCGTGATCGCCACCAGGTTGCTCTGGGCGACCGGCTCGGCGGTCACGTGGTCGAGCAGCGGGTCGGGGGCGCCCGGGCCGACCTCGCGGCGCACGCGCTCGGCGACCTGGCGGTTGGCGATCAGGCGCGCGGCGGTCTCGACGTCCCTGGTCGGATCGCTCGAGTGGCGGATGATGGGGAGGCCGGAGAGCGCCGGGTCGTCCGCGGGCACGGGCGTGACGAGCAGCTCGGACTTCGCCTCGTAGATCTTCGGCGCGACCGCGAGATAGCCGACGGCGGCCAGCGTCGTGAGCACCGTCACGGCGAGGATCAGCTTGATCCGCTCCCGGATCGTGTTGACGTAGCGCTGGAGGCCCTGCTGCTCGACACGCGGCCTCAGCCAGTCCGCCGAGCGCCCGCCCCTGTCGGAGTCCGCCATGTGCCTACTATGCCACCCCGAAGTGCCGATTCCTCTCTATCGGCACCTGTGCAATCGGGATTACCCGCAGGTCGCGTCCCGAGCCGCGCCTATCGTGCCGGTGCCGTGAGCGCCGTCGACGCCAGCGTCCTAGTGCCCGTCCTCAACGAGGAGGCGTTCATCCGCGACACCGTGGCGGCGATGCAGGCCCAGGACTTCGACGGCGAGGTCGAGTTCCTGTTCATGGACGGCGGATCCGAGGACCGCACGCGCGAGCTGGTCGAGGAGCTGGCGCGCGAGGACCCGCGGATCCGGCTGTTCGACAACCCGGGCCGGACCTCGACCGCGGGGCTGAACGTGGGGCTGCGCCACGCGCGCGGCGAGTACGTGGTGCGGATGGACGCGCACACCTTCTACCCGCCGGACTACATCGCCCGCGGCATCGAGCGGCTGCGGCGCGGCGACGTGGTCTGGGTGGCCGGGCCGGTGATCCCGGAGGGGCGCGGGAAGTGGTCGCGGCGCGTGGCGCTCGCGCTCGGCTCGTGGCTCGGGACCGGCGGCTCGGCCCGGCTTTCCAGCTCCGGGCCCGAGGACGAGCGCGAGCTCGACACCGGCGTGTTCGCGGGGATGGCGCGGCGCGAAGTGGTGGAGGCGCACGGGGGCTGGGACGAGGAGTGGCGCGTGAACCAGGACTCGGAGCTGGCGGCGCGGATCCTGGCGGACGGCGGCCGGATCGTCTCGATCCCCGCGCTCGCCTCGCGCTACGTGCCGCGCGACGACCTCGAATCGCTGGCCAAGCAGTACTGGCGCTACGGCACCTACCGGGCGAAGACGGCGTCGCGCCACCCGAACAGCCTCGAGGCGCGGCAGCTCTTCCCGCTGGCCCTGGTGGGGGCGCTCGCGGGGTCGGTGGTGCTGCCGCGGGCGCTGCGGGGCGTCGCCCGGCTCGGGGTGGGCGCGTACGGGGCCGCGCTCGGGCTCAACAGCGCGCGGGTCGCGCGCGAGGCGGGCGCCGCCGACGGGGCCGGCGTGGCCGCGGTGCTCGCGGTGATGCACCTGGCCTGGGGGTTCGGCTTCGTGAACGGGTCGATCCGGTTCGGGCCGCCGGTCGAGGCGTTCGCGCGCATGGCGCGCGGGGACTGACCGCTTGCGGCTCGCGGTCTACACGGACTACGTCTACCGGCAGTCCGGCGGGGCGGTGTACGCGGAGCGGGCGTTCGCGCTGTTCGTGGCGCGGCTGGGCCAGCCCGTCGAGAGCGTCACGATCGTCGGACGGCTGGACCCGACGCCCGGCCGGTCGCACTACCGCCTCCCGGAGTCGGTCGAGTTCGTCCCCCTCCCCCACTACACGAGCGTGGTCGACCTGCGCTCGTCGCTCCCGGCGATGGCGCGCTCGGTCGGGCGGTTCTGGCGGGTGCTCGGCCGGGTGGACGGCGCGTGGCTGCTCGGGCCGAACCTCCTGTCGATGTCGTTCGCCGCGCTCGCCGCGCTGCGCGGGCGGCGGGTGGCGCTGGGAGTCCGGCAGGACACGCCCACCTACGTGCGCACGCGCCATCCCACGCGGCGCTGGTTCCACGTGGCGGCCGACGCGATCGAGGGGCTGCACCGGCTGCTGGCGCGGCGCTGGCCGGTGGTGGTGGTCGGGCCGGACATCGCCCGCAACTACTCGCGGGCGCGGCGGGTGCTCCCGATCGCGGTGTCCCTCGTGAGCGAGGCCGACCTCGTCGCGCCGGAGGAGGCGCTGCGGCGCGACTACGACGGTGAGGCGCTGGTGGCGCTCAGCGTCGGGCGCATCGAGCGCGAGAAGAACCCGCTGCTGCTCGCCGACGTCCTCGCGCGCGTACGCGAGCGCGACCCGCGCTGGCGGCTCGTGGTGTGCGGCGAGGGGCCGATGGAGGACCAGCTGCGGGAGCGGCTGTCCGAGCTGGGGGTCGCCGAGCACGCGGACCTGCGCGGGTACGTGCCGATCGACGGCGAGCTGCCGCGGCTCTACCGCTCGAGCCACGCCCTGCTGCACGTGTCGTGGACCGAGGGGGTCCCGCAGGTGCTGTTCGAGGCGTTCGCCGCCGGGCTGCCGGTGGTCGCGACCGCGGTGGGCGGGGTGGCCGACGCGGCCGGCGACGCGGCCCTGCTGGTTCCCCCGGGCGAGGCCGACCCGCCCGCGGACGCGCTCGCCCAGGTCGGCGCCGACCCCGGCGTGCGCCGCCGCCTCGTGGAGGCCGGCGCCGCCAAGGTGCGCGAGCACACGACCGAGGCGGAGTCGCGCCGGGTCGCGGAGTTCCTGAGCGGCGCCTGACGGGCGCCTGTGCGTTTTCACCCCCTATAGGGGGGTCAACTGCACAGACGCCGGCTACGCCGCGGTCGGGCCGAAGACCTCGTCGAGGATCGGCTCGCAGTCGGCGTAGCCGTATTCCTTGCGCAGATGGGTGGCGACGTCGCCGCGGTCGCGGCCCTGAACCGCCAGCAGCAGCGCGGCGAAGCGCGCGTCGCGCTCGCGCGAGCGAAGCGGCTTGCGGGCGATCGGCGCACCCTCCGGGAGCGAGCCGTCGTAGCGGACCGGGGCGGAGTCGTTCGCCGGCGAAGCGCCGGCGACGGGCTGAGCCAGCTCCTCGGCGATGGCGACGGGATCGTCGTCGTCGAGACCCGAGGTGGACTCGGGCTCCGCGTCCTCCCCCGCGGCGGCGTCGGGCTCGGGCTCGGCCTCCTCGGGCTCCGCCTCCTCAGCCGCAGCCGTTTCCGGCTCAGGCTCAGCCCGTTCACCCGCGCCCGTTGCCGTTTCCGGCCGCCACCCCGCCTCGGCGGCCACCTCGCCGTGCTCCACCTCCGCGACGACGCGCTCCGCGCTCGCGGCCAGCGCCTCGGCCAGCGCCTCGAGCCGCGCTCGGGTGACGCCGGCGCCCTCGAGCCCCTCGAGCAGCGCCGGGCCGCGGCGGGCGAGCGCCGCCTGGAGGCCCGCGAGCCGCTCCACGCGCTCGCGCGCGGCCGCGCGGGCCGCCTCGCGTGCGTCCGCGAGGATGCGCTCGACCTCCTGCTCGGCCTCCCGGTGTGCGGCCTGCGCCGCGCGCTCGGCCTGCTCGTTCACCGACTGGCCGTGGCGCTCGGCCTCCTCGAGGATCTCGGCCACGCGCGTGCTGGCGCTCGCGGCCACCCCCTGCTGCTCAGGCATATCGGTCGGGCTCTCCCCTCGGTCCATCGCGCTCCTTGCTAAGACCCAGATCGAGACCGTACCATCGCGACCCTCCGCGGGGAAGAGGTTCGCGCCAGAAAGGGCCGGAATTCGCGAGCGATCGCGGGGCGGCGAACGAGTCGCCGCTCAGGCGGCGCCGTCGCGCGTGCTGGGCCAGCCGGCGGCCTCGCCGCCCTCGCCCGAGCCGAACACGTCGTCGAGGATCTGGGTCACGTCGCCCAGGTCGAACGTGCGGCGCAGATGGGTCTCGACCTCGTCGCGCCTGCCGCCGGCGACGGCCATCTGGAGCGCGACCAGGCGCGCGCTGAGCTGCTCGTCCGGCTCGCGGCTGGACGCCGGCTCGCGGGCGGGCGCGTCGTCGGCGTCGTCGGGGACGAGCTCGACCGGCACGACCGGGACGCCGCCCGTCTCCTCGGGCTCGGCAGCCTCGGCCGCGAGCTCGCCGACGGTCGGATCCTCGGCGATCTCCTCGCCGGAGGCCGCCTCCGTGGGGGGCGAGGCCTCGGCCTCCGCGTCGCGCAGCGGCGGCTCGGTGGGCGGGCGAAGCGGCGGCGGCTTGGGCCGCTCGGAGCGGGCGGCGGACGCCTCGGCTCGCTCGGCGGCGTCGGCCCGGCCGGCGGCGGGCTCGGTCCGCTCCGCGGCCCGGGCGCCCCCGGGCTCGCGCGCGCCGCGCGGCCTTGCCTTCCCCGGCTCGGCGCCCAGCTCGCGTGCGAGCTCCTCCGCGCTCTCGCCGAGCGCGTCCGCCAGCCCCTGGAGCTGGCGGCGGACCTCCTCGGCGCGGTCGAGCCGCAGGACGATGCCCTCGCCGCGCTCGACCACGTCGTCGCTCAGCTCGGAGATGCGGCGGATCCGCTCGGCCAGGAACGCCTCGGCGTCGCGCCGCGCGTCCTCGACGATGCGGCGCGCCTCGTCCTCCGCCAGCCGGCGCTTGACCTGCGCCCGCTGCTCGGCCTCGTGGCGCACCGCGTTCGCGGCGGCCTCGGCCGAGCTGATGATCGCCCTTATGCGCTCGGACACCTCCGAGGCGAGCTCGTGCTCCCCCGCGGAATGAGATGCCGGATCGACTTCTGACAAGTCCCTCGCCTCCTCAGCGCTTCCCTGCGCTGAGCCCACCGTACCATCGAAATCGGTCGATTCGAAACGGCTTCGGGCGCTGGGCGTGATCTTGCCCCGCAGCGCGACGTAGCGCCGCCGCTCGCTCAACCGTCGGGGTTGTGCGTGGGTTCCGAGGCGGACCCGGAGGCGGCCCCCGCCGTCTCCTCCTGGGCGGACTCCGGCAGTCGCGGCACCAGGACGGAGCGCTTGAACGTCGCGACCAGAGTGCCGTCCTGCTTGTAGCAGTCGGTCTTCACCTTCACGATCCCGCGGTCCGGCTTCGACTTCGACTCGCGGACCTCGAGGACCTCGCTCTCCACGAACAGCGTGTCGCCGTGGAACACCGGGGCGGGGTGGGAGAGCTCCTCGGTGGCGAGGTTGGCGATCGCCTTGCCCGACACGTCCCCGACCGACATGCCGAGCATGAGCGAGTACACGAGCGGGCCGACCACGACGTTCTGACCCTGCTGCGATTCCCCTGCGTACACGTCGTTTATGTGCAGCGGGTGGTGGTTCATCGTGATCAGGCAGAAGAGGTGGTCGTCGGCCTCGGTCACGGTCTTCGCCGGCCAGTGCTTGTAGACGTCGCCGACCTTGAACTCCTCCAGGTAGCGGCCGTACTGGCGGGCGCCTGAGGACTCGCGGGTGCGCTGATCGGTGTCCAGCTGGTGATTCGAGTTGTCGTCGCTCATCGCCGGCGATCCTACCGGGGCCGATAGATTCGGCTCCCATGAGAAACCCGCGCGACTTCTTCAAGCCCCTCGCGATCGACGCGCCCGAGCCCGTGCGCGAGATCCCCTTCCGCCCCTCGCGGATGATCCACTTCTTCGACGGCTCCAACGAGAAGATGGCCGCCAAGGTGCCGGACATGGCCAAGCAGGCCGACGTGCTGCTCGGCAACCTCGAGGACGCCATCCCGGTCGATCGCAAGGAGGCCGCCCGCGAGGGCCTCGTGCGGATCGCCAGGGAGACCGACTTCGGCGACACCCAGCTCTGGACCCGGGTGAACAGCCTCGAGAGCCCATGGGTCCTCGACGACCTCACCACGCTCGTCACCGAGATCGGCGACAAGCTCGACGTGATCATGGTCCCGAAGGTCGAGGGCGCCTGGGACATCCACTACGTGGACCGCCTGCTCGCCCAGCTCGAGGCCAAGGCCGGCCTCCAGAAGCCGCTGCTCGTGCACGCGATCCTCGAGACCTCGCAGGGCGTGGTGAACCTCGAGGAGATCGCGACCGCCAGCCCGCGCATGCAGGGGATGAGCTTCGGCCCCGCCGACCTCGCCGCCTCGCGGCGCATGAAGACCACCCGCGTCGGCGGCGGCCATCCCGGCTACCGCGTGATCGAGGACCCGAACCCGGACGATCCCGACGCCCCCCGCCCCACCGCCCAGCAGGACCCCTGGCACTACTCGATCGCCCGCATGGTCGACGCCTGCACGAGCGCCGGGATCCTCCCCTACTACGGCCCCTATGGCGACATCAAGGACGTCCAGGGCTGCGAGGCCCAGTTCCGCGCGGCGTTCCTGCTCGGCTGCGTCGGCGCCTGGTCGCTGCACCCCGTGCAGATCGACATCGCCAAGAAGGTGTTCAGCCCGCCCGCCGACGAGGTCCGCTTCGCCAAGAAGGTGCTCGAGGCGATCCCGGACGGCCGCGGCGTGCACATGATCGACGGCAAGATGCAGGACGACGCGACCTGGAAGCAGTGCAAGGTGATGGTCGAGCTGGCCGAGCTGCTCGCGAAGAAGGACGCCGACCTTGCGGAGGCGTACGGCCTGTAGTTGACTGCCGGGGGCAGTGCCCCTGCGTCAGCTGAGACGGGTCGGGATCGCGGTGCTGGCCGCCTTCGCGCTGCTGGCGGCGGTCGCGCTGGCGACGGTCAAGAACCAGCAGGGCACGACCTTCGACGCCACCGCCGGGCAGGAGTTCAGCGGCAAGGTCGCGCAGTTCGAGGACGACGGCAAGGACGTCAGCGCCGACAGCTTCCAGGGGTCGACGATCTACTGGGGCGACGGCACCGCCACGAGCCCGGCCGAGGTCGTCTTCACCCCGCCCGACGACTTCGTCGTCAACGGCAAGCACACGTACGCCAACGGTGGCACCTGCAAGCTCGACGTGACGATCAAGAAGGACGGCGGCCAGGTCGTGCACGTCGAGAGCACGGCCAACGTCTCGGGCCCGCCCGGCGGGCAGTGCGCGAGCTCCCCCAAGCCCCCGCCGGACCCGCCGCAGACCGGGATCTTCGTGCCCGACGCGGTCATCCGCGAGGGGTCGACGGCGATCCTCCTTCCGGAGAACAAGGCCGGCTCGAGCAACATCGTCAACGCCCACTGGGACTTCGGCGACGGCAAGAGCACCGACGTCGGTCAGGCGCCGCCGGGCGTCAACGGCGCGGTCAACCACATCTACGACAAGGCCGGCGCCTACACCGTCACGCTCACCGTCACCGACGAGAACGGCCTGAAGGCGACCGCCACCAAGCAGATCGAGGTCGCTCCGCCGCCCACGGCCGTCATCGAGATGAAGCCCTCGCAGGGCAAGGGCGACACGAAGTTCACGCTGGACGGCTCGAAGTCGGCTGTGCCCGGCGGCAAGATCGTCCGCTACCAGTGGAGCTGCTACGGCAAGAAGAAGACGGACTACGACAGCGAGGAGATCGGCCTCGAGAAGGCGCGTAAGGTCACCTGCGTCTTCGGGGAGGGCAGCCCGGCCCACGCCGCGCTGATCGTCACCTCGGATCAGGGCGAGACGGCACTCGCGAACAGGTCGGTGTCGATCGGGAAGAAGCGGCCCCCGTACGCGGTGCTCCGGTTCCAGCCCAAGCAGGCGGAGCAGGACCAGACGATGTACTTCGACGCGTCCCTGTCCGGGTCGCACCCGAAGGGGCTCGCGGCGGACGGTGACCCCGAGTTCCCGGACGGGATCCAGGACTACCACTGGCAGTGGGGCGACGGGACCGAGGACCACACTAAGGAGCCGTTCGCCAGCCACGCGTTCAGCGGCGCCGGCGGCACGCGCAAGATCACGCTGACGGTGACCGACGCGGAGGGGAAGGCGAGCGCGAGCGACGAGCTCACGCTCGAGGAGAAGTGCGTGAACGAGGTCGGGATCCGCGGCCTCACCCTGCGTGGCGACTGCCTGAAGAAGACGACCTGCGACAACGGCGGCAGCGGGTGCTACCGCGTTCCCAGCGCCAGCAAGCTCACGCTCAACGGGATCTCGCTCGCGCCTCCGCCCGACACCACGCTCTTCGTCGACACGGCGAAGGGAGTCGTCGCGCCCGCGCTGGCGAGCGCCGGCAACGTGAGGATCGTCGCCGGCCCGTTCTCGCTTCCATCGCTACCCGAGCTGAAGATCCCGAACGGCGACGCGAAGGTGATCTCCGACGCCCTGCGGCTGAACGGCGTGCAGATCCACGGGCTCAAGGCGTCGTCCGACCCGATGGTGTTCCGCACGAACGGCACGGTCGGGCTGCCGGTCAACATCCAGCTCCCGTCGCCGCTCTCGTTCGTGAGCGGGCGCGCGGAGATCGCCGGCGGCCCGGACGGGCTCAGCCTGAACGCGATCCACGTGGAGGCGAACGACATCCCGCTGCCGCCGTTCCACCTCAACAGCGCGGTGTTCGACTACGACGGCTCCGCCAACAGCTGGTCCGGCTCGCTCTCGCTCGCGTCGCCGAGCGGCACCTTCGGCGGCGACATCCGCTTCCTCAACGGAGCGCTGAACCACCTGGGGCTGTTCGGGGAGAACCTGAACTACCCGCTCGGCTACGGGGTCTTCCTCCAGCGGATCGCCGGCAGCTACACCGTCTCGCCGCGGCAGATCAGCGCCGGCGTGGGGTTCTCGATCGGCCCGCAGCTCTCGATACCGGGCGCCGGCACGGGCTCGCTGTTCGGCATCGACGGGGACTTCACGCTGTCGTACCCCGACGCGGGCGGCTGGATCGCCGCGATCAACGGCCAGGGCAGCGTCGTGGGCGTCCCGGTGGGCACCTTCGGCAGCTCGCTCGACTCGAACGGCCGCTTCACGGCCAACGTGCACTTCAACACCACGCTCTACGCGGTCTTCGACGTCAACGCGTTCCTGGACTTCGTCTACTACGACCCGAGCCTGTTCCAGGCGTCGGCCAAGATCGACATCTGCACCAAGTACATCGTGCACGAGTGCGCGGGAGGCGACATCGTGCTCTCGAGCGTCGGGATCGCCGCCTGCATCCGGCTGCCGTGGTACCTGCCCGACGTCGGCGGCTACTACCGCTGGGGCGAGGGCAGCGCGAGCTTCTACTTCTCGGGCTGCTCTGTCGGACCGGTCCAGATCCAGGTGGCGCGCATCCGGACCGCGCAGGAGCGCAGCTTCACGGTGGCGAAGGGCACGCAGTCGGAGGTGCTCGCCTTCGAGGGCCAGGACGGGCCGCCGAGCGTGATCCTCGAGGGGCCGGGCGGCCAGCGCATGCAGACTCCCCCCGACGGCTACGACATGACCGAGCCGTTCTTCGTCTCGCAGGAGCCGAAGGACAGGAAGACCTACGTGATGATCTCGCGGCCGAACGCGGGGAAGTGGACCGTGGGCGTGGCCGAGGGCTCGACGCCGGTCGTGCGGATGGAGCGCGCGCAGGGGCTGCCGGATCCGAAGGTGAAGGCGCGGGTGACCGGCTCCGGCACGAAGCGGCGCCTGACGTGGTCCGCCACGCCGATCAAGGGCCAGCGGATCACCTTCTCCGAGCAGGGCGCGATCGCGGGGCGGCCGATCGGGACGACCACCAGGGCGCGCGGGTCGATGCCGTTCACGCCGGCCGACGGCCCGAAGGGCAAGCGCACGATCGTCGCCGAGGTGATCCAGAGCGGGAACCCGCGGGCCAACCTGAACGTGGCGAGCTACACCGCGCCGCGGGTCGGGCCCGCCCGGCCGCGCGGGCTCAGGCTCAGGCGCAGGGGGTCGAGCCTGGTCGTGAGCTGGAGCCGGGTGGCCGGCGTGGCCGGCTACGAGGTGAACGCCACGATCAGCGACGGCCGGCGGATCCCGCTGCTCACGGCCGGGACGAGCGTGACGATCCCCTCGTTCCAGAGGAGCGAGACGGCGAGGGTCACGGTCGCGGGCTACCGCGTGGCGGGCGTGAACGGCCCCGCCGCGAAGGCCGGCCTCAAGCCGCCGAAGGCCAAGAAGAAGAAGCGCTGAGGCCCGCGCGGCAGGTGGGCGCTCGGCCCGGCGGTCGATAGATTCCCCCGCCGCCGCATGAGGTTCTTCGAGTTCGAAAGCCGCCAGATCCTGGCCAAGGAGGGCATCCCGCTCGCCGGCCACGGGTTCGCCACCGACGCCGAGCAGGCGAAGACGATCGCCGCCGAGATCGGCAAGCCGGTGGTGATCAAGTCGCAGGTGCTCACCGGCGGGCGCATGAAGGCCGGCGGCGTGAAGTTCGCCGACACGCCCGAGGAGGCCGAGGGCCACGCCCGCGAGATCCTCGCGCTCGAGATCAACGGCCACATGCCGAAGGGCGTCCTGATCGCCGAGAAGGCGCCGATCGCGCAGGAGTACTACGCCGGCGTGATCTACGACGGGGTGCGCAAGCTGCCCACCTTCGTGTTCAGCGACATGGGCGGGATCGACATCGAGGAGGTCGCCGAGTCGCACCCCGACCACATCGGGCGCGGCCACTTCTCCACGATCCTCCCCCACATGGACTTCGTCGCCAAGGACGTGGTGGCGCAGGTCGGGATCACGGGGTCCGACCTCAACAAGCTCACGCCGATCCTCTCGAAGCTCGCGAAGCTGTTCGTGAAGTACGACATGACGCTGGCCGAGATCAACCCGCTGGCCAAGCTCGAGGACGGCTCGTTCGTGGCCGTCGACGCCCACATGGACATGGAGAACGAGGCCCGGCCGCGGCAGAAGGCGATCCTCACCGAGCTGAACATCGGCGACGAGGAGACCCGCGAGGCGCGCGAGCCGACCGACTTCGAGATCAAGGGCGAGCAGATCGACGCGGTGGACCACCGCGGCGTGGCCGGCAACGTCACCGAGTTCGACGGCAACATCGGGCTCGTGATCGGCGCCGGCGGCGGCTCCCTCACGCTGTTCGACGCGGTCCGCAACCACGGCGGCAAGCCCGCCAACTACTGCGAGATCGGCGGCAACCCGAGCGTCTCGAAGGCCAAGAACCTCGCCAAGCTCGTGCTCGAGAAGCCGGGCGTGGAGAAGATCGCGGTGATGATGTCGATCGTCTCCAACACGCGAGTTGACATCGTGGCCCGCGGGGTGATCGCCGCCTGCCTCGAGCTCGGGTTCGACCCGGCGGAGAAGATCGCGGTCTTCCGCATCCCGGGCGCGTGGGAGGACGAGGGCTTCAAGATCCTCGAGAAGTACGGGGTCGAGTACTTCGACCGCACGGTGTCCATGCACGAGGCCGCCAAGCGCGCGGTCGAGAAGATCGCGGGGGCCGCGGCGTGAACCACCTGATCGACCAGGACACGACCTTCATCGTGCAGGGCATCACCGGGCGCGAGGCCGTGAACCTCACGCGTGAGTGCCTCGACTACGGGTCGAAGATCGTCGGCGGCGTGACGCCGGGCCGCAAGGGCCGCGAGGTGCACGGCGTGCCGGTCTACGACTCGGTCGCCCAGCTCGTGGACGCGGTCGGGTCGGTTCCCGACGGCAGCGTCGTGACCGTCCCCCCCGCCTTCACCCGCGACGCCGTGTTCGAGGCGATCGAGGGCGGCATCAGGCTGATCGTGATCGTCACCGAGCGGATACCGCGCTACGACGTGGCGCAGATGGTCGAGCTGGCCAAGCTGCGCGGCGCGCGGATCATCGGGCCGAACTGCCTGGGGATCATCCGCCCGGGCGTGGCGAAGATGGGCGGCATCGGCGGTCCGGCCAAGGACGCGCAGAAGGCCTACCAGCCGGGCTCGATCGGCGTGATGTCGCGCAGCGGCGGCATGACCACGGAGATCTCCTCCACGCTCACCGCCGCCGGGCTGGGCGTGTCGACCGCGGTGTCGATCGGCGGCGACGCGATCATCGGCTCGACCTACGCCGAGCTGATGCCGCTGTTCGAGGCCGACGAGCAGACCGAGGGCATCGTGATCTACACCGAGCCGGGCGGCCGCATGGAGGCCGAGCTCGCGGCGTGGGTGACCGAGAACGACTCGCGGCTGCCGATCGTGGCGTTCATGGCGGGCCGCTTCATGGACGAGATGCCGGGCATGAGCTTCGGCCACGCCGGGACGATCGTGGAGGGCAAGGCCGACACCGCGACCGAGAAGATCGCGCGCCTGGAGGCCGCCGGGATCACCGTGGCCGAGGAGATCGCGCAGATCCCGGACCTGATGAAGGAGAAGCTCGGAAAGGTGGCTGCCTAGGTGGCTGGGACCTTCATCGACGTCGAGCTGGACGGCTCGATCCGCGGCGACGCCGAGCTCGCCGAGAAGCTCGAGGACGCCTGCCCGGTGGACATCTATGCCGCGCGCGACGGAGGGGTCGAGGTCGTCGAGGAGAATCTCGACGAGTGCATCCTCTGCGAGCTGTGCGTGAAGACCGCTCCGCCGGGCAAGCTGCGCGTGCGCAAGCTCTACGACGGCACCGCGCTAGAGCGCTAGACACGGGCCGCGGGCCGTGCTGACGAAGGACAAGGCCGGCGCATCCGAGAAGCGCGGGGTCGCCGAGGCGCTCGAGCACCTGGAGGAGGTCGAGCGCCGCCACCTGCCGGTGCTGCTCGCGCGGCTGCGGCGGCGGCTCGACCTGCCGGACGGCGCGCGGGTGCTGGAGATCGGCGCCGCGCAGGGAACGTACCTCACGGCGCTGACGCGGCTCGGCTTCGAGGCGAGCGGGATCGAGCCGTGGTTCCCGGCGATCGAGAACTCACGCGAGCTGGCCAAGCGGACCGGCGTGGAGCCCGACATCGTGCACGGCGCGGGCGAGGACCTGAGCGCGTTCGAGGACGAGAGCTTCGACCTCGTCCTGGCGATCTCGGTGATGGAGCACGTGGACGACCCGCTCGCGGTCTGCCGCGAGGCCCAGCGCGTGCTCAAGCCGGGCGGCGGCTTCTACTTCTACACAGGCAGCCGGCTCCACCCGCGCCAGGTCGAGATCGCCCGCTTCCCGCTGTTCCCCTGGTACCCGACGCGCGTGCAGCGGCGGATCATGCGCTGGGCCGCGGAGAAGCGGCCGCACCTGGTCGGCCACACCGAGAAGCCGGCGATGCACTGGTTCACGCCCTGGGGCACGCGCCGGATGCTGCGCGAGGCCGGGTTCAGCGCCGCGTACGAGCGCTGGGAGCTGGCCGACCCGTCGGAGACCCGGACCGCGAAGGCGCGCGTGGGCACCAAGGTCCTCCACCGCTTCCCGCCCGCCAAGATCGCGGCGGCGTTCCTCGACGGCGCGATCGCCTTCCTCGCCATCAAGTAGACCTGGGGCGGCGTGACGACGCCCGAGGGCTCCAGCCGCGTGAATCCCTCAGGGGCCGCCCGCAACACGGTCTTCGCGCTCCTCACGCAGCTCAGCACGGCGGTGTTCTCCGCCGCGCTCACGATCTTCCTCGTGCGCGAGCTGGGCCCGCGCGAGTTCGGGCTCTTCTCGCTCGCGGTGAGCATCGGGGCGCTGGTGCTGCTGCCGTCGGACTTCGGCATCTCGGGCTCCACCGCCCGGTTCGCGGCGGAGAGGCGCACGGAGCCGGGCGCGGTGGCGAGCCTGCTCTCGGACGCGCTGCGGCTGAAGCTCGCGATCGGGGGCGTGGTGAGCGCCGCGATGATCCTGCTGGCGGGGCCGATCGCCGCGGCGTACGGCGAGCCGTCGCTGGCCTGGCCGATCCGCTGGCTCGCGATCGCCGTGCTCGGCCAGAGCCTGGTCGCGTTCTACCGCTACGCGTTCAACGCGCTGCGCGACGCGTCGGTCGGGCTGCGGATCGTGCTCGGCGAGAGTGCCGTCGAGTGCGGGGCGAGCGTCGCGCTGGTGGTCGCCGCGGGCGGGGCCGCGGGCGCCTCCGCCGGGCGCGCGGCCGGCTACGCGTTCGGTGCGCTGCTGGCGCTCGGCATGACGGTCAGGCGGCTCGGCCCGCGGGTGATCCGCCGCTCCCACCGGCTCGGCGACGCGCGCCGGCGGCTCGCGCGCTACGCGGGGGCGCTGTTCGTGATCGAGACCGCCTTCGCCGCGAGCGTGCAGGTGGCGCCGCTGATGATCGGCGGGTTCCTCGGCCCGCGCGAGGTCGGGCTGTTCCAGGCGCCGAACCGGCTGCTGGTGGTGCTCGGCTATCCGGGCGTGTCCCTCTCGCACGGCGTGGCGCCGCGGATGGCCCGGAGCGAGGACCACGAGCCGGACGTGGAGACGTTCGCCGGCGGCCTGCGCTTCCTGATCATCTTCCACGCGCTGATACTCGCGCCGCTGCTGGTCTGGGCCGGCCCCATCGTCGACCTCGTGCTGGGGCCGGACTACGAGCGCTCCGCCGAGATCATCCAGGTGCTCGGGCCCTACATCTTCGTGATGGGGCTCTCGAACGTGCTCGCGGTCGGGCTCAACTACATGGGCGAGGCGCGCCGGCGGCTGCCGGTCTCGGTGATGGAGGTCGGCCTCACGGTGGGCCTGACCGCCGCGCTGGTGCCCACGATCGGGCTGGTGGGCGCGGCGATCGCCGCCGACGTGGTGAGCGTGCTGTTCGTGGTGCTGCTGCTGCGGATCATCGTCCGCCTGGTGGACCTGCCGCTGCGCCCGCTGTTCCTGGCGACCGTGCGCGCCCTGCTCGCCGCGGCGGCCGCCGCCGGCGTGCTCCTGGCCTACGGCACGGAGTTCCTCTCGATCGGCGAGTGGCTGGTCGGCGGGGCCGGGGCGCTCGCGGCGTTCGCGGGCGTGCTGCTCGTAACCGGCGAGCTGACGCTCGACGAGCTGGGTCGCTGGTGGCGAGCCGCGAGGTCAGCTGCCGGCAAGTAGGGCGTGCAGCTCGGTCAGCATCTGGTGTCTGTCCTCGAAGACGTCGGCCCACGTGTAGCGCCGCAGTTCGTCGCCGCGGGCGCGGGCCTCGCGGTCGCGCGTGCGGTCCTGCTCCCATGAGTGGCGCGAGTTGTGGAAGCGGTAGGAGTCGAGCTCGACGGTGACCCCGTGCTCGGGCCAGCAGCAGTCCACGCGCTTGCTCCCCACCCGCCGGTTGATCTGGGACGGGCGCGGCAGGCTGGCCTCGTCAAGCGCCTCGAGGAACCCGCGCTCGAGCCTGCTCAGCGTCACCGGCGTCTCGCCGGCGAGCACGCGGCGCAGCTTCGCGGCGCCCTTCGCTCGCGGGTGGCGGTTCAGAACGGCGAGCACGCGGGAGGGGCTCGTTCGCCACCTCACCCCGGCTTCGTGGCAGGCGCGCGCCAGCACGTCCTCTGCTTCCGTGGCGGCCAGGTCGAGCAGCGTGCGCGGCACCGTCGTGACCGGGATGCCCTCGTGCGTCGCCACCTCGAGCGGGTGGATGGCGCGGCAGCGCCGCGTCCTGACCCCCTGGACGTTCCGCTCGGTCGGGCACATCACCTCGGCCGGCGGCGGATCGCGGGTGAGGGGAAGCAGCCCCTGGTGGTATGCGGCCGCGCGGCCGCAGAGGTACGTCCCCTCACCGCATGCCTTGACGGCAGCGAGGTAGTCGCTCTGCGTGCTCGGCGCCGCGTGGCCGACCCGGTAGACGCCCCGGTACTGGCGGATCAGCAGGCCCTTCTCCACCCGGCGCCGGATCTCCATCTCCGACACGCCGGCGCGCAGGAGCTCGGAGGTGGTCACCACGCCCTTTCGCGCGGAGGCCAGCCGGGCGAGCCGCTGCTCCACCGTCCTGGATAACCGTTCCATATGAACGGTTAGGCAGGACGCTTCGAGATTTCGCCCCCCTCTCACGGGCGCAACGCCTAAAGGGCTGGCGCCGGGGCGTCGAATACCCTCAGGAACGGTCCCGCACCGAGGAGAAGAGCCCCCATGGCCGGCAAGCCGAAGTCCGCTGAGATGCACCCTGGACCCGGGTTTCGCATCCGGGAGAAGATCAACCGCCCGCGTCAGGAGACGATCTCCGCGCTCGGGGCGTTCGACACGCCCGCGATCTCCGACCTGATGAACCGGCTCTACGCCATGACGCCGGCGATCAAGAACCTCACCGACGAGCACCTGCGCCTGCTCGGGCCGGCCACCACGGTCAAGTGCTACCCCGGCGACAACCTCATGGTCCACAAGGCGCTCGACATTGCCTCCCCCGGGGACGTGATCGTCGTGGACACGAGCGGCCAGCAGAACACGGCGGTGCTCGGCGACCTCGTCTCGACCAAGGCGCGCCACCGCGGCGTGGCCGGCTTCCTCGTCGACGGCCTCGTCCGCGACATCGCGGGCATCCGCCAGCTCGGCGACTTCCCGGTCTACGCGCGTGACGTGACCCCGATCGGCCCGCTCCACCGCGGCCCCGGTGAGATCAACTTCCCGGTCTCGGCCGGCGGGATCGTCGTGCAGCCCGGCGATGTGATCGTGGGCGACTCGAACGGCGTCGTGGTCGTGCCCCAGGACATCGCGGAGGACATGGTGCGGCGCCTGACCGCCCAGAAGGCCGCCGAGTCCGACTACACGGCCGCCGTGGCCCGTGGCGAGTTCACGAACTCCTGGGTCGACAAGACCCTCGAGGACGCGGGCGTGCCGAAGTGCAACGGCAACGGCCACCATCCGGCCGCGCCGGCGCCCGAGCCCAAGCCGGCCGACCGCGCGTAGAGGGTTGGCGGAGCCGCGCTCCGGCGGCGGGAAGCCGCGCCCGGGCGGCTCGCGGCCGCCCGCCGTCCTGCTGGGCGGCGAGGCGATCGCCGTCTCGGCCGCCCGCAGCCTCGCCCCGACGGGAGTGCAGGTCTGGGCGCTCGGCGACGCCACCGACCCGGTCCAGCGCTCGCGCCACTGCCACCGCTTCGTGGAGGTCGGCTCCAAGCAGGGCGTGCAGGAGCGCTACATGGCCTGGCTAGAGAGCGAGGGCCCGCGCGGCGCGGTGATCGTCCCCTGCGACGACGACAGCGTCGAGCTCGTGGCCCGCGGGCGCGGCCGGCTCGAGGCGCTCGGCTACCTGCCGACCGAGGCCAACGACGACGCGCTCCTCGCGATGCTCGACAAGGAGCGCACCTACGCGCTCTGCGCCGAGATCGGGGTCCCGTGCCCGCGCACCACGACCGTCACGACCCGCGCGGAGGCCGAACGCGCGGCCGCGCTCTTCGACTACCCCTGCGCCCTCAAGCCGCGCGAGTCGCACGTCTTCGCCGCCCACTTCGGGATCCTCGCGAAGGCGGTGCGCGTGCACTCCCCCGAGGAGCTCGTCAGCGAGTTCGACCGCACGGCCGAGCTGGGGGTCTCGATGCTGGTGACCGAGATCGTGCCCGGAGGCGACGACCAGCTCTGCTCCTACTACTCCTACCTCGACGAGAACGGTCAGCCGCTCTACCACTTCACCAAGAGGAAGCTGCGCCAGTACCCGCCCGAGTTCGGCCTCGGCTGCTACCAGATGACGACCTGGGACCCCGAGGTCGCCGAGCTGGGCCTGCGCTTCTTCCAGGGGGCGAACATGCGCGGGATCGCGAACGTGGAGTTCAAGCGCGACAGCCGCGACGGCGTGCTCAAGCTGATCGAGAGCAACGTCCGCCTGACGGCCGCCAACGAACAGGTGCGCCTCGCAGGCCTGGACATACCCCTGCTCGCCTACAGCCGCGTGACGGGAACCGAGCCGCCCGAGCTGCGCTCCTACAGGGTCGGTGTACCGCTGTGGCACCCCATCGAGGACGTGCGCTCGCTGCTGATGTATCGCCGCCGGGGCGAGGTGAGCGTGGGCGAGTGGCTGCGCAGCCTGCGGCGGCGCCAGCGGTTCGCCCTCTGGCGCCTGGACGATCCCGGGCCGACGATCCACAGCTTCTCGGTCAAGCTGAGGCGCCGCACCGGTCACTCGAGGAAGCCCAGCACCGCCTCCGTGACCGCCTCGGTCGAGGCCGCCGCCGACGGGTCGCGCACCGCCGTCAGGTCGTAGGTCACCACGCCCCGCTCGGCGCACGCCGCCACCGCGCCCTCCACGTTCAGCGCGGCCGCATCCTCGCCGAGGTGGCGAAGCATCATCGCGCCCGCCAGGATCGCCGCGAACGGGTTGGCCACGCCCTGACCCGCGCGCCGCGGCGCCGAGCCGTGGACCGTCTCGAAGACCGCGCAGTCGTCGCCGAGGTTCGCGTTCGGCCCGATGCCGGGCCCGCCGGCGAGCCCGGCGGCCAGGTCCGAGAGGAGATCGCCGTACATCACCGGGGCGAGCAGCACGTCGAAGCGAGCGTGGTCGCGGGCCAGCTCGCCGCAGGCCGTGTCCACGAGCATGTCGTCGACCTCCAGCCCCGCCGCGGAAGCCTCCTCACGGGCGACCTCGAGGAACGGTCCGTCGGTCTGCCGCATGACGGTGGCCTTGTGCACCACGGTGGCGCGCTCGCGGCCGGCCTCACGCACCCACCTGCAAGCCGTTCGCATCGAGCGACGGGCCTCGCCCTCGGAGATGTACTTCAAAGAGCCACCGGCATCGGCCGGGACGTCGGCCGGCACGGACCCCGGCTCCCACTCGACCCCCGCGTAGAGGTCCTCGCCGTTCATCCGCGCGACGACGACGTCGACCCCGCCGAAGCGCACCGGCCGGATGCTCGTGTGCAGACCGAACTGCTTCCTCAGAGCGATGTTGTACGACCGCGCCCCGGCGACGGGCGTCGAGGTCGGGCCCTTGAGAGCGACGCGGGTGTCCTCGAGATCGCCGTCGAAGGAGACGTCCGCCGCGGCCTCGACCACCCGGCGCGCGGCGCCGACGACCTCCGGCCCGACGCCGTCGCCGGGTATGAGCGCTATGCGGTGCGCCGGGCTCAGCCTACGAGCTCGATCACGCCGCGCTGGCCGAGCCGGCGGATCGCATCCTCGGCGCCCTCGACCCCGAGCTCGGCCACCGTCCTGCGGCCGTCGATCGCGTGGAGCACGTCCCACTCGGCCTGGCTGAGGACCACCGGCAGCTCGTCCCACATGTGCGCGTGGAGCACCTCCTGGCCGTCGCGGCTGCGCTGGCGCGCCACCACGTCGAGCCGGCGGGCGAGCATCGGCCGCAGCGACGGCATGCTCCCGTTGGCGGAGCCCAGCAGCTCGAGCGTGCGCCGGGCGCGCGGTTCGGTCGACGGGTCCTCGCCCAGCGGGTCCGAGTTGAAGTCGTTCATCTTCAGGTAGAGGTTGGTCGCGTTGGCGGCGAAGCGGCGCAGGTGCCACACGGCCGAGCCGGGGAACATGACCACGTCGCCGGGCTGGTCGTCGATCCGGATCTCCGGAGCGTCGGCGAGCACGACCTCGGGGCGCTCCTCCGGGTCGAGCGACGCCAGCAGCTGGGGGCTGACGTTGTACGGGTTGACCGACACGTCCGTGTGCGGGTAGAGCACGAGGTACGAGTCCTCGGGGATGTCGATCGAGAGGCCGACCGAAACCTGGGAGGCGAAGCGGTCCTTGTGCGCGACCGGGTAGTCGGGCGCGTCCGAGTCGTAGGCCTTGATGTGGCGCTCCGAGAGCGTCATCCCCTCGCGGTTCAGGCCGGCCACGGCCGCGATCGAGTCGAACAGCTCGCCGGGGAAGTCGGTCTCGGCCGGGAACTCGAACAGGGCCTGCTCCTTCGCGCCGCCGATGGCCTTGCCCTCGACGTGCTTCTCGGCGAAGCGCTTGGCGGTGAAGTCCTGGAGGTAGGCGAGGAACTCGGGGTCGATGCCGCCGGGGATGTGGACCCAGCCGGTCTTGGCGTACTGGTCGGCGTAGTCGGCGGGATCGAAGTTGAAGATCTTCATGGAGGGTCTAGTCCTTGGGTCTGGAGAGCAACTTCTCCAATATCGGCACGGCCACGCGTGTCGCTTGAGTCCTGTCGGCCACGTGGTAGTGATGGCTGAGGCCCGGGGCCCCGTTCACCTCGAGCACGGCGCCGCCGGACTCCGCTAGGGAGCGCGACACGTCTGTCGCGATCACGTCCAACCCGGCCAAGCGTAGCCCGACCAGCTCGGCCGCCCTGCGCGACTCCTCGCGCAGGCCATCGCCGACCTCGGACGCGGGCACCGTCTCGTTGTCCTCGAGCCGGTTCTCGTTGGTCACGTGCTTGACGGTGACGACCGCGCCGGACGGCGGCACGCTGCCGAGGCTCTCCCCGCGGGCCTCCAGCGCGAACAGGCAGTCGTGGTCCACCCGCAGCGGCCACAGGCCGGCGTGGCCGCGCGCGTCGAGCCGGCGGCGGTTCTCGGCCGCGATGAGCTGGCCGACCGTGGAGCGCCCGTCGCCCTCCACGGTCGGCGAGCGGCGGCGGACCACGTCGATCACCTCGCCGTCGAGCACCAGCACGCGGTGCAGGTCGCCCTCCACCTGGCGCTCGATCAGCATGTCGGGGCTGTAGCGCGAGGCGTTCATCACCGCGCGGGCGAGCTGGGCCGGGGTGCGCACGTTGCCCGCCAGCCCCCACCCCCCGCCCGAGCCGCTGCCGGGCTTGACCACGCACGGGCCGTCCGCCCGGTCGAGGAACTCGAGCCCGGCGCGCACGTCGCGGTAGCCGAACGCGCGGTGCTCCGGCACGGGGATGCTCGCGCCGGTAAGGAAGCGGTGCACGATCCCCTTGTGCGAGGCCAGCTCGAGCGTGACCTCCGCGTCGAGCTCGGTGCCCTGGCGCATCACGCGCGTGCGCGCGCCCGCGCGACGCATCTCGGCGAACTCCTCGGAGAGCTGCTCGTACTCGGCGCCCAGCTCGCGGCAGGCGTCCTCCCAGATCTCGCGATAGACCGCGTCGCGCGGCTCGCGCCCCTGCGCGCGCAGCTCGGCCGCCTCGCGCCGGCGCAGGCGGGCGTACCCGAGCCCCGTCGAGCGGGCCACGTCGAGGCGCGCGATCAGCGCCCGCTGGCGCCGCCCCGCCACGCGAAGCAGCAGCTCGTTCAAAAGGGGTCCGCCTTGCCGGTCTTGCGGATCCGCCGCACGAGCGGGCGCCCGTGCCGCCAGGCCGCATACGTGATCGCGCCCGCCGGGCGGCGCGGGAACGCCTGGCAGCGCAGGCGCTCGCGCGTCGTGGCGGTCCACTGCCGCTTGTACTCGTCCTGCTGCCCGAGCAGCTCGTAGGAGCGCAGCCCCAGATCGAACGCGCGCTCGATGCCCGCGTGGGTGAGGAGCTGGCCGGGGCCGAGCTTGCGGTGCTCGACGTCGAACCCGCCCTTCGGCACGTAGAAGACGCCGTCGGCCTCGATCCCGAAGTCGAACGCGATCGCCTTCCCGCCCACGCGCAGGAACGCCAGCCGCAGCCAGCCGCGCGCGGCGGCCCAGCGCGCGACCTCGCGATAGAAGAGCTCGCGCTCCGGGCTCGACGCGATCGCGCTGCCCTGCTCGGACTTCCAGCCGGAGCCCTCGAGCCGGAAGCCGTCGGTCAGCAGCTCCTCGAGGCCCTCCGAGCCGTCTTCGAAGGCCGCCTCGGCCCCGCCCTGCTCCTCAAGCCGCCTCCAGCGCCTACCGATGTCCTTACGGAACTTGCGATCGAGCCCTCCCATGAAGTCCTCGAACGACCCCTCCACCGCGACGTACGGCGACCGCGCGATCGTGCGCGTGATCAGGCCGTACCGCGACTCCTCGGCGGCACGGGCGATCTGCGGGAACCCCGGAGCCTCCGGATCGAGGAACCAGAGATCGGCCCGCCGGCCCGCGTGCGCGAGCAGGCCGAGCGCGAGCTCCATGGCGGCCGCGCCGTCCTCCACGACCGGCCCGTACAGCGGCGTGTGCCAGTTCGCGGTGGACACGAGCGTCCCGCGCCGCGACTCGAGCGGCAGCACGCCGGCCAGGCGCCCGTCGCGGCGGGTGAGGAGGTACCTGGGCTCGCCGCGGCAGAACGCCTTCACCCACGGCTCGATCCAGCCGGGGCGCAGGAACGGCGCGACCCCGCTACGGTCCGCCAGCGCATCCCAGTCGTCGCGGATCGAGTCCGCCGCGTCGAGGAGCTCCACGTTCGCCGGTGGTCGCGGGCGCGGGGCGATCGGGTGCGCGGGACGCCGCACGCTGTGCGAGTCGGCTTCAGCCAAGGCCGGGCGAGGTTAGCGTTGCGCCAGGCCAGAACTCACATGTCACCGCTCGAGTCCGGAACCGGCACGAACCTGGTGGAGGTCGACCCTCTGCGCGATCCGCGCTGGGATGCCCTCGTTCGCCGCCACCGCGACGCCGGCACCTACCACCTCGGCGCGTGGGCGGCCGTGCTGCGCAGCGCCTACGGCTACCGACCCGTCTACCTCGGGCTCGAGTCGGCCGACCGGACGCTCCTGGGCGGCCTGCCGATGATGCGCACCAGCGGCCCGCTGACGGGGCGGCGGCTGCGCTCGCTGCCGGTCGTGCCGCCGGCTGGACCGCTCGCCTCCTCCGACGAGGAGCTCGAGCTGCTCCTGGAGGGCGCCTGCCGGCACGCCGACGAGGACGGCGCCAAGGTCTGGACGCTGCACACGCGCCTCGGCGCGCTCGAGCGCCTCGCGCCCGTCCTGCGCTGGGTCCCCAAGCACCCGACCTACGTCATGGCGCTGGGCGAGGACCCCGACGCGGTGCGGCGCGGCTGGAAGAAGAGCGCCAGCAACATCTTCCGCAGCGTGAAGAAGGCCGAGAAGGAGGGCGTAAGGGTGCGCCCCGGCACGAGCGAGGCCGACCTGCGCGCGTTCTACCAGCTCTACGCCCGCACCATGCGCAGGCGGCGCGTCCTCCCGCGCCCGTACCGCCAGATGGCGGCCGCGCGGGAGCTGCTGCCCGAGGGCGTGTTCCGCCTGTTCCTGGCCGAGCACGGCGGCGAGATCGTGGCGGGCGCGCTCTGGCACTCGTTCGGCACGACGCTCGACCTGCTCTATGCGGGCAGCGACGAGCGCCGCCTCGACGCCCGCCCGAACCACGCGCTCTACTGGGACGCGATCCGCTGGGGGACCGAGAGCGGCCACACCGAGCTGGACCTCGGCCACGCCAAGCCGGGTTCGGGGCTAGCCCAGTTCAAGGAGTCCTGGGGCGCCGAGCCGATCCAGGAGTACCGCTACGACTACGTCCCGGGCGCGCCGCGCACCTCCCTGCACGCGACCG
Source organism: Thermoleophilaceae bacterium (assembly GCA_036389835.1). Classification (GTDB taxonomy): domain Bacteria; phylum Actinomycetota; class Thermoleophilia; order Solirubrobacterales; family Thermoleophilaceae; genus AC-37. Next base: position 144,936 of record DASVWC010000014.1, on the reverse strand, counting down.
ACACCTCGAAGTCCGTGATCGCACCCGCCCGCATGCTCGAGGGTCGCGAGAGCAGGAACCTGGTCGCGCGCGCGGTCGAGCGGATGCCCGTGCGCCTGCTGAGCGCGGCCGGGCGCGTGGCCTACAGGCTCTAGGCGCGATCGGGGCGGGCCCCGCCGCCGCGCAACCCCGACGTGCTGCCGCGGCCGAGCTGGCGCTGGATCACGGCGCCGACGAGCTTGACCACCGCGGAGTCCCCGGCCACGTTCACGTGCCCGTGATCGTAGGCCTCGACCCAGTGCTTGAGCCGGCCGTCCTTCGCCAGCTCGTTGAAGTGCGAGCGCGGGATCGAGATCTCCACGCGGGCGTCCCCGGCCGGGTCCTTCGTGACCTTCGGGCCCGGCACCTCGACCCGCCAGACCGGCGCGTCGTGGCCGCGGGCCCGCAGCTCGAGGCGGATCACGACCTTGAGGTTTTTGAGGGCGGGCACCTCCGCGCCGAACTGCTCGACGGCCTGCTCGATCAGCGCGCGGGTGTCGGACGAGCTCATGGCGCGGCAGCCTAGCCCACGGCGGGCGGCGCCCCGGCCTCGGCCGGGCGGCGGCGCATCAGCAGGGCGAACGGGACGGCGAGCACCGTGGAGAGCGCGGCCACGCGGAATGCCGCCGCGAAGGCGTCGCGGGCCTGCTCCGGCGACCCGAGGGCGTGCGACTCGAACACCGCCACGAGCAGCGCCACGCCGATCGCGAAGCCGAGCTGCCTGGACATGTTCACGATCCCCGAGCCGAGCCCGAGCTCCTGGCCGGAGATCGACCCCATCGCCCCGACGTTGATCGCCGGGAAGGCGGCGCCCATCCCCGCCCCGGTCAGGATCAGCGGGCCGAGGATCTCCAGGTAGTGGGCGTCGGCCGGCGCGGTGCTCAGCCAGAGCAGGCCACCGGCCATCGTCAGCAGGGCGGGCACGCCGAACTGCCGCGGCTGGAGGCGGTCGGCGAGCCGCCCGGCCAGTGGCGCGACGACCAGCCCGAGGGCCGCGACGGGGGCGATCGCGAACGCCGCCTTGAGCTGCGAGTAGCCCCACAGGTTCTGGAGCAGCAGCACGAGCATGAAGAGCTGGCCCATCACGCCGACGCCGAACAGCAGGAACGCCGTGTTTGCGCCCATGAACTGGCGGTTGCGGACCAGCCCGCGCGTGAGCATCGGGTTGCGTCCGAGCCGCTGCGAGATCGCGAAGGCGACCGCGAGCACGGCCGCGGCCGCGAACAGGCCCACGATCTCCGCCGATCCCCAGCCCGCGTCGTTGCCCTCGACGAGCGCGTAGGTGAGGCAGAAGACCGCCGAGCCGGCGAGCAGCATCCCGAGCGCGTCGACCTTGCGGCCCGCCGTGAGGTCGTAGGTCTCCGGCATCACCCGCGCCGCCATGACGATCCCGGCCACGCCGATCGGCACGTTCACGAGGAAGATCCAGTGCCAGCTCGCGTACTCGAGCAGGACCCCGCCGAGCGGCGGCCCGATGGTCGCGGCGGCGTTGGCGATCACCGCGAGCAGCGCGATCCCCAGCCCGCGCTGCTGCGGCGGGAAGATCATCGTCGTGAGCGCGAGCGCCAGCGGCGCCAGCACGCCGGCGCCGAGCCCCTGGATCACCCGGAAGCCGATCAGCTGGTCGATCGACCCCGCGATGCCGCAGAGGAGCGAGCCGAGCGTGAACAGCGTCAGGCCGATCAGGAAGAAGCGCTTGCGGCCGAACTGGTCGGCCAGCCGTCCCATCGACACGAGGACGACCGCGAAGACGAGGTTGTAGGCGTTGAGGACCCACGAGACGGTGTCCACGCCGGCGTCCAGCTCGCGCTGGAGCGTCGGGAGCGCGATGTTCACGATCGTCACGTCGATCAGCGCCATGAACAGGCCGGTCATCGCGACCGCGAAGATCGGCCACTTGCGCGCGTAGAGCTCCTCCGCGGGCGGGTTGCGGCGCTCGCTCACAGGACCTCCCGGTCGCGCTCGTAGGTCAGGGCCGTGCGCGCCTCGCCGCGCGGGAGCCAGCGCAGCTCGTCGACCTCGTCGTTGGGCTCGAACTCCCCGCCCACGGGGGTCATCTCCCAGTAGCGGACGAGCTTCACCTTGCCGTTGCGATCGCGATAGGTCGTGGAGGTCACCTCGTCGCCGAGCTCGCAGGCGAAGCCGGTCTCCTCCTCGACCTCGCGCAGCGCGGCCTCCTCGAAGCTCTCGCCGCGCCGCAGCTTGCCCTTGGGCAGGGTCCAGTCGTCGTAGCGCGGGCGGTGGACGAGCAGGATCTCGTCGTCGCGGCGGACGACGCCGCCGGCGGCGAACACGTCTGCCTCTCGGGAGCTCAGATCTTGTGGCGCTCGAGGAGCTTCTTGCCGATGACCATGCGCTGGATCTCGGAGGTGCCCTCGCCGATCAGCAGCAGCGGCGCGTCGCGGTAGAGGCGCTCGATCTCGTACTCCTTCGAGTAGCCGTAGCCGCCGTGGATGCGGAAGGAGTCCTCCACGACCTCCTTTCCGGTCTCCGACGCGAACAGCTTGGCCATCCCGGCCTCGAGGTCCGAGCGCTGGCCGGCGTCCTTCATCCGGGCGGCCTTCAGCGTGAGCAGGCGCGCGGCCTCCACCTTGGTGGCCATGTCGGCGAGCTTGAACTGGATCGCCTGGTGCTTGGCGATCTCCTTGCCGAACGTCTTGCGTTCCTGCGAGTACCGCAGCCCCAGCTCGAGCGCGCGCTGGGCGATGCCGACGCCGCGCGCGGCCACGTTCACGCGGCCGACCTCGAGCGCGTCCATCATCTGGATGAACCCCTTGTTCAGGCCATCCTCGCCGCCGAGCACGTTCCCGGCCGGGCAGCGGTAGTCGGAGTAGACGAGCTCGGTGGACTCGACGCCCTTGTAGCCCATCTTCTTGATCTTGGGCGGGATGGTGAGGCCCGCGAAGTCGCCCGAGTTCTCGGACTCGCCCGGCTCCTTCTCGGTGATGAAGCAGGTCATCCCCTTGTAGGGCGGGCTGGCCTCCGGGTCGGTCTTGGCGAGCAGGAACACGACGCCGGACAGCAGGCCGTTCGTGACCCACATCTTCTGGCCGTTGATCACCCATGCGTCGCCGTCCTGCTTGGCGCGCGTGGAGATGGCCTGCACGTCGGAGCCGAGGCCCGGCTCGCTGAGGCTGAACGCCGCGCGGATCTCGCCGGTGGCCATCCGCGGGAGGAACCTGTCCTTCTGCTCGTCGGTCCCGAACTTCATCAGCAGGTAGGAGCCGATGAAGTGGGTGTTCACGATGCCGGAGATCGAGATCCAGCCGCGCGAGAGCTCCTCGACGATCATCGCGTAGGTCGTGAGGTCGAGGCCCATCCCGCCGTACTCCTCGGGGATGGTCACGCCGAAGAGCCCGAGCTCCTTCATCTGCTCGACCACGGCCTCGGGGAACTTGTCCTCGTGGTCGTGCTCCTCGGCGATCGGGATCACCTGCTCGTCGACGAACTGGCGCACCATCTCGGTGATCGCCTTCTGCTCGTCGGTCTTCTCCAGATACTGGTCGGCGACGGCCATCTGGCTCCTCGTTCGGCTTCGGTTGACTCGCGAGTCAGTCTATCTGCGGCCTGCCGCGCGCCCGGACCGGCGCGTTACCCGGGATGGGGGATTGACCGCCGGCTCGGCTGACGAGTACCTTCGCGCCACTTGAGCGTCTCGCCCACCTCGTCCGGGCCGGTCACCGCGACCGGCACCGCCTCGCGCAACGTCGACGGCCAGGCGATCGCGATAACGGTCTTCAGCAGCGTCAGGTGGTGGGGGCGGCTGTGGCTCCCGATCCTGTTCTTCTGGATCACGCACGTCAAGAAGAGCACGAGCACGGTCGCCAAGCTGTCGTTCATCCACTTCGCCCGCTGGTCGCTCGTCAAGCGCATCCCGTTCAACGGCGAGCCGCAGCGGCGCGAGCGCCTGCATTACCCGCACCTCTTCTTCGAGAGCAACTTCAACGGCGGCTGGGAGGAGTACATCGACGCGTTCTCCCACATCCTCACGAGCGGGATGAAGGCGTTCTGGGGCTCCTCGTACGGGTTCCCGAAGCCGCTGCCGACGGGGCCGTTCAAGAAGTACATCAAGCGCAACGAGATCGAGGCGAGCCACTTCTACTCCGCCTATCCCGAGTCGACCACGACGATGGTGCTCGCGGCGCTCGAGCTCGAGCCGAAGGTCCAGGCGCTGCTCGCGACGAAGTCGGACGCCGACCCCGAGGAGTTCGCGAGCGCGTGGCGCGCGCTGCTGACCGACGTGCAGGGGTGCCTGTGAGCAACGTCAGCGGCCAGGCCTACGCGCTGACCGTCCTCACGCCGATCCTCCCCGGTCAGGAGGGCGCGCTGCGGGCCTATCTCGAGGGGCTGAGCCAGGCCGCCAGCCCGCTGGCGCGGCTTCCGCGCGTGCACTTCGGACGCTGGGTGATCCTCGACCAGTTCCACAGGGAGGCCGCCCAGCCGAAGGCGGACACGCTCTCGTCCTGCTACCTGCTGTTCACGACCTGCTCGGATGGCTCGCGCGACGCCCACCTCGACGAGCTGTGCCGCGAGCTGGCTCCCGAGGCCGCCCAGATCTGGGGCCGCTGCGCCGGGTGCCCGGACCCCGCGGAGGGTGCCGCGCTGAAGCGCTACCTCGTCCACAACCAGATCGACACCGGGGTCTTCGTCGCGGCGTACCCCCACGCCACCGTCCAGGACGTGCTGCGCTGCGTGGACCTGCGCGAGCGGATGATCGACCTCGCGGTGCGCACGCAGGGCATGGACCCGGGCGACTTGAAGGCCGCTGTGCTGGCGGAGCTGGCGTGACCGCCTCCACGACCGTCCTCGAGCTCGCCGACATCCAGGGCGACATCCTGCGCGCCTACGGGAACTCGTACGAGCGGACCTCCTACGTGTTCGTCAACGTCGCGGACGCCGCGCGCGGGCGCGACTGGCTCGGCGGGCTGGTCGAGCGGGTGACGACCGCCGAGCCCTGGCGGGGCGGGCACAAGCCCGAGACGGCCCTCAACCTGGCCGTCACCGCGGCGGGGGTCGAGGCGCTCGGCGTGCCGAAGGAGGTGCGGGACACGTTCGCGGCGGAGTTCCTCGACGGCATGGCGAAGCGGGCGCCGCTGCTGGGCGACACCGGCCCCAGCGCGCCGGAGCGGTGGGAGCCGGGGCTCGGCACCGGCGAGGCGCACGTGATGGTCACGATCAACGCACTGACCGAGGAGCTGCTCGACTCGGAGCTGGCGCCCCTGCGCGCGGGGGTCGAGCAGGCCGGGCTGCGGATCGTGAACGAGCAGCACGCGCGGCTGCTGCCGGGGGTCCGCGAGCACTTCGGCTACGCCGACGGCTTCTCGCAGCCGGCGATCGAGGGGGCGACCGACGACAAGGCCGCCGGCGGCGGAGTGCCGACCAAGGACGGCTGGCGCCCGCTGGCGCCGGGTGAGCTGATCCTCGGCTACGAGGACGAGGACTCCCGCGACGATCCGAAGCGCACGCTCCCGAGCGCGCCGGCCGACCCGCTGGGTCGCAACGGCACCTACGTCTTCTACCGCAAGCTCCATCAGGACGTGGCGCTGTTCCGCCGAACGCTGAGGGACGCGGCGCGCCTGTTCGCCGGCGGCGACGAGGAGCTGCTGCGGGCGAAGGTGGTGGGGCGCTGGCCCAACGGGACGCCCCTGATGACCTCGCCCGACCGGCCGGTCGAGGGCTTCAGCCCCGACCAGCCCGGGGCGAACGACTTCCGCTACTTCGACGAGGACCCCGGCGGCCGGCGCTGTCCGATCGGCGCGCACATCCGGCGCTCGAACCCGCGCGACAGCCTCGGCTGGGAGGGCATGCTCACCTTCCGCCACCGGATCGTCCGGCGCGGCATGCCGTACGGCCCGCCGCTGCCCGACGGCGCCGAGGACGACGGGGTCGAGCGCGGGCTCGTGTTCGTGGGCTTCAACGCCAGCATCTCCCGGCAGTTCGAGGCGATCCAGATCCAGTGGCTGAACGACGGCAACATCTTCCACCTCGGCCACGACAAGGACTTCCTGGTCGGCGACAGCGCGGGCACCGGGAAGATGACCGTGGAGGGCGACCCGCCCTTCTTCCTCGCCCCGGCGCGCTCGTTCGTCGTCACGATGGGCGGCGAGTACCTGTTCGCGCCCGGGATCCGCGCGCTGCGCGCGCTCGCCGCCGGCCTGGGCTAACCGCAGCTCCCGCGCCAAGCGCTGCGGCTGTGCGTTTTCACCCCCTATGAGGGGGTCAACTGCACAGTCGCCGCCCGCGGGCTAGAAGCCGGCGGGGTGGCGGGCCGTGAAGCCCTGCGGGTTGCGCGGCTTGCCCCAGCGGGGGCCGCTGCCGGGGGCGCCGCCCCACTTCTTCGTGTAGGCGTCGCGGTAGCCGGTGTCGAGCCGGAGGCCGGCGACGACCATGTAGGCGTGCCCGCCGTGGGCGTAGACGGTGACCCACTTGCCCTTGCCCTCCTCGCCCCAGCCCATGAAGCTGCCGGAGTCGAGCGGGGTGCCGGTCATCAGGCCGGACTTGAGGAGCGCGTACGAGACGGTGCCGGAGCAGTCGTAGCCGGTGTCCTCCACCTTGGCGTGGCCGCCGCCGTACTTGTACGGCTTGGTGACGATCCGGTTCGCCGCCGCGATCAGCTTCTTGACCTGCGGCGGAGCGTCGGCGGGGGCGATCGCCTTCCCGTTGCGGACCTTCGCCTTCCCGGCCGGGGGCTGGTACTGCGCGCCGCCCGTGCTCTGGGCGAGCGCCGTCCCGGGGAGGAGGCAGATGGCCGCAAGGATGGCGGCAAGCAGCGTTGTGTGTACGCGAGTCGGCATTCTCTTTCGTACGCCTGCGGAGTTAGCTGACGGGCTAGCGCTAAAAGAGCTCGCGCCTCTTCCCCGAAGAGAAGACTCGCCCCAACAACCTGGTTCCCCCGCTCCGCTTGATTCGCGGATTCGGCGTGGTCGGCACCGTAGCAGACGGTGGCAACGGAACTTTCACTCGGCCTTATATCCGCCGACCTTTAGTCCCTAAACCCGGAAAGCGCTTGCTAGAGCCGAAAGTTACAAGTTATGGCGCCTGCCGTAACGGCTGTACCCCATGCAGGGCCGCATACGATCAGCTCCCGTGACAGGCATGGTGCAGCGCAGGTGAACTTCGCCCGCGACGTGGTCGACGCCGCTCCGGCGGATCGCATCGCCCTGGTGGCGCTCGCGCGCGACCGCGCGCGCCGTGAGATATCGCACGGAGAGGTCGCCGACCGCTCGGCCCGCCTGGCCGGCACGCTCGCGCGGCACGGCGTGCGGAGCGGCGACGTGGTCATGACCGTGGTCGGGAACCGGCCCGAGTGGGTGTACGCGATGGTCGCGTGCTTCCGGATCGGTGCGGTGGCGCTCCCCTGCACCGAGCAGCTGCGCCCGAACGACCTCCGCAAGCGCATCGACGCGGTGACGCCGCGTCTCGTGATCGCCGACGAGCGCGACCTCGAGGCGGTGGCGGCGACCGGCTTCGACGGGGCGGTCCTGACGGTCCCGGATCCCGCGCTGTTCGAGTCCGACCCCGCGCCCACCGTGGACCTGACGCCCGAGGACCCGGCGCTGATCACATTCACCTCCGGCACGGCCGGGGAGCCCAAGGCGATCCGCCACGGTCAGCGCTACCTCGCCGGGCAGCAGGTCCAGGCCGAGCACTGGTTCGGAGCCCGGGCGGGCGACCTCTGCTGGTGCACGGCGGCGAGCGGCTGGTCGAAGTCGGCTCGCAACGTCTTCATTGCGCCGTGGGTGCGCGGGGCCAGCGCCCTGCTCCACGACGCGCGCTTCGACCCCGACGAGCGCCTGGCGGTGCTCGAGCGCGAGCGCGTGAACGTGCTGTGCATGGCGCCGACCGAGTACCGCGTCATGGCGAAGCGGACCGAGCTGCGGCGGGTCGACTCCCTGCGCCACCTCGTCGCGGCCGGCGAGCCGCTCAACCCTGAGGTCGTGCGCGTGTGGAGCGAGGCGACCGGGCTGGAGATCCACGACGGCTACGGGCAGACCGAGACCGGCGCCCTCACGGGCATGCCGATCGGGCCGCCGGTGCGGCCCGGCTCGATGGGGCTGCCGCTGCCGGGCTTCCGGCTCTGGATCGACGACGGCGAGCTGTGCGCCGACCCGGCCACGATCCCGACCTTCTTCCTCGACGGCGGCGACGGCACGTGGCGGACCGGCGACCGCGTCCGCCAGGACGAGGACGGCTACCTCTGGTTCGAGGGCCGCGCCGACGACGTGATCATCTCCTCCGGCTACCGGATCGGGCCGTTCGAGGTGGAGTCCGCGCTCGTGTCGCACCCGGCGGTGGCGGAGGCGGCGGCCGTCGCGGCGCCGGACGCCGAGCGCGGGTCCGTGGTGCGGGCGATCGTGGTGCTGCGGGAGGGCGAGCGGCCCGGCGACGAGCTGGCCCTCGCGCTGCAGGACCACGTGAAGGCCGAGACCGCGCCCTACAAGTACCCGCGGATCGTGGAGTTCGCGGACGCGCTGCCGAAGACCGCGAGCGGCAAGATCAAGCGGGCGGAGCTGCGCGGGGACGCGGGCGGCGGCAGCGCGGGCGGCTCCGGCGCCTGAGCCGGCGCGGCTCAGCCGAGCAGCTCGCTCAGCCTGGCCGCCTCGGTGCGCGAGTCCGCGTTCGCCTTCACGAACTCGCGGCCGGCCCGGCCCATCTCCGCGCGGCGCTCGACGGGCAGCGCCAGCAGCTCAGACAGCGCTCGCGCCAGCGCCGCCTCGTCGCCCGGCGGCACCAGCCGGCCGAACTCCGGCCGCACGATCTCGGGCAGGCCGACCTCGTCGCTCGCCACGACGGGGACCTCCATGGCCAGCGCCTCCTTCACGACGACCGGCATCGAGTCGCGGTCGCCGTCGGCGGCGACCACCGACGGCATCGCCAGCACGGCGGCCCTCTCTAGCAGCTCGCGCACCTCGTCGTGATCGCGCCGGCCGGCGAGGGTGACGCGGTCGCCCACCCCGAGGCGCTCGATCTCCGCCGCGAGCGGGGCGCGCAGGGGCCCCTCCCCGGCGATCGCGAGCCGCGCCCCGGACAGCTCCGGCCTTGCCGCGGCCCGCACCAGGTGCACGAAGCCCTTCTTCTCCACCAGCCGGCCGACCGCGAGCACGACGCCGTCGTCGGGGTGCGGCCGGCGGCGGCGGAAGCGCTCGGGATCCACCCCCATCACGATCTCGTGGACGCGCTCGGCCCCCACGCCGCGCAGGTGCTCGGCGTTGTAGCGGCAGCCGGTGGTGACGAAGGCCGCCGAGCGCAGCTTCTCGGCCAGGTTGGCCGGGCTGGCGAAGACGTCGTAGGCGTGCGCGGTCAGGCTCCACGGACGCCCCGCGAGGGCCGCCACCCGCATCGCGCTCAGCGCGGCCCCGGCGGCGAAGTGCGCGTGCACCCGCGCACCCGGAGTGCCGGCGAGACGCAGGACGTGAGGGGCGAGCACCCGCAACGGCGCCACCGTCTCGGCTCGCCGCCAGCGCGCCCGCGCCCGCAGGTCGCGAGCGCACCGGCTCGGGTGGAGCGACGCGAGCGCGCGCGCCTGCGCGGCGGCGCCCTCGTCGCCGAGGTAGCGCACGGGGATCCCCCCGTCGTCAGCGGCCGGCCGCTCCGGCCGCGAGCCGGCGACCACCTCTAGCTCGTGTCCCAGGTCGATCAGCCGCCGGCACTCCTCCACCACGAACGTCTCGGAGACGACGGGGAACGCGTCGGTCCAGACCTGGAGGCGCGCCGGCACGCGCCGAGGCTACCCCTCGCGCAGGGTGCGCCAGCCGAGCAGGCCGGCGAAGACGAGCAGCCCGGTGCCGGACGCCGCGTCGAGGATGCGCAGGCCGCGATCACCGATCCGCCGGCGCACGAGAGCCAGCGCGCCCGAGAGCGCGGCCATCCACACGAAGCTGCCCGCGAGCACTCCCCCGACCATCAGCGCCGTCGAGCCCGCGGAGGAGGCGAGCTCCGCGGTCGAGGCGGCGGCGAAGATCGCGGCCCACGAGACGATCGTGAGCGGGTTCGAGGCGGTGGCGGCCAGCGCGGTGCGCAGCGCCGCCGCGGGGGTCGTCACCTCGTCGTCGGTCTCCCCGCCCATGCGCAGCCGGAACGCCGACCAGAGCGTGTTCAGCGCGATCGCCGCGATCACCGCCGCGCCCACCAGCCCGAACGCGACCCGCAGCGGCTCGACCTCGAGCACGGCCCCCGCGCCCGCCGCGCCGGCGGCCGCGTACGCGGCGTCGATGCACGCGACGCCCAGTCCCATCGCCACGCCCACGGCGAACCCGCCCCGGATCACGGACCTGACCGTGAGCAGGGTCACGGGCCCGACCTGCGCCGCCACGGCGAAGCCGAGCCCGAAGCCGACGAAGAGAGCGGTCATGGCGAAAGCCTATGCGGAACCGCGGGCGGGGATCCTGGCGGGGCGCGCGAGCGCGTATAGCCTCGTCGCGTGCGCCCGCGCGTCCTCTACGTCCCGATCTTCGCGGGCTTCGAGGCGCGCCCGTTCACCAAGCTCGCGGGCGAGTGGGCCGACGTGGAGACCTTCGACGGCCCGGGCATCGGCACGCGGGCCGGCGAGCCGGTCGGCGGGCCCGCGGGCGTCGCCGCCGCCGGCGCCGCGCGGCTCGACGAGCTCGGCTGGGAGCGCTGCGTGGTCGCCTGCGACAGCCACGCGCAGGCCGCGGGCATCGAGCTCGCGGTGCGCGACCCGCGCGTCGGGGGCATCGCGGTCTCCCACCCGGCGCCGGACTACTCGACGACGGGCGAGCGGCCGGCGCTCAGCGAGGCGATCTTCACGGCGGGCGCGCAGCTGCTCGCGACCGACTACCGCAGCTTCGCCCGCGCGCTCACCCAGCTCACGCAGGGAACGCTCGACGACGAGTGGGTCGAGGGCCTGATCGCGACGGTGCCGCACGCGGTCGCGCAGGAGCACATGGCCCGCATCGCGCTCGAGGGCGAGCTCGTCCCGCGGCTGAGCGGCGAGGACCTCGAGGTGCTGCTCGCGGGCCACAGCGGCTGCCTGATGTGGACCCCGGAGGGCGTCGAGGACGCCGCGGCCGCGCTGCCGGACGCGCAGGTCGTGCACTGCGACGACGTCCCGATGGCCGACGAGGCCTACTACGCAGCGCTGCGCGAGCTTTGCGCGCGCGTGTTCGGGTAGGTACCGGGCGATGGCCAACCGGCTCGCCGACGAGACCTCCCCCTACCTCCTCCAGCACAAGGACAACCCGGTGGACTGGTACGCGTGGGGCGAGGAGGCCCTCGCGCGCGCACGCGCGGAGGACATGCCGATCCTGCTGTCGATCGGCTACTCGTCGTGCCACTGGTGCCACGTGATGGAGCGCGAGTCGTTCGAGGATCCCGAGACCGCCGCCCTGATGAACGAGCACTTCGTCTGCGTGAAGCTCGACCGCGAGGAGCGCCCCGACGTCGACGCGATCTACATGGAGGCGTGCGTGGCGATGAACGGCCACGGCGGCTGGCCGCTCAACGTGTTCCTCACGCCCGAGCAGGTCCCGTTCTACGCGGGCACGTACTTCCCGCCCGAGGACGGGCGCGGGCTGCCGAGCTGGCGCCGGGTCCTGACCGCCGTGGCCAACGGCTGGGCGAACGAGCGCGAGCGGATCCGGGAGGGCGGCGCGCGCGTCGCGCAGCGGCTGGCGGGCGGCGCCGCGCTGCGGCCGCGCCTGGAGCCGATGGACCCGAGGGCGCTCGACGAGGCGGTCGCCGTCCTGCGCGGCGCCTACGACCGCCACCACGGCGGCTTCGGCGGCGCGCCGAAGTTCCCGCCCGCCTCCGCGATCGAGTTCCTGCTCAGGCGCGGAGAGCGCGAGATGACCACCCACACGCTGTGGGCGATGGCGAGCGGCGGGATGTACGACCAGGTCGGCGGCGGCTTCGCGCGCTACTCGGTGGACGAGCGCTGGCTGGTGCCGCACTTCGAGAAGATGCTCTACGACAACGCGCTGCTCGCGCGCGCGTACCTGCACGGCTGGCAGGTGGGCGGCGAGGAGCTCTTCCGCGAGGTCGCGTGCGAGACCCTCGACTGGGTGCTGCGCGAGATGCGCGCGCCGGAGGGGGGCTTCTACTCCGCCCTCGACGCCGATTCCGAGGGCGTGGAGGGGAAGTTCTACGTCTGGACGCTCGACGAGCTGCGCGACGTGCTCGGCGACGACGCCGACGCCGCGATCGACTACTTCGGCGCCGACGACCCGGGCAACTTCGAGGGCGCGAACATCCTCACCCGCGGCAGCGACCCGCCGGAGCGCCTCGCCGAGATCAAGCGGCGCCTCTACGACGTGCGCAAGCAGCGGGTCTGGCCGGGCCTCGACGACAAGCGCCTGACCTCCTGGAACGCGCTGATGATCGGGGCGCTGGCCGACGCCGGAGCGGTGCTCGAGCGCGCCGACTACCTCGACGCCGCCTCCGCCTGCGCCGCCTTCGTGCTCGACTCGCTGCGCGACGACTCCGGCCGCCTGCTGCGCACCTACAAGGACGGGCAGGCCAAGCTCAACGCGTACCTCGAGGACCACGCCTACCTGCTCGAGGCGCTGCTGTCCCTCTACGAGGCCACGTTCGACCCGCGCTGGTTCCGCGCCGCCCGCGAGACCGCCGACGCGATGATCGAGCGCTTCGCCGACGAGGAGAACGGCGGCTTCTTCGAGACCTCGAACGACCACGAGCGCCTGCTCACCCGCCGCAAGGACCTCGAGGACAACCCGATCCCGGCCGGCAACTCGAGCGCCGCCTACGGGCTGCTGCGGCTGGCCGCGCTGACCGGCGAGCGCAAGTACGAGCAGCGCGCGGTGTCGGTCTTCCGCCTGCTCCACCACGTGGCCCCGCAGCACCCGCAGGCGTTCGCTCACCTGCTCCAGGCGCTGGACTTCCACTTCGCCCCGGTGCGCGAGGTGGCGCTGGTGGGTCCCGATCCCGCGCCGCTCGAGCGCGTGGTGCGCTCGCGCTTCCGCCCCCACCTGGTGCTGGCCGGCGGCGAGCCCGACGGCGTGCCGCTGCTCGCCGGCCGCACCCCGGTCGACGGCCGCGCGGCCGCGTACGTGTGCGAGAGCTTCGCCTGCCAGCGGCCCGTGACCGAGCCGGACGAGCTCGAGCGGCTGCTCGCCTAGCGCAGGACGCGGATCGTCTTGCGCGCGCTCCCGTGGCCGGGGTGCGACGCCGTCGCCTTCCTGAGCCCCGGATGCGAGAAGGCGACGGTGATCCTCGCCTCGCCCGATCCACCCGTCGTCGCCCGCCTCCCGCCGAGCCTCACCGCCGCGCCGGCGACCGGCGCCCCGCCGGCGCTCACGCGGAGGGTCCAGGCGGTCGCGGCGCCGGCACGCGCGCGCCTCGGCGCGACCGCGAGCTTGAGCGGCCCTGCGGCCGGCGGGCCCGCCGCCGGGGGCCGGTCGGTGGCGCCGGCCAGCTCGATCAGCACGCCGCTGAAGGCCACCACGTAGAGGTTCCGCGCGGGGAAGCCGGGCGCGCCACCGCCCCAGTTCACGGCGCTCGCGTTGAGGATCCCGCTCGCGAGGCGGCAGGCGCTGCGATCGGTGTCGATCCGCCAGACCTCGCCGGCCGCGTTGAGCGCCACGAACAGCCGGTCGCGGTCGTCGCGCGTCATCCCGTCGGGGCCGGCCTGGAGGTCTGGCGGCCCGGCCTCGAAGTACGGCTCCTCCTTCGACGGGTCGGCCAGGTCGATCCGCGCGATCGAGGCCGGCTTGAACGTCTGGGCCGCGTAGAGGTGGCGGCCGGCCGTGTCGATCACGAGCCCGTTCGGGGTCTGCACCCTGGACCAGTCGTCCTGGAGCCTGCCGTCGAGGTAGCGGTCGATCCCGTTGCCGTAGTCGTTCGACGCGTAGATGGCGCCGTCCGGCCCGCGCACGAGGCCGTTCGCCTGCCCCATGCCCCTGGTGATCACCGCCGTCGCGCCGGTCTCGGGATCCACCCGCAGCAGGCCGCCCTCCTGGCCGTCCACGGCCGCGTTCTGCGTACCGGCGTTGAAGCCGAGCACGAGGTTGCCGTCGGTCCCCCACGCGAGCCCGCCGGTCCCGTTGACGCCCTGCACGAGCTGCTTCGGCTCGGTGCCGGGCGCGTCGAGCCGGAACAGCCGCCCGCCGTTCTGTATGTCGCTGTAGAAGAGCCGCCCGCGCGCGTCGGCGACGATCGACTCGAGCTGGCCCTGGCCCGACAGGAGCGTGCGCTTCTCGGGCGGGTTCGGGCAGTCGGGCAGCGCGCGAGCGGGTGCCGCCGCCAGCAGCGCGGCGAGCGCGGCCAGCAGCCCCGCGCGGACCCTCACGCCAGCGCGCCGAGCACCAGCTCGTCGTGCCCCTGCGCCTTGACCTTGCGCAGCACGCGCTCGAGCCTGCCGTCCGGCCCCACCACGAACGTCGAGCGCTCGATGCCCATTCGCGCCTTCATGTAGCCGCGCGCCGGCTTGTGCACCCACACCCCGTACGCCTCCGCCACCGAGTGGTCCTCGTCGGAGAGCAGCGTGAACGGCAGGCCGTACTTGTCCGCGAACTTCCGCAGCCGCGGGACCGGGTCGGGCGAGATCCCGAGCACGACGGCGCCCGCGTCGTCGAAGTCGGCCTGGCGGTCGCGGATCGCGCAGGCCTGCGTCGTGCAGCCGGGGGTGTCGGCCTTGGGATAGAAGTAGACGACGACCGTCCGCCCGCGCAGCTCCGAGAGGCGGACGGGCCTCCCGTCCTGGTCCGGCAGCTCGAAGTCCGGAGCGGCGTCGCCCTCGTTCAAAGCACCGCCAGGTAGCGCTCGAGCTCCCAGGCCGACACCTGCACGCGGTAGTCGTCCCACTCCTTGCGCTTGAGCTCCACGTAGCGCGTGAACATGTGCTCGCCGAGCGTGCGCAGCACGAGCTCGGACTCGGCGGTCAGCTCGATCGCCTCGCCCAGCGTCTCCGGGAGCTGCTCGATCCCGCGTCGCTTGCGGTCGTCCGCGGAGAGGTGGTAGAGGTTCTGCTCCATCGGCTCGGGCAGCTCGTAGCCCTTCTCGATCCCCTCGAGCCCGGCCTGGAGCAGCACCGCGAACGTCAGGTACGGATTGCACGCCGGGTCCGGGCAGCGCAGCTCCATCCGCGTGGCCTGCTCCTTGCCCGGGTGGTAGAGCGGCACCCGCACGAGCGCCGAGCGGTTGCGCCGCGACCACGCCACGTACACCGGCGCCTCGTAGCCGGGCACGAGCCGCTTGTACGAGTTCACCCACTGCGCGAAGATCGAGGAGATCTCGCGCGCGTGGCGGAGCTGCCCCGCGATGAACGCCTTGCCGGTGGCCGACAGGTAGTACTGGTCGTCGCCGTCGTAGAAGGCGTTGCCACCCCCCTTGAAGAGCGACTGGTGCGTGTGCATGCCGGAGCCGTTCTCGCCGAAGAGCGGCTTGGGCATGAACGTCGCGTGCCAGCCGTACTTCATCGCGTACTCCTTGACCGTGATGCGGTACGTCATGCAGTCGTCGGCCATCTTGAGCGCCGGCGCGTAGCGCATGTCGATCTCGTGCTGCGACGGCCCGACCTCGTGGTGCGTGTACTCCACGTGGATGCCGAGCTGCTCGAGCGCGAGCACGGTGTCGCGGCGCACGTCCGAGCCCGCGTCGAGCGTGGTGAGGTCGAAGTAGCCGCCCTCGTCGAGCACCTCCGGCTGGCTGCCGTCGTACTTCGAGTTGCGGAAGTAGAAGAACTCGAGCTCCGGGCCCACGTTGAACGCGTCGAAGCCCATTGCCTCGGCGCGCTCGAGCGCGCGGCGCAGCACGTGGCGCGGGTCACCCTCGTACGGCTGGCGGTCCGGCGTCACGACATCGCAGAACATCCGCCCGACGCCGGCCTCGCCGCTGTTGCGCCACGGCAGCACCGCGAACGTGGAGGCGTCCGGCATCGCGATCATGTCGGACTCCTCGATCGCGTTGAAGCCGGTGATGGAGGAGCCGTCGAAGCCCATCCCGCCCTCGAACGCGTCGTCGAGCTCCTCGGCGTTGATCGAGAAGCTCTTGAGCTGGCCGAGGATGTCCGTGAACCAGAGCCGGATGAAGCGGATCTTCTGGTCGGCGACGAGGGCCTTGACGTCGTCGGCGGTCGTGGGCTTGTCGGCCATCGGACTCCTCGCTTGCTTCGGGGGCGGCGAAGCCGACAGGCTAACGGTCTAGCGCAGGTAGTTGACGGCCCACGCCTGGAGGGTCCGCACGGCCGGCTCGAGCGCCTCGCCCTTGCGGGTGAGCGAGTACTCGGTCCGCACCGGCGAGCCGTCGATCACGCGCCGCTCGACCAGCCCCTCGGCCTCGAGCTCCTTGAGCCGCTCGGAGAGCAGCCGGTCGGAGATCTCCGGCACGAGGCGGCGGATCTCGGAGAAGTGCAGCGGACCGTCGAGCAGCACGGCGACGATCGCGCCCGTCCAGCGCTTGCCGATCAGCTCGACGGCGCGGTGGTAGTAGACGCAGCACGACTGGCGCTCGACCGTTACCCGGACCGCCATGGCCCGCATGCTAGCTACGCGGCACGAAGGACCCGGCCGAGCTCCGCGGACCCGTCGATCGGGAGGTTCCCCGCGCGGGTGAACAGCGCGTGGAAGAGGCCGAGCGACACGTGCGCCGCGGCCTCCAGGAGCTGCTCGTCGGTCCAGTCGGCCTCGCGCGCCTCCTCCACGAGGTGCAGCGGGACCGCCTCGGGGGTCTCGAGCAGGCCCCTGACGAAGGCGAGCAGCGCCGCCTCGCGCTCGTCCGCCGACTCGAACTGGCGCGCGCGGGCGATCTCGTCCATCCCGAGCCCGGCGTCGCGCGCGGTGCGCTGGAGCATCGTCAGCACGTACTCGCTGTCCTCGTGGCCGGCGACGGCGAGGGCCACTCGCTGCTGGGTCCTGAGCGGGAGGGTGCCCTGGCGCAGCTCGCTGCGGTAGCGGGCGTACGCGCGCAGCGCGGCCGGCGAGCCGGCCAGCAGGCCGAGCATGTTCGACACCTGCCCGCCCGTGGAGAGCGCGCCCTTCAGCACGGGGAGGCTCCGCTCCGGGGCGGTGAGCTCGTCGTGTAGCTGGAACCTGCTCTCCTTCGCCTTCTTCGCCACGTCAGCCTCTGCTCTCGCTTACGGTAAGTAAGTATACGTGTGGTCGTCCATCGCGGTTCATACGCGCGGCCGCCCGCCCACGGATGTGTACGCGTGCGCCGTGAACCCTCTCTAAAGGGGGCGCGGGCGAGTGTGCGATGCCGCTCGCTAGAGCGGAGCGGCGTCGGCCGTGGCGGTGGCCACGCCGACCAGGAAGAGGCCCAGGAAGAACGCCCAGCCGGCGATCCGGTCCGGACGCGGGCCGATGCGGGCGGCGGCGTCCGGGCGCCGGCGCGGCGGTGCGGGGCGCTGGCCGGTGATGACCACCGTGCGGCGACCGGTCGCGGGGTCGCGCTCGGGGGGCGCGTCGTCGTGCTTGGTGACCACCAGGGTCAGCTCGGGACGCGCCGGCGCCTCCACCTCGTCCAGCCAAGCTCGGGCTGTGCCTCGATCTGCCATCTACCCCTCTTTCACGCGCCTACGGGGTTAGCTGACGGGCTCGCGCCGAAAGAGCTGCGCTACGCCGCTTCCTGCGGCGATTCGCCCCTGGCCTGTCCAGGCCAACTTGGTTCCCCCGCGCCCCGCCACTGACGGCGGGACCTCGGCTTTACGGGGCAGGATGCTATCGGACCGGGCGGCGGAAACGCCCGCTCACGCCGCCCGAGTGCCGGAAAATGCGCCCGCTACGGGCTCGCGCCGGCGACCTCGGCGAGGTATGCGCCGACCTTCTCGGCGTCCTCGCCCTGGAGCAGCCGCGGCGGCATGCGGCCCTGGCCGGTGCCGCCGATCTCGATCGCCTTGACGATCCGCTCCTTGGTCACCTGGCCGATCTCGTCGAGGTTCGGCCCGGTCACGCCGCGGGCGTTCGCCGCGGCCAGGCTGTGGCAGCTCGTGCAGGTCTGGCGGAAGAGCTGGCGCCCCTCCTCCGCGTCCGCGGAGGGCTGCTGGTCCTTGAGCGCGCCGACCCCGCCCTTGGCCTGGTCGCGGTCCGCGATCACGAGCACCGGGATCGCGATTCCGATCCCGACGTAGATCACCGGGATGATGAAGCGGAACAGCCGGCGACCGCCGGTGAGGTAGGCCTCGCGGGCCTGGCTCGGGCCTCCCGAGAAGGCGATGAAGAGCACTCCCGAGCCGATGGCGAGGAAGGCGAGGACGAAGGCAGCGGCTGCCATGGACGCGGGATCGTATTACGCGCGGCGGAGGTGAGTCCGGCCGCGGCGCGGCCGCTCTCGGGTGCGAACGCTCAGGCCGCGGCCTCGCCGCCGTCGGCGGCTGCCTCGCGGCGGGCGCGCTTCCAGCTCCCGAACGCGGCGAACACGTCGGTGAGGTCCGGAAGGCTCTCGTCCTCCGCCGCGTGCTGCTGGTAGTCGACCATCAGGAGCCGCTCCGGCGGGGAGCCGAGCTGGGCGGCCACCGTGCGGATTCCCTCGACGACGTCGTGGGGCGAGGCCCCCGCGTCGCCGTCGCGGCCACGCTGGGCCTCGCGCGCGAAGACCCCGGCGGCGGCGCCGCGGGCGCCGGGCGCGCCATCGCCCGCCTCGCGCGCACGGCCCACGCCGATCAGCAGCCGGCAGTGCGGGCAGCGGACCGGCTCGGGCGGCCACGGCGTGCGCGCGCCGGCCTCCACCAGCAGCAGGCAGTGGGGGCAGTGGGCGTCGGTCCGCTCGGCGGTAGCGCTCATCCCCCTTGTTGTTGCGCAACGGCGAGCGGGGTAAACCCGTCCGGCCGAACGGGTTCCGAAGCGGGCGCGGCGGCGCGCCTGGGCGTGGGCGGCCCGGCGAGCGCGGCGGCGCGCCTAGACCGCGAGCGCCTGGAGCTCGCGCTCCTCGGCCAGCTTGCGCAGCGCGCGCCGCTCGAGCTTGCGGACCCCCTCCGGCGAGAGGTCCATCCGCTTCGCGACCTCGCGCAGGGTCATCGGCTCGCGGCCCCCGAGGCCGAAGCGCATCTCGATCACCCGGCGAGCCGTGTCGTCGAGCCGCTCGAGCGCGCGCCGGATCGAGCGCTCCTCGAGCTCGACGGCGACCTCCTCGAGCGGGCTCGGCGCGTCGGAGGGCAGCAGCGAGCCGAGCTCCGCCTCGCCGTCGCCGCCGACCGGGGTCTCGAGGCTCACGGGCACTCGCTCGGCCGAGCGCAGCTCCTCGACGCGCGCGGCGTCGGTGCCGAGCGCCTCGGCCAGCTCCTCGTTGGTCGGGTCGCGGCCGAGCGACGCGGTGAGCTTGCGCTCCGCCGAGCGCAGCTTGGTCAGCTCCTGGCCGATGTGCGCCGGGATCCTGATCGTGCGCGACTGGTGCTGCACCCCGCGCTGCATCGCCTGGCGGATCCACCAGGTCGCGTAGGTGGAGAACTTGAAGCCGCGCCGGTGGTCGAACTTCTCGACCGCCCTGATCAGGCCGAGGATGCCCTCCTGGATCAGGTCCAGGAACGGCAGCCCGAGGCCGCGGTAGCGCTTGGCGTTCGCGACGACGAGGCGCAGGTTGGCCTCGATCATGCGGTCCTTGGCGGCCTGGTCGCCGCGCTCGATGCGCTTGGCCAGCTCGATCTCCTCCTTGGCGGTCAGCAGCGGCCGCTGCGCGATGTCGCGCAGGAAGATCTGGAGCGAGTCGCTGGTGGCCTCGGCCACCGCGTCGTGGGTGAAGCGCGGCGCGCTGCTCTCGGCGCGGTCACCGGTGTCGATCAGGTCGATCCCGCGTCGCTCGGCCTCGCGGTAGAGCGCCTCGATGCGATCGCCGTCGATCTCGAGCCCCTCGACGGCGGCGGCCACCTCCGAGAACTCCAGCGATCCGCTCTCCTCCGCTCGCCGGAGGAGGTCTTCGATCCTGTTTTCGAGGACCTCCTCGCTCATGCGGTCAGCATACGCCGCGTCAGGCGAGTCGGGCGCCCCCGGAGTAGACGTTGAACGAGCCGCCGCGCGCGAAGCCGCACAGGAGCATCTCGCGCTCGCGCGCGAGGGCGACCGCGAGGCTCGACGGCGCGCCCACCGCCACGATCCCGGCCAGGCCGGCCAGCGCGGCCTTCTGGACCAGCTCGAAGGAGGAGCGCCCGCTCACGCAGGCCAGCACGCCCGGGAGCGGGTGGCGCCCGGCGAGCAGCAGCTCGCCGATCGCCTTGTCCATCGCGTTGTGGCGGCCCACGTCCTCGTGGATCGCGAGCAGCTCGCCGCCGGCGTCGAAGAGCGCGGTGGCGTGCAGGCCGCCGGTGCGCTCGAAGGAGGACTGCCGCCGGCGCAGCTCGTCGGGCGCGCGCCTCACGAGGCCGCGGTCGACGGGGGTCGGCCGGCCCGGCGGCGGCGCCTCGAGCCGCACGCTCTCGAGCGCGGCCTTCCCGCAGACGCCGCACGAGGACGTCAGGTGGAAGCTGCGCTCGGCGCGCGGGTCGCGGCGCAGGCCGGCGCGCGTGCGCACCTCCACCACGTTGGCCGCGAGGTCCTCCGGGGGCCCGGCCGCGAGCACGTCCTGCGGCCCGCCGATCAGTCCCTCGCCGGCGAGGAAGCCCGCCGCGAGCGCCTCGTCCTCGCCCGGCGTGCGCATCGTGACCGCCACCGGCTCGCCGTCGACCCGGATCTCCAGCGGCTCCTCGACGGCGACCTCGTCGCGCGCGTCCGCGCCCGCGCGCTCCACCCCCACGCTGGTCACGTGCCGGTCGAAGGTCCGCTCCACACGCGGATGATGGCGCTTGACCGGCCGGGTCGGCGGTACCATCGCCGCGTGAGGGGCAGGTACCTGGGTACGGCGCTGGCGGCGGTGGCGCTCGCGCTGCCGGCGAGCGCGGCTGCGAGGGTGATCCGCGCCGGCGACATCCTGCCGCCCGGCCAGAGCGGCCACGTCACCTTCCAGGGCCTCCCCAACGGCGAGGGCTCGCCCCACCTCACCGACCAGCTCGAGCGCTTCCTGGCCTTCGGCTTCAAGTCCCACACCTTCGACAACCCGGCGCGCTCGACCGAGATGCCGCGCCAGAACGTGGTCGTCGAGCGCGACGACTTCGGCGTCCCCACGATCCGCGGTCAGAACGACGACGACGTCTGGTTCGGGGTGGGCTACGCCGTCGCGCAGGACCGCCTCTTCCAGATGGAGCTGTTCCGCCGCGCGACGCAGGGCCGGCTCGCCGAGATCGTCGGGCACGGCTATCTCGAGGACGACATCACGGTCCGGCGCGACTTCTACACCGGGCCCGAGCTCGACCAGCAGGTCGCGAACCTCCCCGACGAGGAGGAGGCGCGCTACCGCAGCTACGCCGCCGGCGTGAACGCCTGGATCCAGCAGACGCGCAGCGACCCGAACAAGCTGCCGGCCGAGTTCGGCCTCGTCAACGCCGCCCCGCCGGCGGACTGGACGGTGCGCGACTCGGCGGCGATCAGCGTGTACCTCGCCCGCACGGTCCCGAGCGACGACGGCGAGGAGATCGCCAACTGGAAGGCGCTCAACGTCTTCGGCCCCAAGCTCTTCGACGCGGTCCTGCCGATCCGCACGAAGGGCCAGGTCTCGACCGTGCCCGCCTCCGAGGGCTCGTTCCCCGCGCAGCCCGGGCGCACGGCCAAGCAGGAGGCCGAGGGCTTCCGGCGCTCCCAGAAGTTCCTCAAGAACGTGCCGCTGCCGAAGGAGGAGGACGTGGGCGGCACGACCAGCTCCGCGCGCGAGCTGGGGGCGCTGCCGATGCTCGGCCAGCTCGGCATGCAGGGCTCGAACATGTGGGCGGTCCGCAACAAGGGCGGCGGGGCGACCCTGTTCAACGGGCCGCAGCTCGGCTTCCAGATCCCCGAGCTGTTCGTGGAGTTCGAGGTGCACCGCCCGGGCTACGACGTGCGCGGGGTGACCGCGCCGGGCGTGCCGGTGGTCGGCATTGGCCACAACGGCCACGTCGCCTGGGGCTTCACGAGCGGGCTGACCGACGAGGACGACGTGTTCGTGGAGAAGCTGACCGGGCCCGAGAAGTACACGTACAACGGGCAGGAGCGGCAGATGGAGTGCCGCGACGAGGTGTTCAACTACCGCACCCCGCCCTCGGACGCGACCAGCCTGCTGGACCTCGAGCCGTTCGTGCCGGAGTCGGGCTCCGAGACGCGCCGGCTCTGCCGCACCGTGCACGGCCCGGTCCAGGGCCGCGCCGACGGCGTCGCGTTCTCGCGCCGGTACGCGATCTGGATGCGCGAGTTCGACACCCTCAGCGGCCTGATCGGCGTCAGCCAGTCGAAGGACGTCTTCGAGGTCGACAAGGCGATGGCGAAGGTCACCTGGAACGAGAACCTGATGGCCGCCGACGAGAAGGGCAACATCGGCTACTGGCACCCGGGGCTGCTGCCGATCAAGCCGCGCGGCTACGACGAGCGGCTGCCGTTCCCCGGCACCGGCGAGGCCGAGTGGCGCGGCGTCCTGACCCCGGAGCAGCGGCCGCACGCGATCAACCCGAAGCAGGGCTGGCTCGTGAACTGGAACAACGTGCCGTCGGCCGGCTGGACGCAGGGCGACATCCCCGCGCGCGAGCGGCTGCTCGGCCCCTACCACCGCAGCCGGCTCCTCTCGAAGGCGGTGGCCAGCGCGTACGCCAAGGGCGGCGGCTACGAGAACCTGCGCAGCGTGGACCGGATCACCGGCACGCACGCGCAGCAGCGCATGGTCGCCGCGGGCCCGCTCCGCAAGGCGCTCAGGCGCGCCACGGGCGACGCGAAGACGGTGCTCGACACGATCAAGCGCTGGAACGGCTCCTACCACCAGACCGACGCGAACGGGACCGTCGACCCGGGGGTCGCGGCGTGGCGCGCGTTCGCGGACGCGTCGCTCAAGATCGCGTTCGGCAAGCTCTACGACAGCCCGGACCTGCGCCTGCTCGAGACGAGCCCCGGCAGCTCCCACCGGATGGAGCTCTCGAACGTGCAGGTCTACGCGCTGCGCACGATCGGCGAGAAGGGCTGGCGCCAGGCGGCGAAGCTGGCGTTCGGCGCGCTGTCGGCGAAGTTCGGCTCGACCGACCCGGCCAAGTGGCGCGACAAGCGGCTGATGTACAGCCCGAGCGCCCAGGGCGCCGCCAGCTTCGACGACATCCCGTTCTTCGACCGCGGGACCTGGCAGCAGGTGGTCGAGCTTGGCCCCTAGGGCCTCGTCTCGGCGCGAGCTCCTCACCCCCGCCGCGAGCAAGGCTCCGCGACGGCGGCGCGCCGACGTGGTCGTGGTCGGCGCCGGGTTCGCCGGCCTCGCGGCCGCGCGCGACGTCGCGCGCGCCGGGCGCTCGGTGATCGTCCTCGAGGCGCGCACGCGCGTCGGCGGGCGGACCCTGAACGCGCCGATCCCCGGCAGCGAGGTGATCGAGATCGGCGGCCAGTGGGTCGGCCCGACCCAGGACCGGATCCTCGCGCTCGGCCAGGAGATGGGCGTCCCCACGTACAAGACCTACAACGACGGCGACAACCTCTACTACCGCAACGGGTCGCTCCAGCGCTTCAGCTCGAGCGGGCCGCTCGGCGCCGTGCCGCCGGACCCGGAGGGCGCGCCGCAGGCGGCGGCGTTCATCCAGGCGATCAACGACATGTCCGCGCAGGTGCCGCGCGACAAGCCGTGGGAGGCGGGCCGCGCCCGCGAGTGGGACTCGCAGACGGTGGAGACCTTCGCCCAGGGGAACACCGTGTCCGCGGGCGGCCGCTTCCTGCTGGACGTGGGCGTGGAGGCGGTCTTCGCCGCCGAGCCGGGCGACATCTCGCTGCTCTGGCTGCTGTTCTACACGGCGGCCGCCGGCAACGAGTCGACGCCCGGCGACTTCAACCGGCTGCTCAACACCGCCGGCGGCGCCCAGGAGAGCCGCTTCGTGGGCGGCTCGCAGCGGGTGGCGCTGCGGCTCGCGAAGAAGCTCGGCTCGAAGCGGGTGGTGCTCGGCTCGCCGGTGCGGCGGATCAAGCAGGGCGGCGCGAGCGTGACGGTCGAGTCCGATCGCGCGATCGTGAGCGCCAAGCATGTGATCGTCGCGATCCCGCCCACGCTCTGCCAGCGGATCGAGTTCGCCCCGGCCCTGCCGCCCGGCCGCGACCGGCTCACGCAGAACTGGCCGATGGGCTCGGTCGTCAAGTGCGAGGCCGTCTACGACCGCCCGTTCTGGCGCGACGGCGGCCTGACCGGCCAGGTCGTGAGCGACGCCAGCCCGGTCAAGATCACCTTCGACAACACGCCGGCGAGCGGGTCGCCCGGCGTGATGCTCGGGTTCATCGAGGCGCGCGAGTCGCGGATCTGGGGGCAGAAGTCGGCCGGCGAGCGCCGCGACGCGGTGCTGCGCAACTTCGCGACCTACTTCGGCGACGCGGCGCTGAGCCCGCGCGGCTACGTCGAGATGGCCTGGCAGGAGGAGACCTGGTCAGGCGGCTGCTACGCGGGCAACCTGACGCCCGGCACGCTGCTCGACTTCGGGCCGGCCATCAGGACGCCGGTGGGGCGCATCCACTGGGCGGGCACCGAGACCGCCACGCTGTGGGCGGGCTACATGGACGGCGCCGTGCGCTCGGGCGAGCGGGCGGCGGCGGAGGTGCTGGCGCGGCTTTAGGCCCGCGGGCTCGGCCGCCTCGGCAACGACTGTGCGCTTTCACCCCCTATAGGGGGGTCAACTGCACAACCGTCAGCGGCTGCGGGTCAGGTGGAGGTCCGTTCGCCACTTCTGGTCGAACTGCGCTACGTCGTGGCGGTCGAGGATGGCGCCCACCTGCGCCAGCAGCTCGGTGCGCGGCTCGTCCTCCATCACGCCCACGAACGACCAGGAGTTGACGAACGCGAGGTAGTCGTCGCGGGTCATCCGCTGCACGTGCTCGAAGGAACGGTCCTCCAGCGGCTCGAAGTGCTCCCAGCCGGGGCCGGTCCGCCACTCGACCTGGTCCGCGGGGTCGTTGCCCGAGGCCGCCGGCACCCGCCGGCCCTGCGGGTGGAAGTAGACGTGCCTGACCGCCTCCACCACCTCGGCCCGCCACGGCTGCTCCTCGTCCTGCGGCAGACCGACGTTCCACATGATCGCCAGGCCGCCGCGCGGGCGCAGCACGCGCGCGATCTCGGGCAGCGCGGCGGCCGCGTCGAACCAGTGGAACGCCTCGGCGACGAAGACGGCATCCAGGGAGGAGTCGGCCAGCGGGATCGCCTCGGCCGTCCCCCCAATTGCCGCCGTTGCCGTTATGTGAGCGCGCATGGCGTCGACGGGCTCGACGGCGGTCACGGACGCGCCCGCGGCGAGCAGCTCGCGGGTGAGGCGCCCGGTCCCGGCCGCGAGGTCCACCACGCGCGCGCCGCGCGGCTCCACCTCGAAGTGCTCGAACGCCGCGAGCACGGCCGCACGCGGCCAGCCCGGACGGGCGCGGTCGTAGGCGCCGGCGTTCGCGCCGAAGCCGGACCGCGCGACCGGGTTGACGCCGGGCTCGGTCAGGCGCCCGCGCCGGCCAGCTCGGGCTCGCCCGGCGTGGCGCCGAGCCCGCTGAGGTAGCGGTCGGCCGAGCGCGCGGCCTGGCGGCCCTCGGAGATCGCCCACACGACCAGCGACTGGCCGCGCCGCGCGTCGCCGCAGGCGAACACGCCCGGCACGGAGGTGGCGAAGTCGTCGTCGGCGACGTTGCCGCGTCCGTCGAGCTCCACGCCGAGCTGCTCGACCAGGCCCTCGTGCTGCGGGTGCAGGAAGCCCATCGCCAGCAGGACGAGCTCCGCCTGGATAGTGAACTCCGTGCCCTCGACCTTGTCGAAGCTCGGCGGCGGGCCGACCTCGTGCCCGTGCAGGTGCGTCACTCGCCCGTCCGCGCCGGTGAGGTGCGTGGTCATCACGCTGTAGCGGCGCTCGCCGCCCTCCTCGTGCGCGCCGGAGGTGCGCAGGATCAGCGGCCACTGGGGCCACGGCGTGCGGTCATCCGGGCGCTCGGGCGGCGGCTCCGGCAGCAGCTCGAACTGCGTGACGCTGGCCGGCTTCTCGCGGTGCGAGTTGCCGAGGCAGTCGGCGCCCGTGTCGCCGCCGCCGATGATCACGACGTGCTTGCCGGCGGCGCTGATCGGCCTGGCCGCCGGGTCGTCGCCCGCCACGAAGCGGTTGCGCTGCTCGAGGTACTCCATCGCGAAGTGCACCCCGTCGAGCTCGCGGCCGGGGACCGGCAGGTCGCGAGGAACGGTCGAGCCGATCGAGAGCACGACGGCGTCGAACTGCTCGCGCAGCGCGTCGCCGGTGACGTCGACGCCCACGTTCACGCCCGTGCGGATCTCCACGCCCTCGGCCTCCATCAGGTCAGCGCGGCGCTGCACGTAGTGCTTCTCGAGCTTGAAGTCCGGCACCCCGTAGCGCAGCAGCCCGCCGATGCGGTCGTTGCGCTCGAACAGCGTGACCGAGTGCCCGGCCTTGTTGAGCTGGGCGGCCGCGGCCATGCCGGCCGGGCCCGAGCCGACGACCGCGACGGTGCGGCCGGTGCGCAGCGGCGGCTGCTCGGGGACGATCCAACCCTCCTCGAACGCCCGGTCGGCGATCGACTGCTCGATCTGCTTGATCGTGACCGCGTCGTCGTTGATGTCGAGCACGCAGGCGGCCTCGCACGGGGCGGGGCAGATCCGGCCGGTGAACTCCGGGAAGTTGTTGGTGGCGTGGAGCGCGTCGATCGCCTCGCGCCAGCGGTCGCGATAGACGAGGTCGTTCCAGTCCGGGATCAGGTTGCCGAGCGGGCAGCCGGAGTGGCAGAACGGGATGCCGCAGTCCATGCAGCGCGCTCCCTGCTCGCGCAGCTCGGCCTGCGGGAGCAGCACCACGTACTCCTTGAAGTCCTCGATCCGCTCCGGCTTGGGCCGCTTGCGCGGCTCGACGCGGTGGAGCTTCAGGAAGCCGCCCAGCTCACCCATTGAACGGGAGGACCTCCTCCTCGGCGCCCGCGGCGGCCTGGTCCTGCGCGGCCTCGCCGTTGCCGGCGGCGGCCGCCTCGCGCTCGGCGCGCTGCGCCGCGGAGGCCGCGTCCTCGGTCTGCCCAGCCTCGCCGGTCTCGCTCGCCTCCTGGTCGCCGTCGGCCACGGTGTAGGGGGCGCCCTGGCCCACCCGCACGGGGCCGGCCCCGTCGCCGTCGCCGTGCTCGGCCACCACGTGGGGCTCGCCGGCCTCCACGCGCTGGCGCTCCTCGCGCTCGCGCAGCACTCGCTTGTAGTCCATCGGCATCACCTTCACCCAGGCCGAGGTCAGCGCGTCCCAGCTCGCCAGGACCCGCTCCGCCACTGTCGATCCGGTCCGCTCGTGGTGCTCCTCGACCAGCGCGCGCACCTCGGCGAGGTCGTCGGCGTCCGGGTGCTCGAGCTCGACCATCTCGGTGTTGCAGCGGGCCGCGAACTCGGCCTCCGGGTCGAGCACGTACGCGATGCCGCCGCTCATCCCCGCCGCGAAGTTGCGGCCCGTGGGGCCGAGGATCACGGCGCGGCCGCCGGTCATGTACTCGCAGCCGTGGTCGCCCACGCCCTCCACCACCGCGTGGGCGCCCGAGTTGCGCACGCAGAAGCGCTCGCCGGCCAGGCCGCGGAAGAACGCGCGGCCGCCGGTGGCGCCGTAGAGGACGGTGTTGCCGATGACGACGTTCTCCTCGGGCGTGAACCGCACGCCCTCGGGCGGGCGCACGGCGAGCACGCCGCCGGAGAGGCCCTTGCCGGTGTAGTCGTTGGCGTCGCCGGTGAGGGTGAGCGTCACGCCCGGCGCGAGCCAGCCGCCGAAGCTCTGCCCGCCGCTGCCCTCGAGCCGCACGTCGACCGTGCCCTCGGGCAGACCCTCGGCGCCGTAGCGCCGCGCGATCTCGCCCGAGATCAGGCCGCCCACGCAGCGGTGCTTGTTCTCCGCCTGCACGGAGATGCTCACCCGCTCGCCGCGCTCGAGCGCGGGCTGCGCCTGCTCGATGAGCTGGTGGTCGAGGTGGTCGTCGAGCACCGGGTCCTGCGGGCGCACGCGGCGCCGCGGCACGTCGTCCGGCGCGTCCGGCGGCGCGAGCAGCCCCGAGAGGTCCACCCCACGCGCCTTCCAGTGGTCGATCGCGGCGTCCGGCTCGAGCAGATCGGTGCGGCCGACCAGGTCCTCGAACCGGCGGATGCCGAGCTGCGCCATGTACTGGCGCACCTCCTCGGCCACGAAGAAGAAGAAGTTCACGACGTGCTCGGGCTGGCCCTTGAAGCGGCTGCGCAGCTCCGGGTCCTGCGTCGCGATCCCGACCGGGCACGTGTTCAGATGGCACGCGCGCATGTAGATGCAGCCCATGGTGATCAGAGGCGCGGTGGAGAAGCCGAACTCCTCGGCGCCGAGCAGCGCGCCGATCACCACGTCGCGGCCGGTCTTCATCTGGCCGTCGGTCTGCACCACGATCCGGTCGCGGAGCTTGTTCATCACGAGCGTCTGCTGGGTCTCGGCCAGGCCGATCTCCCACGGCACGCCGGCCGACTGGATCGACGAGACCGGCGAGGCGCCGGTGCCGCCGTCGTGGCCCGCGATCACCACGTGGTCGGAGTTCGCCTTCGCCACGCCCGCCGCGACGGTGCCCACGCCGACCTCGGAGACGAGCTTGACGGAGATGCGCGCCTGCGGGTTCGCGCAGCGCAGGTCGAAGATGAGCTGCTTGAGGTCCTCGATCGAGTAGATGTCGTGGTGCGGCGGCGGCGAGATCAGGCCCACGCCCGGCGTGGAGTGCCGGATGAACGCGATGTACTCGTCGACCTTGTGCCCCGGCAGCTGGCCGCCCTCGCCGGGCTTCGCGCCCTGGGCGATCTTGATCTGGAGCTCGTCCGCGTTGACGAGGTAGTGCACCGTCACGCCGAAGCGGCCGGAGGCGACCTGCTTGATCGCCGAGCGGCGCGAGTCGCCGTTCTCGTCCGGCGTGTAGCGGACCGGATCCTCCCCGCCCTCGCCCGTGTTCGACTTGCCGCCGAGGCGGTTCATCGCGATCGCGAGCGTCTCGTGCGCCTCGCGCGAGAGGGATCCGAGCGACATCGCGCCGGTGGCGAAGCGCTTGACGATCTCCTTGGCCGGCTCGACCTCCTCGACGTCGATCGGCTGACCCGGGTCGGCGATGTCGAGCAGCCCGCGCAGCGTGGCCCGCCGCTTGGACTCCTCGTTGATCATCCGCGTGAACTCGGCGTACGAGTCGTGGCCGCCGTGGCGGACCGCGTGCTGGATCTTCGCGACCGTGTCCGGGTTCCACTGGTGGAACTCGCCGTCGCGGCGCCACATGTGCACGCCGCCGACGGGCAGGCGGTGGCCGGAGCGCGGGTAGGCGCGGCGGTGGCGCTCCATCGCCTCGCGCGCGAGCACGTGGATGCCAACCCCGCCGATCCGCGAGGTGGTGCCGGTGAAGTAGCGGTCGATCAGGTCGCGCTCGAGCCCGACGGCCTCGAAGATCTGCGCGCCCGCGTAGCTGCGCACGGTCGAGATGCCCATCTTCGAGATCGTCTTGAGGATCGCCT
Source organism: Thermoleophilaceae bacterium (assembly GCA_036389835.1). GTDB lineage: Bacteria > Actinomycetota > Thermoleophilia > Solirubrobacterales > Thermoleophilaceae > AC-37. The sequence continues at coordinate 115,500 of DASVWC010000014.1, read as the reverse complement.
TGCCCATCGCCTTGACGAAGTGGGCCTCGGCGCCGGCGGCGCTCTCGACCTTCGGCAGCAGGCCGTCGTCGAACATCTCGTGGAGCGTCTCGAAGGCCAGGTACGGGTTGATGGCGGAGGCGCCGAACCCGAGCAGGCAGCAGATGTGGTGGACCTCGCGCGGCTCGCCCGACTCGACCACGAGGCCGGTCTGGAGGCGCGTGCCCTCGCGGACGAGGTGGTGGTGCACGCCGGCGACCGCGAGCAGGGCCGGGATCGGCACGCGCTCCTGGCCGGCGGCGCGATCGGAGAGGATCAGGATGTTGTCGCCGGCCGCGAGCCGCTCGGACGCCTCGGCGCAGAGCCGCTCCATCGCGCGCGCCATGCCCTCCGGGCCCTCCGCGGCGGGCCAGGTGGCGTCGAGCGTGTGCGCCGCGAACACGTCGTGGTCGACCTGGCGCAGCTTCTCGAGCTCGCCGTTCGAGAGGATCGGCTGGCCGATCACGAGCTGGTGCGCGTGCTCGGGCGTCTCGGTGAAGAGGTTCGACTGGGGGCCGACCGCGGTCTCGAGGCTCATGACCACGCGCTCGCGGATCGGGTCGATCGCCGGGTTGGTGACCTGGGCGAAGAGCTGCTTGAAGTACGAGTAGAGCGGCGGGGCCTTGTCGGACAGGACGGCGAGCGCGAAGTCGTTGCCCATCGAGCCGATCGGCTCCTCGGCGCTGGCCCCGCCCATGCGCGCGAGCGTGATCCGCACGTCCTCCTGCGTGTAGCCGAACATGAGCTGGCGGGTGCGGACCGGGTCGGCCGGCAGCTCGCGCGGCGCCACGGCCGGGAGGTCGTCGAGGTGGACCGTGCAGTCGCGGTACCAGTCGCCGTACGGCCTGCGGGTCGCGATCTCGTGCTTCAGCTCGGCGTCCTCGATCACGCGGCCGCGCTCGACGTCGACGAAGAAGAGCTTGCCGGGGCGCAGTCGGCCCTTGCGCAGGATCGTCTCCGGCTCGGCCTCGAGCACGCCGGTCTCCGAGGCGAGCACCACGAAGTCGTCGCTCGTGACCTGCCAGCGGCCCGGGCGCAGGCCGTTGCGGTCGAGCGTCGCGCCGATCACGTGGCCGTCGGTCGAGGCGATGCCGGCGGGGCCGTCCCACGGCTCCATGAGGCAGGAGTGGTACGCGTAGAAGTCGCGCACCTCGGGCGGCATCTCCGTGTGGTTCTCCCACGCCTCCGGCACCATCATCATCAGCGCGTGCGCGAGCGAGCGCCCGCCGAGCAGCAGGATCTCGAGCACGCTGTCGAAGATCGCCGAGTCGCTGTCGCGCTCGTTGACGACCGGGAGCAGCTTGGCCAGGTCGTCGCCGAACGCCTCGCTCAGGAGCTGCGACTCCCGGGCGCGCATCCAGTTGATGTTGCCCCTGACCGTGTTGATCTCGCCGTTGTGGCAGAGCAGCCGGTACGGGTGGGCGAGCTTCCAGCTCGGGATGGTGTTCGTGCTGAAGCGCGAGTGCACGAGCGCGAGCGCGGTCTCCATGCTCTCGTCGCGCAGGTCCGGGTAGTAGGCCGGGAGCTGCGGGCTCGTGAGCATGCCCTTGTAGACGAGCGTGCGGCTCGAGAAGCTGGGGATCGCGACGTCGTTGCCCGCGCGCGACTCGATCACGCGGCGGATCACGTAGAGGCGGCGCTCGAAGGCGATCTCCGAGTGCTGGTCGCCGAGCGTGGATTCCACGAAGACGTGCTTGATCGTGGGCTCGACCGCGGCGGCGCTGGCGCCGGGGACGCTGCCGTCGACGGGCACGTCGCGCCAGCCTAGGACGCGCTGGCCGCCCTCCTCGATCGCGTCCTCCACGATCGACTCGACCTCGCGGCGGCGAGCGGCGTCGTCGCGCGGGAGGAAGATCACGCCGACGGCGTAGCGGCCCTGCGGCGGCAGCTCGAACGACGCCGCGCCGCGCAGGAAGTTGTGGGGCGTCTGGAGCAGGATTCCCGCGCCGTCGCCGGTGTCGACCTCGGCCCCGCTCGCGCCGCGGTGCTCCAGGTGGTCGAGGACCCACAGCGCCTTGGCCACCGTGTCGTGCGTGCGCCGGTTCGTGAGGTCGGCGACGGCGCCGATGCCGCACGCGTCGTGCTCGAAAGCTGGGTCGTAGAGGCCCGCGGCCCCAGGTGGCTGCAATCTGTGCATATTCAAGAGGGGTCTGGGCCGCGGCGGCTCGGCCTTTCGGTCGAGTGATGTTAGCGGTGGTCGGGGCGGATTCGCCACTTCCCGGACCTTCGGAATCCGCCAAATGCCGATCGGCGATGGGCCGGGCTGCTTCTTCCCGCGCGCGCGTCCGCGCGCGAGGCACTGCGCGCCGGCGGGCCGTGCGGCGGTTGCGGGTGATATCGGCTGCGCGCGCGAGGTTGCGGGTGACGTCGGCTGCGCGCGCGATATAGAAGGGCCCCGCTCGCGCGGGGCCCTCCCGTAGCCGGCCGGTAAGCCGGATTTCGTCGTGGGCAGCCATCCATCTGCCCGGCTCGCGCCGGGCGGGCCTCGCGGCCCTGCGGCCTACCTGGGACTCGGCGGGCAGCGTCAACGCCCCTGCTTGGCCTTGCACCGGGTGGGGTTTGCCGTGCGCGGCGCGTCACCGCGCCGCCGGTGCGCTCTTACCGCACCCTTTCACCCTTGCCGGCGGCGAGCCTCAGCTGCGGGCTCGTCGCTTAGGCGGTTTGCTTTCTGTGGCACTTTCCCGCGGGTTTCCCCGGGTCGCTCGCGCGACCACCCCGCCCTGCGGTGTCCGGACTTTCCTCGAACGGCGGTTTTCTCTCCGCCGCCCGCGGCTGCCTGGCCGGCGCTTGAAGGTTAGGCGCGCGCGAGGGGCCGGTCCACCCCTTATCTTCCACCCGTGGCAGCGACCGCCGTGATCGATCCGCACTTCTGCGGCCCGCCGGATTCCGGCAACGGCGGCTACACGTGCGGGCTGCTCGCGCGCGAGATCGACGGGCCGGCGTCCGTCTCGCTGCGCAGCCCGCCGCCACTGGGCGTCGAGCTCGCGGTCGTCGCCGGCGGGCAGGGGGCGCGGATGCTCCACGGCGAGACGCTGGTGGCCGAGGCCGAGCCCGCCGGCCCGAATCCGGCGGGCGAGCCGCCCGAGCTCGTGCCTGTCGAGCGGGCGCGGGCCGCGAGCGAGGGGTCGTTCTTCCTGAGCGACTGGCACCCCTTCCCCACCTGCTTCGTGTGCGGGCCGCGGCGCGGTCCGAGCGACGGGCTGCAGATCTACGCGGGGCCGCTCGACGGAGTGTTCGCCGCGCCGTGGGTCCCGTTCGACGGGCTCGCGGGTCCGGACGGCACCGTTCCGCCCGAGATCGTCTGGGCCGCGCTCGACTGCCCGACGTCGGCGCCGGGGATGAACACGCCCGGGCCCGACGGGACGGTCCTGCCGATCGTGCTCGCCCGGCTCACGGCCGAGCTGCGCGCGCCGGTGCGCGCGGGCGAGGAGCACGTGATCACGTCGTGGGAGATCGGGCGCGACGGGCGCAAGCGCGAGGCCGGCGCGGCGCTCCACGACGCGCATGGGCGCCTGCTCGCGAGCGCGCGGGCGCTGTGGATCGAGCTGCGGCCGCCGACTGGCTGACCTAAGCCCGCGCGCCCTAGCGGGCCGGGGGCCGGCGGTGCGCCCCTCACTGGAGGATTTTCCACCCTATGGCATGGACGGCCCTCCACTCACGGCGGTGATCCCCACCGCGGGCCGGGCGGCCGTCAGCTCAGCCGCGTGCCGCAGCAGCCGCAGCGGGCGTGCGCCGCGCGACGCTCCATGCGTGAGCCGCAGAGCGGGCACGCCGCGACTCCGGCGGCGCGCAGGGCCTCCCAGGTCAGCTCGAGCCTGTGCCCGAGCGTCGCCCTGCCGCCGTCCGAAGTGCGGTTTCCCTCATTCCCCCGGGGCGAATGGTCCACCAGCGGGAGCGTGAAGCTCTGAAAGGTGTTCTTCGTGAGCGTCGTCATGCGACCCTTCTGCAGACGCCGACGACCCGGCCGAGCACCTGTGCGTCGCGGGTGCGGATCGGCTCGTGCGCGTCGTTCTCCGGCTGGAGGCGGATGTGGTCGGACTCCTTGAAGTACCGCTTGACCGTCGCCTCCTCCCCCACCAGCGCCACGACGATCTCGCCGTTGCGCGCCGTGTCCTGCTTGCGGACCACGACGTGGTCGCCGTCGAGGATGCCGGCGTCGCGCATCGAGTCGCCCGCCACGCGCAGCACGTACTCGCCGGCGTCGCCACCCGCGAGCTCGGGGACCTCGATGTACTCCTCGATGTTCTCCTCCGCGAGCACCGGCGAGCCCGCGGCCACTCGGCCGACGACGGGCAGGCCGCTCGGCCCGACCGCCTTCTTCGCCTGATCCACGAGCAGCTCGAGGGCCCGCGGCTTGGACGGATCGCGGCGGACGAGGCCGATCTTCTCGAGGTTCGCGAGGTGCGTGTGAACGGTCGACGACGACGTGAGGCCGATCGCCTTGCCGATGTCGCGCACCGTCGGCGGGTAGCCGTGCTTGCCCGAGTAGGTCTTGATGAACTCGAAGATCTCCTGCTGCCGCTTGGTCAGGTTCAGGTCCACGCGGGCGAGCCTCCTGGGAGCCGGTTTCCGAACATGTGTTCGTAAAGGTATTACCCCGGTCGGACGACATCAAGCGCCCTGCAGGAAGCCACCCGCCTCCTGTGCGCGGCGGGGTATGCGCGCCCGCCCGGCACGCCTATACTCGCCGCAGTCACGCGCCTGTGGCGGAATTGGTAGACGCGCAAGGTTGAGGGCCTTGTGGACCGTATGGTCCGTGGGAGTTCGAGTCTCCCTGGGCGCACTTCTTTCGTCGTCGTTGAGTTTCCGGCGCCCACCAGAACAGAGAGGCGCGGCCACTCTTCGGAGAGGAAGCTCCCAAGCGCACTGCCGAGCGCCGACGGTTGGCAGCTGCGAGTGGCGACGCGTTGGCAACACCACCCCCGGGTGAGGGCCGCGCCGCAGGCGGCTTGTCATGCGGGGCGCCCGGACTCAGTCCCCACCGCACTCGAGCAGCTTGCCGCGCGAAGGTGCGCCCGGCGGTCGACCGTCCCCATCCGCCTCGCTGGACGGCAACTGCATTACGAGACGCGCACCTCCGTCCGGAGCGTCTTCGGCCGCCACGACGCCGCCATGGGTCTCGGCGACGTGGCGGACGATCGCCAGGCCGAGTCCCGATCCCGGCTTCGCGCGCGCCGACGGCGCTCGATAGAACCGGTCGAACACGAACGGAAGGTCCTCCCCGGCGATCCCGGGGCCGTGGTCGCACACAGCCACATGTCCGTCCGCCACCGTGACCTCGATGGGTTGACCGGGCGGGCTCCACTTCTCGGCGTTGTCCAGGAGGTTCGACACGGCGCGATCGATGCGGGGGGCGACGCCGTGCACGAGGGTCGGCTCGAGCGCGACCGCAAAGGGCCTGTCAGGGTGACGGCGTCGAGCTCGCTCGACCACGCCGGCGACCAGTTCGTCGAGGCGCAGATCGCGAAACGGCTCGGACAGCTCCTCCTCGTCGCGCGCCAGGTCCACCAGGTCGCCGACGAGCACCGTCAGCTCCTCGAGCTGCGCGACGGCGTCGGCGAGCAGCCGACGCCGGTCGGGCTCGGGCATTCCGCGTGACTCGGCCAGCACCTCGATGTTCGTCCGCAGGCTGGTGAGCGGCGTGCGGAGCTCGTGTGACGCGTCCGCGACGAGCTGCCGCTGCTGGCGCATCGAGCGCTCGAGCGCCTCCAGCATCGTGTTGAACGACTCCGCCAGCCTGGCGAGCTCGTCCGAGCCGGCGCCGTCCATGCGCCGGCTCAGGTCGCGTGTGCGCGCGACGTGCTCGGCGGCATCGCTGAGCCGCGCCACCGGCTTGAGCGCGGCGCGGGCCACGAACAGCGCCAGCACGGCCGCGAGTCCGATCCCGCCGACGCTCACCGCCCCGAGGACGTACGCGAGTCGGCGGAGCGCGTCGTTCACGTCCCCCACCGGCCGTGCCACCTGGAGGGCGGCGCCGTCGCCCATGGCGCGCGTGTACACGCGCACGGGCTCGCCCCCGACGCGCGCGTCGGCGAAGAACGACCCGCTGCCGAGCCGCGCGATCGCCAGTGCGCGCCCCCGGCCGGGTAGCTCCACCCGACCGCGCGGCGGACGTATCAAGCCGCCGTCCGCCCGCACGATCTGGGCATAGCGGACGTCGCCGCTCAGCGGCGGCAGGGCGAGCACGAGCCGCTCGCCCGCGTCGGGCGCCGGGACGGGCGCGACCTCAGCCGTCCGCCCCGGGGCGGGCAGGACGGCCGGCGGCGGCTCCCGGAGCTCGCGCCGCACCCCCTTCGCCCGCTCCGGCGGCGGGGCCGGGGCCTGGAAGAAGAGCACGCGATCGGCCGCGAGCTCACCCGCCCTGTCGCGCAACGAGTCGTCCACCTGGTCGTGGAGCTCCTGGCTGGCGACCACGTACGTGATCGCCGCCGCGAGCGCCACGGCGACAGCCACCGCCGCCGCCGAGGCGACGATCATGCGACGGCGGAGCGAGAGCCCGCCCATGCTCACTCCTCGCGAAGCACGTAGCCCACGCCGCGGACCGTCTGCACCAGCCGCGGCCCGCCCTCCGCCTCGAGCTTCCGGCGCAGGTAGCTCACGTAGACCTCGAGCGAGTTCGTGCTCGGGCCGAAGTCGTAACCCCACACGCGCTCGAAGATCGTGGACCGCGGCAGCACCTGACGCGGGTGGCGCATCAGGAGCTCGAGCAGGAGGAACTCGGTCCGGGTCAGCTCGATCCGGCGCTCGGCGCGGTGGACCTGGCATCCGAGCGGGTCGAGCACGAGGTCGGCGAAGCGCAGCGGCGCGGTCTCGTCGTCCTCGGGCCGGGCGCGGCGAAGCAAGGCGCGCACGCGCGCGAGAAGCTCGTCGAGCGCGAAGGGCTTGACGAGGTAGTCGTCGGCGCCGGCGTCGAGCCCGCTCACGCGGTCGCCGACCGAGTCGCGCGCGGTGAGCATCAGGATCGGCGTTCGGTCGCCGTCGCCGCGCAGGCGCTTGCAGACCTGGATGCCGTCCACCCTGGGCATGAGCACGTCGAGCACCACGGCGTCGGGGGCGTCCTCGCGAACCAGCCGCAGCGCGACCTCGCCGTTCTCCGCCAGGCGCACGTCGTACCCGCCGAGCGCCAGCGCGCGCTCAACGGCGTCGCGTACCGACGGCTCGTCGTCGACCACGAGAATCCGCATGCGCCGACTCTGCCGCTCCAAGCTGAACGTTTCCTTAGGCCGTCCGGAGCGCGTCGGTGGGGGCCAGACGGGCCGCGCGCACCGCCGGATAGAGGCCGGCCACCGCGCCGATCGCCAGCGCGGCCGCGACCCCGCCGGCGGCTGCCTGCGGCGGGACGACCGGCGACCAGCCGCGCGTGGCCGCGTAGGCGGTCGTGACCGCCGCGCCCAGCGCGCTTCCGGCCGCGCCTCCGAGCGCCGCCAGGAGCAGCGCCTCGCACAGGAACTGCACCGAGACGTGACCGCGGGTCGCGCCCAGCGCGCGGCGCAGCCCGATCTCGGAGCGCCGCTCGAGCACCGAGATCACCATCACGTTGGCGATCCCGACCCCGCCCACGAGCAGCGCCACGGCGCCGAGTCCCAGGAACAGAGCCGTGAAGGCGGACTTCGCCGCCGCCTTGGCGGCCAGGGCGTCGGACGGCCGGCTGACCTGGACCTCCTCGGGGTGCTGCGGATTGGCGGCGGCGCCGAGCACCGAGCGCAAAGCCGCCACGCGATCGCCGGCTGCGCGCACGTAGACCTTGGTCGGCGAGCGGCTCTCGTCGAACAGCCGTGCCGCCACGGGGAACCCGATCAGCGCCGCCCGGTCGAGGTCGGGATCGAGCGTGACCGCGTCGAGGATCCCGCCGACGGTGAACCAGCGCTCGCCCAGGAACACGCGCGCGCCCGGCCGGTCGATCCCCAGCCGCTCCGCGGCGACGGCGCCGAGCGCGACCACCGGATAGCGGGCGGTGGCGGCGTCGAGGAACCGGCCGCGACTCATCGTCGCGCCCAACGTGGCGCGCACGCCGGGATCAACGGCCATGACCGCGATGCCGCCCGTCTCCTCCTCCGGGATCCGGTCGGTGCGGCGGACGGTCTCCTCGGTGGTCCGCACGGCGGCGGCCTCCTGGACGCCCGGGGCTCGCCCGATCATGCGCCGCGCCGTCGCCGGGAGCTCGGCGTCCTCGCCCGCGAACGTCTGCCCCGGGGCCACCGTCAGGAGGTTCGTGCCCAGGCGGTCGAGCGCGGAGAGGAGGTCGGCCTTGCTCGACTCCGAGATCCCGAGCACGGCGACCATCGAGGCGATGCCGATGGCGATGCCGAGGCCCGACAGGGCGGCGCGCAGGCGCCGCGTGCGCAGGCCGAGCGCCGCGACACGCAGCACGTCGCCCGGCAGCAGCCGGCTCCTCATCCGTCGTGCTCCACGAGACCGTCGCGCATCTCGACGCGGCGCGGCATCGAGGCGGAGACGTCGCGGTCGTGCGTGATCACGACGACCGTGTGGCCGTCCGCGTGCAGCTCCCGGAGGAGCGTCATGACCTCGGTCCCGGAGCGCGAGTCGAGGTTGCCGGTGGGCTCGTCGGCGAACACGATCGCCGGGCGCCCGACGAGGGCCCGGCCGATCGCCACGCGCTGGCGCTCGCCGCCCGACAGCTGCGCGGGCTGGTGGCCCAGGCGATGCCCGAGCCCGACCCGCCGCAGCGCGGTCGCCGCTCGCTCGCGCCGCTCGTGGGCGGGTGCGCCCGTGTAGAGCAGCCCCTGCGCCACGTTCTCCAGCGCGGACATCCCGTCGAGCAGGAAGAACTGCTGGAACACGAACCCGATCGCCCGCGCTCTGATCCCGGCGAGCTCGCGATCGCTGAGCCGGTCGACAGCGCTCCCCGCCACCCGGACGTCGCCGCTCGTCGGCCGCTCGAGGGTGCCCATGACGTGCAGGAGCGTCGACTTGCCCGAGCCCGACGGCCCGACTATCGCGACGAGCTCGCCGGCGGCGATCGTCAGGTCGACGCCGCGCAGCGCGTGGACCGGGCCGGGGTAGGTCTTGCCCGCGCGGTGCAGCTCGAGCAGCGGCTCACTCACTCCGGCACCGCCACCCTCGTGCCCGGCCGGATCCCGCGGCCGGCGACCTCCACGTAGCCGTCGGCGAAGAACCCGGTGCGCACCGGCACGACCCGCCGGCGGCCTGCCCGGTCGACGAGCTCCACCGCGTAGCCGCCGCCCGAACGCGCGAGCAGCGCGGTGACGGGCGCGGCGAGCACGTCGCGCTCGACCCGACGGGCGATGTCGACCGACACGGGCGCGCGGTCCAGCCGGCGCGCGCCGCGGGTGGAGCGCAGGGAGATCGAGACGTCGACGACGAGCTCCTGCTCGCCCGACCCGGAGCCGTCCGATCCGCCGGGGTCCGACCCGGAGCCGTCACCGTCGCTCTTCGCGCGCGCGGCGCGGCCGACCGAGGCGATCCTGCCGGCGACCTCGCTGCCGTCGGGAAGGGTCACGCGCACGCCGTCGCCGGGGCGCACGAGGCTCTGCTTGGCGACCTCGAGCTCGACCTCGACGACCCGGCGCGTGGAGGTGGTGGCCAGCACCTCGGTGCCGTCGGTCAGCGCCGTGCCCACCGCCGCCTTGCGGTCCCCGACACGGCGCACCCCGGCGAGGAAGACGACCCGGCCGAGCTCGACGGCGCCGGTGCGCTTCACGCCGAGGGAGCGCTGCCAGCGCTTGACCGCGGTCGCCGTCGCGCCGGTGAAGCGGTCGTCGACGGTGACCCCGGCCCCAAAGCCCAGCGCTACGAGGTTGCGCTCGAGCTGGCGGACGTCGGCGCCGCGCGCGACACCCTCCTCCATGCTCCGGTAGGCGGGCACCGATCCGTCCATGAGGACGACCGGCCGGTCGTCGATGCGGTAGAGGACGCCGCCCGGGCGGATGACGGTGCCGGAGGCGGGAAGCCAGGTGACGGTGCCCGAGCCGCTCCCGGACCCGCCTGCCTTCGGGCCGCCGCTCCCCGACCCGCCTGCCTTCGGGCCGCCGCCGCTCCCCGACCCGCCGGAGCCAGACCCGCCGTCGCGCCCCCCGTCCTCCGCCAGCCGGTTCACGAGCGTGCGGGTTCCCGCGTATCCGAGCTCCCCGTCGACGGTCTCGCGCTCGACCAGGGTGCGCCGCTCCAGCCTGGCCGTGGCCGTCTTCGCCGGGTCGCGCCGCGCGTCGTGGTCCGGCTCGGCACGCAGAGCCTCCCAGCCGAACCATCCGGCGGCCGCCAGTGCCAGCACGACCGCGGCCGCCGGCCACCTGCGCCGCAAGGCGACCGGCGCCGCGGGAGCCTCGGGCTCACGGAGCAGCATCGCGTATCAACCCCTCGCAGCGGCGCTGCGCGCGCTGGAAGCCGGGATCGGACTTGGCGTTCGGTGGGACGCTGACCGAAGTCCCGCCCTCCCCCGGCCTGGGATCGGGGACGTCCTGCCCCTCTCCGCGCATGCAGCGGGCGAACCGCAGCGTGGCATCGCGGTCCTCGGCGAGCTCCTCCTCGGACGGCGGCGGCGCGGCTTCGGCGATCGCCTTGCGCTCCTCGGCGCACGCCTCCTCGGCCTCCTTCAGGCGCTCCGGGGACGCCGTCTCCGGTCCGACCTCGAACCCTCCGCCCGGCTTGGGATCCGGGAAGTCGATCCCCTGCTCGCGCATGCACCGCGCGAACGCGAGGTGCGCGTCGACCAGAGCCTGGCCGCCGCTCGCGGACAGCCCGCCCTGATCCGAGGCCGGCGCCGCCGTCTCGCGCGACTCGCCGCCCGAACAGCCCGCGAGCGCGAGAGCCAGTGCCCAGCCGCTCAGCGCGAGCCCCCTCATTCCGCACCCTCCGGCTCGGGCCCGCCACCGGGGAGCTGCGGGCGGTGCTCGGCACACGCCTTCTCGGCGGACTGCATCTTCGGGTCGTCCGGCTCGAGCTCGCCGGGGCCGACCTTCACGGTGATGCTCCCGTCGGGCCCGAACGTCGGGTCGGGGAAGTCGATCCCCTGCTCGCGCATGCAGCGGGCGTGGGCCAGCGCCGCGTCGCGCATCTCCTCCTTCTGCTCCTCGCTCAGGCGCGGCGGCGGGAGGTCGCGCAGGTACTTCTCGCACTCGCGCATCGCGCGCTCCTGCTTCGCCGGGCTGCCGCCCTGCGCGGGACCGACGAGGATCATCCCGCCCTCGCCGGGCTTCGGATCCGGGACGTCCACCCCTTGCTCGCGCATGCAGCGCGCGTGCTTCAGCCCGGCCTGCTCCAGCTTCTCACGGTCACCCGCCGCCGGGTCGCGGCCGCCATCACCGCCGCCGCACGCAGCGATGGCGACCGCCGACATCCCGGCGGCCAGAGCGGCGCCTGCCTTGAACCTGCTTCGTGTAGATCGCATGCCCCATGAATCGCACGCGACCCTTGGAGTCCGGTTGGGCGCGCCTTAGACGTGGATAAGAACGTCGCTAGCTCTCGCCGGAGGACACGACGGCGGCGATCGCATTCGGCATCGCGAAGACGTCGTAGTGAAAGCCCTCGCCACGGCGAATCACGGGGTCGCCGGCAGCCAGCTCGCGCGCTGTGGACTCGTCCGGGACGTCCACGATGCACGTGCCCCACCCACCTGCGGGGTCGGCGACGAAACCGAAGACGATCGCATCGCCGCTCTCGAGCCGAGGGATCCAGTAGGCGCCGTGCTCGGCCATGAGCGTCTGCTCCTCGGCGGTCATGTCGGCCGCGAACGACGGTCGCGGCGACGTGAGACGGCAGAAGAAGTAGGGCATGGGCATGGTCCTCCGTCGGGTATCGGTCGCCCGCAGAGAATCAGCTGCGGCTTAGAGCATCCTCAGAGCGTGCTTGGACTCTCGTAAGAGATCGTCCAGACCGTCCGAGCTCGAGTTTCCCTGGCGCATCAGCAAGCAAGCATTCGGCGATCCTGACGCGGTCATCGGCCAGCGGCAGGCGTGCGTCGAGGAAGCGCGAGTCCGGCCCGGAGTTCGTGCACGTGGAGGACGAGCGTGTGCTCGCCGCCCATCAGCGAGTCAACGGGTCGACCGGCCAGTCGTGTGCGTGAGCAGGCAAGCGTCCGGGTACGACAGCGCCGCGCACGGGACCACTGCGCGGGCCCGCGGGAGCTTGCCTCGTCAGTGTCCCCTCGCACATGCGCGTGTGGTAGGTTCGCCGTGCTGTATCGATCAGCGCGCTCACATGTGAGAGCGGCGCTGAAAGCGTGGCTTCGTCAAGGGGGGCGGGGGAATGACACGTCGTCTCGGAATCGCGACGGTGGCGGCTCTGACGTCGCTCTTCGTCGTTCTTTGTCCGGCGTCTTCAGGCGCTCAGATGATCGACGAGGAAGGGGGCGCTTGTGCGACCTCCGGCGTCGGACCGGGCACGCTGGAGAGCGGCTCAATCCAGACCTACGATTTTTCGGTCGCCGCGTCGGCGTTCCCGACCGAATCCTGGCTCTGCGTCACATTCGGGCCGGTCACGAAGCGCCTCAAGGTGCCCGTGGGCTCGCCCGCGCCGTTGCCCCAAGCCGGGTCGGTCGCTGCCTGGGCGTCCAGCGTCGTGCGCGCTGACAGCGACGGCGACCGGTGCGCGACTGAACCCGGGAACATCGTCCCCGGCCCACACCCGCTCGTCAGGAATCACACGGGGGTCCTCTCGGACAGTCACTTCGACGAGACCTTGGACGTGTACTCCAACGGCACCGAGCTCTGGGTGTGCGCGACCTTCGACGACCAGCTGCGAGGCCCCGTGAACTTCGATCACCAAGAAGGTGTTCGCGTGGGGCTCGGGCCGCCGGACGGGTCGCCACCGCTCTAACGGCGACCGATCCTTCACAGCGAGGCTGCCGGGCGGAACTACCGCCCGTCCTAGTAGGCCAGTGCCGATGCAGGTCCTCGATCGCCTGCCGGACCGCAGGGTTCGAGTGGTGTCTCCTTGGGGGCATCGCCGGATCTCCTCGGCCGCCGGCGCCTCGAGCCAGGGGAAGCGCCGCTAGGGCTCGGTCGCGAGCACCTGGACCGCTCCGGTCGGGAAGCGCACGCAGAGCTGGGTCTTCCCGGACCCGTTGTCGCGCGCGTACACGTAGGCGCCGTTGGGGGCCGGGGCGGCGGGCTCGCCGCGCTCGAAGGTCAACAGGCCGCTGTCGCCGCGGATCGGATCGGCTGTGTAGAGAAAGCCCGCGGAGTACTGGAGCTTCACGTTTGCCGTGTCGTCGGACTTGTTGAGCTGGAGGGCGCCGGCCTTGCGGAGGATCGCGTTGCTGCCGTCGACGACCAGTGCGCCCTTCGCGACGAGCGCACCGTTCTCGGTGGTGAGGGTCATCGGCTCCGTCGAACCGCTACCGGAGATCAGCGTCGCGTCGCTCGAGCGCGGGTCCACGATCAGGACGTTCGCCGATGCCGAGTCCACGACGAACGAGGCCACCGAGTGATTCCTCGTCCGGCCACCCAAGACCTTCACATAGGAGGCGTTGGCGACCTTGATCGCCGCCTGCGAGGCGGACCCGGACAGCTGTCCGTTGAAGTGGCAGTTGTTGAAGGTGACGTCGACGCAGCCGCCGTCGAGCAGCACCGTTGCGCCCGTCGCCGGAGTCGCCTCCGCGAAGAACGAGCAACTGTCGAAGGTCAGCCCGATCGAGCCGGCCGTGACCTCGACCGCCCCGCGGGAGCCGGCACCGTTCTGCCCATGGGCATCGGTGTCGACCTCGATCCCGGCGAAGAGGAGGTTCGTCGACACGCCGTCGATCAGCACCGCCCGCCCGTTCGAGTCCCAGGCGCCTCCAAACCACGCGAAGCCCCCCGAGCCCGTCCCGATCTGCACCCCCGTGGCGTTGTCGTAACTGCGACACCCGTAGAGCTTGCAGCCGGTGCAGTTGTCGAGCGAGAGGCCGGTCGTGAACTGCGACAGACGGACCCTCTCCAGGATCAGGAAGTCGCAGTAGTCCGCGTTGATGGCCGTCCCGTTGCGGCGCGAGCTCTGCTTGATGTCGAGATCGCGCAGCGTGACGTAGGCGTAGCGCGTCCCCGAGGTGCCCGAAATCGCGATCGCGTTCCCCGTGCCCGTGTAGAGCAGGACCGGATAGGCGCCGTAGCCCGCAAGCGTGATCCCCGTGGTGGTGTTGACCGTCAGGCCGGTGTGCTTGTAGGTCCCCGGGGGGAACGCGACCTCTCCGCTGACCGCCTCGGCCGCGTCGATGGCGGCCTGGATCGAAGCCGTGTCGTCGGTCGTCCCGTTCCCCGTCGCGCCGTATTCCTTGACGTCGTAGACCGTGGGCAACTCTGGCTCCGTAGTCGCAGCGAGCCGCAGCACTTGGCTCGGTCTCGCACGTTAGCGCGATGCGTCATCAGCGGCGCCATCCCAAGCGAACGCCGACGCGGCTGTCGCGTGGCAGGAGGCGGCCGGCGGCCCGACTCTGCCCGACCACGACGAGCCCGCGATCGTCGCGGGCGCGCCGCGGGCGCTTGACCTTTCCGAGCTCGCACCCGCGCGTGCGCAGGCGCCGCTTCGCGGCACCGAGCGTGCGGCCGACCAGCGTCGGCACGCGACACGCGACGGGCGCATCCTCCGGACGGCTCGCCGGCGTGACCTGACCCCCCATCGGCCCAGGACCTCGGAAGACGATCCGCGCCGGGTCCCACGGGGACGTGCCGCGGCCGCGCTCGAGAAGGTCCACGCGGTCACCCGCCACCGCGATCAGCGCGTAGGCGACGTTGTCCTCCTCGCTGGTCTCCAGCACCTCGTCATCCCTGTCGACCGTGCTCCGAACCACGTAGAGGCCATCGGGGTTCGAGCCGAACTCGACGTACTGCCCCGGTCGCTGCCAGCGGTAGACGTCGCCCCAGCCGACGGTCAGCCCGAGCAGGCCCTCGGACGGCGAGAAGCAATTCCTGCCGGTCTCGACGTCGTCGTGACCGTACGTCCCCGCCCGGCCCTGGTCGAACCGATGCCATTCGCCGAAGAGCTGGTCGGCGGGGCAGAAGCCCGACTTCGTCCCGCCGCCCGCGGCCGCGAGCGCGCCGGTGCGGTCGTCCGTCACCCGGAACAGCTCGTAGGTCAGCACGTTGTCGTCGTGGAAGTGCGCGTGGGTGACGTGATACGAGTAGGTGCCGGCAGGTCGGGTCTCGACCGAGCCGTCCGCGTAGTGGACGGCCTGGAACGCGGGACCGCGCTGGATCGTGCCGCCCTCGGGCTGAACCGTGCCCTCGCCTTCCGAGACGTCCTCCGCGAAGCGGAAGCGCATCTCGAAGGGCCCCGGGCCGACGTTGACGGGTCCCGAGGTCAGGCGGAGGCAGCGCTTGGCCGCGAAGCCGCCGGCCTCCCTCGGCGCCATCTCGTCGGCCGTACAGGAGATCGGATGTACACCGGCGGCGTCTGCGGGCGGGTTGACCGTATCCGGCGGATAGACGCCGTTGAGCGGGTTGGCCGGTGCGATGAAGGAGAACTCGTACGGGGGCACCGTCCTCAGGTTCGGGAGGATTGGCACGTGCCCGGCTGCGGGGTCAGGTCGTGCCGCTTCCAGCTTCGCGCGCAGGCGGAAGAACGCGTCGGTGGCGCCCTTCGGCATCACGCGCACGGTCCACGCGCCCGGGACCGGGCTGTCCACGAATGCCTCCTCGTTGAACCTGTTCGAGTTCTGGACGGCGGCCGCGGTCGCTCCGCTCGGATCGATGAGCGCGAGCTCGAACGTGTCCGTGCGCGATGGGGTGTCGATCGCCGCCCGTAGACGCCGGGCGGGTGCCGCTATCCGGAGGGCATACGAGAAGCACGGGCCGGTGGAGCCGCACAGCGCCGGGCTGCGGACGTTGGCGTCCGCGACGGTCTCGCCGTCCCAGAAGACCGACTCGCCGGGGTCGAGCGCGAGGTCGGCGGCATCGGCCGACGCTGCAAATGCGAGCGCACATGCCACCGCCAGACAGATCGCTCTGCGCATCCTCCCAGCCCCCTGCCCTGGAGACTACGCCTCCGACCCGCCGTCAGGCGGCGTCGAGGGCTTGAACCCGTGTGATCGCCGCCTCGAAGAGGTCACCGCGCTCGGCAAGACGCTGGAGGACATCGGCCGGTCCGAACGCGAGCGGGTCGCCGCGGCTCGCGCTCCGCTCGATCTCCTGCCAGCTCACCGGTGCAGCGACCGACGGGCGATCCGCGGCCCGCAGCGAGTAGGGGGCCACCGTGGAGCGCCGCTCGCTGTTCTGGGCCCAGTCGACGAGGACGGTGCCCGCCCGCTCGTCGCGCCGCGCGATCCGCGATGCTCGGATCGGCTCCCGCCAGCCGCTCCGCCAGTCCACGCGCGAAGCGCTTCGTCGCCGTGTAGGAGTGCGGCGCGTTCAGCGGGACGAAGACGTGCAGCCCGACGGAGCCAGACGTCTTCGCGACCGCGGTCAAGCCATGCTCGGCCAGCGCCCCGCGGAGCCGGAGCGCGACGCGTGCGCAGTCCGCGATGCCGGCCGGCTCCTCGGGATCGAGGTCGAACAGGACGCCGGTCGGCTGGTCGAGCGACGGGACCCGGCCGAGAAACGGATGCAACTCGATCGCTCCCAGATTCGCGATCCACAGCAACGAGGGAAGGTCGTCGACCACGCAGTAGTTCCTCAGCTCACCGGTCCGGAGGCGAATCGGGAAGGTGGACATCCATTCCGGGCTGCCGCGACACTCGGTCTGGGCGAAGCCGGGACCATCGACGCCGTCTGGAAAGCGACCCAGGGTGAGCGGCCGGCCCGCGATGTGCGGAAGCAGCCCGGGCGACACGCGCGCGTAGTAGTCGATCAGCTCGCCCTTCGTGAAGCCGGTCGCGGCCAGAGGACCTTGTCCGCGCTCGACAGCACGACTCGGCGACCGTCGACCTCGCGGATCTCGCGGGCCGCGTACCGCGTCACGTCGGGCCGCCGCCGCGAACGAGTCCGGCGAGATCGCGTGGGGCGCGGTCGAGCTGCTCGAACGTGCGCGACCGCGGGTCGCGGTCCGGGCGCCAGCGCCGGAAGCGTCCTGGGTGGCGGAGCCGGTCGACGTCGAAGTGATCGTACGCGATCTCGACGACCCTGGAGGGGGCGACAGGGACCCAGTCGAGCGCCATCTCCTCCGGCGACCAGCGCCCGGCCGCACCCTTGAGCCGGCCCATCGGACTGCCCTCGACGAGGAAGCCGCGCTCCCACGGGTGCCCCTCCAGCGGCACGACCAGGGGGCGCAGCTCCTCGAGGAGCTCGTGCCGCCGCCGCTCGCCGAACGAGCTCGCGAGGCCGACGTGCCGCAGATCGCCGTCCTCGTCGTGCAGTCCCAGGAGCAGGGAGCTCGGCAGCGGCCGGTCGGCCAGGAGCCGGAAGCCCGCGACCACGCAGTCGAGCGTACGCTCGCGCTTGACCTTCAGCATCGCGCGCTCACCCGAGCGGTAGCGGAGATCGCGCTGCTTCGCGATCACGCCGTCGACTCCGCGACCGCGGAAGGTCTCGAGCCAGTCGGCCGCAAGCGCGGGATCGGACGTGATCGCAGTCGGCCCCAGCTCACGGCTCGATGAGGGGAAGAGCGCCTCGAGTTACGCCCGCCGCTCCTCGAACGGCGCCTCGCGGAGGTCTCGATCCTCCAAGGCGATCAGGTCGAATGCCATGAACGCGGCCGGCGTGGCGGCACTCAGTCGCTCGACGCGCGAGAGCGCCGGGTGCAATCGGCTCATCAGCGCGGTGAAGTCGTAGCCCTCGCCGGCCGGGACCAGGATCTCGCCGTCGATCACGAAGCGGCTGGACCGCACCAGACGCAGCGCGTCCACGAGCTCGGGGAAGTAGCGCGACAATGGCCGGTCGTTACGACCGTTCATGTCTGGCTCGTCGGCAACGCGCCCCCGCCTGAGGTCCGGGCGCTCGCGGGCGAGCGCGTGCGAGTGACGGGCCGCGTCGCGGACGTGACGCCGTTCCTCGACGCGGCCCGACGTGGTGGTCTGCCCGCTGAGGATCGGCGGCGGCATGAAGGTGAAGGTGATCGAGGCCGTCCGGCGCGGGCGGCCGGTGGTCTCGTCGACGATCGGCGCGGAGGGGCTTCCAGGCGCGGTGCGCCGGGCGATCGAGGTGGTCGATGCGCCCGACCGGTTCACCGCAGCGCTCGAGCCGCTGCTGACCAACCCCGGGGCGCGGGAGCAGGCGGAGCGACGGGTGGCCGACGCGGCGGACGCCCTGCCCACCTGGGACGACGCCGGCGAGGCGCTCGCCGCGGCCTACGGCGACCTCCTGGCGGCGCGCACCGTTGCCTGACCCGCGCTGGCTCGGGCTCGCTGGCCTGGGTGTGTCGCCGCCCTCGGTTCCGGTACGCTCGCGCGACCCGACAGTGAAAGAGGGTCGCCATGAGCATCGTCGTCCGATTCCCGGCCTCCAACGTGACCAAGGAGCAGTACGACGCCGTTCGCAGCGCTCTCAGCGAATCGGGCGACTGGCCCCCCGAGGGATGCCGGCTCCACGTGTGCTTCGGCGACGACCAGGACATCCGCGTGAGCGAGATCTGGGAGTCCCGCGAAAGCCTGGACGCCTTCGGCGAGAAGCTGCAGCCCCGGTTGCAGGAGGCCGGAATCCAGCTCGCTGGCGAGCCCGAGGTCTTCGAGGCGCACGTCGTCGAGACGTTCTAGGGGCGCCCGGCGATCGGCTGAGCCCGGACTAGTAGGAGGGCTTTGGCGAAACGCGCGGCCGGGGGTGGTCGACCTAATCCACCGTATAGGTGGGGTAATGTCGACCAGCATCTCGCGAGGAGGCGCTCCTACGCGTGTGAGCGGCGCGAGAAGCGGAAACACGGATGAGAGCGCGCACCTTCAAGCGCGTCCACCCGCCGACCGCCGGCGCCACCCGAGGAGGCCACGGAAATGCGCAGACGACTCATCGGAATCGCAGCGCCGCTCGTCGCACTCGCGCTGGCCGCACCGTGCACCGCCGCCGCCTACGACGCGGAGTTCGAAGCCACGCTGCGACTGACCTCCTCGAAGCCGAGCGGCCCGACCGGCGCGCTCCTGAACCTCACCCGTCCCGACGAGCCGAACGGGAAGCCTAAGGCCGAGACCGTCGGCGTCTTCGAGCTGCCCAAGGGCACGCGGATCAGCCACAGCGCGGTGCCGCCGTGCGAGCTCGACGACCTCACGTTGCAGGTCCAGGGGACCGCCGCGTGCCCGGCCTCCTACATCGGCGCCGGCTCAGCCACGCTCGTCACCGGTCTCGGCTCGCCCGTCGACCCCTACACGATCAACCAGCACTGGTACTACGCGCCGGGCGAGCTCGTCGTTCTCTACACGAACAACTCCGGCGACTCCCCGGTACTCAAGGTGGGTCGGGTCAAGATCGAGGACGCGACGTTCACCGCCCCCCTCGACCTCCCTCCGGGCTACCCGCCCGGCTCGAAGACGGTGCCGAAGGAGACCGACGTAGCGATCGACCGCTTCGTCGGGCCCCGGGGGGCGTTCATCACCACCCCGCGCAAGTGTCCGCGGAGCGGCAGGTGGGTCACCACTGTGCGCCTGACCTACGACGACGGGAGCACCGACCAGGTGAGCGACGCGATGGCCTGCCGGAAGCCGCGCCGGCGGGGCCGCCCGTGAGCTAGACCGGCTTCGAGGCCGCGTGCAACGTGTGCCGCGGCGCCAGTTGCGATTCCCCGAAACCACCCGTACTGTGGTGAGACCTGCCTCCCGCAGGATCGCGGACTAGTCAAGGAAGGCAAATGCCGCATTCGCCTCGCAACCGCCGGACCGGATTGCGCGTGCCGCCCCGGCTCGCCGTCTCGCTCGCAACCTCCCTCTGCCTGCTGGCCACGACCGCCGGCCCCGCGCACGCGGCGTGGAACCAGCCGGTCGGCGGGCCGAGCCCGATCAACCAGACGACCGACCGCGACGCGCAGGCTCCGAAGCTGACCGCGATCGGCGGCGTCCCCCACCTGGCGTGGATCGAGACGGACGGCACGCCCGTCGGCAGTCGTGAGCTCCGCGTGAGCCGCCTGAACGCGGGCGGCACGGGCTGGGAGCCCGTGGGGACGAACCCGATCGACCACGCGCCCAACCACGACGCCGTCCACGTGAGCCTGGCCGGGATCGGCGGCGTTCCGCACGTCGCCTGGGTCGAGACCGACGACCAGCGCGGCAACTTCGAGGTACGGGTCAGCCGGCTGAACGGCGCCGGCACGGCCTGGGAGGAGGTCGTCGGCGGCACGAGCCCGATCAACCACTCGAGCAGCTTCAGCGCGATCCAGCCGAGCCTGACCGCGGTCGGGGGCGTCCCGTACGTCGCCTGGGTCGAGTTCGACGGCACCAACTGGGAGACCCGCGCGAGCCGACTGAACGCCGCGGGCACGGCCTGGGAGGAGGTCGTCGGCGGGGCGAGCCCGATCAACCACTCGAACGGCGCGACCGCGATTTGTCCGAGCCTGACCGCGATCGGGGGCGTCCCGCACGTCGCCTGGGTCGAGTTCGACGGCGACAACTTCGAGCTGCGGGTGAGCCGCCTGAACGGCGCCGGCACGGCCTGGGAGGAGGTCGTCGGCGGGGCGAGCCCGATCAACCACTCGAGCGACCGGGACGCGTCCTGTCCGAGCCTGACCGCGGTCGGCGGCGTCCCGTACGTCGCCCGGGCCGAGTTCCCCGACGGCGACGGTGGTGACGTCCGCGTGAGCCGACTGAACGCCGCGGGCACGGCCTGGGAGGAGGTCGTCGGCGGGGCGAGCCCGATCAACCACTCGAACGGCTTCAGCGCGAGCAACCCGAGCCTGGCCGCGATCGGCGGCGCCCCGTATGTCGCCTGGAGGGAGGACGACGGAACCAACGCGGAGACCCGCGTGAGCCGACTGAACGCCGCGGGCACGGCGTGGGAGGAGGTCGTCGGCGGGGCGAGCCCGATCAACCAGTCGAGCGACCGGCACGCGGAGTGGCCGGGCCTGACGGGGATCGGAGGCGTCCCCTACGTCGCCTGGAGCGAGACCGACGGCACGAACTACGAGCTCCGCGCCAGCCGGCTCGAGCCGGAGTTCCTGTCGCAGGCCGCGATCGCGACGGACGCCGAGGCCGTGCTGCTGTCGCGCGTGCGGACGTACGGCGTCGCGTACCCGATCGCGTTCCAGTACGGGCGCGGCGCCCTCGACGATCGGACCCCCGTCACCCAGACGGCCTACGACGAGGACGCGGACGTCGTCTTCCAGCCGATCGCCGGGCTGACGCCCGCAAGCGCCTACGCCTGGCGCACGATCGGGTTCGACGGAGTGAGGCCGACGGGCCTCGCCCCGACGCAGGCGTTCACGACCAGCCCGGCGCCCGCCTCCGGCACGCAGGAGCCCGGGGAGCCGCAGCGGCCGGTCGACCTGCTCGTGGCGGTGGTGAACCGCAGGCTCGAGGGGCTGGCGGGGCGAAGCGTCACGGTCCGCTACTTCCTCTCGCGCAAGGCGGAGGTCACGCTCGAGGTGCGCCGCTGCGGCGGCAAGGTCGTGGCGACGGTGCCGAATCGCGCAGGCGCGCGGGCCCGTGCCGGGCGCAACAAGATCACCTGGAACGGCAGGATCCGGGGCAGGCGGCCGAGGGCTGGCTGCTACATCCTCGCGGTCAGGGCCACGAGCTCCGACGGCCAGAACGCGAGCGACCGGGCCAAGCTGCGGCTGACGGCTCGAAGGACCTCCGCCTCCAACTAGCCTCAGCGGGCGCGCCGAAGCTCGCCCTCCCGTACGCTGACGGCAGTGAGGAGGGTTGGAGGTTCGCGGCTCGGTACGGCGCTGGCCGGCGCGCCCCTCCGGGCAGCCGCGGCGGCCGTCCTCGCGGCCGTCCTGTGCCCCGCCCCCGCGCCGGCGCAGCTTCCGGGCGTTCCGCCGATCCCGCTGCCGCCGCCGGCGGAGCCCTCGCCGGAGCCGAACCCTCCACCGCGCGGCGAGCGCCCGCCGACGCCCGGACCGGGCAGCGGCGAGGTCGTCTCCTACCGCGGCAACCCGCAGAACACCGCGTCGTTCGCGGACCAGTCCGTCTTCGGGCCGCTCGAGCCCCTGTGGACCGTCGACTTCAAGGCCGCGGCGAGTCAGCCGCTGATCGTCCCGGGCCGCGTGATCGTCAACGTGCCGAACGAGGGCGGCGACAGCTACGGCTCGCGGGTCGTGGCACTCGACCCGGCCACGGGCAGGCAGGTGTGGAGCCAGCCGACGCCGGGCGTCTACTTCAGCGCCCACATCGCCATCGACGGCAACGTCGTGGTGTCGCTGAACGGGGACGGCGTGCTGCGAGGTTTCGCGATCGACGACGGGCGCCCGCTCTGGACGACCGACCTCGATCTCCAGAGCCACGCCGCCGCGCCGATCGCCCGCGGCGGCACCACGTTCGTGGTGGTCGGAGCCTCGGCCCGGGCGGTCGACTCGGCGACGGGCGCGCTGCGCTGGACGCGGACGGTGACGCTCGACAGCAGCTCGGCCCTGCCCGCACTCGACGACCGCCGCCTGTTCCTGTCCGACGCTTGCGGCGCCGCCGCCGCCCTTTGGCAGGCGGACGGCGAGGTCGCCTGGACGAGGGAGCGGCGCGGCGGATGCTCCCAGGCCAGCGCCGGGATCGTCCACGACGGGAAGCTCTACACGGGATCGGAGTCCGGCTGGGTATACGACGCCGCGACCGGAGTCGACCGCGGTGCGGTGAGCGGCGGCCCCCTCGACGCGATCGCCGGCGAGCTGGGCGTCACGAGCCAGCGCGGCACGCGGGCGATCGAGCTGGCGTCGAGCGCCGTCCGCTGGACTTTCAAGCAGGCCGGCAGCGGGCCCAGCTACGACTTCCCGCTGCGCCCCGTGTCGGTCGGGGAGACCGTGTTCACGACGAGCGCCGACGGTCACCTGGTCGGCCTCGATCGCGCGACCGGCGAGCTGCGGTCGAGCACGAAGATCAAGGCAGGCGGCTACTACTCGTACGGCGGCCCACTGCCCGGGATCTCGGTCGGCCAGGGCGTCGTGCTGGTCCCCTCCGGCACGCTCCTTCACGCGTACTCCCCCGTTCTGCGACCGGCCGCCGACGGCATCGACATGGCCGCGACGGGCTTCGACGTGACCTACGGGAAGCGCGTCGGGCTCGCCGGCGGCCTCGGGTCCTCGCTTCGCGCGAACGGGCCGCGCGAGGTCGTGCTCGAGGCGGACTCCTATCCATACGGCCGATACGCGCGCCTCGCGCGCGGCCGGACGTACGCCGACGGCACCGTCTACTTCACGGCGCGGCCACCGCGCAACACGCGCTATCGGGTCCGGGTGCCGGACGGCACCGCGGCCAAGCCGCTCCACGTGTACGGCTACCCGAAGGCCAACCTCGAGTACCGCCGCGCCGGCCCGAACCGCGTCCAGCTGCGGCTGTCGCTGCGCGCCGACCGCGGCTTCCGCGTCGGCGGCCGGCGGATCGTCTTCTACCTGCTCAAGGACAAGGGCCGCAGCCATCCACGGCTCGGTTCCGGGCGGCTGGTGCAGACCGGCCGCGGCCGCGCTCGCGTGACGACCACGTTCAGGGTTCCGCGCAACGTCTCGGAGCGCGACGGGACCATCTGGTGCTTCAAGGGCCTCCGCGGATACGGAAACCCGGCCGACGCGTTCAACCGCCGCTGCGGTGCACGCGTCGTGCGCGAGTAGCGCCCTACCCTGTGCTCCACTCACTCGGAGGGGAGCCGGTGGCAGGGCAATCCAGTCGTCTCGTTCTGAGCTGCGCCGCGCTGATCGCGGCGCTGCTCGCCCCGTCGAACGCGACCGCCGCGTTCGACCAGAACGGCGTGATCTTCGTCCACGGCATCGAGGGCACCGGCGCGCAGTTCGAGTCGCAGGCGATGCGCCTCACGAGCAACGGCTACCCGGCGGACTGGATCGACGAGGTCGACTACAACTCGACGCGGGCGGCGGCGGACCCGAGCGAGGTCGAGCAGCAGATCGACCGCGCGATCGCCGCGATGCAGCAGCACACCGGGCGCCAGAAGGTGGACGTGGTGGCGCACTCGCTCGGCACCATCGTCATGGAGCGCTACCTGACGGACGCGGCCCAGGGAGCGGAGCGCCGGGGAAGGATCGGCCGCTACGTCAACGTCGACGGCCAGGCGTCGAACCCAGGCGTGCCGACGCTGGCCGTCTGGGCCGGGCGCGGAGCCGCCGGGCGGAACATGGAGGGCGCCGAGAACGTGACGATCCCGAATCAGACGCACGTGCAGACGTGCACGTCGGCGGAGTCCTTCGCCCAGTTCTACAGGTTCCTCACGGGCAGGTCGCCCGCCCACGCGGACGTCGTTCCCGAGACCGGCTCGATCCAGATCGCCGGCAAGACGGTGGACTTCCCCTCGAACAGCGGGCTGAGCGGGGCGACCACGGACGTCTGGGAGGTGGACTCGAACGGCAGGCGGACGGGCTCTGAGCCGCTCCACTCCATGCCCATCAGCGACGGGGCCGTCGGCGGCGGCGGATGGGGTCCGGTCACCGTCGAGGCCGGCCGCCGCTACGAGCTCGCGGTCACGATCCCCGGCCGCCTGACGCTGCACCTCTACCGCGAGCCCTTCGTGAGAAGCGACCACGCCGTCCGGGTGCTCGTGTCCGCCGCCCTCGGGCCGTACGTCGCCTACCGGCCGGGCGCCCTCACGGCGTCGAACATCAGGTACAAGGAGCTCTGGGGCGACCAGCCCGGGGAGTCGGACCAGCTCCTGATCGACGGCACCAACATCTGCACCCCGGAGCTCTGCCCGATCAGCAAGCAGGTGAACGCCTTCCTGACCTTCGACGGCAACCGCAACGGACGGACCGACCTGACGCGCGACCCGGTGGTGGGCAGCCTGCCGTTCATCCAGGCGGCGGACGTCTTCGTTCCGGCCGGCGCGGCCCACGACGGCACCGTCTCGTTCGAGCTCCGCTCGCGCGGCGGCGGCCCGCCTCGCACGCAGATCACCCCGAACTGGGAGTCGACGGCGGGCACCGTCCAGCTCCAGTGGCACGACTTCGAGCCGCACCTGCTCGAGCGGGCGAAGGAGCCGTGCGCGCTCGCGAAGACGCTGCGCTTCCCGATCCGCCCCCGCGGCGGCCGGGCGACCCGCGTGACCGTGTACGTCGACGGCAAGCGCGTGAGGACCGTCCGCGGCAAGCAGATCCGGTCGGTCTCGATCGCCCGGCCGGCCAAAGCGCGCTTCACGGTCAAGGTCATCACGCGCACGACGCGCCGGCTGACGACCACCAGCACCCGGAGCTACGAAGGCTGCCGGAAGACGGCGCCGAAGACGCGGACCGTGCGCTCCTAGCCGCGCTTGATCCCGCAACCGGTGCTTGCGCGCGGGCGCGCGCAGCGGTACCGTCCCCGATCTGTCCGTCGGTCGCTCCCTACTCGCTCTCGTGGTGGCGCTCACCGCGCTCTGCCTCGCCGCGCCCGGTTTCGCCGTCGCGGTTGAGGGCGACCAGGACGACGACGGCTGGGCGGACGCCTCGGACAACTGCCCGACGGTGGCGAACACCGAGCAGGAGGACGTCGACGCCGACGGCCAGGGCGACGCCTGCGACTCCGACGACGACAACGACGGGGTCGCGGACACGAAGGACAACTGCGTGGCGCTCGCGAACGCCGACCAGGCGAACGCCGACGGCGACTCGCTCGGTAACGCCTGCGATCCAGACGACGACAACGACGGGGTCGCCGACCGGGACGAGACCGGCGCGCTGCTCGACAACTGTCCGGTCCACGTCAATCCCGGCCAGGAGGACGCCGACCAGGACGGGACGGGTGACGCCTGCGAGGACGCCGACAAGGACGGCTCGCCCGACCCGCAGGACTGCAACGACGCCAACCCGAACATCAAGCCCGGCGCCGCCGACACCCCCGGCAACGGGGTGGACGAGGACTGCTCGGGCACCGACGCGGACTTCCCCGACGCCGACGGCGACGGCGTGAAGAGCAACGCCGACTGCAACGACTCCAACGCCGCGATCCGGCCCGGCGCCACCGACACCCCCGGCAACGGCATCGACGAGGACTGCTCCGGCGCGGACGCGGCGGCCCCGGGCGGCGCCGCGCCGCCGCCCTCCACGTCCGACGCCGACGACGTGGTGAACGGGACGAGCGGGGCGGACACGATCTGCGGCCTGCTCGGCAACGACGTGATCAACGGGCTCCAGGGCGACGACACGCTCTTCGGAGACGCCTGCAACGACACCGTGAAGCTGGGGTCCGCGCAGACCGCCGACGGCAACGACAAGCTGTCCGGCTCCGAGGGCAACGACCGCCTCTTCGGCGCCGGCGGCCGCGACAAGCTCGACGGCGGCGCGGGCAACGACCGCCTCGACGGGGGCACCGGCAACGACTCGCTCTCGGGCGCGGCCGGCAACGACTCGCTCTCGGGCGGCGCGGGCAACGACTCGCTCAACGGCGGCGCCGGCAAGGACTCGCTCAACGGCGGCGCCGGCAACGACAAGCTGAACGGCGGGGCGGCGAAGAACAGCTACAAGGGCGGCTCCGGCAACGACTCGATCGCCGCCGCCAACGGGCAGCGCGAGACCGTCGACTGCGGGTCCGGCAAGGACGTGGCCCGCACCGACCGGACCGACGTGGTCAAGGGCTGCGAGACGGTCAAGCGCGCGAAGCGGTAGGCGCCGGGCGGGCGAGTCCCGCGCTGTTGCGGTTGGCGAAGTCCGGTCCTACGCTGGTCGCGTGCCCCGAATCGCACAGCCGAGCCCGCGGCGAGTGGAAAGCCGCCCTGACCCTGGAGGTACGCGACCGATGACCCGGCTCACAACGCGACTCGCCCTCGCGCTCGTACTCGCGCTCCCGGCGGCCGCCGGCGCGGCCACCACCGTCAAGGCGCCGAAGTCGGGCAGCGTGTACCGCAGCGGCGCGCCGTCCGACGTCTTCATGCGCATCTCCGGGCGCTCGGTGGAGCTCGTCGCGATCAGCTTCCCGTGCGGCGAGGTGACCGGCAGGACGTCGCTCAACGACTTCAGGCTGAAGCGGACCGACAGGGGCTACCGGTTCAACGCCGATGCGAACGGTCTCGTCAGCTACAGCGACGAGGCACCCGACCAGAACGGCCGCGTACACGTCAGCGGGAGGTTCGCGCTCGACGCCAAGACGGTGCGCGGGCACATCCGGGTCACGTCGAAGCGCTGCGGCGCCACCGGCGATCTCAAGTGGCGGGCCACGCGGGCGAAAGCGTCGTCCTGACCCGCCCGACTCCGGGCGCGCCAAAAAAAAGTACTTGCTTTTAGCCATGCGCCCGAGTTAGGGTGGTCGCATGATTGGATCACGCAGCCTACTCAGAGCCGTTCCCGCGATCGCGCTGATCGCCCTCGCCCTGCCCGCCTCCGCCTCGGCCCAGGCCACTCGAACATGGGTCTCCGGAGTCGGAGACGACGCGAACCCGTGTAGCCGGACCGCGCCCTGCAAGACGTTCGCCGGCGCGATCTCGAAGACCGCCGCGAAGGGAGAGATCAACTGCCTCGACCCGGGCGGCTTCGGCGGCGTGACCATCACCAAGTCGCTCGCCATCAAGTGCCAGTACACCGAGGGCGGAGTCCTCGTGAGCGGCACCAACGCGATCGTCGTGAACGCTGCCGCCACTGACACCGTCACGCTGCGCGGGCTCGACATCAACGGCATCGGGACCGGCCTCAACGGGATCCGGATCCTCCAGGCCAAGTCGGTGAAGATCCTCGACAGCGAGATCTTCGGCTTCGTGCGCAACGGCGTGGACGTCGAGGCGAGCAACGCCGGGGCTCGCGTGAGCGTCCACCGCACGCACATCCACGACATCTCGGGCAACGGCGTCCTCGTCGCCCCGCCGGCCGCCGCCGGTACCGGTGCGACCCAGGGCAACCGCGCCATCGTCCGCGACAGCCAGATCGAGGAGAACGGCTGCGGTATCACGGCCAGCTCGAACATCCCCGACGCGGCGTTCAACTTCGCGTCCAACTGCGGGACGACGGGCACGAACGGCGGCCGCGCGAGTGTCGTGGCGACCTACAACTCGATCACCGACAACCGGATCAACACCGGGGCGGGGATCCACGTGAACGGCCTGAACTCGCTCGTCCGGTTCGGGAGCAACGAGATCACGAACAACATATTCGGCGTGCGAACGGTGAACAGCGGCTCGCTGACCTCGTTGCAGGACAACAACCTGCGAGGCAACGACACCGATGGGGCGCCGACGGGCACCGAGACCCGCACCAAGCGCCACGCGCGCCGCACGTAACGATCGGCAAGTAGGCGAGAGCCGGGTGCGTCCCCACCGGGGACGCACCCGGCGGTCGTCCGGGTAACCGTCCCCGGCCGCGGCCGGGGGGCCTAAGGTTCCGGACCGTGCGTCTCGCCCTAGCCATCGCCTGCGCGCTCGCGCTGCTCGCCGCCGCCGCACCCGCGGGTGCGGCACCGGCGCCGATGGCGCTCGGGATGCAGGACCCGTTCGCGTTCCAGGGCGAGCTGAAGGGGGCCCAGCTCGAGCTGGCTCTGGCGCGCGCCAGGGAGGCCGACTCGTCGATCGTCCGGCTCGGCGTCTCCTGGCGCTACTACCAGAAGCGGAAGCCCAAGAGCCGGGCCCAGGCGCGCGACCACCGCTGGAAGGGCTACGACTGGGCTCAGGTCGACGCCGAGGTCAGGGCCGTCGTCGCGGCGGGAATGCAGCCGCTCCTCGCGGTGGGGATCGCCCCGCGCTGGTTCGAGGGCCGCGGCCGCCCGTCGGAGGCCAAGGCGCGGCCCGGCACGTGGCGCCCGAGCGCCGAGGGGCTCGGCGACTTCGCGCGCGCACTCGCGGCGCGGTTCAGCGGCCGCAGCCGCGACGGAGAGGGCGATCCGCTGCCCCGGGTCCGCTACTTCCAGGCCTGGAACGAGCCGAACGTCCCGTTCCACATGACGCCGCAGACGAAGAGCGGGCGGGTCGCGAGCGTCGCCCACTACCGCGGCATGCTGCGCGCCTTCTACGCCGGCGCGAAGAAGGTCCGTGCGGACAACTTCGTGCTGGCCTCGGGCCTCGCGCCCTTCGCCAGGCTCCCGTTCGGCGTCCCGCCGGGTGACTTCACCCGCGAGCTCCTGTGCGTGAACGCGGCCGGGACCAAGGCGCACAGGTGCCGGCGCGTGCCGTTCGACGCATATGCCGTGCACGCGTATCCCCAGGAGGATCCACGGGTGCCCTCCCCCTACCGGGGCGACATACGCATCCGGCTCGACGAGATCACGAGCGCGCTGAAGCTCGCGGCTCGCGCCGGCACGATCTCCTCACGGCAGGCGGGCCGGATCTGGCTCACGGAGCTCGGCTTCGCGGGGGGCGGGGACGATCCGTCGCCCGAGACCCAGGCCACCTGGACGCAGATCGCCCTGTTCATGCTGTGGCGCCAGGGCGTCGACGCGGTGATCTGGTGGAACCTGCGCGACCGGGCGGAGTCGGTCTTCATGGGCCGCTCCGGGCTGTTCGAACGCGGCGACTCGATCGAGGCCGACCGGGCCAAGCCGGCCTACACGGCCTTCCGCTTCCCGCTGGTGTTCATCCGCTCCGGCGGCGGGGTGAAGGTATGGGGGCGGGCGCCCGCGCCCGGAACGGTCGCGATCGAGAAGGAGGTGCCGGGGGGGTTCGAGCAGATCGCCAGCGTCAGCGTAGGCGCCGAGCGGGTGTTCCAGGTCAGCGCGCCGGACCCCGGGAGCGCTCGGCTGAGGTTGCGGCAGGGCTCGGACACGAGCCTGCTCAGCGGAGTGACCGACCCCGCGCCTTGAGGCCGACCATCTCGGTCGTGATCGTGACCCACGAGACGCGCGACCTGACGCTGGCATGCCTGGAGTCGCTCACCGCGAGCACGGACGGCTTGCGCACCGAGACGATCGTGGTCGACAACGCCTCGACCGACGGCACGGCGGCGGCGGTCGCCGAGCGCTTCCCCGAGGTCGAGGTCGTCGCCCGCGCCGACAACGGCGGCTTCGCGGTGGCGAACAACGAGGGCATCAGGCGCGCGCGGGGCCGCTACACGCTGCTCCTGAACAGCGACACCGTCGTGCAGCCCGGAGCGCTGGACGCGATGGTCGAGTTCCTCGACGCGAACCCGCGCACCGGCATGGTCGGCTGCCGGCTGGTGGACGCCGAGGGGCGCACCGACGCCTCCGCCGGAGGGCTCCCCGGGTTTCGAATGCAGGCCGCGAGCTGGCTCGGCGTCAAACGGCTCGTGCCGGTCGCGGCCGTCCGGCGGATGCTCCGGCTCCCGCTCCTCGGGAGGCTGGTCGACGCGGTGGTCGGCGGCTACTTCGTGCCGGCCACGAGCGGGTCGGAGCCGCGCGAGGTCGCCTTCCTGAGCGGCGCGTGCCTCGCCGTCCGCCGCGAGGTGTGGGACCAGGTGGGACTGCTCGACGAGCGCATCTTCCTCTACCTGGAGGACGCCGACATCTGCCGCCGCGCAGGCGAGGCCGGCTGGCGGCTGCACTACCTCCCCCACGTCGCGATCGTGCACCTCGGGGGGCGCAGCTTCGCCGCCAGGACCGGCGGGCAGACGCATCACCTGTCGCGTGAGCGGGCCAGGAGCCTCGTCTACTACTTCCGCAAGCACCACGGGCGGCACGGCTCGCTCGCCATCCGCGCGCTGATCGTCGTCAGCGTCCTGCCGCGCCTGGCCGCCGCCCGGCGTCCGCAACGCCGAGCTCGCCTGCGGTCGGTGCTGCGAATCGCCGTGAGCCCCTACGGCGTGTGATCGAGCGTTGCGGATCCGCGCGCTCACGAAGAGGCAGTGATCTTCGAGGCCTCTCGCCCTCAATTGATCTCCAATGCTGGAGATCGTTACGCGTTTGGCGACGACCACAGGGGGGATACGCCTCGTGCCCGCGGGCATGGATCCACGGGCGCAACTCGATCCAGGGGGCTGACGTGAAGCGCCGCAGTGGCAGTTCGTCCGTGCGACCGGCAATGCGGGTCGCGGTGATCTCGTCGCTGGCCGGTGCGGCGCTCGCGTCGCCGTCGCCGGCCGCGGCGCAGCTTCCGAGCGCGCCGGGCATCTCGGAGACCTGCGGCAACCCCACGGTCATCCACGACGGCTTCCTCGCGGCCCGCAGCGTCTACTTCCGGCTGCGCACCCGGCCCAACCCGACCGACCCGCGGACGACGTGGATCTGCTACCGGGTCAAGGTGGGCAGCGCGGTGGACCACGCAGGGCGCATCGACGTGCGAACGGCCTCGGTCACACCCGGCGTTCCCACCACCGACGCGAATTCGCGCGCCTGCGCGACGGGCTCGAACAACCTCGTGCCCGGCCCGCATCCGCTCGAGGACGGGGCGGTCGGCGACGTGCCGTTCTACCTCGACAGCTACGCCTCGACCGGAGCGGTCTGGCTGTGCATGGAGGCCGGCTCGCTGAAGGAGCGCCTGGTGCTGCCCCTCCCGGGTGCCGACCTCCCGGTGGTCGCGGTCACCCGGGATTCGGACCCGTGGCAACCGACCCCCACGCTGAGTCCGGAGCCCGGGCTGCCCTCCAGCTCGTGCTACGAGGGCCGGCACGGTCCCTCCACGGAGCTGGTCAACACCGACCACGGGCAGTATCACCTCTTCCTGTTCTCGGCTCAGCCGAGCGCGACCGAGCTGCACCTGTGCGCCCGGCTGGCCGACCTCGTCGGCCCACGGTCGGCCGGGGCTCACCTGGAGGTCAACGCCGACGCCGGACAGGTCGTCCGGGTCCAGCCGTCGACGGACACCTCGCCGTGCACGGTGAACGTGGTCACGCTGTCGACTCCGCCGATCTCGATCAAGACGACTCCGGCCGGGCAGAACCCGGTGTCGATCTGCGTCAACGGCACGCGCTACGCGGTGATCACCGGCCCGCTGCCGCCGCTGGTGAGGCTGACGCCCGATCCATAGGCCCCGCGCGACGTCGGGTCCTAAGGGAGGTTGTCCGCCAGCCACGCCCAGGTCGCCGGTAGGCCATCGTCCAGGCTCACGGCCGGGTCGAACCCGAGCCGGCGGCGGGCGAGCTCGATCGAAGAGGAGTTGCGCCGGATCTCGCCCGCCGCGGGCGGCAGCCATTCGATCGGAGGGCTCGCGCCGGCGCAGCGACCGAGCCGCTCGACCAGCTCGATCACCGACGTCTCCCGAGCGGTGGCGATCTGGAAGGCCGGCTCGTCGTGGGGCTGGGTCAGTGCGAGCCGGATCGCCTGCACCACGTCGTCGACGTGGATGAAGTCCCGGGTCTGCCGGCCGTCGCCGTAGATCGTGATCGGCTCGCCGGCGAGCATCCGGCGGATGAACTTCGCCACCACGCTGGTCTTGTGTCCCGAGTACGGGCCGTACACGTTGGCGAATCGAAGCGCGACCGCGCCGATGCCGTGGCTGCTCGCGAAGCCCGTGCAATACGCCTCGGCCGCGAGCTTGCTCGCGCCGTAGGGAGACACCGGTCGCGGGACCACGCGCTCGTCGAGGGGCGGCGGGTGCTCGCCGAGGGCCGCGTTCGAGGAGGCGAGGACGAACCTGGAGGCGCCGGCCGCTACGGCTCCCTGCAGCAGCGTCAGCGTGCCGCCGACGTTCACCTCGAAGGTCGGCCGCGGGTCGGCGACCGACTCCAGGACGGACGTGCTGGCGGCGAGGTGCACCACCGCGGCGGCGCCGTCGAGGGCGCGGGCGACGGCGGCCGGGTCCCGGATGTCGCCCTCGACCAGATCGTGCGGCACCTCGGCCAGGTGCTCGGGGTGGCCGCTCGAGAGGTCGTCGAGCACCCGCACCGCAAATCCGCGCCCTACGAGGTCGCGCACCGCGTTCACCCCGATGAAGCCGTAGCCCCCGGTCACGACGACCGTCGCGCCGCGGGACGGCCCGGCGCCGGCTGCCCGCTGCGTTGTATCTGCCGGCAAGGCGCGCGATCCTAGCGGAGCAGCCACTATTGTCCGCCCGCGTGAGGGGCCGGGGCGCAGCTTCATTTGCCGCGACCGGGGTGCTGCTGGCCTGGACGTGGGTGGGCTACCTCGCGTTCCTGAGGCTGCTCCTGCGGCTCCGGCCGCCCGTCCGCGCCGCCCCCGGCGAGGGCGAGGCATGTCCGTCCGTGGCCGTCGTCGTCCTCGCCCACAACGAGGAGGGGGTGATCGCCGACAAGATCGCCAACACGCTCGCGCTCGACTGGCCCTCCGACCGGCTCCAGGTGCTCGTGGCCTCCGACGGGTCCTCCGACGGGACGAACGCGATCGCCGCGGAGCACCCGTCGCCTAACGTGACGCTGGTCGCGCGCTCGCGCCGCGGTCGCGCGCTCATGTCGAATGAGGCGGCGGACGCCTGCGAGGCGGACTGGCTGCTGTTCACGGACGCCGAGACACGGCTCGAGCGAGACGTCCTCCGGCGGATGGCCCCCCACTTCCAGGACCCGCGCGTCGGGATGGTCGACGGCGCGCTCGTGTCCGCGAACGCGGAGGCGAGTGCGATCGCAAGCGACCTCGGGCTCTACTGGCGAGTGGAGTCGATGCTCAAGGCCGCGGAGTCCGCACTCGGCTCGCTGAGCAGCACGTTCGGCCCCTGCTCGGCGGTGCGGCGATCGATCTTCGAGCCGCTCACGGCCACCGAGGACGTGGACTTCCGGACCCCCCTCGACGCGATCGCGAAGGGCTACCGCGTCGTGCACGAGCCGGGAGCACGCGCGTACGAGGTCGGCCACAGCGACGCGCGATCGCAGTTCGGCGCGCGGGTCAGGATGGTGACCAAGAACCTGCCCGGCACGCTTCGCCATCTGCGCGGGCCGGTGGCGCGGAAGCCGCTGGTGATGCTCGGGATCGCCTCCCACAAGCTGCTGCGCTGGGCCACCCCCTTCCTGCTCGTCGCGAACCTCGCGGGCGCCCTCTCG
The DNA here is from genome assembly GCA_036389835.1 of Thermoleophilaceae bacterium. Classification (GTDB taxonomy): domain Bacteria; phylum Actinomycetota; class Thermoleophilia; order Solirubrobacterales; family Thermoleophilaceae; genus AC-37. The sequence continues at coordinate 81,753 of DASVWC010000014.1, read as the reverse complement.
ATCCGAGCCCGCCCGGCGGGCCGGGCCGCCGTGGCCGCGCACGGCGCGTTCTGGCTGGCCGGGGCGGCCGGCGGGCTGGCGCTGCGGGCGGGCCGCCAGCTCCCGCTCGCCTCCTCCGTGTTCAGCTTCCTGGTCGTGAACGCGGGATTCGCGCTCGGCGTGATCAACAGCATCCGGCGCGTGCAGATCACGACCTACGACCCGAGCAAGGAGCTCACGCGGTGACGGCCACCGCGCCCCAGCGGGGCGCTCTGTGGCACGGGCGGTGGCTGATCGCACAGGCGCTGGTCACGGTCCCCCTCGTCGCGGTGATCGTCTCGGCGTACTCGCCGGAGGTCTTCCGGTCGAGCGCGACGCTGTCGTTCAGCGGACACAACACGGGCAGCCGCTCCGGCGACGTCGAGCAGGCGCGCAACGCGGTCCTCAACGATCGATCGATGGCCGAGCGGGCGCTCTCGGTGACGGGCGTGACCGGCCTCGGCGCCGCCGAGCTCCAGGACGAGGTCGACATCGAAACCTCACCCTTCGACGGAACGCTCGAGCTCGCAGTGAGCCGTGAGGAGCGCGACCAGGCCCGGGCTCTGAGCGCCGAGTACACGCGCCAGCTGGCACGCGACCAGTTCGCCACGGTGATCCGGCCGGCCGCGGACCCGGTCAAGGTCGCGCCGCTCCCCGCGCGCAACGGCCTGGTCGCGCTAGGGGCGGCGCTCCCATTCGGAGTCATGCTGGCGCTGGGCCACGACGCGGTGCGCCGGCGCCGGTCCCACGAGGCGTGAACGCATCGGGGCTACGCCGCACAACCGTGGCGTTCCTGGCCTTGTACGCGCTCGCGCGCCTGGTCGCGTTCGGACGCGAGAGCACGATCGCGTACCTCTTCGGTGCGACGCGCGAGACCGATGCCTACGTAGCCGCGACCGCGCTGCCCGAGCTGGTCGCCGGCGTGCTCCTGTCCGGCGTGCTCGGCTACGCGATCATCCCCGAGTTCGTCCGGCGCCGCAATGAGGGTGACCTGCGCGGAGCGGCGCACCTGCTCCAGGCTGCGCTGTCGCAGGTGCTGCTCCTCACGGGAGCGCTGGCGGTCCTCACCGTCGTCCTGGCAGGAGCGGTGGTCTCGGCGGTCGGGCCCGGGCTGGACGGCCAGCAGCACGACGACGCCGTGCTCATGCTGCGGGTGGCAAGCCCCGCGATGGTGCTCTACGGGATCACGGGCGCGGCCGGAGCCGCGCTCAACGCGAGGAACAGCTTCCTGCCGGTCCCGCTCAGCTTCGTCCTCGGCAACGCGGTCGGCATCGCGGCGCTCCTCGCCTTCTCGACGTTCGGCATCGTGGCCGCGGCGCTCGGCTACCTCGTGTCCGCGGCGGTCTTCGCGGCGTTCCAGTGGGCGCTCGTGCGGCGCGGAACCGACGTGCGGCTCGGTCGCCCGAGGCTGCGCGGCCCGGAGGTCGCGGGCCTCCTGCGCGCCGGTCTGATCGCGATCGTGATCACGAGCGCGCCATTCATGCGGAGCTTCGTCGAGCGCATCCTCGCGTCGACCGCGAGCGCCGGGGACCTGGCCGCGCTGGGCTTCGCAACGCGGCTGATACTCGTCGTCGGGGCGCTCGTGGCCGTGTCCGTGGGAACCGTGGTGTTCCCGACCCTGGCCGAGCAGGCGGTCGCGCAGCGGCGCGCCGCGTTCATGCACACCCTGAGACGAGCCACCGGGCTGGTGCTGGCCGTGAGCCTGCCGGCGTCCCTGGTGCTCATCGCCGTTCCCTCGCCGGTCGTCAGCGTCCTGTTCGAGCGCGGCGAGTTCGGCAGCGGCGACACCGCGGTCACGGCGGCGATCGTTCGTGCCTTCGCCATTGGCCTGATGCCCATCTGCGTGAGCGAGATCCTGCTCCGGGCGCTGTTCGCGCTCGGCGTGCGGCGCGCCGCGCTGGTGGCGGTGATGGGCACGCTGGCGCTCAACCTCATCCTCGACGTCTGGCTGCTCCACGCGGTCGGCGTCGAGGGGCTCGGCATCGGAGCGTCGATCGCGCTGTGGCTGAACATGGCGCTCCTCGGCACGCTCGTCGCGCGTGCGGTCCGGCAGCCGCGGGTCGCGGAGCACGCGACGTGAGCGCGGTCCGCCGCGACCCGCCGATCGAGCTCGCGGTCGCGGCGAGCGCGCTCGTGGGAGCAGGGATCGCCCTGGCCGTGCAGGTGGCCGGCCCCGCGGAGGGCCTGTCCGTGCTCGACGCGGCCGGCGCCATCGGCGTCGGGCTGCTCCTGGCGGTCGCGGCGCTCGTCCCGCGGCTGGGGCTCACGATGACCCTGGCGTACGTGGCGTCGCCGCTCAGCTTCTACATCCTGTTCCGGAACACCGACTTCGTGTCGCCGTATCCGGCCTCCTCCGACCTGGCGCTCGACGCCGCCATCACCCTCGGCCTGGCCGGCGCCGCCCTGGTCGGCGCGGCGGCACGGTCGTGGGCGAGCGGCGGGCCGCTCCTTCCGGCGCTTCCGGCCCGCCGCCCGCTGATCGTGATCGCGGTGGTCCTGCTCGTCACGGGCGCGATCGGGGTCGCCCGGGGCAACCCGCTGCGGTTCGTGCTCGCGGACGTGGTCCCGTTCGCCGAGCTGGGTGTCCTCGCGTGGCTCACGCTCACAGTGGTGGACACCAGGGAGAAGGCGCTGGTCCTCGTGCGGATCGTGGCGCTCTCGCTCGCCGCGACCGCGATCGTGCGGCTGGTCCTCTACCTGCAGGGCCCGGGCGCCTTCGGCGTCGAGAGCGTCACGCTCGGCGGCAGCTCGCGGGCGCGGCTCTACCAGGCGTATCCCTACGGCTGGCTGCTCCCGTTCGCGCTCGCGTGCGCGCTGGCGGCCCGCCGCCTCCTCGATCGCCTCTGCGCGCTCGGGGTGGCGCTGCTCTGCGGCCTCATGGTGCTGCTCTCGTTCGAGCGCGGACTGTGGGTCTTCGCCGCGGTCGCCACGCTCGGGGTGGTCGCGTTCGGCCTCCGCCGGCGGCCGCGAGTCATGGTGCCGGTGCTGGCGACGGCGCTGGCGGCGTTCGTGCTCGGCGGCGGGCTGCTCGGCGGCGGATCTGGCTTCAAGGACCCGATCTCCCTCGTGCGCGAGCGCCTGGCAGGCACGAGCGAGCAGCTCGCTCAGCGGCAGGGAATCAGCCACAAGCGCCAGGACGAGGCGACGCTCCTCTGGCGACGCGTCCGCGACGACGAGGGCGCCTGGCCGCTCGGACACGGGCTCGGGGCCGAGTACGTCGGCCCGACCGGGATTCGCGAGGGCGAGTACGCGGCGAGCTTCCGCAAGAAGCACTACAGCTTCAACTGGTTCCTGGCCATGGCGTTCCGCACCGGGTTCGTCGGGCTCGCGGTGGCGGTCTGGCTCGTACTGGCGCTGGCCGGATTCGGGCTCCGGCTCTTCCGCCGGGGCGGCTCCCCGCTCGAGCGCGGCACCGGCCTTGCGTTGGCGGGCGGCGTCGCCGGCCTCGCGCTCGTCGCCGCCGTGGACCCGTACCTGATCGCACACCCGCTGGCGAGCATCCAGGGCGCGACGCTTGCGATGGCCGCCTTCGTCGCGCGGGCGGGCGGCCGCGGCGCCGCAGCGGAGGACGAGGCCACGCGCGTGCGGCGCGTCTACGCCACCTACGACGAGGACCCGCGCGTGCAGGGCCGGCGCGACCCCGGGAACAGGGCCAACGTGCTGATCGACGCCGAGCGCACCGAGGCGCTCGACGCGGCGCTCGCCGAGTCCCTGGCCGTCCCGCTGGCCGAAGCGGAGGTCCTCGACGTGGGATGCGGAGCGGGGGACGAGCTCGCCCGGCTCGTGGCGCGCGGGGCGGATCCGAGCCGCTGTCACGGCGTCGACCTCCTGGCCGATCGCGTCGCACGCGCGCGCAAGCGCATCGCGGGTGCGGACCTGCGCGAAGGCGATGCGCGCGAGCTTCCGTTCGCCGACGCGACGATGGACGTGGTCGTGCTCAAGGTCGTGCTGAGCTCGGTCCTGGATCCGGCGGTCTCGGCGCGGATCGCGACCGAGGTGGATCGCGTCCTGCGCCCCGGTGGGCTCGTGCTCTGGTACGACAACCGCTTCCCGAGCCCCTTCAACCGCGAGGTGCGCGGGGTCTCGCGCGCGGAGCTCGCGCGCCTGTTCCCGGGTTACGACGCGTGGCTGCGAAACGTCACGGTCGTGCCTCCGCTCGTGCGCCGCTTCGGGCCCGCGACGGGTCGCCTCTACGGCCTGCTGCGACGGGTCAGGCCGCTGCTGGTCCGCACCGCCGGCGTGCTCGTGAAGCCCGCGGCCCCGGCCGCGCCCGGTGCACCGGCGCGGCGCCTCGCGGGCGAGGCGAGGGTTCCGGGCGCGCGCTGGCTGCTGGCGATCCTCGGCGCGGCGGCCGCGGGCCTGATCCTGGCTCTCACCAGGGACTACACGTTCTACCGGGACGACTGGCTCTTCCTCCTCACGCGCCGGGACTGGACGGCCGACGCCTTCCTCGAGCCGCACCACGAGGCCTGGTCCACGCTCCCGGTCCTCCTCTACAAGCTCCTCTTCGCCACCGCCGGGGCCGAGGCGTACTGGCCCTACATGCTGCTGGTCGTCGTCGCGCACCTCGGCCTCGCGTGGGTCGTGTTCCTCCTCGTCCGGCGCCGCGCGGGCGACGTGCTCGCACTGGCCGCCGCGGCGATCGTCCTGTTCCTGGGCCGTGGCGCCGAGAACCTGATCTGGGCCTTCCAAGCCGGCTTCGTCGGCGCGCTGGCGCTGGGGCTCCTGGCGGTGTGGCTGCTCGACCGCCGGGACCCCGCACGGCGGCACGTGGCCGGAGCGGCGCTGGCGCTCACGCTCGCGCTCATGTGCGGGGAGCCGGGAGTCGCGGTCGCCGCCGCCCTCGCCGCGGAGCTCGTCGCGGACCGGAAGCGCCGCCGGCTGCTGCTGGTGCTCATCCCTCCGCTCGCCGTGTTCGCGGCCTGGTACGCCCTCTACGGGCGTCACGGCGAGGGCGTCGACAGCCTCTCGGAGCTTGCCGACAACGCGGCTCAGCTGCCGGGCTACGCGTGGCTCGGGCTGAGGGCGTCCGCGGCGGCCGCGGTCGGTGCGCCGGTCGGGCTCGGCATCGTGCCCCTCGCCGGCCTGACGGCCCTCGTGACGGCGGTCGCCGTGCGGCGCGGGCGGCCCTCGGCGCGCGCCATCGGCGCGATTGCCGGGCTGCTCGCGGTCTTCGTGCTCGCGGCGCTCGTGCACGCCGACCTCGACGCCGCCGAGGCCGACCAGCAGCGCTACCGCTACGCGGGCGCCGTCTTCGTGCTGATCCTCGCTGCCGACGCCCTGCGCGAGCTGCCGTGGCGCGGAGGCCCGCGGGCGGCTATCGCGATCGTCGCGGTGGTTGCCGTCGCCTGGAACGTGGGGTACCTCTTCGCCTTCTCGGAGGACCGGCGCGACCTGCTCGACGCGCAGACGGCGGAGCTCCAGACGCTGTCGGCGCTGCGCGGCGCGCCGGACATGCGCCTCGACGGCCCGATCGACAGCCAGCTGCTGCCCGGCGAGGTGACTCCACGCGAGTACTTCGCCGCGGCCGAGTCGCTCGGCTCGCCGGTGCCCGACGTCGGCGTCGCCGGGCTCGATGCGCTGCCGCCGGCGGCCAGGGACCGGGCGCTCGTCGCAGCGTTCGGCCCGAGCACCCAGATCTTCCAGGCGCGGCGCTTCCCGCGGCCGCGCGACTGCGAGCGCCGCCCCCGGCCCACGAGCGACTTCGTCGTCCCGTCGGGGTCGCTGCTCGTGGTGCGCTCGCCGCAGCGAAGGCTCACGACCCTCTTCCTCTGGCGGGGCTTCGGCCCCGACGTGGACGTATCCGGCGAGCTGCCGCTCGCGGGCGATCGGGTGCGGCTTCCGCCCGTGCGCGACGTGGGCCTCGCTCCCCGGCGCGCGGTGGCCGCGCGCCTGCCCGCCCTCGGCCCCGGGCTGACGTGGAGCGTGCGCTGGGCCGGCCTCCCCGCCGGGAGCGACGTCTGCCTCGAGGAGTCACCCTGATGCTCCCGTCGCGTGGTCGCTCGCGTATGCATACGCTATGACGTGCGGGTTAGGTCATCTTTTGGACAGGGACGGGTCGCATGAATGAGGCATCCGGCGCGCGGCGCTTCAGCACCGTGCACCGGTTGGACGCCGTCGCGGAGGTCGCGACGGACCAGCCGGCGGTCACCGGGGGTACCCCCGTACGGGACGAGTTCCTCGTCTTCGGCCAGCCGTTGATCGAGGAGGAGGCGATCGCCGAGGTCGTCGAGACCCTGCGCTCGGGGTGGATCGGCACCGGGCCGAAGACCCGCCGCCTGGAGGAGCTGTTCGCGGACTTCATGGGCATGGGCCACGCCTGCGCCCTCAGCTCGTGCACCGCGGGCCTCCAGCTGGGCCTCGAGGTCCTGGGCGTCGGCCCCGGCGACGAGGTGATAACCACGCCGATGACGTTCGCGGCCACCGGCAACGTGATCGTCCACTGCGGCGCGACGCCCGTCTTCGCCGACATCGACCGGGAGTCCCTGCTGATCGACCCCGACGACCTTGAGCGGCGCATCACCCCCAGGACGCGCGCGCTGATGCCGGTCCACATGGCGGGCCGCCCGTGCGACATGTGGCGGCTCCGCGAGATCGCGGACGAGCACGGCCTTCCGATCATCGCCGACAGCGCGCACGCGATCGAGACCCTCTACCACGGCCGGCCGGTGGCGAGCCTGGCCGAGATCTCGGTCAACAGCTTCTACGTGACGAAGACGATGACGACGATCGAGGGCGGGATGCTCCTCACCGAGAACCCGGAGTGGGCCGAGCGCGTCGACCTGCTGCGCAACCACGGGCTGAGCCGGGACGCCTGGAAGCGCTACACGGTCCACGGTTTCCAGCCCTACGAGGTCATCTACGCGGGCTACAAGCACAACATGACCGACGTCCAGGCGGCGCTCGGGCTGCACCAGATGACCCGGATCGAGGACAACCTCGCGGTGCGCGAGCGCCACTGGCAGGCCTATCGCGACGGCCTCGGGGACCTCGACTGCATCGGGCTGCCCGCCGAGGACCCCGAGCCCACCAACCGGCACGCGCGGCACCTGTTCACCATCCTGCTCGACCTCGACCGGCTGTCGCTCAGCCGCGACGACTTCGCGGCGGCGATGCACGCGGAGAACGTCGGCACGGGAATCCACTTCTCCGCGCTGCACCTGAACCGCTTCTACCGCGAGCGGTTCGGGTTCGCCGAGGGCGACTACCCGAACGCCGAGTGGGTCGGCGAGCGCACGCTGTCGCTGCCGATGTCGGCCAAGCTCACGGACGCCGACGTCCAGGACGTGATCCGCGCGGTCCGCAGGGTCGCGACGGCGTTCCGCACCGAGAGTTGAGCACCGAGCTCGGCATCGAGGCGGCGGCCGCGGCGCCCCGCGTGCCCGCGATCGTCCCGCGCGACGACGGCGCGGCGGACGTCGTGCGCCGCGCGATCGACGTGGTGGTGGCGGCGACGATGCTCGTGCTGCTGTCGCCGCTGATCGCCGTGGCCGGCGTGCTCGTGCGCGCGACCTCGCGCGGTCCCGCGGTCTTCCGTCAGGTGCGGCTCGGCCGCGGCGGCCGCCCGTTCGTGTTCTACAAGTTCCGCGGCATGTACGTGGACGCGCGGGAGCGGTGGCCCGAGCTGTACGAGTACCGCTACGACCACGACGAGCTCGACACGCTGCGCTTCCACCCCGACCACGACCCGCGCGTCACCCCCGTCGGGCGCCTGCTGCGGCGGACGAGCATCGACGAGGTCCTCAACTTCTACAACGTCCTCAAGGGCGACATGAGCCTCGTGGGCCCGCGCCCGGAGATCCCCGAGATGATCCAGTACTACGGCGACCACGCGGCGGCCATCCTCTCCGTGCGGCCAGGCATCACGTCGCTCGCGAAGGTCACCGGCCGCGACGAGCTGACGTTCACGGAGACGCTGCGACTCGACCTCGAGTACCTCGAGCGGCGCTCGCTCCGGCTCGACCTGCGGATCATGCTGGCCACGCTCCAGACCGTGGTCGTCCAGCACGGCGTGCTCCCAGGCTGATCTCAGCGCCGGAACGGATCGCCGAGCGGGTTCAGCCGCCGCGCCTCGGCGAGCGCCGCGACCGCCGCACGGCTGCGGCCGGCCGCCGTCTCGAGCCGCGCCAGGAGGAACCAGTGACGCCAGTTCGAGGGCTCGGCCTCGATCGCGCGCCGCAGGTCGGTCCGGGCCGCGTCGAGCCGCCCGGCGCTCTGGAGCGCCTCGGCCCTCAGGGCGACGGGGCTCGCCGCCCACGGCGAGATCCGCACCGCGTTGTCGCTGAACCGCAGCGCGGCCGCGCTGTCGCCGTCCGCGAGCGCGTCCCGGGCCTCGCGCTCGCGGAGCGTGCCCGCGATGCCGGGCAGCTGGAGCACGCAGACCGCGGCCGCCGCGGCGGCGAGCCCCGCGCGCCAGGGCAGTCGCGGCCGGGAGGTCGCCGGCGCCGACACCCGCGCCGCCGCGACCGTCGCGCAGACGATGCCGAGCAGCGCCACGGCGGTCGACTCCCACAGCCAGTCGACCCCCGCGTGGAGGAAGAAGATCACCGCGGCGGCGCACAGGCAGGCGTGCGCGCCGACCTCGCCCGCCGGCCCGCCCCGCGGGCGCGCCCTGAAGGCCGCCGCCAGCAGCCCGCCCGCCACGAGGAGCACCGCCAGGAGCCCTCCGGCGCCGAGCTCGGCGAGGTTCTCGAGGTAGAGGGAGTGCGCGTCGCGGACGGTCAGCGGCCGGGTGGCGAACTGGTTCCAGTGGAGCTCGTAGGTGCCCGCGCCGATGCCCTCGAGCGGCCGCTGGCGCCAGGCCTGAGCGCCCTCCTTCCACAGCTCGTAGCGCAGGCTGTTGAGGTTGGCGAGCCGGGCGGCCGGGTCGCGGTCGACGTTCCCCGCCGCGGGGGTGCGGAACTCGTCCCAGGCCCGGCCGGGCACGTCGGAGGCCGCGAGGGCGGCGACCCCCGCGACCAGCGCCGCGAGCACGACGGCGAGCGCGCGCCGCGCCGCCACCGGTCGCAGCCGCCAGCGCTCGTCGGCCCCGGCCCGGCGGGTGAGCCATGCCACGCCGCCGCAGAGCGCGGCGGCGCCGGCGAGGGCCAGCGCCACGGCGGGCGCCCCGGCCGACCCGCTGGCGTCCGCGATCTCCGGCTGGCCGCGCACCACCAGGACGGCGACCCCGGCGCCGGCCGCGGCCGCCGCCGCGTGCGCCGCCGTGGTCCAGCGGTTGCGCCCGAGCGCGACGGCGAGCACGAGTCCGAGGCCGAGGTCGAGCAGGCCCGCCCGCGAGTAGGTCAGGTACACCGCCACGGCGCACGCCGGGACGCACGCCAGCGCGAGCGCCCTGACCGCGACGTGCCGGGCGTGGGCGCTCGCGATCAACCCCGTCGTCGCGGCGATCGCGCTCCACGCGCCGACCGCGTTCCAGTAGTTGAGCGGGTAGTTCAGGCGCGTCGTGTGCAGCACCCGCTCCACGTCGTGGCTGACGGCGCCGGGCACGAGCCGGCTGATCGCGCTCGCCAGCGCCACGAGGAGGGCGACCCCGACGACGGCCGCCGCCGCGGCGGCCCAGTTCTCGCGGTCGACGAGCGCGAGAACGAGGAGCACGGTCCCGGTGTAGAGCGCTACGCGCGCCAGCTCGGCCACCGTCGCCTCCTGGCTCGCGGTCCAGTCCAGGCTCGCGGCGCTGAGCGCCAGCATCAGGCCGAACCCGGCAAGCGGGACCAGCAGCGCCCGCGCGGGCCGCGCCGCCGGGAGGAGCCCAGCCGCGACGCCTAGCGCGAGGACCCACCAGAGCACGAGTGCCAGCTCCTGGCGCGGCACGATGTCGTACGCTCCACCACGAAAGGCAGACCAGAGCAGGGGCACGCCGAGCGCCGCTCCCACGGCGGCTCGACGAGCTCCACGGCCGGGACGGAAGGTTCTCTGTTGGCTACTCACAACCACTTTCGGGTTCGCGCGTGTGCCGCGGGTGCGCTGATGCTAAGCGCCGCCCTTGCCGCGCCCGCCGTGGCGCAGCCGCCGTCGTGCGACGCGCCTCCGGGCGTCGCGGGGATCGAGCAGTACTGCGAATCGACGCCCGGCACCTCCCGGGAGCCGCGCGACCCGCGCGGCGGCCGCGACTCCGGCCCGGTCGTCCCGAGGGACACCGCGGACCGCGTCCGGGGCGAGCCGGGAGGCACGGCCTTGCTCGAAAGCCTGCCACCCGGCTCCGCCGCCACCGGCCCGGCCGAGGGCGGCACCGCCGCGAACCCGAGCGGGGGCGCGGGCGGTCGCGGAGGACGGGGCGCGAACCGGCGCGGCGCGACCGGCGGCAGCCCGCGATCCGACGCCACCGAGCCCGCTCCCGGCGACGCGCTCTCCGGCGTGGCGTCCGCCGCCTCCTCGGTCTGGCTCGGCGAGATGCGCGGGGTGATCGTGCTGCTCGCCCTCACGCTCGTGGTCGCGGTCGCGCTCGGTGCGCGGCGCCGGGTCCGGGTGGACTAGGGCGCGGCCTACACGCGATCGCTGTCGCGCGGCAGCTCGCCCTCGAGCTCGCCCGGCCTCCAAACGGTCCTGGGCGCGATCGCGCGTGCGACCACGCGATCCCTGTAGCGCTCGATGACGTCGAGCATCGACCGCACCAGCTCCTCCCGCAGCGGATGAGGCTGGAGCCCCAGGGCGAGCAGCTTGGCGTTGCTCACGTTGTAGTAGTGCTCCTCGGCCTCGACCCGCGGGTTGGGCAGGTTGCGGACCTCGGCCTCGTACCCCATGTCGCGTGCACAACGGGCCACCAGCTCGGCCAGCTCGCCGATCGAGAACTGCTCGGTGAACTGGTTGAAGACGCGGAACTCGCCGAGCGCGGCCGGCGTCTCCAGCGCCAGCTCCACGCACTGGAGCGTGTCGCGGATGTTGAGGAACCCGCGCGTCTGGCCGCCGGCGCCGTAGACCGTGAGCGGATGGCCGATCACGGCCTGCACGCAGAAGCGGTTCAGCGCCGTCCCGAAGAGCTCGTCGTAGTCGAACCGCGTCAGCAGCCGCTCGTCGAGCGCCGTCTCGTCGGTCTCGATCCCGTAGACGACGCCCTGGTTCAGGTCGGTGGCGCGCAGCCCCCAGATGCGGCAGGCGAAATGGATGTTGTGCGAGTCGTGGACCTTCGAGAGGTGGTAGAGCGACCCGGGCATCTTGGGGAACGGCAGCACGTCCCTGCGCCCCTTGTGCTCGATCTCGAGGTAGCCCTCCTCGATGTCGATGTTCGGCGTGCCGTACTCCCCGAGCGTTCCGAGCTTCACCAGGTGGCAGGCGGGCACGTGGTCGCGCATCGCGAACAGGACGTTGAGCGTCCCGATCACGTTCTCGTACTGCGTCTCGACCGCGTGGCGCCGCGAGATCATCGAGTAGGGCGCCGAGGGCTGCTCGCCGTAGTGGACGATGGCGTCCGGTGCGACGCTCGCGATGACCCGGTCGATGAACTCGCCGTCCTGGATCCCGCCGACGTGGACGTCGATCGCGCGCCCGCTGCACTCCTTCCAGGCGGCGACGCGGTCGGGCAGCGACGCGATCGGCGTGAGCGAGTCGGTTCCCGCCTCGAGATGGCGCCGGCGGCGCGAGAAGTCGTCGACCACGGTCACCTCGTGGCCGCGCGACGAAAGCCTCATCGCCGTGGGCCATCCGAGGTAGCCGTCCCCACCGAGCACGAGCAAGCGCATCGCCCGAAAAACTAGCGAGTCGAGCGGGCGCTGAAAAATTCGTACTTGCGCTCACGCGCCATCTCGGTTACGAATAGACACCTGGCCTCTTTACCCCTCACCCGCTCGTCCTGGATCGCTCGCCCTCTACCGGTCGCGCTCGTCCTCGTTCTGTGCTCCGCGCTGCTGCTGGCTGCGGCGGCGCCCGCCTCCGCGGTCACCCGCAAGCAGGCGACCAAGAAGGCGCTCGCGGTGCTCGGTCCCAAGGCCGGGGAGCGGGTGGTCGTGTACCGCCTGCCCAAGCCGCTGAAGGCCGGCACCGTCATCACCGCACGCGGCAAGCGGGTCGCGAAGGTCGGCCGGGAGCGCGCGTACTTCTTCTACCGCGACGCCGCGGCGGGGCAGCCCTACCCGCACGCCGGCCGCGTCGCCCTCGTCGGCGCCAAGAAGGGGAAGGTCAGGCTCTCCGCCGGGATCATGTGGCAGCCCCTGGTCAACGGCCGGCTGCCCGCGTTCCTGCGCGGCTCGACGCTGAACGGCGCGTCCGACTACGTCGTGTTCGACTCGACGTCGAGCGCCAGCGGCAGCGACCCCGCCAGCTCGCCGCTCGCGGCCCCGCTCGCCCCGAACGACCCCTTCGCCGCGGACGGCGGCCCCAACTCGCCCCCGAAGGCCGACCCGCAGGTCGTCAGGGCCAAGGCGGGCTCGCCCAAGCGGATCACGCTGACCGGGTCCGACGACGACGGCGACCTGATCACCTTCCACATCACCCACCAGCCCAGGAACGGCACGCTCACGGGCCAGCCGCCGGACCTCACCTACACGCCGAACCCCGGCTTCCTCGGCAACGACAACTTCAGCTTCAAGGTCAGCGACGGCGACGCGGAGAGCAACGCGGCCGTGGTGTCGATCGACGTGGTGCCGCCCGGGCTTCCGCCGGTCGTGGCGACGTCGTCCGGCTGCACGAGCTACACCGAGCAGAGCCCGGCGGTCGTGATCGACGGCCAGCTCACGGTCACCGACCTCGACGACCTCACGCTCGACAGCGCGCGGGTGCGCGTGGACTACAGCGACCTGCCCCCGGCGGATCCCGAGGATCCGAACACCACCCGGCTCGGTGACGAGCTCCTCTTCACCGACCAGAACGGGATCACCGGCTCCTACGAGGAGCGGACCGGGATCCTCGACCTGGTAGGCACCGCGACGGTGGCGAACTACCAGGCCGCGCTCCGCAGCGTCCGCTACCGCAACCTCTCGAACCCGAACCCGCCGCCGACCCGGAACGTCATCTTCACGGTCAACGACGCCGGCAACAACTCGACCCCGGCCACGAAGCAGGTCTGCATCACGGGCGGGGCCGCGGGCAACGACCCGCCGACCGGTGAGAACGGCGAGGGCTCGCTCTCGTACGTCGAGAACGACGGACCGATCCCGGTCGACGGCGGCTTCGTGGTCGGCGACCCCGACTCGACCACGCTCTCGGGTGCGTACGTCAAGTTCGTCCCGCTCGTCTCGCAGCCGGTGGACGAGAACGGCGACCCGGTCGGGCCGCCCACGACCACCGTGACGTTCGACCCGGCCCAGGACGACCTGGTCTTCGCCAACCAGAACGGGATCACCGGCAACTACAACGACTCCACGGGCGTCATGACGCTGAGCGGAACGGCTTCGCTGGCTGACTACGAGACAGCCATCCGGTCGGTCGCCTACGAGAACGTCTCGGAGGATCCGACGGCCGATACGCGCCGGGTCGAGTTCCGGCTCACCGACTCGAGCGGCTCGAACTCGGTCCCGACCAGGCGCGACGTCTTCGTCACCCCCGTGAACGACGCGCCGGTCGCGACGGCCAGCGCCGGCACGACCGACTACACGGGCGCGGACACCGTGATCGACTCGGCCCTGACGGCCGGCGACGTCGACGACACGCACCTCGAGGGCGCCCAGGTCCGGATCGCGAGCGGGCTCGAGGCGGGCGACGAGCTGGTGTTCGCCGACACGGCCCAGATCACGGGCATCTACGACGCCGAGGCCGGCATCCTGACGCTGAGCGGCAGCGCGCCGGAGGCCGACTACCAGGCCGCCCTGCGCTCGGTCGCCTTCGACCACACCGGCGTCACGCCGACGGGCGATCGCTCGATCGAGTTCACGGTCAACGACGGCGAGCTCGACTCGGCGCCCACGGCCAAGCACCTCGAGATCAACGAGCCGCCCGTCCTCGACGCCACCGACACGGCGCTCGCCTACACCGAGAACGACGGGCCGGTGGCGGTCGACTCCGGCATCAGCGCAACCGACGTCGACTCGCCCACGCTGTCCGGCGCCACGGTCTCGATCGGCGCGGGCTTCTCCAGCGGCGAGGATCAGCTCGCCTTCACGGACACGGCCGCGATCGACGGCGATTACAGCGCCTCCACCGGCGTCCTGACGCTGACCGGCACCGCCTCCGTGGCGGACTACCAGGCGGCGCTGCGGTCGGTGACCTACGAGAACAGCTCGGAGAACCCGTCCACCGCCAGCCGCACGGTCAGCTTCCAGGCCGACGACGGCGCGGTGTTCAACAACCTCAGCAACACGGTCACGCGCGACGTCGCGGTCACGGCCGTGAACGACGCGCCCGGCGTGGACGCCTCCGACGGCTCGACCGCCTACACGGAGGGCGACCCGGCCACGGCGATCGACTCCGCGCTGACCGTGAGCGACGTCGACGACACCAACCTCGACAGCGCTCAGGTCTCGGTCTCGAGCGGCTTCCAGGCGGGCGACGACCTCGTGTTCGCCGCCCAGAACGGCATCAGCGGCGTCTACGACTCCGATACCGGCGTCCTCACGCTGTCCGGCTCGGCCTCGGTGGCGAACTACGAGGCCGCGCTGCGCTCGGTCGAGTACCGGCACACGGGCGACGATCCGGACGCGGCGAAGACCGTCGAGTTCAGCGTCAGCGACGGCGCGCTCTCCGGCTCGGACAGCAAGGCCCTCGCGGTCACGGGCGTGAACGACAAGCCGGTCCTGGACGCCAGCGACGACGCGCTCGCGTACACCGAGGGCGACGGCGCGGTGGCCGTGGACTCGGGCATCACCGCCGCCGACGCGGACTCGGACACGCTGTCCGGCGCGACCGTCGAGATCAGCGCCGGCTTCGCGGAGGGCGAGGACGCGCTGGCGTTCGCGGACACGGCCGAGATCGACGGCGACTACAACGCCTCCACCGGCGTCCTGACCTTGACCGGCACCGCCTCCGTGGCCGACTACCAGGCCGCGCTCGGGTCCGTGACCTACGAGAACTCCTCCGACGCCCCCACCACCGACGCGCGGACGGTGACCTTCCAGGCCGACGACGGCTCCACGACCGACAACCTGAGCGACCCGGTCACGCGCGACGTCGCCGTCACCGCCTCGAACGACGCGCCGGTCGTCACCACCTCCTCCGGGTCGACCGCCTACACGGAGGGCGACTCGGCCACGGCGATCGACTCCGCGCTGACGGTGAGCGACGTCGACGACGAGAACATCGAGAGCGCCACCGTGACGGTCGCCTCGGGCGCGGACTCCGGCGACGTGCTGTCCTTCGAGGACACGGCCGCGATCACGGGCCAGTACACGCCCGAGACCGGCGTCCTGAGCCTGACCGGCTCCGCCTCGGTCGCCGACTACGAGGCCGCCCTGCGCTCCGTCCAGTACAGCAACAGCGGCGACGACCCGGCCGCCTCGAAGAGCGTCGCGTTCACCGTCAACGACGGCGACGCGGACTCCGCGGCTGCCTCGAAGGGGATCGACGTGACGCCGGCCAACGACGCGCCCGCCGTCACCGCCTCCGACGGGAACACCGCCTTCGAGAACGGCGGCCCGGCCGTGGCGGTCGACTCCGCGCTGACCGTGACCGACGCGGACGACGCGAACATCGACGGCGCCGTCGTGCAGATCTCGAGCGGCTTCGAGTCCGGCGACACCCTGACCTTCGCCGACCAGAACGGCATCACGGGCGCCGTCACCGCCCCCGGCGAGCTGACCCTGTCCGGCTCGGCCTCGGTCGCCGACTACGAGGCCGCCCTGCGGTCGATCACGTACGGGAACGCCGGCACCGTCACGGAGGCGTCGAAGGCCGTCACGTTCACCGTGAACGACGGCGACGTCGACTCGAGCCCCGCCTCGAAGTCGATCGACGTCTCCGGAATCGCCTAGCCGATCCCGCGCCCGCCGCGGCGGGCCGCGACGTGGGAGACTCCGGAGAAGGATGAAGGTCGACACCGCCGGCTACTTCGCCACCGTCGAGCAGGCCGGCGAGTCCGCGGCCGCCGCCGACGTGGCCGGCTACGACGGGTGGTGGACCACCGAGACCGCGATCGACCCCTTCCTCGCGTGCGCGGTCGCGGCGGAGCGGACCGAGCGCGTGTCGATCGGGACCGCGATCGCGGTCGCGTTCGCCCGCAACCCGATGACGGTGGCGGTGCAGGGCAACGACCTGCAGCTGCTGTCGGGCGGGCGGTTCCTGCTCGGCCTCGGGTCGCAGATCGAGCGCCATGTGACCAAGCGCTACTCGATGCAGTGGTCGAGACCCGCGGCCCGGATGCGGGAGTTCATCCTGGCGGTGAGGGCGATCTGGCAGAGCTGGGCGACCGGCACGGAGCTCCGCTTCGAGGGCGAGTTCTACACCCACACGTTCATGACGCCGTTCTTCGACCCCGGGCCGAACCCCCACGATCACCCGCCGATCCTGCTCGGCGGCGTCGGGCCGCTGATGACCGAGGTCGCCGGCGAGGTGGCCGACGGGTTCCTCTGCCACCCGCTCTCGACGGAGCGCTACCTGCGCGAGGTCACGCTGCCGGCGCTCGAGCGCGGCCGCCGCAAGGCCGGCAGGACGCTGGACGGGTTCGAGATCTGCGGGCCGTCGATGATCGTGGCGCGCGATTCCGAGGAGGACATCGTCAGCGAGACGCAGGTGCTGCGGCGCCAGATCGCGTTCTACGGGTCGACGCCCGCCTACCGGCCGGTGCTCGAGCTGCACGGCTGGGGCGATCTGCACTACGAGCTGAACGCGATGGCGCTGCGCGGCGAATGGGATCGGCTGCACGAGCCGATCGACGACGAGGTGCTGCACACCTTCGCGGTCGTCGGCACGCCGGACGACGCGTTCGCCGAGATCAAGCGCCGCTACGGGGACGTGGTCACGCGGATCAGCATCGGGGCGCCCGCCCAGGACGTCGCGGCGTAGCGCTCAGCGCGACTCGGCGGCCGCCGGGGCGGCGTCGGGCTGCACGCGCGCCTCGCGGTAGGGGCGCGCGGGAAGGAAGACCGTCACCACGGCGGCCCCGGCGGCGGCGATCGCCGCGGCCGTGCCGAAGCCGCGCGCCGCGCCGTGCGAGAAGGCGTCGCGCGCGGCGGCGGCGAGCGGGGCGGAGTGCAGCTCCCTCGCCACCCCGAGCGCCTGGCCGACCGAGCCGCGGATCGCGTCTGCGGCATCGCCCGGCAGGCCCCGCTGCGACGGGCCGATCAGGTGTCCGTAGCGGGTGGAGACGATCGATCCGATGATCGCCACCCCGAGCGAGAACCCGACGACGATGATCGCGTTCGCCACCCCGAAGGTCGCGCCCACGCGGCTGAGCGACGCGGCCGCCGTCATCGTGTCGATCAGCGGCGTCAGCGTGAGTCCGTAGCCGGCGCCGGCGATGCCCAGCGCGATCGCGATGTTGGTGTAGCTCTCGCGCGCCTCCAGCGGGGCGAGCAGCCCGAGCCCGACGGCGATCAGCCCAAGCCCCAGCCCGACGGTGACCTTCGCCCCGACGCGCTGCTCCAGCACCACGGAGGCCGGGGAGAACACCACCAGCATCAGCGCCACCGGCAGCAGCCGGACCCCGGCGCCGAGCGCGCTGTGGCCGTGCACCTCCTGGAGCTCGAGCGTCAGCACGAACAGGACGCCCCCGACGGCGAGGAAGGTGAGCACCGCCGCGATCGCGGTGGCCGAGAACGACCTGCTCCGGAACAGCCCCATGTCCAGCATCGGCGCCTTCGCGCGGATCTCCCAGGCCACGAATGCGGCCAGGCAGAGCGCGGCCAGGGCCAGCTCGACCAGCGTGCCGGTGGACGTCCAACCGTGCCGCGGCGCCTCGACGATCGCGAACACGAGCGTTCCGAGGCCCGCGATCGAGAGCGCCGCACCGGTCACGTCGGGCGCCGTGCCGGCGCCGACCGACCCGGCCGGGACGTAGCGGAGGATGCCGGCGACGGCGACGGCGGCGATCGGCAGGTTGACGACGAAGATCGCCGGCCAGCCGAACGCGTCGACCAGCGCACCGCCCACGACGGGACCGAGGACGAACGAGAGCCCGCCGGTCGCAGCCCACATGCTGAGCGCCTTCGCGCGCTCGCCGGCGGGGAAGACGCGCGTGAGCGTGGCGAGCGTGGTGGGCAGGATCAGCGCGGCGCCGATCCCCATGAAGGCCCGCGACCCGATCAGGACGCCGATCGAGGGCGACACGGCGGCGACCAGCGATCCCAGCGCGAACAGCGCCAGGCCCATGCAGAGCACGCGGCGGTATCCCCAGCGGTCGCCCAGCGCGCCCGAGAGGAGCAGGAGGCCGGCGAACGTGAGGATGTACGCGTCGACGACCCACTGGAGCGCGCTCGTGCCGGCGGCGAACTCGCCGGCCACGTCGGGCAGCGCGACGGTGACGATCGTCGTGTCCAGCTCCACCACGAACTCGCCGACGATCAGGACCAGCAGGATCGCCCAGCGGTGCGGATGCCCCTCCTCGGGGAACACCTACGCGTCCACCGGCGTCGCGAGCGCTCGCTTCGCGCGCCCGACGATCGATCGCGGCGCGGCGGCCGGCCGGTCCGCGGCCCGCTGCTCGTCGAGGAACTCGACGATCGGGCCGAAGACGTCGAGCGCCGCGCTCTGGCCGATGAACGTGTCCGCGTGGCCGTAGCCGGGGACCTCGACGTAGCGGACGTCCAGCCGCGGGTGCCTGCTCGCGAGCAGCTCGTGGCACAGCCGGTTCGAGTCGAGCCACAGCCCGTTCTCGCTGCCCGACAGCAGCATGAGCGGGCAATCGATCCGGTCGGCCCCGTCGAGCGCGTTCTCCGGCAGCCGCTCGTAACGGCGGTCGCGATCGCTCCAGCGGACCATCGTGTGCGCCAGCTCGATCTTCCGCAGGTGCGGGAGGCTCCAGATCGGGGCCGACCCGAACAGCTCCGGGAGGCGGTCGTGGGTCCGCGGGCTCAGGTTCTCGTGCACGAACAGCGACGCGCCTATCCCCCAGGCCGAGTTGTGCAGGATCTGGCAGGTCGGGTCCGGGCACTTCGCGCCGATCGACGCGAGCGCGAACATCGGCGTGTACTTCGACCACAGCCCCGCCCGCCTGAAGTCCACCGGATGGTGGGTGAGGCGGGAGCGGATCAGCTCACCGCCGAGGTGCATCCGCAGGCGGGTGCCGCCCGGCAGCTTCGGCGTCAGGAACACGCCCTGTGCGACCACTCCGGCGAGCCCCGGCACGAGGCCGGCGGCCATGCTCATCGACAGCGACATCGCACCGATGCAGTGCGCGACGACGAAGAGCTGGCGGTCGCCGATCCGGTCGCGCACGCGAGCGACCGCCTCGGGGATGTCGTACAGCGCGACGTCGTCGTAGGTGTACCTGACCCGGCCCTCGTTGTATGGGAGCCTGCAGCTCCCCCGCCAGTCGAGCAGCCACGGCTCGTAGCCGGCGTCGAGCAGCACCTCCACGAGGTTGCGAGCCTCGGGGAGGACGAACATGTCGGACGACGCGGTGTGGCCGTGCAGCAGCAGCACCACGGGTCGATCGCGACCGCCGTCGCTCGGGACGACCCGGCACAGGCCGAGCACGGTCCCGTCGGAGGCCGCGAACGGGACCTGCTCGATCGCGCCGTCGCGCAGTCCGGCGTGGAGCGGACGCAGCGTCACCGCCACCGGTCCCTCCCGCGGTCGATCGCGTCGCGGCGCAGATCGAGCAGCTCCGCGCCCGCGCGCAGGGTCGGCTCCAGCAGCCCCTTGCCCATCTGCGACCCGAACCACGCCATCCAGCTGAGCTTGGCGACTCGCTGCTCGCGCGAGGAGAGGCGCGGGTTCGCCTGGATCCCGTCCACCTGGTCGCGCACGTAGGTCTTCGCCGGCACGGTCACGACGCCGGTCAGGTGCGCCGGCTCGCCGTCGCGCCCGACCTCGATGGTGAGCGTGCGCGCCTGGCGCCAGTAGTCACGGCGCGGCCGCGCGAACTTCGTGCCGGCGAGCCACCAGGCCCCGCCCTGGGGGTCGCGCAGCGACAGGCGGTACTCCAGCAGCGGATGGTCCATGCCGTGGCGGTGCGGCACGCCCTCGCCGGGACGGACCTCGATCGTGCCGGCCTCGACGGTCAGCGCACCGCCCGGCAGGCAGGGCGAGCGCACCTCGCCGCGGACGTCGATCGTGCGCCGCTGGACGAGCTGGTACATGCTCGCGACCGAGAGGGTGAGCGACAGGGTGCAGGGGTCGGTCGCCAGGGTCCCCTCCATGCTCTCCGGGAACCACAGGTAGGGCGGGTCGTCGGCGCTCGGCAGCCGCACGAGGCCGTCGCGCGCGAGGCGCTCGTACTGCCTGAGCTGCGCGCGCGCGTCGTAGCGGGCGGGCGGCGGCAGGTCGTGGCGGCGCACGAGCTCCTCGGTCCGCTCGCCGGTGGCCGGCGGCCCGAGCAGCGTGGCCTCGCACAGCCTCACCGCGGTGGGACTGCGCATCACGCGCACGAGGAAGTCCAGCTCGGGGACCGGGTCGGCCTCGGCGCGGGCGAGGAAGTCGGCCCGCCAGCTCTCCCAGTCGAGCACGTCGACGTTCATGCCGCCCAGCTCCATGTCGCGCACCAGCTCCGGCAGCGTGCTGGGACGGCCGGCCAGGTTGTAGTTCTGGCCCCAGCCGCTCGGGTCGCAGACGATGGCGGCGCTCACCCGGCTCACCCAGTCCACCGGGGCGACGTTGAGGAACCGGAACGCGGGCACGGTGCGATAGCGCGTGAACGCGGCCATGAAGCCGGAGCTGAGGTCGTGCGGGTTGTAGGCGCCGGTCCGCGTGTGGCCGCCGATGCCGCCCGGTCGCATGAGCGTGACCGTCACGCCGTGCTCGCGCGCGCGGCGCAGCGCGGCTTCCGCCGCCCACTTGGTCTTGTCGTAGCCGGCGGCGAGCCGGTCGAGGTGGGCGACGGGGTCGTCCTCGCCCATCGACGCGATGCCGAGCTCGTTGAACACGGCGATCGACGAGACGTGGTGGAGCGGCTTGACGCGCCCGGTCGCCGCCAGCTCGGCGAGCGTGAGCGGGCCCAGCACGTTGGTCTGGCGCAACGACTGGTAGCCGCGCAGGAAGTCGACCGCGGCCGCCACGCTCACAACCGAGTCGAGCTCGGCGGCCAGCGCCTCCCACACGTCGCCGGACAGGCCCAGCCGCGGCTGGCGGATGTCGCCGGCCAGCGGGGTCACCCGGCGCCTGACCTCGGCGGACCACGGGACGTCGAAGCCGTTCAGCGCGGTGCCGAGCCGGCGCTCGGCCTCGCGGTCGTCCTCGGCGCGGACCAGGCAGACCACGTGTGCGTCGCCGCGCCTCAGCAGGTCGAGCAGCATGTGGCTGCCGAGGAAGCCGGTCGCGCCGGTCAGCAGGATCCGGCGCGGCGGGACGTGCTCGGGATCGCCGACGAACGGCAGCGCGTCCGCGCGCGCCAGGTCGGCGACGATCGAACCGAGGTCCTCGCCGTCCACATAGGCCGGCTCTGGCCGTGCGATCGGCGGAGCCGGAGCGGGCGTGCTCGCGGCGGGCGCCCCGGGCCGCGCGAGCTGTGCCATGCGCCGCGGCCGGGCATCGGCGAACACGTCGTCGAGGCTGAGCGCGACGCCGAGGTCGCGGCTGAGGGCGCCGAGGAGCTCGACCGCGTCGACCGAGCTGCCGCCGGCGTCGAAGAAGTCGGTGTCCACGTCGAGGTCGGCGCCGGGGAGGAGCCGGCTGGCGGCCGCGGCGATCGCCGCGGCCAGGTCGCCGGGGTCGCGCGGCGCCAGGGCGGGCGCCGCGGCCCGCTCGGCCGCATCGCCGTCGCGGAAGCGCCCGAGCAGGTCGTCGACGCCCGGCCCCCCGCGCTCGATCAGCTCGCCCTCGCCACGGCGGTCGCCGCGTCCGTTCTCAGTCACCGCGCGCCCCGATCGACTCCGCCGCCTCCGCGTCCCACGACCGGAACGCCCGGAGCTCCGCCGGCGTCACGGTCGCGACCAGGCGCGGCGCATCGACGTCCCCGCCGCCGAGGGCGGCCACGAGGCGCCTGGCCGGGACGTTGCGCGGCGTGCTCTCCGCGACCAGCCGCACCGCCGTGCAGCCTAGTGCCTCGGCGCGGTCGGCCAGCCAGTGGAGCACCCGCTCCTCCACGCCGCGCCCGAGGACCCGGCAGCTCAGCATCCAGGCCACCACCTCGAGCGCTTCCCCGTCGACGCGGATCACGACGACGCCGATCTGACCGTAGTCCCCGAAGCGGTCGCGCGCCGACGCGGTCCACACCTCGCCGTCGCGCCGCGAGCGCTCCAGCGCGGCCTCGTCGAGCTCGCCCGGGCGCAGGTTGAACTGGTTGGTGCGCCGGCTGAGCTGGACGGAGCGCTCGAGCGTCTCGGGCGCGAGCGGCAGGACGTCGAGCTCGAGCTCGAGCCGCTCGAGGAACTCCTCGAAGCCGTTGCGCTCGCGCTCGCCGCGGCGCTCCTCCTCCTGCCGGTAGAAGTCCGCGCGCGCGGCGTCCTCGCGCGTGGCCGCGCGCGGGATCAGCGGCCAGAGACGGTCGAGGAAGGGTTCGAGCTCGTCCGCCGGCGGCGCGGTCACGCACAGGACCTCGGGCAGCTCGGACCGGATGGCGGCGATCTCGACCGGGTTGTCGTCGATGTAGAGGAAGTCGGCCACGCCGAGCCGGAGCTCGTGCGCGACCGCCTCCAGCCGCCTGACCTTCGGCTCCCAGGCCGCCGAGATCGCGCTGAAGTGCTCCGCCCGCAGCACGCTCTCGGGCCGCTCCAGCACGGCCCGGACGGTCGGCTCGTCGTTGTTCGACATCAGGACCAGCAGCACCCCGGCCGCACGCCACTCCAGCAGCCGGCGCGCCAGCGCCGCGCGCGGCCCGCCGAGGTCGACGTTCTCCGGGCCGACCTCGCCGGCCACCCCACCCCACAGCGTCTCGTCGCCGTCCACCGCGATCAGCTTCGGCGGCCGGCGGCGGATCGCGCGTACACGGGCGGCGAGCGTGAGCGCCACCGCGGCCTGGAACTCGAGCCGGAACGGGAGGTGCGCGATCGCATCGGTCTCGGCGTCGAAGCGGTCGGCGACGGGGTGCTCGCGCGTCCAGTCGTCGCGTCCGACGACCACCGTGCCGGGGTCTTCGCGCAGCCGCGCCGCCAGCTCGTCCTCCCACGCGCAGAGCCGCGGGTCCGGCGAGCGGTCGGGCAGGAAGCCGACGATCACGGGCCGTTGCTCGGCCACCGCCCTCACCGCGGCCGGATACTCGTCCGCGAGCTCCGCCAGCAGCTCGTCGGTCGGGCTGCCGAACCGGGTCAGGTCACCCGCCCGCAGCAGGGCGACCCCCACCGCGGTCGAGGGCCGCCGGAACGCACCGGACGGGTCGAGGAGACTCGCGAGCACCTGGTGGTAGGGCGCCTCGGCGACCTCGAGCCCCGGCTCGCCGTCCTCGAGCGCGGCGCTCAGGAGACCCGGCAGCTTGCCGTGCGCGAACGTGGCCGCCAGCGCTATCGACGGCGGTGCGGCGGGCGCCGCCGGGGGCGCGGCGGGCGCCGACGGGTCGCCCGCGATCCGGTCGAGCAGTGCGAGGTAGTCGTGTCCCAGCCGCGCGCACCCGTCCGCGTCGACGATGTCGAGGTTGTAGTCGAGCCGGACGTGGCCGAGGTCGGGCGCGACCGTCAGCATCAGGTCGAGGTCCGAGTAGCCGGTGCCCGCCTGGAGGACCTCCACGCCGCGCGGCCGGACCCGCGGCCTGATGAAGTTGAAGTACACCTCGACGAGCGGCGCGTTCGGCCGGTACAGGCCCTCGGCCATCAGCGCCGGCATCGCGTCGAAGAACGAGGCGCCCTTCTCGAGCACCTGGTCGAGCCGGCCGTCGGTGCGCCTCAGCACGTCGGCGACGGCCTCGTCCGCTCCGACCTCGGCGGCGAACGGGATCGGGACGCCGAAGAACCCGACCGCGTCGAACGCGCCGGCGTGCACCCGGGTGTCCACCGGGACGGCTAGCACGAACCGGCTGCGCGCCCGCTCGCGCGCGAGGAACACGGTGAGCGCGCCGAGCCAGAACGCCGCGGGGGTGATGCCGAGGCGGCCGGCCTGGCGGTCGACCCGCTCCACGAGACCGTCCGGCAGCTCGACGAACAGGCTGGCGGCGCGGAAGCTCCGCTCCGCGGGCCGGGGCCCCGCGAGCGTCAGGTCGAGCCGGCGGCAGCCGCTCACCTGCGCGCGCCACTCCGCGATCGCGGCGTCGCGCTCCGCCGTCCCCTGGGCCGGCTGCGCGCGCAGCAGCGCCTCGACGTCGCGGTTCGAGGCGACCGCCTCCATGCGCCCGCCGGACAGCCCGGCGTCGAGCTCGCTCATCACCAGCACGAGCGAGGTGAGGTCGGCCACCGCGTGGTGCGCACCGTAGATCAGCACCTGGTCGCCCGAGCCGGACTCGAGCAGCTCGAACCGCCACAGCGGCGAGCTGGTCAGGTCGAACGGCGGCTCCATCAGCTCGCGCAGCCGCGCGTCGACGTCGAGCTCGCCGTCCAGCTTCGACCAGCGAAGCAGCTCTCCGGCCGGCCGCCGCCGCACCTCGAGCTGCTGGCGCTGGTCGGAGTCGCGGACGATCGCGGTGCGCAGCGCGGCGTGGCGGGCCGCGAGCCCGTCCAGCAGCTCGGTCAAGCGCCCGCGGGTGGTCGGCGTGCCCAGCCGGACGGCGAAGCCGATGTTGTGTGTCACGCTCGGCGTGCCCTGCTCCTCGGCACGCAGCAGGCGCATCACGTCGCGCGTCGCGGGAAGCCGCTCTACCTCCGGCACCGCGCCGGCGGCGGCGGGCGTCCCGGCCGGCTCCGGCGCCGGGGCGTGGTCGGGGCCGGCCTCCTCCAGCGCCGCGAGGATCGACCCGGCGAGGCTCTCGATGTCGCCGGCCCCGAGCGCCGCGCGTGCGGGAAGCTCCACCCCCAGGTCGCGCGCGATCGCGTTGCCGAGCGTGACGCGCATCAGGGAGTCGAGCTCGAGGTCCTGGAGCACGGTCGTGGACTCGACGGCCGACATGTCGGCGCCGGTCACGTCGCCGAGGGCGCCGCGCAGGTAGGTCTCGACCAGCGCGCGCTGCTCGCCGGGGCCGGCCGCGGCGCGGACGAGGCGGCCGATCTCGCGCTGCCCCGCCGGCTGCGGCGCCCGGGGCACGAGGTCGGCCAGCAGCGGGCGAGTCTCGACGAGCTCCGGGTGGCGCGCCAGCGCGGCGCGCTCGAGCGCGACCGGCGCGAGCTGGCGCCGGTCCGAGGCCAGGACCCGCTCGAACAGCTCCCCGCCCTCCTCGGACGAGAAGCTGCCGAGGCCGGAGCGCGCCGTGTTGGCGGACCGCGCGGCCACGTCCGCGACCATGCCCACCTCCCCCCAGGGCCCCCAGTCGAGGCTGAGCGCCGCGCGCCCGGGCCCGGCGAGGTGGTGCGCCCAGGCGTCGAGGAAGGCG
The DNA here is from genome assembly GCA_036389835.1 of Thermoleophilaceae bacterium. GTDB lineage: Bacteria > Actinomycetota > Thermoleophilia > Solirubrobacterales > Thermoleophilaceae > AC-37. The sequence continues at coordinate 56,390 of DASVWC010000014.1, read as the reverse complement.
TTGGCCGCGGCGTAGGCGGCCTGGCCCGGGGAGCCGAGCAGCCCGGCGGCGGACGAGAACAGGACGAGGAGCTCGGACTCGGGCACCAGCTCGGTCAGCAGCGCCGCCCCGAGGACCTTCGGCGCCAGCACGCGCCCGATCCGGTCCGACGTGAGCGTGCCCAGCGTCGCGTCCTCGACGATGCCGGCGGCGTGCACGATGCCCCCGATCGCGGGCGCCGCGCCGCGCAGGTCCCCCAGCGCCGCGGCCAGGGCGTCGCGGTCGGCCACGTCCGCGCGCAGGACGTGAACCGCCACGCCCTCGGCTTCGCGCGCGCGTATCCAGGCGAGCGCCTCCGCGCTCGGCTCGCTCCGGCCCACCAGCGCCAGGTGCCGCGCGCCGCGCTTCACCAGACGCTCGCCGGCGATCCGGCCGAGGCCCCCCAGGCCGCCGGTCACCAGATAGGTGCGGTCACCCGCGACGGGCGCACCGGAATCGTCCGGATGCGCGGGCACGAGCCGGGGGACGAGCCGGCCGGAGTCGCGCAGCGCCACCCACCGCTCGCCGTCGGCATGGCGCAGCTCCGCCCACAGGGCGTCCACCCCGCCGCTGGGAGGCAGGTCGATCAACGTCGTGCGCAGCTCGGGATGCTCCTGCGCCACGGTGGCGCCAAAGCCCCAGCCGAGCGCCTGCTCGGGGTTCGCCACGGCGGCGCTGCCCGCCGCCGCCTGGCTCCCGCGCGTGACCACGAACAGCCGCGGGCTCCACCCGCGCTCGGTCATCGCCCGGACCAGATGCAGGGTCGCGCCGCAGCAGAGGCCGGCGGCCTCGGTCATGGCACGGGGCGAGTCGATCGGCCGCGCGTCCAGCCCGAACAGCGCCACCACGCGCTCCGGTGGACCGCCCGCGAACGCGTCCGCGAGCAGCCGGTCGAAGCCGGCCGGGTCGTCCGGGGCGATGCGATAGCGGCCGGGCCCCTCGGCGCGGAACGCGTCGCCGCGCCGGGCGATCGCGTGCGGCTGCGCGCCGAGCCGCTCGCCGATGGCGGCGCCGACGCCGGACTCGTCGCTCAGGATCAGCCAGCCGCCGCGCGGGGGCGCGCCCTCGGCCGGCGGCCGCGGCTTCCAGCGCACCTCGTAGAGCGAGCGCTCCCGCGGCGACAGCGGAGCCAGCTCGACGCCCTCGAGGTGGACCACCGGCCGCTCGTCCGAGTCGAGCAGCCGCAGGTCCAGCAACACCCGCTCGGGGCTCGTCGAGCGCACGCTGCAGGTGACCCACGCCGGCGCCGTGCGGACCTCGCCCAGGCGCACCCTGCCCAGGCCGGCCGGCACGAACGCCGTGCCGGACGGCATCTCCGCCGGCAGCGCGGCGGCGTGGAAGGCGGCGTCGAGCAGCGCCGGCTCGATCACGCCGGGCACCGGGGGGCCCTCGCTCAGCCGGCCGACGGCCTCGCCCTGGCCGCTCCAGCCGGACCGAAGCCGCTGGAACGCCGCGCCGTACTCGATGCCGAGCTTCGCCAGCCCGGCGTAGACGTCCGCCATCGCGATCGCCGTGGTGCAGCGCGCCCGCTGTGCTTCGATCGGCTCCACCGCCGCCGGCTCGGCCTCCTCGGGCAGGAGGGTGCCCGTCACGTGGGTGGTCCACGCCGCGCCGCCGGGGCCCGCCGCGCGTGAGGCGATCGTCAGCAGTCGGGCCCCGTCCGCGCCGGGCCGCCCGAGGATTAGCTGAACCCGGGCCGGCTCGCCCTCGGCGAGCGGCAGTGGCTCGTCGAACCTCACGTCGGCGAGCGTCACCCGCGCGCCCGGGCGCAGCGTGTCGGCGGCCTCGAACGCCATCTCGAGGAACGCCGCCGCCGGCAGCCAGATCGCGCCGCCGACGCGGTGGTCGCCGAGGTACGCGAAGCGCGGGTCGCGCAGGTCGACCTCCGCCTCGAAGATGTCGCGCTCCGGCTCGTCGCTGGGTGTGACGTGGGCGTGCACGAGCGGCGTGTCCGCCGGCCCGGCCGAGTGCGCCGCCTCGGGCGGCGACCAGAACCGCTCGCGGGCGAAGGGATAGGTCGGCAGCTCCACGCGCCGGCGCTCGGGAAAGACCTTCGACCAGTCGGGGTCGTGGCCGGCGATCGCGAGCCGGGCGAGGTTCCGCAGCATGCTCGCGCGGCCGTCCTCGTCCCGGCGCAGCGAGCCGACCGCGGCGACGGGCATGCCGGCGTCGAGGGCCACGCTCTCGACGGAGGGGCCGAGCGCCGGGTGCGGCGCGACCTCCACGAAGCTGCGATAGCCGTCGTCGAGCATGCGGCGCAGCGCGGCGGCGAAGCGGATCGGCTCGCGCAGGTTCCGGGCCCAGTAATCGGCGTCGAGAGCGTCGCCGGCCACCCGCTCGCCGAGGACCGTCGAGTAGAGCGCGAGCGACTCGGCGCCCCCGGCGATGCCGTCGAGCTGCGCGCGCAGGTCCTGCGCGATCGGGTCCATCTGCGCGCTGTGCGCCGCGAACGGAACCGGCACGCGCCGCGCTGAGAGGCCATCGGCGGCGAGCGCGGCCTTGAGCTCGTCGAGCGTCGCGAGGTCGCCCGCGACGGCTGTGGAGCGGCCGCTGTTGACCGCCGCCACCGACAGCCGCCCGCCGAACGCGGCGAGCCGCTCCTCGACCTCCGCGCCCGGCAGCTCGACCGACAGCAGCCCGCCGCGGCCCTCGGCCGGCCGCAGGCTGAGAGCGCGCCGGCTGACGATGGCGGCCGCCTGGTCGAGGCTGAGGGCGCCCGCCACGTGCGCCGCGGCGATCTCGCCGAAGCTGTGCCCCACGACCGCCTCCGGCTCGACGCCCTGCGCGCGCCACAGCGCTGTGAGCGCGCAGTGGAGGGCGAACGTCACCGGCTGGATCACGTCCACGCGGCCCATGTCCGGAGCGTCCGCCTCCCCGCGGACGACCGCCAGCACGGACCAGTCGACGTACCGGCGGATCGCCTCGTCGCAGCGCTCGAGCGCGCCGGCGAACGGCTCGGACCGCTCCAGCAGGTCGGCGCCCATCCCGGCCCAGCGCGGGCTGTGGCCGGGGAACACGAACGCCACCTTGCCTCCGACCGGCTCGCCCCCCGGCAGCAGCACGTCGGGTCCGGCGCGACCGGCCGCCACCGCGTCCAGCCCGGCCAGCAGCTCGTCGCGGTCCCCGGCCAGCACCACGGCCCGGCGCTCGAAGTGGGTGCGGTCGCGGGCGAGGGCGGACGCGACGTCGGCCGCTGCCAGGCCGGGGCGCGCGGCGACGTGGGCCGCGAGCAGCTCGGCGTGGCGCGACAGGGCCGCGTCGTCGCGTGCGGTCACGAGGAACGGCACGGTGCGAGCCGGCTCGGGGGCCCGCTCCTCCCCCTCCACCCGCGGCGCCTCCTCGACGATCGCGTGCACGTTCGTGCCGCTGATGCCGAACGAGCTGACCCCGGCCCGCCGCGGCCGGTCGGCGCGTGGCCAGGGCTCCGGCTCGCGGACCAGCCGCAGGCCGCTCTCCTCCCATTCGACGTGACGGGTCGGCTTCGACACGTGCAGCGTCGGCGGGATCCGCTCGTGCTGCATGGCGAGCACGACCTTCATGACGCCGGCGAGCCCGGCGGCGGCCTGGAGGTGGCCCACGTTCGACTTGATCGAGCCGAGCCGCACCCGCCGCCCGTCCGGTCGGGTCGGGCCGAACACCTGCGCCAGCGCGTTGGCCTCGATCGGGTCCCCGAGCATCGTGCCGGTGCCGTGGGCCTCCACGTAGTCGACGTCCGCCGGCGTCAGCGACGAGCGTTCCAGCGCCCGGCGTACCACCTGCTCCTGCGACGGGCCGAACGGAACCGACAGGCCCTGGCTGCGACCGTCCTGGTTGACGGCGGTCCCGCGCACCACGGCGAGCACGTCGTCGCGGTCGCGCCGGGCGTCGCTCAGGCGCTTCGCCACGATCACCGCGACCCCCTCGGAGAAGCCGGTCCCGTCGGCGTCGTCGGAGAACGACCGGCTGCGCCCGCTCGGCGCGAGCCCGCGCAGCCGGCTGAACTCGACGAACGTGCGCGGCGTCGTCATCACCGTCGCGCCCCCCACCAGCGCGAGCTCGCACTCGCCGGAGCGCAGCCCGGCGGCGGCGAGATGGAGCGCGAGCAGCGACGAGGAGCAGGCGGTGTCGACGGTAAGCGCCGGTCCGACGAGCCCGAGCGCGTACGCCAGCCGGCCGGACGCGACGCTCAGCGCGTTGCCGGTGCCCGCGTAGCCGTCGAGCTGGTTCAGGCTCCGCCCCATCGCGTAGTCGCTGCCGAGCATTCCCAGGTACACGCCGGTCGGGCTGCCGGCGAGCCCGGCGGGCACGATGCCCCCTCGCTCGAGCGCCTCCCAGGCGGTCTCCAGCAGCAGGCGCTGCTGGGGGTCCATCGCCGTCGCCTCGCGCGGCGTGATTCCGAAGAAGCCAGCGTCGAAGGCGTCTATGCGGCCCAGGAAGCCGCCGTCGCGGGCGTAGGACTTGCCGGCCGCGTCGGGGTCGGGGTCGTAGAGGGAGTCGACGTCCCAGCGGTCGGCGGGAAACGGGCCGATCGCGTCGCGGCCCTCGTCGAGCAGCTCCCAGAGCCCGTCCGGGTCCGCGACACCGCCGGGCAGGCGGCAGGCCATCGACACGATCGCGATCGGCTCGTCGGCCGATCGCGACGTCGGCCGGGCGGGGCGCGGCCCGGCCGCCGGCCGGGGCTCGGCGGCCGTGAGCACGTTCTCCATCAGGTGAGCGGCTAGGTCGCGCGGGGCCGGGCGGTCGAACAGCAGCGTGGCCGGCAGGCGGGCGCCGAAGCGGGCACCTAGCCGGTTGCGCAGCTCGAGCGCCATCAGCGAGTCGAGCCCGAGCTCGCCCAGCGGCCGCTCGGGGGGGATCTCGCGGGCCGAGCCGAGCCCCAGCACGCGGGCGGCCTCCTCGCTCACGACCGCCAGCACGCGCTCGGCGCGCTCCGGAGCGGCGAGCGTCGCCAGCCGTTCGGCGAGCGAGCCGCGCGTCTCGCCGGCGCGTGGCCGGGGCAGCAGCGTGCGCCACAGCGCCGGCACCGCGCCGGCGTGCGCCGAGCGCACCCGCTCGAGGTCGACGATCGTGGCCACGAGGTGCGGGCGCTCGCGCCGGATCGACAGGTCGAACAGCTCCAGGCCGTGGTCGGGGGCGAGCGGCGCGAAGCCGCGGCCGGCGCTGCGCGCGAGGCTGTCCTCCGCGAGGCCACCGTCCGACCAGGGGCCGAACGAGATGGACGTGGCCGGGAGCCCGAGCGCCTGGCGCTCGTGGGCGAGCCTGTCGAGGAAGGCGTTCGCAGCGGCGTAGTTGGACTGGCCGGCGCTCCCGACGACGCCCGCCACCGACGAGATCAGCGCGAACAGCGCGAGCGGCTGGTCGAGGGTCAGCCGGTGCAGGTTCCAGGCGCCCGCGGCCTTGGGGCGCATGACCTCCGCCAGCCGCTCCGGGGATTGGTCGGTGAGCAGGGCGTCGGAGAGGACGCCGGCGCAGTGCACCACGCCGCGGAGCGGCAGGCGCGGGTCGATTCCCCGCAGGAGCGCACCCAGCGCGCCGGCGTCCGCCACGTCGCACGCCGCCACGTCGACGGTCGCACCGAGGGCGGAGAGCTCCGCCACGACGCCGGCGGCGCGCGGATCCTGCTCGCCGTGGCGCGAGGCCAGCAGCAGCCGCGGCACGCCGTGCTCGGCGAGGCGCCGCGCGATCCGCGCGCCGATCGCGCCGAGGCCGCCGCTGATCAGCACCGTGCCGTCGGTCGGGACGACCGACCGGTCGGCGGCGCCCACGCGCGGGTCGTCGTCGGGCGGGCAGCGCACCAGCCGCGGCGCGAGCACCCGCTCGCCGCGCACGGCCAGCTCCGGCTCGTCCCGATCGCACAGCGCGGCGAGCAGGGCCGCGGCCCCGGCGTCCTCGCCGACGTCGACCAGCTCGAGGGCGAGGTCCGGGTGCTCGCTGCGAGCGCTGCGCGCGGCGCCCCACAGCGGGGACTGGAGGAGTCCGCCCCGGGGGTCCCCCGCGCCCGTGGCGACCGCGCCGGAGGTGATCCACACGACGCGCCCGGCGCCGGTCCTCGCCAGCGAGACGAGCTCGGCGAGCCCGTCGGCGGTGAAGCGCTCCGAGCGGTCCGCCAGCGAGTCGAGCTCGTCCGGCCCGTCCGGCACGCTCGCGCCCGGCAGGCAGCGGACCGTGACGTCCACCTCCGGCGGGAGCTCCGCGCCCGGCTCGACCGGCGTGGGCTCCAAGCCCGCCTCCCGCAGCGCGCCGAGCACGGCGCTCGCCCGCGGGTCGCCGGCTTCGGCCACGACCGCCCAGTGGCCGCCCTCGGCCTGCACCGGGTCGGAGCGCGGCGTCCACCGCACCGCGTAGAGGTCGCGCGCGGCCGAGGCGTGATCGAGCTCGCCGGCGGCGATCGGCCGCAGCCGGACCCCCTCCAGCCGCCCCACCGGGAAGCCGTCCACGCTCCAGAGCGTCACGTCGAGCACGACGTCGCCGCTCGACGCCGCCGCCGAGTCCACCGCCGCGACCAGCTCCTCGGCCTCCTCCCGCGGCAGCGAGCAGCGGCCGACGGCCACCGGCACCAGCGCGCGGCCCGACGTCTCGAGCGCGACCGCCACGTGGAGCGCCGCGTCGAGCAGCGCCGGATGAACGCGTCCGGCGGTCGCGCCGTCGCGCGCCTGCGGTGGCAGCGACAGCCGCGCCAGCAGGCTTCCCTCGCCGGTCGCCACGGCCGTCCGAACGCCCTGGAACGCGGGTCCGTACGAGAGGCCCGCCTCGGCCAGCCGCGCGTAGCTCGACTCCGTCCAGAGCGGGGTCGCGCCGTCCGGCCAGTCCGGGGGCGAGCCGGCCGCCAGCGGGCTCGCCGGGGCGGCGACGGCCGTGGCGTGCCGCGTCCACGCCGCCGGCTCGCCGCCGCTGGGGCGGCTGTAGACCGCCACGTCGAGGCCCGCGCCGGGCTCCGCCGAGACCGCGGCCTCGACCTGCACCTCGAGCGCGCCCTCGCGCGGAAGCACGAGGGGGGCCGTCATCACCAGCTCGGTGACGTCGGTCGCGCGGTCCGGCAAGGCCGCGTCCGCGGCCGCCTGGCAGAGCTCCATGACGGTGGTTCCGGACAGCACCACCCGGTCGAACACGCGGTGGTCGCGCAGCCAGCCGTCGGCGCCGCTGGACCAGACCCTGCGCGAGATCCACCGTTCCGCGCCGGCCGACTCGACCTGGACGCCCAGCAGCGGGTGCGCGCCGGCCGGCGCTGCCGGCGCGCCCCCGGCGGGTTCGATCCAGTAGCGCTCGCCGTCGAACGCGTAGGTGGGCAGCTCGACACGGTGGGCCGCGGGCGCGATCCGCTCCCAGCGCAGGTCGCGGCCCGCGACGTGCAGCTCGGACAGCGATCGCATCAGGCTGCCCAGCCCGTCGCCCTCGCGGCGCAGCGACCCCACCGCCACGACCGGCAGGCCCGCGTCGCCGGCGATGGTGTCGATCGCCATCAGCAGCGACGGGTGCGGGCTGAGCTCGACGAAGTGGCGGAAGCCGTCGCCGCACATCCGCTCGACGGCCGCGGCGAAGCGGACCGGTTCGCGCAGGTTCCGGTACCAGTAGTCCGCGTCCAGTGGGCGGCCGTCGACCTCCTCGCCGAGCACGGTCGAGTACCACCCGACGGCCGGCGGCCGGCTGGAGATGGCGGCGAGGCCGGCCACGATCGGCTCTCGCAGCGGCTCGACGGCGGGGCTGTGCGAGGCGTAGTCGACCTGGAGGCGGCGGGCGAACACGCCGTCGCGACCGAGGCCGGCGAGGAAGGTCTCGAGGCCCGCGGGGTCGCCGGTCACGACCGTCGCCCGCGCGCTGTTGATCGCCGCCACCGACACGTCCGGCTCCAGCGGCGCGAGCCGCTCCTGCACCTCGTCGTGCGGCAGTGCGACGACCGCCATCGCGCCGCTCCCGCCCAGGCTCGACAGCGCCCTGGCGCGGTGGGCGACCACGCTCGCGGCCTCGTCGAGCGTGAGCGCCCCGGCGACGCAGGCCGCCGCCACCTCGCCCTGGCTGTGGCCGATCACCGCGTCCGGCTCCACGCCGAACGAGCGCCAGACGGCCGCCAGCGACACCATGACCGCGAACAGCACGGGCTGGATCACGTCGACCCGGCTCAGGTCGGGGGCGGCGGCCGCGCCGCGCAGCGCGGACTCGACCGACCAGCCCAGGTGCTGCCGGAGGGCCTCGTCACAGCGTGCGAGCTCGTCCCGGAACGCGGCCGACCGGGCCAGGAGGTCGGCGGCCATCCCCGCCCACTGCGCACCCTGTCCGGGGAAGACGAACGCGAGCTTTCCGGAGATCGGTCCCTCGCCCGGCCCGGCGACGAGCTCCGGGTCCGGACGGCCATCCGCCAGGCTCCGCAGCGCGCCGAGCAGGTCCTCCCGGGAGCGGCCGACGACGGCCGCACGGCGCTCGAAGCTCGTCCGGTGGCAGCTGAGCGTGCGAGCGACGGAGCGCACGTCGAGCCGCGGATCGGCCTCCAGCGCCGCGGCCAACCGCGCCGCCTGCCCCGCCAGCGCACCCGGGCTCCGAGCCGAGAGCGGGAACAGCGTCGGCTCGAGGCCGGCGGGCGCGGGCTCGTCCGCGACTCGCGACGGCCGATCGGGTGGCTCCCGCAGGACCAGGTGCGCGTTGGTTCCGCTGATCCCGAAGCTGCTCACGCCGGCGCAGCGGTCGCGGGCTCCGCGCGGCCAGGGCATGCCGCGTGTCAGCAGCTCCACGCCGGCGCTGCCGTCCACGGGCGCGGCGGGGGCCTCGCCGTGCAGCGACGGGGGCAGCTCCTCGTGCTGGAGCGCGAGCACGGCCTTGATCACGCCGCCGACCCCGGCCGCGGCCTGCGTGTGGCCGAGGTTCGACTTGAGCGACCCGACGTAAAGCGGCCGCTCCGGCGGGCGCGACGCCCCGAACACGCGCGCCAGCGCACGGCCCTCGATCGGGTCGCCCAGCGGAGTCCCGGTGCCGTGCGCCTCGACGTAGTCGACGTCCTCCGGCCGCAGCTCGGCCACGTCCAGAGCCGCGCGCACGACGCGCTCCTGCGCCAGGCCGTTCGGCGCGCTCAGCCCCTGGCTGCGGCCGTCCTGGTTGATCGCGGAGCCGGCGATCAGCGCCAGCACCCGGTCGCCGTCCCGCTCGGCGTCGGCCAGCCGCTTCAGCACCAGCAGCCCGCAGCCCTCGCCCCACACGATCCCGTCGGCCGCGCTGGAGAACGGCCGGCAGCGGCCGGACGGCGACAGCCCGCGCAGGCGGCTGAACTCGACGAAGGCGCGCGGCGTGGCCATCACGGTGGCGCCGCCGGCGAGCGCGAGGTCGCACTCGCCGCCGCGCAGCCCCTGCGCCGCCATGTGCACGGCGACGAGCGACGACGAGCACGCGGTGTCCAGGGTCACGGCCGGCCCCTGGAGCCCCAGGGTGTAGGCGATCCGCCCCGACGCCACGCTGGCCGCCGAGCCCGTCGCGGTGTGCCCGTCGAGCTGCTCGAGGCTCATGCCGGCCGAGTAGCCGCTGTCGTACAGGCCGACGTAGACGCCGGTCGCGGTGTCGCTCAGCTCGTGCGGCCGGATGCCCGCGCGCTCGAGCGCCTCCCAGCTCGCCTCCAGCAGCAGCCGCTGCTGCGGGTCCATCGCGGCGGCCTCGCGCGGGGCGATCCCGAAGAAGCGTGCGTCGAAGCGATCGACGTCGCTCAGGAAGCCGCCCTCGAGCGTGTACGCCTTGCCGGCCGCGTCGGGGTCGGAGTCGTGCAGAGCGCCGGCGTCCCAGCGACCCGGGGGGCCGCCGACCGCGTCCACGCCGTCGCGCAGCAGCCGCCACAGCTCCTCGGGGCTGTTCGCCCCGCCCGGGAAGCGGCAGGCCAGCGCGACGATCGCGATCGGCTCGGTGGTGGACGGAGCGCGCGGCGCGCTCGCCCCGTTCTCGGCGGCGCCGATCGCCCGCGCCGCGCGCGCGATCGTCGGATAGTCGTACAGCAGCGTCGTCTCGAGGTCGCGGCCGAGCAGCGCGCCGAGCTCGCCCACGAGCTCCACGAGTGCGCGCGAGCCGAGTCCGTAGTCGGCGATCGGGCGGTCGACCTCGATCTCCGCGGGGTCGCCCTCGAGCCTGCGGGCCACCGCCGCGGTCAGCCACGCCTCGACCTCCGCCGGCGCGACCGCCGCGGGCGGCGAGGCCGGCGCCGGCGCGGGATCCGGCTCCGCCGGCGCGGGATCCGGCTCCGCCGGCGCCTCGAAGGGCGCCAGGGTCCCCTCGAGGTACGCCTTCCGGGTGGCCGCCCGCTGGATCTTGCCGCTCGACGTCTTGAAGATCGTGCGCGGCATGATCAGAGCGATCGAGCGCAGCGCGAGCCCGTGCTCCGCGTCGATCGCGCGCCGGATCGCCGCCTCGACCTCGCGCGGGTCGGGCATCCGCTTGGGCGCCACCTCGGCCACGATCACCGCCCGCTCGGCGTCGCCGCCGTCGACCGAGAACGCCGCGATGCAGCCGGGCCGGACCGCCGGGTGAGCCAGCTCCGCGGTCAGCTCGAGGTCCTGCGGGTAGTGGTTGCGCCCATCCACGATCATCAGGTCCTTGGCGCGGCCGGTGACGTAGAGCTCGCCGTCGCGAAGGAAGCCGAGGTCGCCGGTGCGCAGGTAGCCGGTCCGGCCGTCCGGCAGACGGGCGTCGAACACCGCCGCGGTGGCCGCGGGGTCGTTCCAGTACCCGAGCGCCACGCTCGCCCCGGCGATCCAGATCTCGCCGACCTCACCGCCGGCGCGCGGCGCCCCGGTTTCCGGGTCGACCACGACCAGCGAGACGCCCGGCCGCGCCCGGCCGACGCTCACGAGCTCGCGACCGCCGCCGCCGGGCGCCGGGATGATCCGCGGCTCGCCCTCGGGGTCGCCTCCGGTGACCGCCAGCGTCGCCTCGGCGAGCCCGTAGGAGGGGTAGAAGGCCGTCCGCCGGAAGCCGGCCGGCCCGAACACCTCGGCGAAGCGCCGGATGGTCGACGCGCGCACCGGCTCCGCGCAGTTGAACGCGCTGAGCCACGGGTCGAGGTCGAGGCTCTCGACCAGCTCCGGGGTGGCCCGGCGCACGCACAGCTCGAACGCGAAGTTGGGCCCGCCGGCGGTGTGCGCGCGGTACCTCGAGATCGCCCTGAGCCAGCGGTCCGGGCGCTGCACGAAGTGCTCGGGCGGGAACATGACGGCGGTCTGCCCGAGGTAGAGCGCGTGGAGCACGTTGGCGATCAGGCCGAGGTCGTGGAACACCGGCAGCCAGCTGACGATCAGGTCGCCGGGCAGCGACGCCAGACAGCCGGGGGTGTGGCCGAGGCAGGTCGCGAGCATCCGCTGCTGGTCCATCAGGTTGCCGTGGCTCACCATCACGCCGCGCGGGGCGCTGGTCGAGCCCGACGTGTACTGGAGGAAGGCGACCGAGCTCGAGCCGAGCTCAGGCCGGCGCCAGGCCTCCTGCGCCTGGTCGGGGATGTCGGCCGTAGCGACCCAGGTCAGCGCGGCCAGCTCGGGCACCTCGGACGCCATCGAGCGCACCGCCGAGAGAAACGGCTCCGACGACAGGACGACGTCGGGCGCCGCGTCCGCGATCAGGCGCTTCAGGCGCTGGAGCTCGCGCTCGAAGTTGGCCGGATGCGGGGCGGCGCACGGGACGGCCACCACGCCGCCGAACAGGCAGCCCATGTAGCCGCTCACGAACTCCAGGCCGGCCGGGTAGAGCAGCAGCGCGCGGCTGCCGGCGTAGCCGTGCTCCTGCAGCCATCCTCCGATCGCGCGAGCTCGCTCCCCCAATTGGCCGAAGGTGATCGTGGCGCTCGCGCCGTCCACGTCGCCGGTCTCGAGAAAGCGGTACGCGACCCCGTCCGCGCGCAGGGCGGCCCACTCAGACAGGGAGTCCAATAGCGAATTCAAATGTGGCGGCGAGCCCGGAGACCGGCGTCCGCGACGACGAGCTGGCGCTCAGTCCCTCGAGAATGGGAGGCCAACCGCGCCCGCGCGAACAGATTCGAGCTTCGTCGCAACGCCGCCCAAGTCAAGTCACACCCGCCAACCGGTGGGGAAATCACCCACCCAGGGGCGAGTTGGGACCGGCCGCAAGACCACCCTCACGAGCAGCGAGAGCTGCTCTCGTCGATGATCCCCGAGTTGCTCGTATAAGCCATCGGCGGCGGGGCAGCGGGTATGAAGAATCGAACGCCATGTCCTCCGATCCCAGAGCCGTCGTCGAGCGACTGATCGCCGACGTGGTCAACGCCGGCCGCGTCGAGCTGATCGACGAGCTGTTCTCGGCGGAGCTGGCCGCGACCGCCCGCGAGTGGTTCGGCTCGTTCCGCTCCTCCTTCCCCGACCTCCAGATGAAGATCGTCGAGGTCGTGGTCGAGGGCGATCGCGTGGTCGGGCGGTTCACCTGCTCGGCCACGCACACGGGCGAGTGGCGCGGCCATCCGCCCACCGGCCGGCGCTTCGAGGACGTCGCCGAGGTCTACTTCTTCCGGGTCGCGGACGGGCGGATCGTCGAGGGGTGGGGTCTCGAGGACACGCTGTCGCGGTTGGAGCAGCTAGGGCTGCTGCGCTGACGCCGGGTCGGCCGGCGCCGCCCGCAGCGCCTGCGCGTGCGCCGCCATCCGCCGCTCGAGGCGGTCGATCGGCGCGAGCGAGACCTCGGCGGCCCCGCGTCGCCCCTCCTCGCCGTAGTCGAACGGGTCGTCCAGGTCCTTGATGAGCAGGATCATGTAGACGATCACGAAGGTCACCATCGCCAGGAGCAGCAGCTCCGCGCCCAGCGGCGCGATGTTCACGACCAGGAGCGAGATCAGGAGCAGCGTCGACGTGATCTCGGCGATCAGGTAGCCGGCGCCGACGAACGACGTCTCCTTGATCGTGTTGATCCTCGTCACCAGCAGCCGGAGAGCGCTCTGCTCCTGCTTCAGGCGCACGATGAAGTTCGGCTGAGTCAGCGGCTCGAACTGGAGGAAGAACCGGTTCAGGGCCTGTATGTGGTCGAGCGGCGCCTCGACGTCGTCGCGGCCGTTGAGCCAGGAGTTGAGCGACTGCGCCAGGTCGCCCAGGTGCTCGAGGCAGCGCCGCGCCGGTTCGGCCCCCTTGTCCTCGAAGAGGATCTGGCACTCGTCGGCGATCGCCTCGGTCCGGGCGGCCAGCTCGCCGGGCAGCCGCTCGCTCTCCTTGTAGTCGGCGAGCGTCCCCGCGAGCAGGAAGCCGAGCAGGAAGACGGTCGCGGCGACGAGGCCGGAGTGCAGCGGGTTGAGCCCGACGGTGTCCCAGCCGACCCGGTCGAAGGCGAGCTTGGCGAGCACGGCAAGCGCCGCGACCAGCCCCGCCCTGATCGCGAGGCGCCAATCGGTGCGCGACTGCACGTCGACCCGCTGCGCGGATGTGGAGGTGGTCGCCATGGGCGCTTTTCGCGGAGTCTATGGCCGCGCCGGGACGTCGAATCGGCGATGCTGCAAGGCGTGATGCGTGCGATCACGGTCATTCCGGGTCAGCCTGGGTCCGCGCGGCTCGACGAGGTCGACGAGCCCGTGCGGCAGGAGGACGACCTGCTCGTCCAGGGGATCGCGCTGGGCGTGTGCGGCACCGACCGCGAGATCGTCCGCGGCGAGTACGGGTGGGCGCCGCCCGAGCGCGAGCGACTCGTCCTCGGCCACGAGTCGCTCGGACGGGTGCTCGAGGCCCCGGCGGGCAGCGCCTTCCAGGAGGGCCAGCTCGTCGTCGGCATCGTGAGACGGCCGGATCCCGAGCCGTGCCGGTGCTGCGCCGCCGGGGAGTGGGACATGTGCCGGAACGGCCGCTACACGGAGCGCGGGATCAAGGAGGTCGACGGGTACGGCGCCGAGCGCTACACGCTCGAGCCCGGCTTCGCGGTGCCCGTCGCCGAGCACCTGGAGGACGTCGCCGTGCTGCTCGAGCCCACGAGCGTCGTCGCCAAGGCGTGGGAGCAGATCGACCGGATCTCACGGCGGGCGTGCTCGCCCGGCGCGACCGTGCTCGTCACGGGCGCGGGCCCGATCGGTCTGCTCGCGGCCCTGCTCGCCAAGCAGCGCGAGCTCGACGTCCACGTGCTCGACCTGGCCGAGGAGGGACCGAAGCCGGCGCTCGCGAAGGCGCTGGGCGCCGAGTACCACACCGGTTCCGTGGAGGACTGCCCCGAGCCCGACGTGGTCGTGGAGGCGACGGGAGCCGGGGGGCTCGTGTTCGACGTGATGCGGCACACCGCGCCGGGAGCGATCGTCTGCCTCACGGGCGTGTCCGCCGAGGGCCGCAAGGTGTCCGTCGATCCCGGCGCGCTCAACAACGAGCTCGTCCTCGAGAACGACGTCGTGTTCGGATCCGTGAACGCGGCGAGGCGCCACTACGAGCAGGCCGCCGGCGCCCTGGAGCGCGCCGACGCCGGCTGGCTCGAACGGGTCGTCTCACGGCGGGTGCCGCTCGCGGACTGGCAGACGGCGCTCGAGAGCCGCGACGACGACGTGAAGGTGGTCGTCGACCTGAGCTGACCGTCGCGGGCGGCGCAGCCGCGGTCAGGCGGTCCCGCGCAGGTCCCGGAACGCCTGGAGCAGCGCCTCCCGCGTCGCGGGATCGACCGGCGGCGCCGGCGCCGCGTGCAGCGTTCCGACCAGCCGGCGCATGTCGTCGAGGTAGCCCGTGCAACCGTCGCACTCCGACAGGTGCGCCTCGAAGCGCGCCCGCTCGGCCTCGGGCAGCGCGCCCTCGAGGTAGTCGGTCACGAGCTCGACGAACTCGCGGCACGCGAGCGGGTCGGGGCCCCGGCGGCGGAGACGGAATCGCATCAGCGCTTCACCTCCACGAGCGGGACGAGGGCGGAGCGGACGTGGGAGCGGGCACGGTGGAGCAATACCCGCTGGTTGCCGTCGCTCACGCCGAGCAGCTCGCAGACCTCGTCGGCGGGGAGCCCGGCGAGGTCGCGCAGCGTGATCACGGCGCGCTGCGCGGGCGCGAGCTGGTCCACGGCCGCGAGGAGCTGCTCGCGCAGCTCGCTGCGGAGCAGGTTGGTGTCCGGGTCGAACTCGAGCCGCGCCGGAGCGCTCGACCAGCGGCCGTCGCCATCGAACGCCGACGGGTCCACCGCCGGACCGTCATCCTCCTCGAGCGCCGAGAACGGGACGCTGCGGGCGTCGCGCGTGGCATACGTGCGCGCGCGGTTGACCAGGATCCGGAAGATCCAGGTGCGCAGCGACGAGCGCCCCTCGAACTTCTCGATCCCCCGCACGACACCGAGCCAGGTCTCCTGCACGACCTCGTCGGCGGCGGCCGCGCTGCGGACGAAGGTGCGGGCGGCGTGCCGCAGCGCGCCGTCGTGGCTCTCGACGAGCGACTGGAAGGCATCCTCGTCGCCCTGACGCAGTCGTTCGAGAAGCGCCCGCTCGTCGTCCGGCACCCCGCGGACGCTATTCGACCACCACCGACTCCGCGATCTCGTACACGCCGTTGACGACGACCTCCTCCACGAGGGGGTCGATCGCCGCACGCCGCTCGTCGTAGTCGGCGTCGGCCTGGCTGCGCTCGAGCTCCTCCAGCGTGCCGTCGAAGAACCCGAACGTGACGACCTGGTTCTCGTCGGCGAGGTTGCGCAGGACATGGAAGCGGACCCAGCCGGCGGGCCACTCGTCCCGCTTCGGAGCGAACGCGTCCTTGAACTCGTCGAACTTGCCAGGCGCGAGCCGGCGGACGGTGTGGGCACAGAGCATCTGCTTCCTCCCTGGTCGTGTGCACACGGTCGTCCCCGGCGGCGACGATCCGTTACGCGCGTAACGACGCGAGCGTCCGCGAGACGGAACTCGCATGCCCGAGCTCGGCGGCCTGCTCGTCGTCGTGGCGGTCGCCTTCGCCGCCCCGTTCCTGCTCGGGCTCGCGCCCGCGCTGCGGCTGCCGTCGGTGCTGCTCGAGATCGTCGCCGGGATCGCGATCGGCCCGTCCGTCCTCGGCTGGGTCGAGGTCGACGAGGCGATCGAGGTCGTCGCGCTGATCGGCCTCGCGTTTGTGCTCTTCCTCGCCGGGCTCGAGATCGAGTTCGGCAAGCTGCGCGGACGGGTGCTGCGCCTCACCGCGGCCGGGTTCGCACTCTCGTTCGCGATCGCGCTGGTGGTGGCGCTCGGCCTGAGAGCGGGCGGGCTCGTCGAGACGCCGCTCCTCGTCGCGATCATGCTGTGCGCCACGTCGCTCGGCGTGCTGATCCCGGTGCTGAAGGACGCCGGGGAGATCGCGTCCACCTTCGGCCAGCTCGTGATCGGCGCGGCCACGATCGCCGACTTCGGCGCGATCATCCTGCTGACCCTGTTCTTCTCCGGCGAGGGCGGGGTCGGCGCGACCGTGGTGCTGCTCGGCGCGCTGGTCGTCCTCGCCCTCGTGACCTTCCTGAGCGTCCGCGGCGCCGAGCGCTCGATGCGGATCCGCGCCGACCTGCTGCGCCTCCAGGACACCACCGCGCAGATCAGGGTGCGCGCCGCGATCGTCCTGTTCATCGGGTTCGCGGCGATCGCCGAGGAGCTCGGGCTCGAGGTCATCCTGGGAGCGTTCATCGCCGGCGCGATCATCTCGCTCGCCGACCGCGACCAGGCGATGACCCACCCCGACTTCCGGCGCAAGCTCGAGGCGATGGGCTTCGGTTTCTTCATCCCGGTCTTCTTCGTGACGAGCGGCATCCGCTACGACCTCGACGCCCTGACCGCGGAGACGTCGAACCTCGCGATGCTGCCGGTGTTCCTGCTGGCGCTGGCGGTGACGCGGGGGCTGCCCGCGGCGCTCTACCGGCGCGTGATCGGCGACCGCCGCGCCGTCGTGGCCGGGCTCATGCAGGCCACGTCGCTCCCGTTCATCGTCGCGGCCACCGCGATCGGCCGCGACCTCGGCCTGATCGACGCGGCGGAGTCGGCGGCCCTTGTCGGCGCCGGCCTGCTCTCGGTGCTCCTCTTCCCCATCGCCGGCCTGGCGCTGCTGCGCCGCGCGCCGCAGAGCGCCTAGCGGTGCTCGGGGTTCGGGTAGTCGAAGCGGCAGCCCGCGTCCCACTCCGAACGCTGGTTCCCGTGCGCCGGGACGCCGCCCGCGTCCTTGAGCATCCGCGCGGCGTGGAGGAGGTTCCAGGTCATGAACGTGGTGTTGCGGTTCGTGAAGTCGTTGTCGGGGCCGCCCGAGCCATCGTCGAGGTAGCTCGGGCCGGGGCCGGCCTCGCCGATCCAGCCGGCGTCGGCCTGCGGGGGCACGGTGAAGCCGAGATGGCCGAGCGAGTAGAGGATCTCCATCGCGCAGTGCTTGATGCCGTCCTCGTTGCCGGTGATCAGGCATCCGCCGACCCGGCCGTAGTACGCGTACTGCCCCGCGTCGTTCAGCAGGTGGCTGTTGCCGTACAGGCGCTCGATGACCCGCATGCAGACCGACGACTTCTGCCCCAGCCAGATCGCGGAGGTGAGCACGAGGATGTCAGCGGCCATCACCCTCTCGAAGATCGCGGGCCACTCGTCGCGCTCCCAGCCGTGCTCGGTCATGTCCGGCCAGACCCCGGTCGCGATGTCGTGGTCGACCGCGCGCACGACCTCCACCGCCACGCCGTTGCGCTCCATGATCGCGATCGACCGGTCCGCCAGGCCCTGCGTGTGCGAGGGCTCCGGCGAGCGCTTGAGCGTGCAGTTGACGTAGACGGCGCTCAGGTCGGAGAAGTCCCAGCGCGAGGTCGCGCACAGCTCCTCCTGCTTCGGGGTCAGCTCGGGCACGGCGGTCTCCTGTGGTCGGGGGCAGGTCGTCAGTCCACGGAGCCCGCCGTGCGTTACGTCACTCCCGTGCCTACCGCAGCCGGCCCCCGTCCGGCGCGCGCCCGGAGAAGGCGCTCGAGAGCCGGAACAGCGTCAGCGCTCCGAGCAGCAGGCCGAAGTCGCGCAGGGCGACGTCGCCGTAACCGCCGACGAGCAGCAGGCTGACGATGATCCCGCCGAGCCAGGCGGCCACCAGCAGCCCGCCGAAGCGGGGGCTCACCAGGACCACGAGCCCGGCGACGATCTCCACGCCGCCGACGATGTACATCGCGTCCTGGGCGCTGCCCGGGATGACGTCGTTGAACTCTGGAGCCAGGTACTTCGTCCAGTCGTCGATCATCACCTCGGCGAACTTGTCGAGCCCGAACAGGATCGGCGCGACGGTGAAGGCGACCCGGAGCAGCATGAACGCCTGCGCCACGGGGTCGCTGCGCAGCACGTTCGGCTTCGGGACGGGGATCGGCCGCAGGACGGCCGCAACGGCGCTACTCATGTCTCTGCCCTCCTCAAAGGGTTTCGATGGCGCTTCGTGTGCGACTGCCCGCGGCGACTTCTTACCGGGGTAAGAAATCTCCGCCCAGGCGCGCGAACGGGGCATGACAACCCTGCACGCCGTTCCCTCCCCGCCCGGCACGGGCATCGACCTGGCCGCCGCGGAGCGTGCCGCCTCGGACCTCCTCACCGCGCTCGGCGCCGACCTCGGCGACGAGAGCCTGAGCGGGACCCCGCGCCGGATCGCCCGCCTCTACGGCGAGCTGCTGACGCCGGCGCAGTTCAACGCCACCACGTTCCCGAACGACGGCGGCTACGACGAGCTCGTCGTCGCGCGCGACATCCCGTTCCACTCGCTCTGCGAGCACCACCTGCTGCCGTTCGTCGGCGTGGCCCACGTGGGCTACCTGCCGGGCGAGCGCATCATCGGGCTCTCGAAGCTCGCCCGCGTGGTCGAGTACTTCGCGCGCTCGCTCCAGGTGCAGGAGCGCCTGACCACGCAGGTCGCCGGCTGGCTCGAGCGCGAGCTCGAGCCCAAGGGCGTGGGCGTCGTGCTCGAGGCCGAGCACATGTGCATGTCGCTGCGCGGGATCCAGAAGCAGGGCGCCACCACCGTCACGTCGGCGCTGCACGGACTCGTGCGCGACGACTCCCGCACCCGCCAGGAGTTCCTGGCCCTCACAGGAAGGACCGTTCCCCATGCCTGACACCCCCACACACGTGATCGTCGGCGCCGGCCTCGCCGGCGCGAAGGCCGCCGAGGCGCTGCGCGAGAACGGCTTCGGCGGACGCGTGGTGCTCGTGGGCTCCGAGCCGGAGCTCCCGTACGAGCGCCCGCCGCTCTCGAAGGACTACCTGCGCGGCGAGTCGCCGCGCGAGAAGGCGCGCGTCCTGCCGGACGGCTTCTACGACGAGCACGGCATCGAGTTGCGGACCGGCACCACGGCCGAGCGGATCGACGCCGCCGCCCGCGAGGTCGTGCTCGCCGGCGGCGACCGGCTCCGCTTCGACCGGCTCCTGCTCGCCACCGGCGCCGAGCCAAGGCGGCTGGCGCTGCCCGGCGCCGAGCTCGAGGGCGTGCACTACCTGCGCGACCTCGCCGACGCGGACGCGATCAGGACCGGGCTCGACGGCGGCGGGCGCGTCGTCGTGATCGGGGCCGGCTGGATCGGCGCGGAGGTCGCGGCCTCCGCCCGCGCGAAGGGCCTCGAGGTCACGCTCGTGGAGCGCAGCGAGGTGCCGCTCGAGCACGTGCTCGGCCGCGCCGTCGGCGAGATCTACGCGCAGGTCCACCGCGACCACGGGGTCGAGCTGCTCACGGGCGCGGAGCTCGAGTCCTTCGAGGGCTGGCACGGCCACGTCGAGCGCGTGAAGCTCGCGGACGGGCGTGCCGTCGACGCCGACTTCGTCGTCGTCGGCGTGGGCGTCGCACCCCGGACCGCGCTGGCCGAGCACGCCGGGCTCGCCGTGGACGACGGCATCGTCGTGGACGAGCGGCTCGAGACGAGCGCCTCCGGCGTGTTCGCCACGGGCGACGTCGCGAACGCCTTCCACCCGTTCTACCGGCGCCACCTCCGGGTCGAGCACTGGGCGAACGCGCTCAACCAGCCCGCGGTCGCCGCCGCGGGAATGCTCGGCCGGCACGCGAGCTACGAGCGCCTCCCGTACTTCTTCTCCGACCAGTACGACGTCGGGATGGAGTACACCGGCTTCGCCGCGAGCTGGGACTCGGTCGTCTTCCGCGGCGACCCGGATGCGGGCGAGTTCATCGCCTTCTGGCTGGAGGACGGCCGCGTCGCCGCCGGGATGAACGTGAACGTCTGGGACGTGACGGAGCCGATCCAGGCGCTCATCCGCTCGCGGGCCCGAGTCGACCTCGACCGCCTGCGCGACCCCGGCACGCCGCTCGACGAGGTCGCTCGGGAGGGGGTCGCGCGATGAACCCGATCCAGGCGCTCACCGAGAAGGACGTCTCGATCTGGCTCGACACGCTCTCGCGCGACCTGATCGAGGACGGCGGCCTCGCCGCGCTGATGCGCGAGCTCGCGGTCGGCGGGGTCACGTCGAACCCGACGATCTTCGCGAAGGCGATCGACGGCTCGGAGCGCTACGACGAGCAGCTCCGGCGCGAGCTGGACGCGGGCGTCCGCGACCCGCGCGAGCTGTTCCTCGCGCTCGCGCTCGAGGACGTGCGGCGCGCGGCGGCGCTGATGCAGCCGCTGCACGAGGCCACGCATGGACGGCACGGATTCGTCTCGTTCGAGGTCACGCCCGACCTCGCCTACGACTCCGACGCGACCATCGCCCAGGCGCTCGAGCTGTGGGATCGCCTCGACGCGCCGAACGCGATGATCAAGGTGCCGGCCACCGAGCCGGGCGTGGGCGCGATCGAGGAGCTGACCGCGCTCGGCGTGAACGTGAACGTCACGCTGCTGTTCGCGGTCGAGCGCTACGAGCAGGTGATCGAGGCGTACCTGCGCGGGCTCGAGCGGCGCGTGCGCCGCGGCGAGCCTCGCCGCGGGATCGCGTCCGTCGCGTCGTTCTTCGTCTCGCGCGTCGACGCGAAGGCCGATGCGCGCCTGGCGGCGGACTCGCCGCTGCGCGGGCGGATCGGGATCGCCAACGCGCGCGTCGCCTACGCGCGCTGGGCCGAGCGCTTCCGCGGTCCGCGCTGGGAGCGCCTGGCCGGCGGCGGCGCGAGTGTCCAGCGCCCGCTCTGGGCGAGCACCGCCACGAAGGACCCGTCGTATCGCGACGTCATGTACCTCGAGCAGCTGGCGCTGCCCGGCTCGATCCTCACCGTTCCCGAGCCGACGCTGCGGGCATTCGCCGACCACGGCGATCCGGCGCCGGCCGAGCGACGCGACCGCGACCCCGCACTGACCGCGGTCGACCTCCCCGAGATCACCGCCGAGCTCGAGCGCGAGGGCGTCGAGGCCTTCCGCGCCTCCTACGGTCAGCTGCTCGACGCGATCGAGGCGCGCGCCGGCCTGCTCCGAGGGGCGGAGCCGCTCGTCGCGTAACGGCGCGGGTCGCGTCGCCGGCGCTCGGGCCACAGCACGTACAGCGCGACCGGGACGGTGTAGAGCAGCCAGGCCCCCACCTCGCTCACGGTCGGCTGCGGCTGGAGGCCGAGCATCCCCGTCAGCAGCGATCCGCGCACCGTGCCGGGCGCGACGAGCCAGCCGGCGTCGAACGCACGCTCCTGGAGGGCGTCGAACCAGCCGGCCTCGTGCGCGGTGTGGACGGCCGTCGCCAGCAGTCCGCCGGCGACCGCCACGAGCACGAGCGCGCTCGCGCGGAAGAAGCGCGCGAGGTTGATCCGCGTGCCGCCGCGATAGAGGGCGACGCCGATGGCGATCGCGGCGACGAGGCCCAGCGCCGCGCCGGCACCGGCGGTCGCCGGGTCCGGCCGGTCGCTGAAGACCGCCACCAGGAAGACGGTGGTCTCCATCCCCTCCCGGAGCACGGCGAGAAAGGCCATGGCCGCGAGCGCGATGCCGGAGCCCGCGAGCAGGGCCTCCGCCGCACGGGACTGGAGCGCGGCCCTGAGGCCGCGGGCATGCCGCCGCATCCACACGATCATGTAGGTCACCATCGCGACGGCCACCAGCCCGAGGATCGTCTCGAGCCCCTCCTGCTCGCGGTGCGGCAGCTCGCCGTCCACGACGCGCAGGACGACGGCCACGGCCATGCAGAGCGCGACCGCCAGCGCGACGCCGAGCCACATGCGCGGCAGGGCGTCGCGCCGTCCCTCGTTGACGAGGAACGCCCCGAGGATGCCGACGACCAGAGCGGCCTCGAGCCCCTCGCGGAGGGTGATGACGAACGTCGGAAGCATGGCGATCCTGCGACTTAGGGTTCCCTAAGTCGCCGGCTCGGATTTGTATCAAAGCGGCACCCGCACGGGCGGGCGGCGCCTCAGCTCGCGACGCGCCCGAGTATCCGCCGCAGCGTGGCGAGCTCGTCGGCGCCGAGCGCGCTCAGCGCCGGCGGCGGGGTGGCGAGGATCGCGTCGGCTCGGCGGGCCAGCGCCCTGCCCTTGCGCGTGGCCTCGACGACCTTGGCCCGCCCGTCCGTGGGATGCGGCCGGCGGCGGACCAGCTCCTGGGACTCGAGGTCGGCGACGACCACGGTCGCGTTCGGCGGGTCGATCCCGAGCGCCGCGGCCAGCTCGCCCATCGACATCGGCTGGCGCGCCAGCCGGCGGAGCGCCCGGGCGCGCGCGAAGCTGATCCCGAGTGCGTCGGCGACCGCGCGCCGCCGCTCGTGGTCGAGCACCAGGTCGGACATGAGCAGCCAGACCTCGCGCGCGGCGTCGGATGCCGTGTCGTGCCGCGAGCCCACGGGTCTACGCCGCGAGTGCTTCCGGGTTGAGCTTCGCCGCCGTGCGCCGGGCCGATTCGTCTGCCCGCCTGCTCGTGGCCATGAACCCGAGCAGGAGCACGACGGCCCCGCAGGCCGTGAGCGTCCACCACGCCGGGTGGCTCGCCGAGGACAGGCCACCGGCGCCGGACCCGCCCAGCCTCGAGGTGACGATCGCCCCGACGACCGCCACGCCGAGCGTCTGCCCCACCTGCCGGGAGGTCGTGGCGACCGCCGAGGCGACGCCCGCCTGCGCCCGCGGCATCCCGGACACGGCCGCGTTCGTGATCGGCGCGTTGACCAGTCCGAAGCCGAGCCCGAAGACGACGTACGCGGCGAGCAGGCCCGCGACGGGGCTCGCCGGCTCGATCCCGGTGAGCATGGCGCAGCCGGCCGCGAAGCAGACCCCGGCCACCACGAGGGGCAGGCGGGGGCCGCGACGCCCGACCATGCGGCCCGACAGCGGCGACGCGATCACGGTCATGACGGCCACCGGCACGGTGTAGAGCCCGGCGTGCAGTGGCGAGAGCCCGCGCTCCTCCTGGAGGTAGAGCGTGTTCAGGAAGAGGAACCCCCCGAACGCGGCGAACGCGGCCACCGAGATGGCGATCGAGGACGAGAACGGCACCGACCGGAAGAAGCGCAGGTCCACGAGCGGCTCCTCCCGGCGCGGCTCGTAGAGGAGAAGGCCGAGCAGGGCGCCGGCCGCCGCGAGGAAGGCGGCCAGGATGGCCGGCGACGACCACCCCTGGCTGGGCGCCTCGATGATGCCGGCCGTGAGCGCCGCCAGAAGCACGATCACGAGCGTCTGGCCGACGGGATCGAAGCGTCGCGGCCGCGGCGCCCTCGACTCGGGGACGAAGCGGAGCGTCAGGGCGATCGCGGCGAGCCCGACGGGGACGCTGATCCAGAAGATCGACCGCCAGCCGACGGCCGCGACGAGCGACCCGCCCACGATCGGCCCGAGCGCCATCGAGACGCCGAACACGGCGCCCCAGACGCCCACCGCCTGCGCCCGCTCGCGCGGCTCGGTGAAGGTGTTGGTGATGATCGACATCGCGACCGGGTTGAGCATCGAGCCGCCCACCGCCTGGAGCACGCGGAAGGCCACGAGCAGCTCGACGCTCGGCGCCAGGCTGCACAGCAGCGAGGCGACCGAGAACACCGTCAGGCCGGCCACGAAGGTGCGCTTGCGGCCGAGCCGGTCCGCCATCGAGCCCGAGAACATCAGCAGGCTCGCCATCACGACGGTGTAGGCGTCGATCGTCCACTGGAGCCCGGAGATCGGGGCGTGCAGCTCGCGCCCGATGGACGGCAGCGCGACGTTGACCACCGTGATGTCGAGCCCGACGATGAACAGGCTGAGGCAGCAGATGCCGAGCACGCCGATCCGCCGGCGGCGGCTGAGCTGGTCGATCCCCGATACTTGTCTGTCCATAACTGTTATGAGTATATCAGTACTTGCCCGGGAGGGCCGCTGCCGACGATCCATCCGGCGACGCGCGGCCGATCTTGTGGCAAGCTGCGCGCAATGAACCGGCGCACGCTGCTTCCGGCCCTCGGCGCCACCGTGCTCGCCTCGCTCGCCGTGGCGCCGCCCGCGCCCGCCGCGAACCCACCGGAGCCGCCCATTCGAGCGACGCCGCGCGCGCAGTGCGGTCCGGGGTCGCACCCCGAGCCGGGCATCCAGGGACGGGTGCCGAAGGAGGAGGTCGACTCCGGGCGGGCCGACAAGGGCTACTGGTGCAACCTGACGCGCATCGGGCGCGTCGGCGCGACCGGCGGGTTCCGCGTGCACCGCTACGTCGACAAGGCCGGCCACGAATGCGCCTACTACGACACGGCGCTGCTGTTCCCGACCAACGCGCTGAACTTCAGCCTCGACCCGACGGGCGTCGCCGTGCTCGACATGTCGGACCCGCGCAACCCCGTACGCACGGAGACGCTCGTGACGCCGGCGATGCAGTCGCCGCACGAGTCGGTGAACATCAGCGTGAGGCGCGGGATCCTCGCCGCGGTGATGGGCAACCCAGCGATGTACCCCGGCGGCATCGACGTCTACGACATCAGCCAGGACTGCCGCCACCCGCAGGTCAAGGCCGCGGCGTTCCCGGCCACGCCGTTCGGCCACGAGAGCGGCATGGCGCCGGACGGGCTGACCTTCTACCCGACCTCGCCGGGCTCGAGCCATCTGTCGGCCGTCGACATCTCGAACCCCTCCGTGCCGCGCACGCTGGTGACCAGCGAGTACGACACGCACGGGATGTCGGTCTCCGCCGACGGGCGCCGCGGCTACCTGGCGTCGGTGTCCGGCGGGATGACGATCGTCGACCTGTCCGAGGTCCAGGAGCGCAAGCCGAGCCCCCAGGTGCGCCAGATCAGCCACATGACCTGGTCGAACACGACGATCCCCCAGATCCCGATCCCGGTCACGATCAAGGGCAAGCCGTACGTGGTCGAGGTGGACGAGTACTCGACGACCGAGGACGGCGGGTTCACCGGCCACGGGGACCGCGTCGGGGCCGCGCGGGTCATCGACATCTCGGACGAGCTGCACCCGTTCGTCGTGTCGAACCTGCGGCTCGCGGTGCACCAGAAGGAGAACCGGGCCGCGATCGCCGAGGACTACGGCGCCCAGAGCCCCGTCCAGGGCTACGCGGCGCACTACTGCAACGTCCCCCAGGCCACCGATCCGGGCATCGTCGCCTGCTCGATGATCGCCTCCGGCCTGCGCGTGTTCGACATCCGCGACCCCTACAACCCGAGGGAGATCGCCTACCACGTGGCGCCGCCGTCGTACGTGAGCGAGACGGGCGCCCCGACGATCGACCAGCGCTCCAACTGGGCGATGTCGCAGCCGGCGTTCGCGCCCGAGCGCGGCGAGATCTGGTACTCGGACGGGACGAGCGGCTTCTACGCCCTGAAGATGGACCCCGACGTCTGGCCGTTCAAGGGCGCGGCCGCGGGCGGCGGCGCCTGCCTGCGGCCCTCCGCGATCGGCTTCAAGATCCACCGCGTCGAGGGCACGCGCGTCGTGCGGGTCGAGGCGTTCGTCAACGGCAGGCGCCACCTGCGTCGGACCGGCGGCGACATCCGGCGGATCACCCTGAAGAAGCTGAAGCGGCGCGGCAAGCTCGCGGTGCGGATCGTCGCCACGCACAACACGGGCTCGAAGGTCGTCAGCAGCCGCACGTGGAGCGGCTGCACGAAGGGCAAGCCGCGCGTACGCCGGATCCCGCGACCGCGATGAGCGCGCCGGGATGAGATACCGCAAGCTCGGGAGCTCCGACCTCGAGGTCTCGGAGATCTCGCTCGGCTCGTGGCTCACCTTCTCGGGCGGGGTCGAGTTCGACCAGACCCGCGCCTGCACCGACGCCGCGTTCGACGCCGGCATCAACTTCTTCGACACGGCCAACGTCTACGGGCGCGGCGCCGCGGAGAGGGCCTGGGGCGAGATCCTCGCGGGCCGCCCGCGCGACTCCTACGTGCTCGCCACGAAGGTCTGGGGCCAGATGTCCGACGACCCGGACGACCGCGGCCTATCGGCGGCGCAGATCGCCAAGCAGATCGACGCCTCGCTCGAGCGCCTGCGGACCGACTACGTGGACCTCTACCAGGCGCACCGCTTCGACCCGGACGTCGCGATCGAGGAGACGATCGAGGCCCTCCAGCAGGTCGTCGCCTCCGGCAAGGCTCGCTACCTCGGCTTCAGCGAGTGGACCCCCGAGCAGATCCGGGCCGCGATCGACGTGGCCGGCCCGGAGCTCTTCGTCTCCTCGCAGCCGCAGTACTCGATGCTCTGGCGGGCGCCGGAGGCCGAGGTCTTCCCCCTCTGCGCGGCCAACGGCATCGCGCAGATCGTCTGGTCGCCGCTCGCGCAGGGCCTGCTCACCGGCAAGTACCGCGCCGGCCAGGAGCCGCCCGCCGACTCGCGCGCGGCGCACAGCGAGATGGGGAACTTCATGCGGCTGGTCATGAACGACGCCTGGCTCGAGGCCGTCGACCGCCTGCGGCCGGTGGCCGACGGCGCCGGCCTGTCGATGGCCGAGCTCGCCCTCGCGTGGGTGCTGCGCCGCCCCGAGCTCGCGTCGGCGATCGTCGGGGCCTCACGACCGGAGCAGGTGCACGCCAACGCGAAGGCGTCGGGCATCGAGCTCACGCCGGACACGCTGGCTGCGATCGACGAGGCGCTGGGCGGTGCGCCGATCGAGGGGCAGACGCTCGCGCCGCTCGCGCGCGACGGCGTGAAGCACCGCTGAGCGCCGCTAGCGCTGCTCCAGCAGCCGCTTCAGCCGGCCCAGGTCCTTGCGGTTCGCGCGGCGCATCGCCAGCGCCATGAGCGGCGCCGCGACTCCGCCGAAGCCGGTGGGCTCGCCGCGGTTGCGCAGGGTCATCCGCGTCGCGCCGTCCGGGCAGTCGCCGAACGCGTAGGTCGTCTCCATCGGGAACGGCCCGGCGGCGGTGCGCATCGCGAACCGCTCGCCCGGTACGTGCTCGACGACCTCGTACTCGTACTCGAGGCGACGGCCCAGGAAGCGCGCGACGAAGGCGATCCGCGTTCCCTCGCCGAGCGGCGGCGGGGTTCGCCACGCCGCCGCCTCGATGTTCTCGTACCAGTCGGTCGCGCTGTCCGGGTCGCACGCGTAGGCCGCGACCTCCGCGCGCGGCCGCGCGATCTCGACCTCGGTGACGACGTCGACCTTCACGCCCGGCTACATCACCCTCACTTCGCGTGCCGGGCCTGGCCCAGCAGCTCCGGGCTCGTGAACACGTCGAGGGCCTCGGGGTTGGCGAGGCTCTCGCGGCTGGCGGCCTGCTCCGGCGGGGTCCCCATCAGGATCCGCTTGACCGGCACCTCGAGCGCCTTGCCGCTCAGCGTGCGCGGCACCTCGGCGATCTGGATCACGTCGTTGGGGACGTGGCGCGGCGAGCAGTCCTCGCGCACGCGCCGCTTCAGCCGCGCGACCGCGCCGTCGTCGAGCTCCGCGCCCGCGCGCATCACCACGAAGAGCGGCATCCAGTTCTCCTCGCCCTCGCGCGGTATGTCGACCACGAGCGCGTCGATCACGTCGTCGTCGGCGAGCACCGCGCGGTAGAGCTCGCTGGTCCCCATCCGCACGCCGCCGCGGTTGATCGTCGAGTCGCTGCGCCCGTAGATGATCGCGGTGCCGCGGTCGGTGATCTCGATCCAGTCGCCGTGGCGCCAGACGCCGGGGTACATGTCGAAGTAGCTCTCGCGGTAGCGCGAGCCGTCCTCGTCGCCCCACATGAAGACCGGCATGCTCGGCATCGGCTCGGTGATGACCAGCTCGCCGACCTGGTTCACGACGGCGCTGCCCTGCTCGTCGAAGGCCTCGACGGCGGCGCCGAGCGAGCGCGCCTGCAGCTCGCCCTCGTAGACCGGCAGCGTCGGCACCCCGCCGACGAAGGCGGTGCAGACGTCGGTGCCGCCGCTCGTGGAGAACAGCCAGGTCTCGCCGCCGAGCTTGTCGTAGACCCAGGCGAACCCCTCCGGCGACAGCGGCGAGCCGGTGGATCCCACGGCGTGGAGCCGCGAGAGGTCGCGCCCCGCCGCGGGCTCGACCCCCTCCTTCATCGAGGCGGCGATGAACGCCGCGCTCGTGCCGAACACCGTCATCCCGGAGTCGGCGGCGAGATCCCAGAGCACCTCGCCGGCGGGGTTGCCGTCGAACAGCACGATCGACGCCTCGGTGAGCAGCACGCCGACCAGGAAGTTCCACATCATCCAGCCGGTGGTGGTGAACCAGAAGACGCGGTCGCCGGGCTGGGCGTCGAGGTGCAGGTTCATCTTCTTGAGGTGCTCGAGCAGGATGCCGCCCTGGCCGTGCACGATCGCCTTCGGGAGCCCGGTGGTGCCGCTCGAGTAGAGGACCCAGAGCGGGTGGTCGAAGGCGACCCGGGCGAAGTCGAGCTCGCCGTCCTGCTCGAAGCCGTCCTCCCAGCCGGACTCGGCGAGATAGCCGAGCCGCACGACCCGCGCGCCGGGCAGCTCGGCCGCGATCTGATCGACCTTCCCGGCGCAGTCGAAGTCGCGGCCGCCGTAGCGGTAGCCGTCCACCGCCAGCAGCACCTTCGGCTCGATCTGCGCGAAGCGGTCGATCACCGAGCGGGCGCCGAACTCCGGCGCGGCGCTCGACCAGACCGCCCCGAGCGAGCTCGTGGCGAGGAACGCCGCGATCGTCTCGGGGATGTTCGGCAGGAAGGCGCACACGCGGTCGCCCTCCCCCACGCCGCGGGCGACCAGCCCGGCGCGGATGCGGGCGGTGCGCTCGCGCAGCTCGTCCCAGGTCCACTCGCCGAGCGCCCGCGACTCCGAGGCGTGGCGGATCGCCACGCGGTCGCCGGGCTTGCCGCGGAAGAGGTGCTCGGCGTAGGAGACCCGCGCGCCGGGGAACCACTCCGCCCCCGGCATCGCGCGCGAGCCGAGCACGCGCTCGTACGAGCCGGCGACGCCGAAGTGCTCCCAGACCGCCGCCCAGAACTCCTCGAGGTTCTCGACCGACCAGCGCCACAGCTCGTCGTAGCCGGCCGGGAGGCCGCGGTCGCGCGCGAAGCGCGTGATCTGCGCGCGCGCGGCGCGCTCGGGCGTCGGAGACCAGAGCTGGCGCGGGCTGCCGGTGACGGTCACCCCGGGGAGGCTATGCCCCGAACGCCGAGCGCGCCACCCGCGCGCCGTCGCGCGCCGGCCCCAGGAACCCGTAGGTCCCCTCCTCGATCAGCTCGCGCGCGGCCGCGGCGGCCGCGCCGAGCGCGGCGAACGCGAACGCGCCGCCGACCGAGACCCGGCTCACGCCCGCCGCGGCCAGCTCGGACACCGGCGGCGCCCCCGGCCACGCGAGCACGTTCACCGGGCGCTCGACCGCTCCCACCAGCTCCCGGATCTGCTCGATCGTGCTCAGGCCCGGGGCGTAGAGGACGTCCGCGCCCGCCCGCTCGTAGAGGCGGAGGCGCTCGATCGTGTCGGCGAGGTCGGGCCGGCCGTGGAGGTGGTTCTCGCAGCGCGCCGTGAGCACGAGCCCGGCCGCGCGGGCGGCCTCGGCCGCGGCGGCGATGCGCGCCTCGGCGTGCTCGCGGCAGTAGATCGGACCGTCCGGATCGCCGTTGAAGTCCTCGATCGAGCACCCGGCGAGCCCAGCCTCGGCGGCGAGCCTCACCGTCTCCCCCACCTCGGCGGGGTCGTGCCCGAAGCCGTTCTCGAGGTCGGCCGACACCGGCAGGCCGGTCGCCGCCACGATCTCCGCCGCGTGCGCCAGCGCCTCCTCGCGCGCGACGGCGCCGTCGAGGCGGCCGAGCGTCGCGGCGTGGCCGCTGCTCGTGGTCGCCAGCGCCCGGTAGCCGAGGCTCTCGAAGAGCCGCGCCGACCCGCGGTCCCACGCGTTCGCGAGCAGCAGCGGCCGCTCCTGCCGGTGGAGCTCGAGGAACCCGCGCGCGAGCTCAGTCATAGCGGGCGATCATCCGCACGTTGAGCCACAGCATTACCACCCCGAGCCCCGCGAGCACGGCGAAGCCCGGCCAGATGTGCGCCCAATCGAGGTCGTCGAGGATCAGCGACCGCAGCGCCTCCATCAGGTAGGTCACCGGGTTCACGGTCGCCGCGACCTCCATCGGCCGCGTGAGCAGGTCGCGCGGCACGAAGTTGGGCGTGAGGAACAGCAGCGGGAAGAACACCAACCCGCCCGACTGCGTGGCGGCCGCGCTGCGCGTGGCCATCGCGATCAGCTGCATGAAGCCGGAGTACACGACGCCCCAGCCGGCCGTGAGCGCGATCAGCAGCAGGAACCCGGGCACGCCGCTCGCGATCGAGATTCCGAACGGCAGCGCGAGGAGCACGATCGCGGCGGCGATCAGCACGCACTTCGCGGCCTCCGCGATCAGGCGGCCGAGCACGATCGCCGAGCGCGGGATCGGCGTGGCGCGCAGCTTGTCGAAGTAGCCCTCCTCGATCTCCTCGACGAGGAACAGGGCCGCGGCTCCGAACGAGGCCGCCAGCAGCAGCGTGGTCGGGAGCTGGAAGGCGCCGTAGCCCTGGCCCTTGAGGAACCCCGTCGAGTCCGACGGGAAGATCTTCGCGGCCTGGCCGGTGTTGACGACCAGGAAGAAGATCGGGATGAACAGCGTCGGGGCGATCGCGTCGGGGGAGCGCACGACCTCCCGCAGCGAGCGCCGCCCGAGTGCGACGGCCGCGCTCACGCCGACACCTCCTGGACCTCGCCGGCGGCGCGGTCGCGCGTGCGGCCGGTGGCGTCGAGGAACACGTCGTCGAGGGTGGGCTCGCCGTCGCGGTCCCAGCGCGAGCGCAGGTCGGACTTCAGCTCGGCGGGCGTGCCCTCGCGGACGATCCGGCCGCCGTCGATGATCGCCAGCATGTCGCAGAGCTGGTCGGCCTCCTCGAGGTACTGGGTGGTGAGGAAGACCGTCGTGCCGCGGCCTTTGATGCGGCGCACCTCGTCCCAGACGGTGACGCGGCTCGCGGGGTCGAGCCCGGTGGTCGGCTCGTCGAGGAAGAGGACATCGGGCTCGTTCACGAGCGCCGACGCCAGGTCGAGCCGGCGCTTCATGCCGCCCGAGTAGCCCTTGATGCGGCGGTCGGCGGCGTCCTCGAGCTCCACCAGCGCGAGCAGGTGCTGCGCGCGCTCGGCCGCGTCGGGCGAGCTCATCCCGAAGAGGCGGCCCTGGAGCGCCAGCAGCTCGCGGCCGGTCTGGCGCGGGTCGAGGCCCGCCTCCTGGAGGGCCACGCCGATGCGCCGCCGCACCGCGTCCGGCTCGCGCCGCACGTCGATCCCGCACACGCGGGCCTCGCCGGAGGTGATCGTCAGGAGGGTGGTGAGCATCCGGACGGTGGTGGACTTGCCGGCGCCGTTGGGGCCGAGGAAGCCGAACACCTGCCCGGTGGGGACGCGCAGGTCGACTCCGCGGACGGCCTCGACGTCGCCGTAGTGCTTGACCAGGCCGCGCGCCTCCACCGCGGGCGGGCGGCCGTTCTGGTCCTGGGTCGAGAGGGTCATGTCCCCTGAGACTCGCACAAGGCCGAAAACTCATCGCTCGCGCGCTCTGTGAGAATGTGCGGGCAGCGCCATGAACTTCGCCGAGGCGTTCTCCAAGGCCGCGAAGGACCACGCGGACCGCGACGCGGTCAAGCTCGACGACGTCCTGCTGACGTACGCGGCGCTCGACGCGGGAGTCGCGCGCGCGGCGGGCCTCCTGCGCTCGAAGGGGATCGGCGAGGGCGACGCGGTCGCGATCCAGCTTCCCAACGTCCCGTACTTCCCGGTGCTCTACTACGGCGCCCTGCGGATCGGGGCGGTGCTCGTGCCGATGAACCCGCTGCTGAAGGGCCGCGAGGTGGCCTACTACCTGAAGGACTCCGGCGCGCGGCTGCTGCTCTCGTGGCCGGACTTCGCCGAGGCGGCGGAGAGCGGCGCCGGGGAGGCGGGCGCCGAATGCGTCCTCATCGAGCCCGGCGAGTTCGAGCAGGAGCTCGGCGGGGCGGAGCCCGTCGACGAGGCGACCGACCGCGCGGACGACGACCCGGCCGTGATCATCTACACGTCGGGCACGACCGGCGCGCCCAAGGGGGCGACGCTGACGCACGCGAACCTGGCGGCGGGCGCGTCGACCGCGCGCGAGCTCGTGGACATCGACACCGGCGACGTGGGCGTGGCGACGCTCCCGCTCTTCCACGTGTTCGGGATGAACAGCGTGATGAACGTGTGCCTGGTCCACGGCGCGACGCTGACGCTGGTGCCGCGCTTCGCGCCGGACAAGGTGCTCGAGGTGATCGAGCGCGACCGGGCGACCGTGTTCGCGGGCGTCCCCACGATGTTCTCGGCGCTGCTGAACGACCCCGCGCGCGAGCAGGCCGACACCGGCTCGCTCGAGTTCTGCGTCTCGGGCGGCGCGGCGATCCCGGTCGAGGTCCTGCGCGGCTTCGAGGAGGCGTTCGGGACGATGATCCTCGAGGGGTACGGCCTGTCCGAGACCACCGGCATGGGGTCGTTCAACCAGCCGGACAGGCGCAAGCCGGGCTCGATCGGAGTTCCCGTCGGCGGGACCGAGATGAAGGTCGTCGACGACGACGGCAACGATCTCCCGCAGGGCGAGCCGGGCGAGATCGTGATGCGCGGCCCGTTCGTCATGCGCGAGTACTGGAACAAGCCCGACGCCACCGAGGAGACCATGGCCGGCGGCTGGTTCCACACCGGCGACATCGCGAAGGTCGACGAGGACGGCTACTTCTTCATCGTCGACCGCAAGAAGGAGCTCATCATCCGCGGCGGCTACAACGTCTACCCGCGCGAGATCGAGGAGGTCATCTACTCCCATCCCGCCGTGCGCGAGGCGGCCGTCGTGGGCGTTCCACACGACGACCTCGGCGAGGAGGTCGGCGCCGCCGTGGCGCTCCGCGACGGCGAGGACGTCTCGCCGGACGATCTCCGCGCGTACGTGAAGGAGCGCGTGGCGGCCTACAAGTACCCGCGCGCGATCTGGCTGGTGGACGAGCTGCCGAAGGGGCCGACGGGCAAGATCCTCAAGCGGGAGATCGAGCCGCCCGACGACCCCTGACGGCCCGCGTCACGACGAGGTGGGCTCTCCAACGGTCGATATGCGGCCCTTGGAGAGCCCACCTCGAGAGGATTCGCGCCGATCGCTACGCGACGGGTACGGCCGCGCTAGCGCTTCGCGGGGAGCGAGCGCGCGGTAGCGACGCCGCGCCGTACCCACGGCTCGAGCCCGCGCTTGGTGCGCACGCCCTCGGCGTCCACGCGCAGCCAGCCGCTCATCTGGCGCCCGCGCATCTCGAACGGCTGCGCGTGCGGCTCGGCCAGCAGCGTCTCGGTCTCCTCGGGCGCCACGCGCACGATCAGCCCGCCCTGGCCGCTCGCCGCGACCGCCATGTTCCCTCCGATCAGGAACGCGAGCCCGCCGAACATGCGCTGCTCGGTCAGGCCGGGCTCGCCGCCGACCAGCTCGCGGATGCGGTGGGCGAGGTCCTCGTCGTATGCCATGCCGGAATGATCTCAGGCGGCGCCCGGCGCCAGTCCGAGCACGCCCGCCGCGGCGCGCGCGGCCAGCTCCTCGTCGTGCGGCGCCTGTCCGGCGAGCGCGATGACCGCGCCCTCGAGCGCCCCCATGAACGCCAGCGCCGTCGCCCTCGGCGGCGCGCCCGGCGGGATCGAGCCGGCCCGGCGCCCCGCGGCCACGAGGCGCGCGACCCGCTTGAGCCCGGTCTCGGAGATCCGCTCGATCTCCCGCCCCACCGGGTGGTCCCGCCCGCTGAACTCGACCCGCAGCGCCATCACGACGCGAGCGATGTCGCGCCGGCAGAAGACGGCGTGAGCGCGCGCGAGCGCGAGCAGCTCGGCCACCGGCTCGGGCTCCTCCGCCGCCGGCCGGCCGACCTCGCGCCCCCAGTTCTCGTTCACCCAGCCGATCACCGCCAGGGCGAGCTCCTCCTTGTCCTGGAACTGGTGATAGAGCGCGCCGCGCGTGTAGCCCGCCTCGCGCGCAACCTCCTCGAGCACGAGGTTGCCGTAGCCGTAGCGAGACAGGCCGCGGGCCGCCGACTCGAGCAGCGCGCCACGCGAGCGCGCCCGGCGCTCGGCCTGCGTGGGTCGCGGAGGAGCGGCCGGCATCGATGCGGTGGAGCGCGCCATCGGCTACAAGCATACATGCATGTATGTATAGTTCCTCACGTGAACGAGGCTCCGCTGATCGTGGCCGGCTCCCTCGCGCTCTTCGCCGCCGCGGTCCACGGAGCGGGCGGTGAGGTCCTCGTCGTGAGGAAGCTGTCGCCGAGCGCGCTCCCGCCGAGCCGCTTCGGCGGCCCGCGGATGACCATGACGATGATCCACGCGACCTGGCACATGACGACGGTCGCGTTCCTCACCGTCGCGGTCGCGCTGATCCTCTCGGGCTCGATCCTGGACGGCGACGCGGCGCGGGGGATCGCGCTGGTCGCGGCCGGGGCGGCGACCGGCTTCGCCGCGATCGCGATCGCGGCCTCCAGGTCCCCGCGGACCCTGCTCCGCCACCCCGCCGCGATCGTGCTCAGCTCCGCCGCGGCGCTGGCGTGGTGGGGCGCGCTCTGATCCGGGCTACCCTTGGCGGCGTGGAGACGCGCGCGATCGGGGAAGCGGCGACGGAGAGCACCATCGACGGCCACGCCGGCTCCCTGTACGTCCGCAGGTGGCCGCGCGAGGACCCGAGCCACGTGGTCGTGCTCTCACACGGCTACGCCGAGCACGTCGGTCGTTACGAGCACGTCGCCGCGGCGCTCGGCGATCGTGGAGCGGCCGTCTACGGGCTGGACCACCTCGGGCACGGGCGATCCGACGGTGAGCGCGGGCTGATCGCCGACTTCGACCTCGTGGCCGACGACCTCCATCGCCTGGTCGAGATGGCGGGCGCCGAGAACCCGGGACTCCCGCTGGTCGTCGTGGCCCACTCGATGGGCGGGCTGATCGCGACCAGGTACGTGCAGCGTCACGACGACGGCCTCGCCGGCCTCGTGCTGTCGGCGCCACTCGTCGGCAACCCCGGGACGGGGGCCCTGCTGGCCATGGACCCGCTGCCCGAGATGCCCATCGACCCCGCGGTGCTGTCGCGCGACGAGGCCATCCAGCGCGCCTTCATGGACGATCCACTCGTCTACCACGGCGGGTTCAGGCGCCCGATGCTCGCGGCGATGGCCGTCGCGCTGCTCGAGACGGCGCTCGACGCCCCGCGGGTGCGCGGGCCGGTGCTCTGGATGCACGGCGAGGCGGACGAGCTGGTGCCGCTCGCCGGCAGCCGCCGCCTGATGGAGGGGCTGCCCAACGCGGACGTGACGCAGCGCTTCTACCCGGGCGCCCGGCACGAGATCTTCAACGAGACCAACCGCGGCGAGGTCCTGGCGGAGACCGCGCGGTTCGTCGGCGCCTGCGTCGGCTGAGCGCTCAGCGCAGCGCCTCGAACTCCTCGTCGCTCAGCTCGATCTCGACCGCCGCCAGGTTCTCCCTCAGGTGCTCGAGCGACAGCGTCCCCGGGATCGGGAGCATCGCCGGCGAGCGCCGCAGCAGCCACGCGAGCGCGATCTGAGCGGGCGTCGCGTCGTGGC
The DNA here is from genome assembly GCA_036389835.1 of Thermoleophilaceae bacterium. GTDB lineage: Bacteria > Actinomycetota > Thermoleophilia > Solirubrobacterales > Thermoleophilaceae > AC-37. Next base: position 20,649 of record DASVWC010000014.1, on the reverse strand, counting down.
GCGCCGCGATCCGCGCCGCCGCGGCTCCCCCGTCGTCGCCCAGCGGGAAGTAGGGGACGAACGCGATGCCGCCGGCCGCGCAGTGGTCGACCGCCTCCTCGTGCGTGCGCTCGGCGAGGTTGTAGTGGTTCTGGACGGCCGCGATCGGCACGACCGCGCGCGCCCGCTCGATCTCGTCCACGGACACGTTCGAGACGCCGACCGCGCGGATCGCGCCCCGGTCCCTGTACTCGCGGATGGCCCCGAGGCTCTCCTCGAGCGGCACCTTCGGATCGACGGTGTGCAGGTAGTAGAGGTCGATCGCGTCGGTGCGCAGCCGGCGCAGGCTCTCCTCGATCTGCGCGCGGATCAGCTCGGGGCGCCCGTCCCGGTAGCCGCCCTTGGTCGCCACGAGGGCGCCCTCCGGCAGCGACGCCGCCCCGATCGCCTGCTCGCTCTCCCCGCCCGCGTAGATGTGCGCCGTGTCGATCAGTCCGGCGCCGGCGGCCACCGCCTCGCGCACGAAGGCGACGTTGGCGGGCGTGTTCGCCAGGCGGTTGGTCCCGAGGCCGATCCGGCCGATTCCCCCGTCTCCGAGCATCGCGCAGAGCCTATTCCGACGGGTGCCCGGCGGACGCGGGTAACCTGCCGGCATGCGGCTCAGGAGGGGCATCGGGGCCGCGGCGCTCGCCGCAGCGTTGCTGGTCCCCGCCGGGGCGGCTCGGTCCGCCGCGCTGCCCGACGCGACGATCAAGGCGCGCCAGCACTTCCTCGGCGCTGAGAACGTGGCGGCCGACGGCTCGCTGCCGCGCGGGCGCGTGATCCTGTCCTGGTTCAGCGTCGCGAGCTTCGCCGCCGCGATCGACGGGCACATGGTGCTGCTCGACACCTACATCCACAAGGGCGAGGACCGGCCGAACTACGTGCCGACCACCACCGACGAGCTCGTGGCGCTCCAGCCGGAGGCGATCTTCATCGGGCACGGCCACTACGACCACGCGTCCACCGCCGGCCAGATCGCGGCCCGCACGAAGGCGACGGTGATCGGGACCCCGGAGCACTGCGACCAGACCCGGGCGCAGGCGGAGGCGTTCGCCGGACACGTGCTGCCGATCAGGTGCATCGAGGCGGTCGACCGCGGGTCGGCGCCGGGCGCGCAGGTGCGCGAGCTGCGCCCGCTCGGCGAGGACGTGTGCGTGTCGGTGTTCAAGCACGTGCACAGCGCCGCCGAGCCGCCCGACGCCGAGCATCGCGACCCGCAGCTGCTGCCGCCGCCACTGGTCGACCCCACGCTGGTCCTCGTCCACCCGCCGGGGCCGTCGGCCGTTCCCGGCCTCGCGAACACCGCGGGCGACGAGGGCTCGAGCCTGCTCTACCAGTTCCGGATCGGCCGCTTCTCGCTCGTCTGGAACGACAGCTCGGGCCCGCTGCGCGAGCGGGCGCCGAACGTCCTCGACGTCATGCGCAGGCTGCCGGCGACCGACGTGCAGTTCAACGCCGTGCTCGGCTTCAACAACCCCACGAACGGCGTTCGCGACCCGGTCGACTACATCGACGCGATCAGGCCGAAGGTGATGTACCCGACCCACCACGACTTCGTGGCCGAGTACGGCTCGGGGGACGACTTCGAGCAGTACATGTACCGCGAGATGGCCCGGCACGAGGGCCTGTCCGCCGCGACCGAGCTGCGCTGGCTGCGCGACCCCTACGACTACCTGCGGCCGGGCCTCGCGACCTTCAACGTGAGCGATCCGCGCTGGACGAGCGACGACCCGGGCCGCCCCGACGGGACGTGCGGCTGCCCGCGGCCGCGGAAGTCGACGTTCAAGCTCCACCGCGTGCCCGGCACGCGCATCACGAGGGCCGAGCTCTTCGTGAACGGCACGCGCACGCTCGTCCGCACCGGCCGCGACCTGCGCAGGCTGAGCGCCTCGTTGCCCGCGACCGGCAGGCTGAAGGTGCGGATCGTCGCGACGCACACGAGCGGCGCGCGCGTGATCTCGACGCGGACCTACGACGGCTGCACCAAGACGAGGCCGGTGATCCGCGTGGTCCGCCCGTCGCGGCGCCCCTGACCGGGATGCCGACGGGCAACGCCGACCTGTTCGAGCGGATCCGCCGCCAGTGGCAGACGGACCGGCGGGTGGCGCCGGAGCTCCTGACGGAGGACGTCGAGTGGGTGAACCCGCCGGACGCCGTGGAGCCGGGCAGCCGCGGCGGAGTCGAGGGCTTCAACAACGCGATCGCCAGCATCTTCGAGGGGTGGGAGGAGTCGCGCTTCGAGCCCGAGCGCGTCGTCGAGTCCGGCGACGACGTCGTGGCGCTCGGCGAGCTGCGCGTCCGCGGCCGGTCGGTGGGCGTCGAGGTCCGCCGCGAGCACGGGCAGATCTGGACCTTCCGCGACGGCCGGGTGGCTCGGATGCGCTGGTTCGGCAGCCATGCGGAGACGCTCGCCGCCGCCGGGCTGCCGTCACGCGAGCAGACCTAGCTGGCCCGCGCGGTGCGCCGCCTCCGCGCGCGTACGCGCGTCGAGCTTGCGCAGCATGTTGCGCACGTGCATGTCGACCGTGCGCGGGCTCAGGAAGAGCTCCTGCGCGATCTCGCGGTTCGTGCGCCCGACCGCGACGAGGCGCACCACCTCGAGCTCGCGGCGCGAGAGCCCGGCGCCGTCCGCGTCCGCCTCCGCGCGCCGTCCGAGGCGCCGGCCGACCGACTCGCCCAGCTCCGCGACCTCGCGCGCCGCCTCCGCCGCCAGCGGCCGGGCGCCGAGCTTGCGGGCGGTCCGGTAGGCATCGCCGAGCCGCTCCAGCGCCGCCTCCCGCTCGCCGGCCGCCGCGAGCGCGACGCCGGCCCGCAGCTCGATCTCCGCGCGGTCGTACGGGAGGTCGAGGCCGCGGTGCAGCTCGACCGCCTGGCCGAGCTGCTCGGCCGCGGTGTCGGCGTCGTCCGCCGCCAGGGCGCTCTCGGCGATAGCGTGCGCCAGCGCGGCCAGCGCGTCCGCGTGGCCGGTCTCGGACGCGATCCGGGACAGGGCCTCGGTGCACGCGTGCGCGCCGGCGCGGTCGCCGTTGCGAGCGAAGAAGCCGGCGCCGAAGCGCAGCCCCTTGACCGCGTAGTGGTGGTCCTCGCTGCCCTCCCAGCGCGCGATCAGCGACCGGCAGCGCTCGGCGGCCTCGTCGACCGCGCCCTCGGCCGCCGCCACCCGCGCGAGCCCCGTGGTCGTGTCCACCGACATGTTGAAGTGCCCCACCTGCGACGCGGCCGCGTACGACGAGCTGAGCAGGCGCCGGGCGGAGCTGACCTTCCCCTGGAGGCAGTAGATCACCCCCACGAGCCCCTCGGCCACCCAGACGGCGGTGCCCGACTCGATCAGCTCGCGGCCGAGCGACAGCGCCTCCGCCCACTCCCCGCACTCGCGCAGCACGTAGACCATGCAGGTCACGCACGCGACCTCGGTCCCCCCGGCCTCGGTCGTCCGGCAGAGCTCGAGCGCGCTGTCGAGGGTGGCCTGCGCGCGCCGGTAGTCCGCCCCGTCGTAGAGCACGAGGCTGAGGCGCTGGTAGAGCTCGGCGGCCGCGGCGGTCAGGTCGTGCTCGAGCGTCAGCGCCAGGCCCGACCTGACGGTCGCGAGCCCCTCCTCGAAGTCGCCGCGCTTGGCCAGGCAGACGCCCTCGAGCCCGAGCGCCCGCGCGCGCAGGTCGACGCTCTGCGCGCGGTCGGCGTCCGCCCCCGCCTCCCGGGCGAGCTCGATCGCCTCGGTGTAGCTCGCGCTCGCCCTCATGTAGTTCCCCATCGCCAGACGCTCGACCGCCGCCTCCGCGGGCCGCCCGGCGCCCGCGTACGCCTCGGCGGCGGCACGCCGCGCGGCGAGCGCCGCCTCGCGATCTCCCCTCAGGTCGTGGATCGCCGCGAGCCTGCGCTGGGCGGCGGCGTAGCCCGCCGGCGCGCCGCCGCCCGCACGCACGGCGCAGATCTCGCGCCACGCGCGCGCGGCCTCCGCCAGCTCGCCGCACAGCTCCGCGCTCCCGGCGTAGGACTCGAGCGCGGCGATGCGCCGCTCCTCGTCCTCGCCGTCGGGCCACAGGTCGAGCGCCTGGCGCCCGGCGCGGACCGCGTCGCGGTACGCGTGCACCGCGCGCGACTCGTCCGCCGCCAGCAGCAGCGCCTCGCGGGCGCGCGGCAGCTCACGGGCGCCGATCCAGTGCGCCGCCACCTCGGCGCTCCCGGCGCCGCGCCCCACCAGGTCCTCGGCCAGGCGGCGGTGGAGCGCCCGCCGCTGGAGCCACGGCAGGTCCGCGTACAGCGCGTCGCGGGCGAGCGCATGACGGAAGGCGCCGAGGCCGGAGCCGGTCTCGGTCACGAGGCCGTGCTCGATCAGCTCGGCGAGGCCGGTCGCGCTCGACACCTCGGCCACCGCGTCGAGGTCGAACGCCTCCCCCGCGACCGTGGCCGCGTCCGCGGCCGCGCGACCCGCCTCGGACAGCTCGGCGGCGCCGATCAGCACCGCGTCGCGCACCGTCGCGGGGATCGGGACCTCGCCGCCGCCGGCCAGCTCGAGACCGCCTGGTCCCGTGGTCACCGCGCCCGTGAGCTGCAGGGCGCGGGCGAGCTCCTCGACGAAGAACGACACGCCCTGCGTGCGGTCGTGGATCGCGTCGGCGAGCGACGGCGCGGGCGCGTCCCCGAGCACCTCGGCCAGCAGCTCCGCGGTCTCCGCGGGCTCGAGCGGCGGGACGGTGAGCTCCTCGAGCCGGCCCGCGCGCCTCAGCTCGTGCCGCACGCGCCGCAGGGCGTGGTCGCGCGGCAGGCCGTCGGAGCGGTAGGTGCCGACCATCAGGAGCGGCAGCTCCGAGAGCGGCTCGGCCAGCGCGGGCAGCAGCTCGAGCGTGGCGTCGTCGGACGACTGCAGGTCGTCGAGCACCGCGACCGCGTGCCCCTCGCGCGGCAGCTCGGCGAGCGCGCAGCGCACGGCCTCGAAGATGCTGGAGCGGTCGCCGGCCGGGGCCGGGTCGCCCAGCTCGGGGAGCAGCAGAGCCAGGTGCGCGCGCAGCGGCCCGAGCTCGGCGAAGCCGCCGGGCTGAGCGCGCAGGTAGGAGCGCAGCAGCGCGACCAGGGGCCCGTACGGCGACGCCGCGCCCTGCGCCGCGCGGCCCCAGTACGCGGGGGCGTCAGAATCCTCGCAGAGCGCCTCGACCAGACGGGTCTTGCCCACGCCGGCATCGCCCGCCACGAGCACGAGGGCGCCGTGGCCGCGCTCCGCCCTGTCGAGCGCGTCGCGGAGCCGGTCCCGCTCGGCCCCACGCCCCACCAGCGCGCTACGGGTGGCCATGGCGCGGCAGTCTAATTCCCGGCGGCGGCCGCGCGGGGCCGCCGCCGGGAGCAGGTCAGGCGGCGGCCGGCGCGGGGTCGGGGCGGACGACGACGGTGTCGGCGACCGGGATGATCTCGTCCACCGGGAGGTCGGCGGCGCCGGCGTGCGCGCGGATCGCCTCGGGGCTCTCGGCCTCGTAGATGCACAGCGTCCCCACCTCGCCGCTCTCCTCGGCGAGCACGTAGCTGCGGATCCAGCGCACGCCCGACCCGTCCTTGTCGCCCTCGGCGGTCGAGCGCGCCGCCGCCGTCTCGAGGTCCTGGGGGGTGGCCCAGCCGTTGCGCCGGATGATCGCGTACAGGTCCATCGCTCCTGCCTCTCCGGGGCCGGCCGCGTCGTCCCGCCCGCCCCTGTCCGATTGCGCGCCGCACGCTACGCCCCGCTGAACTGGCGCACAACCGCGGAATTGCCGTACTTTCGCCGCCGAGCTGCCGTAACTCGCGCCGGCTAACGCCGGTGGATGGCGCGCACCTTCGGCTTGCCCTTCTTGCAGCCGTTCCAGCTGCGCGTGCTGATCACCTTCGAGCCGGTGTTGTGGGTGGAGACGATGCGCACGTGGAGCCTGCCGCCGCGCTTGAGACCGCTCAGCTCGACTCGCCGCAGGTCTGAGCCGGTGCGCCGCAGGACGCGCCTGCCGTTCGCGAACGCCTCCACGCGGACGATGCGCGTGCCCTCCACCCGGTGCAGCTTGAAGCCGATCTTCGACGGCCGCAGGCAGGCGCCGCCGTCGGCGCCCTTCGGCCAGATGCGGTCCGAGACCCGCAGCGAGTAGAAGCCGCCCGTCGCGTCGGTGAACCAGATCTCGCGGCGCTCGGGCACGAACGCCGGCTGGCTCATCGCGTAGTCGCTCGCCTGACCCTGGTTCTCGGCCTTCGCCTGAGTCGGGGCCACGTAGTAGCCGATCTCCCTGGGCTTGGTCAGGTCGCTGATGTCGAACAGCCGCAGCCCGGAGACGATGAACGAGCAGGCCACGATCTTCGGGTCGACCCGGGTCGGGATGTTGCAGTAGTGCAGCGCGTAGCCCTGGCCGCCGCCGTTGGCGGGGCCGTCGGCGCCGGGGTCGTCCTTGAACTTCTCGTGCTCCTCGGGCTCGTTCACCTGGAGGCGCAGGTAGGAGACGATCCGCGGGTTGCGCTCGTCGGAGATGTCGATGATCCGGCCGGCGCCCACCATGTTGGGGTCGCCCGACGGGTCGAGCGTCGAGGCGTTGAACTCGTCGAACTCGAGCACGTAGGGCTTGCCGTGCGCGGTGAACGGGATCGCGTTCTGCGGGATCGAGATCCGGTCCCAGGTGATCCGGCTGATCTCGCGGGTGTGCGGCTTGTCCTTGCGGGCCTGGATCTCGCTCGTGTCGAGGATGATCATGTCCCCGTACTGCACGTCGGGGTTGGCCAGGTAGGCCCGGTTGCCGTCGTTGCTCAGCCCCATCCCGTGCGACTGCACGGAGCCCTGCCAGACCACGTGCGGCGACTTCGGGTCGGTCACGTCGATCGCGGTGATCGCCTTGTAGGCGGTGCCCGTCGCGTAGTAGGTCCTCCCGTCCTCCGAGAAGGCTCCCTCGTGGCCGAGCCGCGCCAGCGGGCCGCTCGACTGGAGCACCGGGTGGCGGCAGTCCTTGCTCGCGTCGTAGATCGACACGTAGCCGGGGTAGGTCGCCGGGTTGCCGCTGACCGCCGCGAGCAGTCCGCGCTTCGGATTCAGGTTGAACGACTCGTGCGGCGAGAGCATCGCGGGCTCGGTGAGGGTGTCGGTCTGCACCGGCTTGGCTGGGTTCGACATGTCCAGGACCGCCACGCCGACGCTGCTGCTGTTGAGGTTGAAGGCGTTGCTGGGGAACACGAGCGCGGTGTCGTAGAACGCGCACTCGCGCCCCTGCTTGTCGACGTAGTCGTAGACCCGGTAGCCGCCCGACACGCCGTGGTGCGCGATCAGCGCCAGGTTGCACCACAGGCCGCCGGTGGCCGACCCGGCCGGCACGCGGCCCTGGACGTCAGGCTCGGGCTTCGACCCCGGGCCGCAGTCGGCCCGCGGCGCCGGCTTGATCGGCGGAGCGGGCGGCTTCTCGATCGGCGCAGGGTCGGGGACGTCGCCGGGCTCCTGGCCGAGCGCGAGCAGGTCGTTGAGCGGGGTCAGTCCCTGCTGGGCCGGCGCCGGCGCCGCCAGGACCATCAGCGCCAGGCATGCCGCGGCGATGGGTAGGAGCCTCATGGACCCCATTTTCTCACGCGAGGCGCAGCGGGGGTGCGCTACCGGCGGCGGGCCCTAGAGGGCCGGCGTGCTGCGGACGACGAAGCGGATGCAGGCGCCCTGGTTCGCGAACTTGTCGCCGTAGCCCGCGTAGCCGCCGCTCCTGCACTGATCCCTGTCGGCGGGCAGGGGGCACCCGTTCGCGGTGCCGCGGCCGTACTCGGTGGCACAGGCGTCGCTGGCGTCGGGGACGCCGTCGCCGTCGTCGTCGCTGTCGGCGCCGTTGCCCGTCCCGTCGCCGTCGGTGTCCACGTGCTCGGCCGGGTCGAGCGGGAACGCGTCGGCGGAGTCCGCCACGCCGTCGCCGTCGTCGTCGGAGTCGCAGGCGTCGCCGCGGCCGTCACCGTCGCTGTCGGTCTGGTCGTTGGGGAGGCCCGGGCAGTTGTCGACCCCGTTGCCGGCGCCGTCGCCGTCGTCGTCGACGAGGGTCACCGACACGGTGTCGACCAGCGGACCGCCGCAGGTGCTCACGAGGCTCGCGAACTCGATCGTGGTCGCGCCGGCTGCGCCGGTGAACGTCAGGCTGGCGGACTTGTAGAGGTTGGTCCCGTTCGCGTAGCCCTCGGCCACCGGGTCGGCGGAGAAGTCCCGGCTCGCCGACCCGGCGCTCGCGCGGAGCAGCCGGGGACCGGTGCCGCAGAACTCGATCAGCGGGTGCGCCGAGTGGCGGAACGTGAGCAGGTACTCCGCGCCGGCGACGGTCGGCACGCTCTGGCTGATCGACCCAGGCGGGCCGGACCGGTTGAGGTCCACGAACTTGGTGCCCGTGTCGGGGTTCGGCTGTGCGTTCTGGACCGTCTGGTCGGACCAGTCCACCCCGTCGCCGCCGATCGTCCAGCCGGTGATGTCGGTGTCGCCGGCCTCGAGCCCCATCCAGGTCCCGGCGCCGCAGCAGTTGCGGTAGCTGCCGTCCTCGAAGCTCGGGTTCTGCACGAGGTTCGCGGCCGTCGCGGAGCCGGCGGACCCCGCGAGCAGCGCGAGCGACACGGCGGCGGCGAGAACGCCGCGACGGACGAGCTTTCCCTTCGATGCCGGCGCCGTCGGGGTCACGTGGCCATTCCGTCGGCGCGCCGGTCGGCGGACGTGAGCGGCCACCGCCCTGCCTGGACACGCGGCCACCCGGCGCGCCCGTGGTCAGGCGCCGAGCTCGCGCAGGACGGCCTCCGTGTGCTCGCCGAGCGCCGGCCCGCGCACGGGGACGCTCGGGTCGGCGCCGCGCACCAGCGAGACCAGCGGCAGCGGAGAGCCGGCGCCGTCCAGTGACCCGACCAGCCCGCGGTCGGCCAGCAGCGGGTCGGCCCAGGCCTCCGCCATCTCGCGCACGCGCTCGCAGAGCCCGCCGGCGCGGCCGATGCGCTCGACCCAGTCGGCCGCGCTGCCGGTGGCGATCGCCTCCGCCACCAGGCCGTGGACGAAGCCGCGGTTGGCCAGCCGAGCGTCGCGGTCCGAGCAGCGCGGGTCCTCGCGCCACTCCGGGTGCCCGAGCGCGTCGCACAGCGCGGACCAGTGGCGGTCGTTGACGGCGACGACCTGCACGTACTCGCCGTCGGCGGCCTCAAAGGCGGCGCTCGGGACGGCCAGGTAGCTCTCCGAGCCGAGCCTGCGCAGCTCGACGGCGCCGCCGAGCCCGAGCAGGGCCGTGACGCTGGTCAGGGTCGCCGCGGCGTCGACCATCGCGCAGTCGAGCAGGGCCCCCACCCCGGTTCGCTCGGCCCGCCACAGCGCGGTCAGCGTCGACTGCGCCGCGTACATCCCGGTCATGAAGTCGACGAGCGGGACCGGCACGCGCAGCGGCGGGCCGTCGGGCTCGCCGGTGATCGCCATGAGGCCCATCGACGCCTGGAGGCTCGGGTCCACGGCGCGACCGCCGCGACCGACTCCGTTGCCGGTGACCGAGCACCAGACGAGCCTTCCGTTGACCCGCGCCGCCTCCTCGTAGCCGAACCCGAGCTGCCGCGCCGCGTCGCCCAGGTTCTCGACCACGACGTCGGCGTCCTCGACCAGCCGCCGCGCGGCCACCCGCCCCTCGGCGGCGGCCAGGTCGAGCACCACCCCGCGCTTGCCGCGGTTGAGCGCGTGGAAGAACGCGCTGCCGCCGCCGGCGACGAAGGGCGGGAACGCGCGCGCGTCGTCCCCGCCCGGCGGCTCGACCTTGACGACCTCGGCCCCGAGGTCGAGGAGGGTCAGCCCGCAGAACGGCGCGGCGATCAGGCCGGCGAGCTCGACGACGCGCACTCCCTCCAGCAGGGCGCCCCCGCCGGCGGGTGTGCGAGCCGTCGTCATCGGGGCGGATGATCCCAGAGCCACGGCCGGCCGAGCCTGGCGCGCTCGCGATGATCCGAGCGCGGCGCGTCCCCCGTACAGGTCACGGATGCGAGACCAGACGCGAGCACGAAGGCGCAACCTCGTCTACGACGCGCTACGGGTGGTGGAGGCGGACCCGTCGCGGCCGCTCGCCCTGGACGACGTGGCGCGCGAGATCGCGGCGTCGCGGCGCTCGCTCCAGCGCGCGTTCGAGGTGGAGGGGATCACCTTCCGCCAGGCCGTCGCGGTGGCCCGGATGCAGCGCGCGAAGGCGATCCTCGCGCGGGCCGACCTGCCGGTCTACGCGGTCGCCGAGCGGGTCGGGTACCGCTCGAAGGCCGAGTTCACCAAGGCCTTCAAGCGCCACACCGGCACGCGCCCGTCGGAGTACAGGCGCGCGATGCACGAGCAGCGCCACCGCGAGGCCGAGATCGCCGCGACCGCGCGGCCAACGCAGCTCGGCACGCCGCCCTGGGCGCAGGCCGCGTCCGCGTAGGCGCGCGCCCGGCGGCCGCGCAGGCGCGCGCCGGATCGCGCGCCGGATCGCGCGCGAATATCCTCGCGCGATCGCGGCTCCGCCAGACGACGCTCCGGGCGCGGCACCGGACCCGTTCCCGCCGGCACGCTCGCCCGACGGCCGGATCGAGGTGGTCTTCAGCGCCTACGAGGTCCACATGAGCCACTGGATCCTCGAGCCGATCGTGATCAGGACGCGCGACGCGGCGGAGGTCCTCTCGCTCGACGGCAGCGCCTGGGACGGCGGCGGGGTGCCGCCCACCTTCCCCGCCCCCGGCCAGGTCGAGCTCCACCTTCGCCACTACCCCGACGGCTCCCGGACCTACGACCTGGTCGTGGACGTGGAGGCCGAACGCTGCTGGCTCGCGGGTGCGGAGGACCGGCCCGCCCCCGTCAGCCAGGCGAAGGCCCTGGTCGAGGGCAGGCTCGAGCAGCACGTCGAGGAGACCGCTACGGAGCTCCTCGACAGCGGCTTCTGCCCCTACTGCCAGGCCCCGATCTACCTCAGCCGCCTCGAACGGCTGCTGCGTCCGAAGACCTACACGTGCCCGGCGTGCGACCGGACCTGGGAGCTGCCGGGGCGCTAGCTCTTCGAGGCCGACGCCTTGCCGCCCTTGCGGCCGGCTGCCTGCTTCTGCTTGCGGTTTCCGCCGCTTCCACTGCCGCTCGACTTGCTGCTCTGGCTGCTGCCCGAGCTGCCGCCGCCCGACTTCTTCCCGCCCTTCTTCGACGCCGCGTTGTCCGAGCCGGCGTTCGCGTTGGAGATCGCGGCCGCGCGCGACTTGCTCATGCCCTTCTTGCGCAGCCCCTCGTACTGCTTGTCGTTCTTGACGCTGGATCCGTGGTCCTTGGCCATGGTCGCTCCTTTCGTCAAGCGTTATCTACCCGCCTCGATCACGGATATGCGCGGCGGCTCAGGGCTCGACGAGGCCGCGGCGGATCGCGTAGCGCGTGAGCTCCACGCGGTCGCGCAGACCGAGCTTCTCGAGGATGTTCGCGCGGTGACGCTCGACGGTCTTCTCCGCGATCACGAGGGTCTCCGCGATCTGCTTGGTCGTGTAGCCCTCGGCCACGAGCTTCACCACCTCCGACTCGCGCGGCGACAGCGGGTCGGCCGGCGGATCCTCGCCCGAGCGGGCGCGCTCGAGGTGCTCGCGGATCAGCGCCCTCACGGCTCCGGGGTACACGAACGGCTCGCCGCGCATGGTCGCGCGGCACGCCTCCACGAGGTCGCGGTCGACCACCGACTTCAGCACGTACCCGGACGCCCCCGCGCGCAGCGCCTCGAAGAAGTACTGCTCGCTGTCGTGCATCGAGAGGATCAGGGTCCGCAGCTCGGGGCGGCGCTGGGCGATCTCGCGCGCAGCCTGGATCCCGGTCAGGCGCGGCATCGTCACGTCGAGCACGGCGAGGTCCACGTCGTCGTGGAGCGCCATCTCGACGGCCTCGGCGCCGTCGCCGGCCTCCGCCACGACCTCGAAGTCGGGCTCGCGCTCGAGGATCAGGCGCAGGCCCTGGCGCACGAGCGCGTGGTCGTCGCACAGCAGGATGCGTGTCTTGAGCGGCACGCTCACGCCGGTTCCCGCGGCCGCAGTGCGAGCCGGACCTCGAACCCCCCGCCGGGCGCCGGCCCCACGGCGAGGTCGGCGCCGATCATCAGCGCCCGCTCGCGCATCCCGATCAGGCCGGCGCCCTCCTGCACCCCGCCGGCGCCGACCCCGTCGTCGCGGACGCTGAGCTCCACCCGGCCGTCGCGCGACTCGAGCCGCAGCTCGATCCGCGCGGCGCCCGAGTGCCGCGCGGCGTTCGTGAGCGCCTCCTGGGCGACCCGGTACAGCGCCAGCTCCTCGTCGGCCCCGAGCGGGGGGAGGTCGGGCTCGATCGTGCGCGCGACCTCCACCCCCGGGGCGCCGGACATCCGGTCCGCGAGGTTCGTCAGGGCGCTCCGCAGCCCCAGGTCGTCGAGGGCCTCGGGGCGGAGCTGGCGGGCCACGCGGCGGACCTCCTCGAGCGAGGCGCGCGCCGACTCGCGCGCCGCGTGCACGGCGGCGGCCGACTCGGGCGGGACGTCGCGCGACGCGTTCTCGAGCTCGAGCAGCAGTGCCGTGAGCCCCTGCCCGATCTCGTCGTGCAGCTCGCGCGAGAGCCGGAGGCGCTCGGACTCGAGGGCGTCGAGCACGCGCGAGCTGCTGTCGCGCCGCTCGCGCTCGAGCCGCGCGAGCATCTCGTTGAAGGCCTCGGTCAGCTCGACCACCTCCGCCGCGTCGGAGTAGGTCGGGATGCGCCGCCCGGGGCGCAGGGGGTCGGCCGTGCGCATCAGCGAGCGCAGCCGGTCGAGCGGGGCGAGCGCGCGACGCAGCATCGCCACGTTGACCAGGAAGATGATCACGAGCCCCGCCACGCCCGCCGCCGCCTCGACCGGGTCGACCGTGGGCGACGCCACGTGCGCCGGCGAGAACGCCAGCAGCGCCCACGCGAGCATCAGCACCGCCGCGTTCGGCAGGAAGATCCGCCAGAACATCGACGGGCGGCGATTGGTCCCGCCGAACGGCTTGCCCGGATTCATCACGACCGTGAACGGTACGTATGGGTGACGTTCCGCGCCGGGGATCGGTGGTAGCGCCCATACCGGGCCGGGGGCCGACCGGTAAGCATGCTGACATGCTCTCCCCACCCCCCAACGCGAACGAGGTCCGCGTGCTCGAGGCCGACCCCGACCTCGCCGGCGCGCTCGCCGCGGACCAGATCCCGATCGCGACCCAGCGCGTCTGCGCGCGCACCGAGGTGCTCGCGCCCGGCCTCTGGACGCCGCGCTTCGGCGGCGGCCGGCTGCTCGGCCTGCTCGTGCTCGAGGGCATGATCTGCCGCAGCGTGGAGATGGCCGACCGCAGCTCGGCCGAGCTGCTCGGCGGCGGCGACCTCCTCCGGCCCTGGCGCGACGACGCGGTCGCGACGACGGTGCCGAGCGAGTCGGAGTGGCGCGTGCTCGAGCCGACCACCGTGGCGATCCTCGGCGAGCGCTTCGCGCGGGCGATCGCCCCCTGGCCCGAGCTGACCGCCGAGCTGCTCGACCGAGCGATCCGGCGCTCGCGCTCGCAGGCCGCGTTCGCCGCGATCTCGCACATGACCCGCGTGGACGTGCGGCTGCTGCTGGCGTTCTGGCACTTCGCCGAGCGCTGGGGCCGGGTCACGCCGGACGGCGTGGTGGTCCGCCTGCCGATCACGCACGAGACGCTGGGCACCCTGATCGGGGCGAGGCGCCCGTCGGTCACGACCGGGCTGGGCGTGCTCGCGGACGACGGCCTCGTGCGTCCGCTGCTGCGCGGCGAATGGCTGCTCACGCACCGGGCGGCGGCGCGCGTGGACACCCTCGGCGCCCGCGCGGCGTCGCTCGCGGCCTGACGCCCGGTCAGGACGTTGACGGAGGAGGGGTCCACGAGCTGGACCTCGCGCTCGAACGAGGACCCGACGATCGACGCCCCCGGCAACTTCGCGAAGGACCCCGGCGGGCGCAACATCTCGGTCAACCAGGCCGGTGCGTTCACGGTCAGCGCGGACAACGCCACGGGCACGACCTACGACGGCGCGACCCAGATCCTGCGGCCGTCCTCGCCGATCAAGCCGGGCACGCGGACCGTCTACCTCTCGATCTTCGACCAGGGCGACCGCGACTACGACTCGGCGGTCTTCGTGGACAACCTGCGGCTGCACGAGAGCTCCTGCACCACCGGGGGTCGTCGTAGACGAGCAGGCGCCGCCCGGCCGCGCCCGCGGCTACGGAGCCTGCGGGCCGGTCGGCCCGACCTGCCAGTGCATGTGCGAGTGGTGGGCCTCGCGGCCGTTCTTCGTGCCCGGCTTCGACGTCGGGTGGTCGGGCGTCATGATCCGGCTGCTCTCACCGATGCGCGAGGGCGGGTCGATCTGGTTGGGGCCGTCCGTGCGGTCTTGGTACTGGCCGGCGACCCAGTCGTAGAGGTTCTGGAAGAAGTCGCGGGCGAACACGTCGACCCCGGGCAGCGTGGCCAGCCGGTACTCGAGCGTGCGCGTGACCGGCGGCCAGTCCGGCAGGCGCGGCTTGGACGGGTTGGCCAGGTTCGGCACGCTCCTGTTCTTCCAGTCGTTGAAGACCGTCAGGTGGAACGCGGCGCCGTCGCGGGTGCCGACCACGCCCACGAAGTCGCACGCGCGGCCGTTGCCGTGGCAGTCGGCGCGCGAGCTGTCGCCGCTGATGCCGACGTGGTGGATCTCGGTGACCCCCCAGGTCGAGGACAGGTGGATGGCGAGGCGGACGAGGCCCACGACGTGCCGGATGTCGAGGCCGATGAGCCGCTGCGAGACCGGCTTGTAGCTCGGGAGCCGCTTGTCGCCGAACTGCGTGATCTTGTACTCCACCCCGGCGACCTTGGAGGCGATCGCGAACTTCTGCTTCGGGTCGAGCGGCTTGCCGCCGCTCGCCGGCGGAGGCGGATCGAGGACGATGCGGCCCTGCGCGTGGTGGAGCTCGGCCTCGAGCAGCGCCGCCGGCTTGGTGAGGTCGCGCACCGGCGCGCCCTTGCCGGCCGCCAGGTTGTTGAGCAGGTCGATCAGCGCCTTGCCGAGCGCGGGGCCGATGTCGACCGGCACCCAGCGGCTGCCGACGAACGCGCTCGCCGTGTCGGCGTCGCCGGCGGCGCCGAAGGCCGCGCCGAGGTTCGCGAGCGAGCCGACGAGCTGCTGCAGCGCCTCGGGACCCTCGGTCGCGAGCAGCGCGGCCGCGGCCGACACCACCTCGCCCGCGGCGGGCTCCACGCCCTCCACGCCGCCGGTGAGGAGCCGCGTGCCGCCATCGCCGTCCACGCCCACCACGCGCGCCGCGAGCGTGTTGGCCAGCACCATGTTGACGAGCTGCTCGTCGGCTCCGAGCAGGTCCACGGCGGGCCCGTCGGGCTCCGGCGGGCACGGGCCGGGCACCTGATCCCGCGCCGTGCACTCCTCGTCGAGCTTCGCGATCGTCTTCGGCCCGACGATCCCGTCGAGCACGCCGTCGTCGGTCCTGATGTCGTGGCGCGTCTTGTAGCTCAGGACCGCCGCGGTCGTCTCGTTGCCATAGCCGCCGTCCGCGCCGAAGTTGGGCAGCGACTCGCCCAGGTCCATGAGGGCCTGCTGGACGAGGGCCACGAAGTCCCCCTTGGTGCCCGGCGTCAGGCGCGCGGCGAAGTCGCCGGCCGCGCAGCGCTCGAGCCGCTCGTTGCCTTCGAAGCGTGCGGATGTCAGCGCCATCGCGGTACCCCCCTCACGACCGGCGGAAGCCTACCCCTCACCTAGGGCCGCCGCTTTCCGCCCGGCCCGACCACCCACCAGAATCCTCCGTTGAGGTTCACGTCGTGGCAGCGCACCTCGCCGGGCCCCTCGTGCGCGTAGTAGTAGAGGGGCTTCCCCGCGTAGGTGACCTGGCGCCTGCCGTCCCGGCGCTCCGCGGTGCCGAGCAGCGACTGGCGCGCGCCGTCGGCCGCCCTGGGCTCACCCTCGGTGTAGACCGGCGGCCAGGCCTCGGCGCACTCGCCGTAGCAGACGCTCTTGTTCCTCGCGTCGTTCTCGAAGACGTAGATCGCCTGCTTGCGCGCGTCGAACAGCATCGGTCCGAACTCGGAGCCGGCGACCCTGATCTCGGTCCCGGCCGGCTTTTGCTTCGGCTCCGGCTGCGCCTGCGGGGCTGCCTCGGTCGGCGGCGCGGCCGGGCCCGACTCACCGTCGTCGCCGCATCCGGCGAGGACCAGCACGGCGGCGACGGGCAGCGTCGCGATCCGCCTCATGTCACCAAGTATCGACGAAGCGGTGCCCGCGCGGCGGGTGCGGCGGCTGCTCGGCCGCGGCGAGCGTCCGCGCGATCAGCCCGCGCGTCTCGGCGGGGTCGATCACGTCGTCGATCTCGAACAGCATCGCCGCGTTGATCGCCTTCGCGTTCTCCTGGGCGGCGGCGGTCACGTCGCGGACCCGCTGCTCGCGCTCGGCCTCGTCCTCGATCGCCTCGAGCTCCTTGCGCAGGCCGAGCCGCACCGCGCCCTCGAGCCCCATCGGCCCGAGGTGCGCGCTCGGCCAGGCGACGGTGAGGAGCGGCTCGTGGAGGCTGCCCGCGACCATCGCCTGCGCCCCGAGGCCGTAGCCGCGCCGCAGCACGACGGCGACGAACGGCACGCGCAGCGATGCGCCGGCGACGAGCAGCCGCGACGCGCGCCGCACGAGCCCCTCCGCCTCCGCCTGCGGGCCGACCATGTAGCCCGGGGTGTCGACGAGGGAGACGACTGGCAGGCCGAACGCGTCGCAGAGCTGGAGAAAGCGCGCGGCCTTGTCGGAGGCGGCCGCCGTCACGGCTCCGGCCATGTGCATCGTGTTGTTGGCGAGGACGCCGAGCGGGCGGCCCTCGATCCGCGCCAGGGCGGTCACGAGCTCGGGGGCGAAGCGCTCGCGCAGGAACGTGACGGAGCCCTCGTCCGCGAGCGTCTCGACGATCGGCTGGACCCTGTACGCGCGCCGCTCGCGCTCGGGCACGAGCGTGCGCAGCAGCGCCTGGTCGGGCTCTGGCCCGGGCGGCGTGGCGCCCTGGAAGTAGCCGAGCAGGCGCTTGGTGACGGCCACCGCCTCGGGCTCGTCGGCGACGACGACGTCCACGACGCCGTTCGGCGCCTGCATCTCGATCGGCCCGACGTCGTCGGGATCCACGTCGCCCAGCCCGCCGCCGGCGATCATCGCCGGACCTCCCATCCCGAGCGACGCGTCCTCGGTGGCCACGATCAGGTCCGAGCAGCCGGCGATCACCGCGTTGCCGGCGAAGCAGCGCCCCTTCACGATCGCGATCCGCGGGACGAGCCCCGACAGGCCGGCCCAGAGCGCGAACGCGCGCACCTGGAGCGCCGAGACCTGCGGGTAGTCGGTGTCACCGGGGCGGCCGCCGCCGCCCTCGGCGAAGAACACGGTGGGCAGCCGCATGCGCTCGATCAGCTCGAACAGGCGGTCCTTCTTGAGGTGGCCGACCGCCCCCTGGGTGCCGGCCAGCACCGTGTAGTCGTAGGAGAGGACCGCGCAGGCGCTGCGGTCGCCGAACAGCTCCCCGTTCACCGAGGCGGTGCCCGCCACGAGACCGTCGGCCGGGGTTCGCTCGATCAGCTCCTGGAGCTCGCGCCGCGCCCGCTGCGGGGCGATCGCGAAGCGGCCGTACTCGACGAAGCTGCCCGGGTCCACGAGGTCGTCGAGGTTCTCGCGCGCGGTGC
This sequence comes from Thermoleophilaceae bacterium, assembly GCA_036389835.1. Taxonomy (GTDB): domain Bacteria; phylum Actinomycetota; class Thermoleophilia; order Solirubrobacterales; family Thermoleophilaceae; genus AC-37. The sequence continues at coordinate 2,985 of DASVWC010000014.1, read as the reverse complement.
GCCCGCCGCGGGCGTGGCGGCGCTCGACCGCGTCCGGGCGGGCGTCGTCGAGCGTGAGCGCGCGGCGCGCGAGCAGCTCCTCGAGGTCCTTGCGCTGGTCGTCCGCCAAGGGCGGAAGGCTCGCACAGAGCGGTGCTGGGCCCGCCCCACGTCCCCCTACCAGCGGCCCGGGATGGCTCGCTCGAGATCGGACGGCGGCCTGAACGGAAGGAATGCCGTAACGCCCGAAAGGCTCGTCGCTCGGGGAGCTTCGCGCCGGGCGGCCCGGCCGGTCACGCCCCGGGGGGCGCTGCGGAGGGGCCGCTGGTAGGGGGTCATGGGGTGGTTGAACGGGCTCATGACCGCATACTCGCCGCGGCGGCGCTGCCGGACATCGGGGCGGAACCCTGAACCGGAGCCCTGAGCTGGCGGAGGTGGGCTCTATTTGGGTCGCATATCGACCCTTGGAGAGCCCACCTCGCTCAGCGGCAGCCGGCGAAGCGGGCGGTCCGCTTCACGCGAGCGGGCAGGCCGCCGTTCAGCTCCGCGATCGCGCGGATCCGCCGGCCGGCGCGCCGCGCGGCCGTGCGCGCCCCGAACGTCCGCGCGTACGGCGGCGAGGAGTCGGCCGCCGCGACGGCGCCGAGCCGGAACGTCACGCGCCGCACGCGCTCGCTGTCGCCGCGGAGGCTCACCCGCAGGGCGCCGCTCCGGGCGCAGCGCGACGCGACGGCGAGCTGCGGCGTGCACCCGGGCACGGCCGGCGCCGTGCAGACCACGGCCTCGGGCAGCCGCGCCGCCTCGATCTGCTTCGGGCCGTCGCCGACCCGCACCCGAGCCAGCTCGCGCCGCTCGGCGAGCCCGATCACCGAGAGGGTGTCGGCGCGCGTGTTCGCGACGAAGCAGCGGCGCCCGTCCGGGCCGATCGTCGCCCAGCCGGGCGCATCGCCGACCTCCACGATCGCCGTCGGCTCCATCGTGGCCGTGGCGACCAGCGCCACGTAGTCGGACGCGCGACCCGCGAGGCAGAGCATCCGCTCGTCCGGCGTGAGCGCGAGCCCGTGGTGCGGGGCCTCGAAGTCGTAGTCGTCCTCGGTGACCCCGGGGTCGACCGGCAGCTCGCGGGTCCGCAGGACGCGGCGCTCCGGCAGCCCGTACTCGATCACGCCGTGGAACTCGGAGAGCTGCGCGTACATTCGCCGCCCGTCGTGGGTCAGCGCGAAGGGGCGGATCCCGCGCTCGAAGACGTGGGAGTCCACGGGTGCGAGCGTGGCGGCGTCGACGATCGTGAGCCGGTACGGCTGAGCGGGCGGCGCCTCGCGGGCCTCGCGCGGGGTCACGACGTTCCCGATGCTCCCGTTGTAGAGGAGCCTGCCGTCGTGGCTCAGGTGGTTGTCGTGCGGCCACTGCCCGCTGGCGAACGAGCCGGCGATCGCGTGACCGGCGGTGTCGACCAGGTGCACGCGGTCGTCGGTCAGCGCCGAGACGTACAGGCGCCGCCCGTCGCCGGAGATCGTCATGTGGTCGGAGCGCAGGCCAGGGATCGGCACCTTCCAGAGCTGGCGGCCGGAGGCGATCTCGAAGGCCGCGACGTCGCCGCGGTGGCCGCGCGACACGTACAGCGTGCGCCCGTCCGGTGACACGTCCACGTCCTGGGCGTAGTTCGAGCCGCCGGCGGCCTCCACGATCCGCTGGCCGATCAGGGCCTGGGCGGGGTCGTCCCGCCCCGGCTCGGCGTCGGGGCCGTCGGGCAGCACGTCGATCTCGCGCAGGACCTGGAAGCCGCGTGCGTCCACGATGCTCACGGTCCCCCCCTCGGCGTTGGCCACGAGCACCACGTCGCGCGCGTGCGCGGCGGCCGGGAGCACCAGCGCCAGGGACGCGACCAGTGCGGCGGCGACTCGCATGCGCGGCAGTCCGAGGGTCAGTCCACGACGGTGGGCCGGTAGCCGAGCCCGGCCAGGTCGCGGAGCGCGCCGCGGAGGTCGCGCTCGCGGGCGAGCACCGTGCGCCGGGCGGCGGCGAGGGCGCCCGGCTGCGCGCTGGTCGCGGCCGCCGCCATCGCGGCGTACGCCCGCCGGGTGCGGTCGAGGGCGGTGGCGATGCGCGCGTTGGCGGGCCGCAGCTCGGGGCGCCCGCGCAGCGCGGCGCTGCCGCGCACGCGGCGGGCCGCGAGCGAGTACGCGCGTTCGAGGCCGAGCGCCTGGGTGCGCGCGGCGGCGGGAGTGGCGGCCGGCCCGAGGCTCGAGCGCGCGGCGCGGCGCGCACGGTTGAGGGAGCCGATTGCGGCGTCCAGGCCGGCCGCGTACTCCCGGCTCAGGCCGGAGTGGGCGCGGGCGCCCGCCGCGGGCCGCAGCGAGCCGGCGGCGCGCTTGCAGCGCGCCGCGAACGAGGCGGGGGCCGACGGGCCGGACAGGCAGGCGACGCCGGCCGTGCCGCGGTCGGTCGGCATCAGGTGGACGGTGAGGCGCCCCGCGGGCTCGGTCAGCCGCATGCCGGCGTAGCTGAAGACCCACGCGTCTCCGCGCCGGCGGATGGCCGGGCGGGGCGGGGGGCCGTCGAGGCGGCGCAGAAGGGCCGCGGGGAGCAGCGAGGTGGCGCTCGGAGTGGTGGTCCCGACCGTCATGGACGACGTCGAGCCGCCGGCGTCCTCGGGAGCGAAGCTCGACGCGCCCGCGCCGGTGAAGCCGGGTACGGCGGGGTCGGACTCGACCCAGCCGCCGGTGATCGTGACCTGAGCGAGCCCGCGAACCGCGTCGCGGCTCGGATCGCCGCCGTCGTCGGCGAGGATCGCCGCACCGGCCGCGACCGCTAGGAGGATCGCGACCGCGACGAGCGCGAGCACGACGCGGCGACGCCGCCGCGGGCGGCTGGCGGGCGGAGCGGCGGCCGGCGGAGCGGCGGCGGCTCGCGGGGTGGCGGCGGCTCGCGGGGCGGCGGCGGCTCGCGGGGCGGCGGCGGCCGGCGCGGTGGCGGGCGGCCTCCGGCCGTTGGTGCGCGGCGCGG
>DASVWC010000013.1:0-9879 GCA_036389835.1 Thermoleophilaceae bacterium | reverse complement strand
GGCCGCGGCTTCGACCGCATCCAGGCCGGCGTCGACGAGCTGAACCCCGTCTCGTAACCAGTACCCCTTAGCCCCCGCTCCGCCGGAGAGACGGCCAGCGGGGGAGAGCTATCGGTCCTCATACCCCGACCGGTAGTGCAGTATCTCTCCTCCCTCGAATCGGCGGGGCCCTCGGGCCTCGCCGGTTCACCTTCAGGGGTCGGTATCGTCACCCGCATGCCCTCCGAGGACCAGATCCGCGATGCGCTCCGCGCGGTCATCGACCCCGAGCTGCGCCACAACATCGTGGAGCTCGGCATGGTCCGCTCGATCCGCCAGCCGGTCCACGGCCGGGTCGAGGTCGTGGTCTCGCTCACCACCCCGGGGTGCCCGATCCGCTCGCACTTCCAGAAGGCCGTCGTGGACGCGGTGAGCGCACTCGACGGCGTCGCCCAGGTCGAGGTCGGCTTCGACGTCCTCAGCCCCGACGAGAAGCAGGGCCTCCAGACGCGGCTGGGCCGTCAGGGCGGCCTCCCCAGCGGCGCGCTCGCACGCGTCAAGAACGTGATCTGCGTCGGCTCCGGAAAGGGCGGCGTGGGCAAGTCCACGATCACGACGAACCTCGCGGCCGCGCTGGTGGCCGAGGGCCATCCCGCCGCGGCGATGGACGCCGACGTCTGGGGCTACTCGATCCCGCGCATGCTCGGCGTGCACGGCAAGCCGCGCGTGAACGAGCGCCGCAAGATCGTCCCGCTCGTCGGCGCCGGCGGCGTGCAGGCGATCTCGATCGAGTTCTTCCTCGAGCGCCAGGACCAGGCGATCGTCTGGCGCGGCCCGATGCTCCACAAGGCGATCCGGCAGTTCCTCGAGGACGTGGAGTGGGGCGAGCTCGACTACCTGCTGATCGACCTGCCGCCCGGCACCGGCGACGTATCGATGACGCTCGCCCAGCTGCTGCCGCAGGCGCGCTTCGTGGTCGTGACGACCCCGCAGCCCGCCGCCCAGAACGTGGCTGCGCGCGCTGCCGAGACCGCCACCCGCTTCGACCTCGCCGTCGCCGGCGTGATCGAGAACATGTCGGCCTTCAACGGGCCCGGCGGCGAGCGCGTGGCGATCTTCGGCGAGGGCGGCGGTCAGGTGCTCGCCGACGAGCTCGACGTGCCCCTGCTCGGCAAGGTCCCGCTCGCCGAGGAGCTGCGCGTGGGGGCCGACGAGGGCCGGCCGCTCGTGCTCAGCGATCCCGACGCTCCCGCGGCGCAGGCGATCTTCCACGCCGCCCGCGGCCTGGTGGCCGCGACCCCGCAGGTCGCGCCGTTCCTCCAGCCGCCCGAGGCGGACCTGCCTCCAGCCGCCGCGCCGGTCACCGGCACGCCGCTGCCGATGGCGCCCTAACACCCGCGCGGAGCCCGCCGAAACCACTCCTGAGCGGGGAGCTTCTGGCGCATAAACCCTCGGAACCGGCGTATTTGTGGTATCCCCGACAAACGGGGGTGGCCAAACGGACTAGGTGGCGGCTCCTGAGCCTTAAGTAAGCCTCCGGGGCGACGATGGGAACCCGGATGGCCTGTGCATTCAGGAGCCCGCAGGCCGGGTTCTCGCTGATCGAGGTCCTCGTCGCAATGGCCGTGATCCTCGTGGGCGTACTCGGCACGGTCGGGCTACTAGAGAGGGCGAGCGCCCAATCATCGGAGGCGAAGACTCGCCAGACCGCCAATGCCCTGATCCGCGACGTCGTGGAGACGGCGCAGGGGGCCCAGTACGCCCAGCTCACGTCGACCTCCGCGAAGACGACGCTCCAGTCGAACGGGTTCCCCGACGACGTCCCGCTGACCACCGGGAGCTGGGAGGTCAAGCGCAACGGGATCACCTTCACGATGGGCGTGAGCGCCTGCATCGTCGACGATCCCCGCGACGGTCAGGGCACCCATGCGTCCGACGCCGGCTTCTGCTCCGACAGCCCGGCCGGCAGCGGCGACAGCAACCCCGACGACTACCGGCGCGTGACGCTCACGGCCACGCCACCCGCCGGCGTGGGGGACCCGCTCACGCAGACGACCATCGTCGGCTCGAACCGGATCACCAATCCCGGCGGGACCGGCCCCGGCGGCGGCACGGCGACCAGCAACGACGTCAAGGAGCTGAAGATCGTCTCGCCGACGCTCCACTACGGCCAGGTCGCTCCATGCAGCAACACCTCGGGCTGCACGTTCCCGATCGCCACGACCTCGTCGGTGTCGCCGAAGTCCGTCACCTTCCAGGTGACGACCGCGTACACGGCCCAGAAGCTCAGGTTCACCGTCGACGGCCAGCCGGCCACCACCATCAGCGGCCCCGGCACGGTCTTCTCGTGGACCTGGAACCTGCCCGACGGCCAGCCCGACGGCAACTACGTGGTGGCCGCGCAGATCTTCGACTCGGCCGGCACCACGGCCATCAGCAGCCCCTCGCCGCTGGTGGTGACCGTCAACCGCTACGTGCCGGACTCGAACGCGTTCGCGCCGACCGCCGCGGGGCGCAACCCGCTCTGGAACAACCTGCCGGAGATCGAGACCTATCCGACGGCCGACACCTCGGCGCGCGTGGACCGCGACGTGACGGGCTTCCTCGCCACGCGCCAGGTCAACGGCACCGGCAGCACGGTCGTCTGCCAGACCTACTCGCCCAACGTCCGCGGCTGCCAGGACACGAGCCCGCCGACCTGCTGCGGCTCCTCGGTGACGTACCGGATCACCCCGACGGGCGCCAACCCCGACGGCTCGCAGCAGACGGGCGGCATCACCGCCGCCTCGCGGAACGTGAACCTCCCCAACACGCGCCCGCAGGAGCCCGAGAACGTGGTCGTCACCCGCAACGGCACGCGCGTGACGATCAGCTGGACCAACCCCGCCGGCTCCGGCGATCCCGACGCCGGCGACTGCATCGACTTCTTCCGCGTCTACCGCCGCGACCTCAACGGGACCACCTGGGAGTACGCCGACCGGATCGACCGGACCACCTACGGCAACGCGGTGGCGCCCTGTGGCGGTGTGGGCGAGCTCAGCAACAGCATCACGCTGAACGAGACGACCTCGGCGACCAAGCGCTACCGCATCACCGCGGTCGACACGAACCTGGCGGAGTCGCCGCGCGAGCAGGTGACCGGATGATCCGCCGCCTGCGCGACGAGACCGCGATGTCGCTCATGGAGGTGCTGATGGGGGCGACCCTGATGGCGGTGGTCCTCGGCGCCGCGCTCGCGCCGTTCGAGCTCCTGCACCGCACGCAGCGCCAGACCATCAACCAGAACGAGTCGCAGGACGTCGCGCGGAACGCGATCGCGGTCATGGCCCGGCAGCTGCGCAACACGTCGGGCCAGAACCAGCTCGTGAACCTGGCGAGCTCGTACGACATGATCGTCGAGACGGTCGACACGACCGCGAAGCCGTCGGGCAGCCAGAACGCCCGAAACCTGATGCGGGTGCGCTACTGCCTCGACACGTCGAGCACCGGCGCGTCGCTCACCCGCGGCCGGATCTGGGAGCAGACCTTCAAGTGGACCACGGCGAGCCCGCCGAGCACCCTGCCGTCGGCGAACTGCCCGGACTCGTCGTGGGGCTCGAGCCGCGTCCTCGCCGACTACGTGACCAACAAGGCGACCTGGTCGAAGCGCCCGACCGCCGCCCCGCTGTTCACCTACTACCCGAACGCGAACTCGCGCGACACGATCACCTCGATCCGGGTCAGCCTCTACACCGACCGCAAGTGGAGTCAGAGCCCGCCCGAGACCGAGCTGACGAGCGGCGTGCTGCTGCGCAACCAGAACGGCTCACCGACGGCGAGCTTCACCGCCACCCCGGGCGCCGCCGGGTCGAGCAAGATCATCCTGAACGCGAGCACCTCCACCGACCCGGAGGGGCTGCCGCTCACCTACCGCTGGTGCGACGTGACGACGCAGACCCTCTGCGACGACACCACGAGGGTCGGGACGGGCGTGCTCTACACCTACACCTCCCCGGTCGCGGGGGCGGCGCGGAAGATCCAGCTCCAGGTGTTCGACGTCGGCGGGCTCCAGTCGACCGCCGGCCCGCTCACGGTGACGGCCCCATGAGGCTGCGCGACGAATCCGGTCTGGCCCTGGTCGTGGCGGTGTTCGTCTCCGCCCTCATGTTGATGGCTGGGCTCGCGGTGGTCGCCTTCGCCGACAGCCAGACGCGGCAGACCGGCCGCGAGCGCCTGCGCGAGAACACCCTGACCCTCGCCGAGGGCGTCCTCAACGCCCAGGCCAACCTGCTCTCGTCGGGCTGGCCCGAGACCGCCGACAAGGCGTTCCCACCGTGCACCCAGGCCTCCACGAGCGTGCGCTGCCCGGAGGCCGGCAACCTCCTGCGCGGGTTCGCGAGCAAGGACTTCGGGAACGGCGCCACGATCGCGTGGCATCTGAGCGTGCGCGACAACGGGCTCGGCAGCTTCTACGACGACGCGGCGACCGCGGGCCAGCCGGCCTGGGACCAGAGCGGGCCCACCGGCGTGCCGGACGGCGTGATGTGGCTGCGGGCGAAGGCGACGATCCGCGGCGAGTCGCGCACGATCGTCTCCCTGATCCGCGCCACCCCCGTGGGCCACGCGTTCCCGCGCGGGGTGCTCACGGCCGGGCACTTCCACACGCTCAACAACGGGAACAAGCAGTTGCTCGACACCGGCAACGGCCCCGGCATCATGGCGCGCTGCACCGTCGGCGCCGGCGGACCCGACCGCGGCAACGCCTGCCTCGACTACCAGCCCACCAAGGGCCAGGTCTACCCGAACTCCTACGTCTCGGACCCCAGCATCCCGAACGCGATGCAGCCGAGCGAGATCGACTCGCTGCGCAACCGGGCCAAGGCGGCGAACAGCTGGTACAACAACTGCCCGTCCACCGTGCCGAGCGCCCCGCTCGTGTTCGTCGAGAACGGTCCCTGCTCGATCAACACCGGCGCGATCGTCAACTCCGCGGCGTCGCCGGGGATGCTGCTGATCGCCCGCGGCACGCTGCTGATGAACGGCGGGTCGAGCTTCTACGGCCTGATCTACGCCGCGAACCTGGACAACTCGACCGGCACGATGGTCACGATCACCGGTCAGAGCACCGTCGGCGGGGCGATCGTGGTCGACGGGCCCGGCGGGATCGCGATCGACGGCAGCGGCCTCGTCCTCCAGTACGACTCGAACGTGTTCAACCTCGTGACCACCACGCAGTCGATCAACGTGATCGCCAACTCGTGGCGCGAGCTGCCCGGCCACTAGCCGGGCGGCCGCCTACGACTTCGACTTGTAGTAGTCGGCGTTGATCTGGATGTACTGGGACCACTCGTCCGGGAGCTGGTCCTCGGCGAAGCAGGCGTCGACGGGGCAGGCCTCGACGCAGGCGTCGCAGTCGATGCACTCGTCGGGGTCGATGTAGAGCATCTTCGCCTCGTCGTAGTCGGGCTCGTCAGGGGTCGGATGGATGCAGTCGACGGGGCATACCTCGACGCACGAGTTGTCCTTGGTGTCGATGCAGGGCTCGGCGATGACGTAGGCCATTTGGTCGAGTCGGCTCCTTCTGGTTCGTCGGGGTCCGCGCGCCGTCCCCCGGCGCGAGCGCCATCTTATTACGCTCCCGGCGTGATCCTGCTGACCGGCGCCACCGGGAACCTCGGGTCGGCCCTGCTGGGGCGCCTCGTGGCCGAGCGCGAGCGCGTGCGCTGCCTCGTCCGCGAGCCGCGCGACCTGGGGCCCGAGCGCGTACGGGTGCAGATCGCGCTCGGCGACCTGGCCGATCCGGCCTCGTTCCGCAACGCACTGCGGGGGGTCAAGACCGTGGTGCATCTCGCCGCGGCGATCCGCGACCAGCCGCGGGCGTCGATCGAGGAGCTGAACGCCGTGGCCACCCTGCGGCTGCTGCGGGCGGCCGAGCGGACGGGCGTCGAGCGGTTCGTGTTCTTCTCGGCGCTGGGCGCCTCGCGCCACGAGCGGGCGCGCTTCTTCCGGGCCAAGGCGCTCGCCGAGGAGGCGGTGAGCGCGTCGGAGATCCCGAGCGTGGTGTTCGCGCCCTCGATCGTGTACTCGCCGCGCGACCCGTGGATCCGGCTGCTCGAGCGGATGTCGCTGCTCCCGGTGATGCCGATCTCGGGCTCCGGCCAGGCGCGCTACCAGCCGATCTGGGCCGACGACGCCGCGGCCTGCGTGATGGCGGCCCTGCGCGGCGAGGGCGGGGGCCGCGACCGCTTCGAGCTGGCCGGGCCCGACACCCTCTCCTACGACGACATGGCCCGCGAGACGCTCCGCGCGCTGCGGCGCCGGCGCCGCCTGGTGCACGTGCCGACGCCGGTGGTGCGGCGCGGCCTGCGGGCGCTCGAGGCGCTGGCCGGCGATCAGAGCTTCGCGGTCTGGGAGGAGGCCGAGCTGATGGAGATCCCGATGACCACCCCGCGCGGCACCGCCGACGCCGAGGCGCTCGGCGTCACTCCGCGACGGATGAGTGCGGTGCTGGGAGGCGGCTAGTCGCCGCCTGGCCCACGTAGGCGACCATCCGGTTGGTGAGGGCGCCCACGACCCGGAACTCCTCGCCCGCGGGCGGCGGGGTGTCGCTCAGGCGCTCGCGCACCGGCCCGACCACGTCGGGGGCGGTGCGCTCGGCGATCGCGGCCGCCACCCGCGCGGCCTCGCGTACGAGCTCGGGCTCGACGCTCCAGATCGTCTCGAAGGCGCGCTCGGCGTCGGGGACGTCCGCCTGGCCGGGCCGCTCCCAGGCGGCCATGAACGCGGCGTAGTCGGGGGCGTCGCAGACCAGGCCCCACTCGCGGCAGAGCGGGTCGTCGTGCTCGATCGGGATCTCGTGGGGGCCGCCCTCGGGGTCGCGGCGCTCGCCGAACTCGGCGAACACGATCGCCGCGTGCGCGGTGCGCGCGAGCTCGCGCCAGCGCGACTCGGCGTGACGGTAGAAGCGCGGGAGCTGGAAGCTGCCGAACAGGACCGGCCGCTCGGCGCGCGCAACGCACTCGTCCTCGATCGCGTGGCTGAGCGCGATCAGCGTGCGCTTGGGGAGCAGGTACGGGATCAGGTCGGGCCGGCGCCGGCGGATCCCCGCGTAGACCGACGGCTCGACCTCGACCACCGCCGAGCGGGCGCGCTCGATCGCGGCCGGGATCGACAGCCCGGCCGCGCGGTCGCGGGCGACGCGCCGCACGCGCTCCACGTCCTCCTCGCTGTAGCGGCGATGGCCGCTCTCGAGGCGCATCGGCTCGGGGAAGCCGAAGCGCTGCTCCCACATCCTCAGCGTGGCCGCGTTCACGCCCGTGCGGGCCGCGACCTCGCGGATCGTGAGCTCGTCGGCCACTACGCGGCGGCCGCCAGGTTCTCGCGCGTCTTGCGGAGGCCCAGCCGCAGCCGGCTCTTGGCCGTGCCCAGCGGGATGGCGGACGCCTCGGCGATCTCGCTCGCGGTCATGCCACGACCGTACGCGAGAAGGAGGGCGTCGCGCTGCTCGGCCGGGAGGTGCTTGATCGCGCCGGCCAGGCGGCGGGCGCGGTCGCGGCGCATCACGCGCTCGTCGGCGGGCTCCTCGGAGCCGTCGCCGGCCAGCCGGACCTGCTCCTTCGTGCGCTCGACGGCCGCGTCGCGCGCGCTGCGCGAGCGCCAGCGGTCGAGCGCCCGGCTGCGCGACATCATCGTCACGTAGGCGCTCAGCGGCCCGCGCGCGGCGTCGTAGGAGCTCGGCCGCAGCCAGAGCTGCATGAACACGTCCTGCACGACGTCCTCGGCCGCCGACTCGTCGCGGAGCACGCGGTTGGCGGCCGCGATCGCCTGAGGCGCGAGCTGGCGGTAGGCGTCATCGAACTGGCGAGGGTCCTTCAGGTCCGGCGACATGGTCTTCCCCTCTGTGGCGGTTTTCTTAAACAACTTGTTGAAGATCATATCGCCCTGTAGAGGAAAACCTAAACAGCGTGTTCAAGCTGGCGCGCAGCCGCGCCGCGCCTCCGCCGGCGCGCGACAACGGCCACGGCAACGGCGGCCGGGTAGGGAGTCGGTCCGGTCGCCGTGCCGGCGAGTGTGCGTTTTGCCCCCCTATGAGGGGGTCAAGTGCACACTCGCCCCGGGAACGACGAAGGCCCGGCGGGGTGCCGGGCCTTCGGTACAGAGGATCCTCGGAGGACCGAGCTACATCATCCCGTCCATGCCCGCGGGCATGCCGGCGCCGGCCCCCTCCTTCTCGGGGATCTCGGCGACGATGCACTCCGTCGTCAGGATGTTCTTGGCGATCGAGGCCGCGTTCTGCAGCGCCGAGCGCGTGACCATCGCCGGGTCGATGACCCCGGCGTCGACGAGGTCGACGATCTCGCCCGTCTCGGCGTTCAGGCCCTGACCGGCCTTCGCGTTGCGGACGTCGTTGACCACCACCGAGCCCTCGAGCCCGGCGTTCTCGGCGAGCTGGCGGACGGGCTCCTCCAGCGCGCGGAGGATGATCCGCCCACCGGTCTGCTCGTCGCCGTCCTCCAGGGCATCGACCTTGAGACCCTCGGCCGCGCGCAGCAGCGCCACGCCGCCGCCCGGGACGATGCCCTCCTCGAGCGCCGCCCGGGTCGCCTGGAGGGCGTCCTCGACACGGTGCTTCTTCTCCTTCATCTCGGTCTCGGTGGCGGCGCCGACCTTCACGACTGCCACACCGCCGGCCAGCTTCGCGAGGCGCTCCTGGAGCTTCTCGCGGTCGAAGTCCGAGTCGGTGTTGTCGATCTCGGTCTTGATCTGGTTGATGCGGCCCTTGATGGCGTCGCCCTCACCGGCGCCATCGACGATCGTGGTCGTGTCCTTCGCGACCACCACGCGGCGGGCCTGGCCGAGCTGGTTCATCTGGGTGTTCTCGAGCTTGAGGCCCATCTCCTCGGTGATGACCTCGCCGCCGGTGAGGATCGCGATGTCCTCGAGCATCCGCTTGCGGCGGTCGCCGAAGCCGGGGGCCTTGACCGCGACGCCGGTGAAGGTGCCGCGGAGCTTGTTGACCACCAGCGTGGCGAGCGCCTCGCCCTCCACGTCCTCGGCGATGATCACGATCGACTTGCCGGCCTGGATCACCTGCTCGAGCACGGGCAGGAGGTCGCGGACCGAGCCGATCTTCTGGTTCGCGATGAGGATGTACGGGTCCTCGAGGACGGCCTCCATGCGGTCCTGGTCGGTGACCATGTACGGCGAGATGTAGCCCTTGTCGAACTGCATGCCCTCGGTGAACTCGAGCTCCAGGCCGAAGGTCTGGCCCTCCTCGACGTTCACCACGCCGTCCTTGCCGACCTTCTCGATGGCGTCGGCGATCACGTCGCCGATCTCGTCGTCGGCGGCCGAGATGGCGGCCACGCGGGCGATCTGATCCTTGCCCGAGACCTCCTTGGACTGCTTGCGGATGGTCTCCACGACCTGGTCCACGGCCTTCTCGATGCCGCGCTTGAGGCCGAGCGGGTTTGCACCGGCGGCCACGTTCTTGAGGCCCTTGCGGACGATCGCCTGGGCGAGCACGGTCGCGGTCGTCGTGCCGTCGCCGGCGACGTCGTTGGTCGCCGTGGCGACCTCGCGCACGAGCTGGGCGCCCTGGTTCTGGAAGACGTCCTCGACCTCGATCTCACGAGCGATGGTCACGCCGTCGTTCGTGATGGTCGGGGCGCCGAACTTCTTGTCGAGGACGACGTAGCGACCCTTCGGGCCGAGCGTCACCTTGACGGCGTTCGCCACCGCGTCCACGCCCGCCTCGAGCGCCTTGCGCGCCTCGGCGTCGTACTTCAGTTCCTTGTGTGCCATGTCTTCTCTCGGTTCCTCGGGGGTTGCTAGCCGGCGACCTTGGCCAGCACGTCGGACTCGCGAAGGACGAGCAGGTCCTCGCCCTCGACCTTGATCTCCGTGCCGCCGTACTTCGAG
>DASVWC010000012.1:0-47102 GCA_036389835.1 Thermoleophilaceae bacterium | reverse complement strand
AGCTCGGCGGCTTCCGCCTGCCGCTTGAGCGGCCGTAGCCGCGAACGCGCCTCGCGTTCCACGTCGAGCGCACGGGCCAGGTTCTCCTCCGTGCGCTCGAGCTTGAGCTGGGCGCGGCGCCGCCGCTTGCGGTGCTTGCCGAGCCCCGCGGCCTCCTCGATCAGCATCCGCCGGTCGCGCGGCTTGGAGGTCACGATCGCCTCGACACGCCCCTGCGAGACCACGGAGTGCATCTCCTTGCCGAGCCCGGTGTCGGAGAGGACCTCGACGACGTCGGCGAGCCGGCAGCGGGCGCCGTTCAGGCGGTACTCGCCCTCCCCGTCGCGGTTCAGGCGGCGAACGATCGAGATCTCCGAGAAGTCGGATCCGGCTCGCCCGGAGGAGTTGTCGATGACCACCTCGACCTCTGCCGCGCTCGAGCCCTTGACGCCGTGGCCGCCCGCGAAGATCACGTCCTTCATCGACTGGCCGCGGACCGCGAGCGGGCTCTGCTCGCCGAGCGCCCAGAGCACGGCGTCGGTGATGTTCGACTTGCCCGACCCGTTCGGGCCGACGATCACCGACACGCCCGGCGCGAAGTCGAGCTTGACCCGGTCGGGGAACGACTTGAAGCCCTTGACGCTGATCGACCGCAGGTGCACGCGCTAGCCCGCCCCCGGCTCCGGCCAGTGCTCGGCCACGTGGTCGAGCGCCTGCTGGGCGGCCTCCTGCTCGGCCGCCTTCTTGGTCTTGCCCTCGCCGCGGCCGACCTCCTCGCCCGCGACCTCCGCGATCGCCGTGAACTCGCGGTCGTGCGCCGGGCCGGTGGCCTCCACGATCCGGTAGCTCACGACCTCCGAGTGCCGCGCGAGCGTCTCCTGGAGGCGCGACTTGAAGTCGACCGGGCTGCCGAGCGCGTCGTCGAGCTGGTCCGAGAACGCCTCGACGACCGCCGGGGCCACGCGCTCGATCCCGAACGCGATGTAGGCGGCGCCGATCACCGCCTCGCACACGGACGCGAGGATCCGCTCGCTGTCGACGAGCACGTCGGCGTTCTTGCCCACCCCGCCGGGCGCGGCCCGGCGCACCCGGTCGGGCACGTCGAGCTGGCGCGCCACCTCCGCGCACGCCGTGCGCGAGACGGCCTGCGCGCGCAGCTTGGTCAGCCGCCCGGCGCCCCAGTCCGGGAAGCGCGGGTAGATGTGGTCGGAGATCGAGACGCTCAGCACCACGTCACCGAGGAAGGCGAGGCGCTCGTAGGACTCGGTCCGGTTCTCGACCCAGGAGGAGTGCGTGAACGCCTGTCGCCCGAGGTCCGCGGGCAGCTCGTCGAGGAGCTCCTTGAGCGACGACAGGGATCAGGACGCTCTCTCGGGCACGCGCGCGTGGACGTAGTCGACCACCTGGCCGACCGTCGTGATGCGCGCCGCCTCGTCGTCGGGGATCCGGATGCCGTAGTCGTCCTCCAGCTCGACCATCAGCTCGACCAGGTGCAGCGAGTCCGCGTTCAGGTCCTCCTTGAAGCGGGTGCCGTCGCGGATGGCGGAGCCGTCCACCGCAAGCTCGGTGGACAGGTGATCCCTCACCCGCTCGAACAGCTCCTCCCTGGTCATGACCGGTCTCCGACGCTAACAGCGGGTGCGGACGGGGCGGCGCCGATCGCCCCGCCGGCCTCGAGGGCCGCCTGCGTGCGCTCCACGACGCCCTCCGACACGGCCCGGTCGGCCGCGCGGACGGCCGCGGCGATGCCGGTCGCGGTCGCGTTCCCGTGGGTCACGAGCGCCACGCCGCGCAGGCCGAGAACGATCGCCCCGCCGACCGAGTCCTGGTCGAACTCGGCCCGCAGCGCGCGCGCCTTGCCGCGGATCAGCAGGCCGCCGAGCGTGGACGCCGGGCCCGACCGGACCGCGTCGCGCACCGCGACCATCACCGTCTTCGCGGTCCCCTCGATCGCCTTGAGCGTGACGTTGCCGGTGAAGCCGTCGGTGACGACGACGTCCACGGTGCCCGCGGTGATGTCGTTGCCCTCCACGTTGCCGGCGAAGTCGAGCGTCCCCTCGGAGAGCACGCGGTTGGCCTCGACCACGGCGTCGGGGCCCTTCTTCGCCTCCTCGCCGTTCGAGAGCAGGCCTACGCGGGCGCGCCGCAGGCCGTGCACGCCCTCCATGTACGCGGCGCCCATGTGCGCGAACTGGACGAGCCACTCGGGGCGCGACTCGACGTTGGCGCCGGCGTCGAGCAGCAGCACGGGCCGGCCGGGCACCGGCAGCCGCACGGCCACCGCCGGCCGGTGCACGCCGCGCATGCGCTTCAGGTGGAAGAGCCCGGCCGCGAGCGCGGCGCCGGTGTTCCCCGGCGTCACGAAGCCGCCCGCCCGGCCGCTGCCGACGGCCTTCGCCGCCTGCACGATCGAGGACTCCGGCTTTGCCCGCACGGCGTGCGCGGGATCCTCGTCGTTGGTGACCGCCACCGGCGCGTCGACCACGTTCTCGAAGCCGGAGAGCTCGGCGGCGGGACCGAAGATCGTGACGGGCACGCCGGCGCCGGCGCCGCCCTCGGCGACCGTCCGTGGTCCCCGATCCGCCCCGTTGGCGTCGAGGGCGATCACGGGGCCGCTACTCCGTGAGGTCCGGGCCCTGCGGGGTGAAGACCTGCTCGCCCTTGTAGTTGCCGCAGACCGGGCATACGCGGTGCGGCAGGCGCGGCGTGTGGCAGGTGGGGCACGCGCGCAGGCGCGGCGGGGAGATCTTGTGGGTCGACCGGCGCTTGTTCGTGCGCGAGTGCGACTGCTTCTGCTTCGGGACCGCCATGGGCGTGGCGAGTCTAGCGGTGCCTACTCGAAGCGCAGCTCGGAGAGCTTGGCCCAGCGGGAGTCGGGCTCGCGCTCGTGCGCGTGGTCCGGATCGGCGCGGTTGAGGTCCTCGCCGCAGACGGGGCAGAGGCCGCGGCAGTCGTCGCGGCAGACGATCTGCACCGGCAGCGCCAGCGCCAGCGCGTCGCGCGCCCAGGAGTGCACGTCGAGCTCGTCGCCGTCGAGGTAGTCGGAGCTGAGGTCCTCGTCCTCGCCGGGCTGGTCGATCTGGCGGTCGTCGACCTCGACGGTCACCCCCGCGGCCTCCAGGCAGCGCACGCACGGGCCGTCGAGCGTGCTCTCGAAGCGCAGCCGGAGCGCGTAGCCGGCGACGGTGCGCGCCACGTCGAGGACGACCGGCGTCAGCTCCGCCTGCGCGGCGTAGCTCTGGCCGCCGAACTCGAACGCGTCGAGCTGCACCTGGAGGTCCACGCGGCGGCCCGAGCCGGAGCTGAGCTGGAGCGTGGCGAGGTCGAATACGTCGGTGCGCGGGGCCATGCTGCGAGGGTAGCCTCGCGCCCTAGCTCGAGCGCGAGCTACCCGGCGGAGCGGCGCTGGAACCGGGCCTGCACGTGCTGGAGACGCGTGATCGCGCGGTCGGCCCGCGACCCCTCCGGCGGCAACACGCCGAGCTGCCGGGACAGGCTGAGACTGTCGAAGTACGTGCTGTAGTGGGCGATCAGCCCGTCGCGCATCTCCCAGCGGTCGACTCCCTCGATCTCGAACGAGCGCCCGGTCGGCGCCATGTCGAGGAAGACCCACGGCCCGCTCATCGTGCCGCGCATGACGTAGGGCAGCAGCACGCGCGCCGCCGTCGGCGAGACGTACGGATCGTCGGTCGGGGAGACGACGAAGTCGGGCACCATGCGAAAGGTCTCCGTGGCGAATCGCCGCACGCCGTCGCGGCCGTGGAGCGTCTCGTTCAGCGACGGGTCGGTCCACACGACGTCCTCGGTGCACCCGGCGGCGATGCCGCCGGCGTCGTGCGCCGTCCACGCCTCCGCGTACCGCCGCGCGAAGTCCTCGACGTACTCGCGGTCGAGGGTGGTCTGCCGCTCGGTCGTGCCCATCCTGCCCTCCTGTAGGTTCACGCGCCGGTGAAGCTGTACCGCGCTCCATTCTCCACCAACGTCGAGCGAGTGGCGCTGGCGCTCGCGTTCAAGGGCCTCGCGGTGGAGTCGGTCTGGATCGACTACGGCGACCGCAGCCCGGTCGAGGAGGTGAGCGGGCAGGGGCTCGTACCGGTGCTCGTCGACGGCGACGAGGTGGTCTGCGACTCGCCGCGCATCCTCGCGTGGCTCGAGGAGCGCCACCCCGACCCGCCGCTCTACCCGGCCGGCGAGGCGCGCCGCGCCGAGGTCGAGGTCTTCGTGGACTGGTTCAACTCGGTCTGGAAGGTCTGGCCGAACGCGATCGAGGCGGAGCTGGGGCGCGCGGTGCCGGACCGGGACGCCATCGCGGGCCACGCGGCGCGCATGGACTCGGCGCTCGACCACTTCGAGCGGATGCTCGCCGGACGCGACCACCTGATGGGCGACGACTTCGGCGTGGCCGACTGCATCGCGTTCCCGTTCCTCAAGTTCGCCGTGGGCCGGCCGCGCGGGGACGACGAGCTCTTCCACCGGATCCTCGACGAGCACCAGTCGGTGGAGGGTCGCGCGCGCGTGCGCGCGTAGGTCGAGCGCGTTGACGACCGACCGCGCGTCTAGGTTTCCGCGGCCATGAGGATCAGACTCGCCGCCCTGGCCGCGGCCACCGCGATCGCGCTCGGCGCCTGCGGCGGCGACGACGAGAAGAAGGACGAGCCGGCCAAGACCACCGACTCCACCGAGCAGGCGACCACGGAGGCGGCGGCCGACCCGGCGGTCAGGCGCCAGTTCCAGGGCGCGATCCTGCTCTACAACCGCGGCTACGACCGGTTCTTCAAGGAGCTGAAGGACAACGGAGGCGACCTCGACGAGCTGAAGGCGGACGTGTCCGACTACCGCGACGTGATCTACGAGTTCGACAAGGACATCCGGGCGATCGAGTTCCCGGACGAGCTCGTGCCGCAGGTCAACGCGATCCTCGAGAACAACCTGCTCCTGATAAGGCAGCTCGACGGCATCGGCAACGCGTCGAGCTTCAACCAGGCGATCAACCAGTACGACCGCTTCCTGAAGGTGCGCGAGCCGACCGTGAAGGCCGTCAACAACCTGATGGACCAGCTCCGCGGCTGAGCGCCGCGGACCGATGCCGCTCTAGCCGACCTCGGCCTCTTCGCGGCCCTGGAGCCGGTCGCGGCCGCGCTGCACGGCCGCGGTGAACTTCTGGAGGTTGACCTCGAGCGTGTTGAGGATGTCGTCGGCGTAGTCCTCGGCGCCGAGGCGGATCTCGCGCTCGCGCGTGCGCGCCTCCTCGATTATCTCCTCGGCCTGGCGCTCGGCCTGGCGGACGACCTCCTCGGACGCGATCAGACGCGCCTGCTCGTCGCGCGCCTCCTTGAGGATCCGCTCCGCCTCGCGCTTGGCCTCGGCGAGCATCTCCTGGCGCTCCTTGACGATCCAGCGCGCCTGCTTGATCTCCTCCGGGATGGTCGCGCGCATCTGGTCGAGGATGTCGTAGATCTCCTCCTTGTCGACGCGAACCTGATCCGTCAGCGGGACGGGCTTGGCGTTGTGGATCGTGTCGTCGAGCTTGTCTATGAGGACTAGGACGTCCATGGATGCCTCAGTTCGTCAGCGCTTGAGCGCTTCCTCCAATCGAGGGACAACCCGCTCAGGCACCAAGCCTGACAGGTCGCCGCCGAACATCGCAAGCTCCTTCACGCCGCTGGAGCTCAGGAAGGTGAACTGCGGCGAGCTGAACATGTAGATGCTCTCGATGTCGGGCGCCATCTTGCGGTTGAGCTGGTTCATCTCGAACTCGTACTCGAAGTCCGAGATCGCGCGCAGGCCCTTGACGATCGCCTTGGCCCCCTTCTCGCGCGCGAAGTCGACGAGCAGGATGTCGAACGACTCGACCTCGACGTTCCCCAGCCGCTCGGTCTCGGCCTGGATGAAGCCGACGCGCTCCTCGGCGGTGAAGACGGTCTTCTTCTTGCGGACGGGCTGGTCGACGACGGCCACCACTACGTGCTCGAACACGTTCGAGGTGCGCTCGATGATGTCGATGTGGCCGAGCGTGACCGGGTCGTAGGTCCCGGGGCAGATGGCGGTGCCCTTGTTAGTCGCGGCGTGCACTGTGGATTGCGATTCGGGTGTCTCCGTAGATGCGCTCGTCGGTGAGCGGGAGGTCGAGCATGAGCGGCTTGCGCCGGTCTGATTCGGACACGATCAGTCCGCCTGCGGCAAGGACTCCCGGCAGGCGCCCGGACAGCGAGCGCGCCAGTCGATCGGCGGAATCATATGGCGGGTCGACGAATACGAGGTCGAAAGCGGTGCCGGGGGGCGCGCTCGCGAGCCACGCGAGGGCGTCGCGGGCGACGACGTCCGCCTCCTCGCCGAGGGCCTCGAGGTTGGCCTCGATCGCGGCCGCTGCGCGCCTGTCGCTCTCCACGAACGTCGCCGCGGCGGCGCCGCGCGAGAGCGCCTCGATGCCGAGCGCGCCCGAGCCCGCGAAGAGGTCGAGGACGCTGATTCCCTCGATCGGGCCGAGGATCGAGAAGAGCGCCTCGCGGACGCGGTCGGCCGTGGGGCGGGTGCCCCTGCCGGGCGGCGCCTTGAGCCGGCGCCCGCGGTGTCGGCCCGCGACGACGCGCACGCGCCCTAGGCCGGGATCGGCTCGCGGTCGCTGCCGAAGCGGGCGATCGCGACCGCCCGCATGAGCTCGTGCTCGGGGCCCTCGAGCGCGGGGTCGGCGTCGAGGGCCTCGAAGGCGCGCCTGCGCGTGCGCTCGAGCAGGTCGGCGTCCTCGGGCAGGCGCGCGACCCTGAGCGTCGGGAGGCCGTGCTGGCGGGTGCCGAGCAGGTCGCCGGCGCCGCGGATGCGCAGGTCGACCTCGGCGAGCTTGAAGCCGTCGCGCTCCTCGGCGAGGGCGCTCAGGCGCGGCTGCTTGGGGTCGCCGAAGAGGATGCAGAGGCCCGGGTGCTCGCCGCGGCCGATGCGCCCGCGCAGCTGGTGGAGCTGCGAGATCCCGTAGCGGGCGGCGTCCTCGATGACCATGACCGTGGCGTTCGGGACGTCGATCCCCACCTCGATCACGCTGGTGGCCACCAGCACATCGGCCTGGCGCTCGGAGAAGGCGCGCATCGCCTCGGACTTCTGCTTCGACGGCATCTGGCCGTGGATCAGCTCGAGGCGGTGGTGCCTGAACTCGGTGGCGCGCAGCCGCTCGGCCTCGACCGTCGCGGCGCGCGCCTGGAGCGCCTCGGACTCCTCGACGAGCGGGCAGACCACGAACACCTGGCGGCCGGCCTCGATCTCCTCGCGGGCGCGCTCGTAGGCGCGGGCACGGGCCCGGGCGCCGTCGACCACGAAGGTCTCGACCGGCTTGCGGCCGGCGGGCAGCTCCCGGAGGAGGGTCACGTCGAGGTCGCCGTAGGCGGTGAGCTGGAGGGTGCGCGGGATCGGCGTGGCGGTGAGGTGCAGGACGTGCGGGCTCAGCTCGTCGGGGGCCTTGCCCTCGAGGGCGGCGCGCTGGCGGACGCCGAATCGGTGCTGCTCGTCGACCACCACCAGCGCGAGGTCGCGGAAGCGGACGACCTCCTCGAGCAGCGCGTGGGTGCCAACGAGCAGACCGAGCTCGCCGGTCTCGAGGCGCGCGAGGAGGTCGCGGCGGCGGGCGGCGGTGGTCGAGCCGGTGAGCAGCTCGATCGGGACGTGGCCGCCGAGGAGGCGGTCGAGCGTCGCGAGGTGCTGCTCGGCGAGCGTCTCGGTGGGGGCCATCAGAGCCGCCTGCCTGCCCGCCTCGACGGCGCGGAGCATCGCGTGGAGGGCGACCACGGTCTTGCCGGAGCCGACCTCGCCCATCAGCAGCCGCTGCATCGGGCGGCCGGAGCGGATGTCGGCGTCGATCTCCTCCATCGCCCGTCGCTGGTCGCTCGTCGGGCTGAACGGGAGCGATGCGAGCCAGGGGCCGGTGAGCTCGCCGGTGGGCTCGAGGGTCGCGGCCGCGGCCGTCTGCTCGCGCGCGCGCTTGCGGGCGACGAACGCGAGCTCGAGGGCGAGCAGCTCCTCGAAGGCCAGCCGGCGGCGGGCGTGCTCGGTCTCGGTCTCGTCCTCGGGGAAGTGGACGGCGGCGAGGGCGGCCGAGCGCTCGGGGAGGGCCTCCTCGACGCGCATGCGGGCGGGGAGCGACTCGATCGTGTGATGCACCTCGTCGCGGGCGGCCTTGGCGAGCTCGCGCAGGCGGTCGGACGGCATCCCCTCGGTGGCGGGGTAGATCGGCGTCATGCCCTCCCTGCGGATGTCGCCGGCGCTGACGCCGGGTGCTACCTCGTAGCTCGAGACGCGAAAGCTCTTGCGGTTGTCCTGCTTGCCGCGCAGCACGACGCGCGTGCCGGGGGCGAGCTTGTCGGCGAGCCAGGGCTGGTTGAACCAGACGGCCTTCATCGGGCCGGACTCGTCGGCGACGGTCGCCTCGACCAGGCTCTTCCCGTAGCGGGTGCGGCGGCTGGCGATCCGCTTGACGTCCACGATCACCGTGGCCTCCTCCCCCATGCCGAGGCTCGCGACCGGACGCGCGTCGCGGCGGTCCTCGTGGCGGAACGGCACGTGCTCGAGCAGGTCGCCCACGCTGGCGAGCCCGAGCTGCTCGAGCCCGGCGGCGGCCTTCTTCGACCTCGCTTCGAGCGGCTCGGCGAGCCGCGAGGGCCGCGGGATCGACCGCAGCGGCGCCTCCGCGAGCTCGGCGTCGGTGAAGCGCTCGCTGTCAGCGAACCTCAATGGCCCGGCGGCGGTGGGCACGAGGCAATGATGACCACCGCGGCGGCGGGACCCCAGTGAAGGATTTGTCATCCGGCGTCGGCGCGATCATTTGTTCGTCCGCCGAGACCTGGGTTGCCCGGCACTGTTCACCATTACCTCCGCCCGCCCCAGCTTGGCCCGTCAGAGGGGCTGAGTTCCCCTTCCAGATGATTTGACCGCCCTGCAGCCGAGAGGCTGGGCAGACGAGGCGAGCTCGAGAGAGCGCGTAGTAACGGCAGGCCTGGATGCGTTTGAGCCTCGTGCCGACGGCACACGGATTCCTTAGTCCCAGACGGATATGTGTCGCACTGCTTCCCGCGTCAGCGGGGGCAGTGCGCCTCGGGTCAGCCGTTGTCCTCGAACCCTCCGGGATGCAGCAGCGCATGGGGTCCGCGCAACCGACGCAAGCAATGCGTGCGCGCGTCTAACTCGCGCCGCAAAGTGTGCGGCATCAAGCCGGTAAGGACCTCCCCCGCCGCCCCGCGCCGAACCGGCCGGGGGCTCTGTCGACATTCGCAGGAGAGTCGGGGAGGTGCGGTTCCATCCGATCCCAAATTTAAGCTGAGGACCACGTACCTGGCACTACGAAGGAATTACCTAGCTCTTCCCCAAAAAAACTCGCGACGCGCGCCGCCCGTCGAGGCGGGTCGTCCAAGAATCAGCGCGTCGCTAGGGCGGTGCGTTACTGCGAGCCACCACACATGAACGCACGCACTGCCATCGAGAAACCAACTGTCTTCATAAGCCACGCCGCGACCGATGAGCCAATCGTTCGCGTCCTTCGCGACGAGATCATGCGCATCTTCGCCAACGGCGTCGAGGTCTTTGCATCCACTGTGCCGGGCAGCGTCCCTGCCGGGACGGATTGGCTGGGCAACATCAACTCCCAGCTACGGCGGGCGACTGCGGTCCTCGTGGTGGTGACCCCGGTCTCCCTGAACCGCCCATGGATTTGGTTCGAGGTAGGTGCGTCGTGGGCCAAGGCAGAGGACGGCGCGGGCCGCATCCTCCCGGTATGCGTACCCGAGATCGATAAGGGATCCCTTCCGGAGCCGCTCCGTCGCCTCCAGGCAATGTCGCTTGGGACTGCCGCCGAGACTCGCCTTGTCTTCCAGACCCTGGTGGATCTGTTTGGATTCGGCAACCTGAAGGGCTTTCGTCACTCTGCGATCAAGGCCAAGCTCCCGAAGTACTCGGACTTGCGCGTTTCCGAGAGCGACCTTCGGTCAGGTGCGGTATACGACGGCCCCTATGAGGGCTACTCGGATGAAGAGCTCCGAGAGGTCATCGACGACGAATTCTGCGCGCCCGCCTGGAAGGGAGCTGTCGGCGCTTCTTACGGCCCGCGCAACAATAACTTTCGGCGGCAGCTAGTTCATTTCCGGGAGGTTGATGGAGAGCTAAGCCTGCCACCAGGTACGGCGAAGCGACTCCTGCCCGATGTCGCGACTGAGCGTTACTACGTCGACGTGGTGCAGCAGACGAACCACACCATTCGTTTCAAGCTCGATAGACCCGCTTACGAAGCCGCCCGCGCGGCGTAGCGTCGGCGGCCCTACTCGGCGCAGAGCAGCCACCACCACG
Source organism: Thermoleophilaceae bacterium (assembly GCA_036389835.1). Classification (GTDB taxonomy): domain Bacteria; phylum Actinomycetota; class Thermoleophilia; order Solirubrobacterales; family Thermoleophilaceae; genus AC-37. The sequence continues at coordinate 36,803 of DASVWC010000012.1, read as the reverse complement.
CCGGCTGGCCGCCCACGTGGTGCTCGAGCTCGACGCCGTCCGGCATCGCCCGCTCGATCGTCGCGCGCGACAGCGGCGCGTCCACCCCCGCCAGGCACGTCAGGACCTCGCTCCCGTCCGCGATCCGCGCGATCACCGCCGCGAGCGCCCGCTGCGGGTCGCCCCAGTCGACCAGCTCGTCGCCCACGTACGCCAGCGCGTCGCCGGCCATGAAGCGCCCCTGCGCGTCGTCGCGTGCGGCCGGCGCCACGCCGCCGGTGCGCAGCCGGGTGACCGCCGCGTTCAGCGCCGCCGCGTTGGACTCGGCGCCGGCGGAGGGGTCGAGCTCCAGCAGCGCCGGGATCCCGGCCTGCTGCGAGCGCGTCGGCACCACCCGCACCGCCTTCTCGGAGAGCTGGGCGGCCTTCTCGGCCGCCATGATCACGTTCGGGTTGTTCGGCAGCAGCACGACCTCGCGCGCGGGCGTCGCGTGGATCCCCGCGAGCAGGTCGTTGGTGGACGGGTTCATCGTCGGCCCGCCGTCGACCACGTGCGCGCCGAGCTCCTCGTAGATCGCGCGGATCCCGGGCCCGTTCACCACCGCCAGCACGCCGCAGAGCGGCTCGTCGCCCTCGCCGCGGCCGAGCCGCTCGTCGCGCTCGGCGATCTGCTCGCGCATGTCGGCCACGTCGAGCCGCGAGACCTCGCCGGCGCCGGCGAACAGCGCCATGGCGGCGTCGGGGTCGTCGGTGTGCACGTGCACCTTCAGCGTGTGCGGGTCGCCGACGACCAGCACCGAGTCCCCGATCCCCTCCAGCAGCGGCACGAAGCTGCCCGCCACGAGCCCCTCCCCGGTCACCGCGAAGTTGGTGCAGTAGCGGTAGCGGCTCGACTCGTGCCCGGTGTGGCGGTGCGGCCCCCCGGCCGGCGCGTGATGGTGCTCGAGCTCGGGCGGCGCGTCGTCGCGCAGCGCGCCGATCACCCCGGCCATGATCACGGTGAGCCCGTACGCGCCCGCGTCCACCACTCCGGCCTCGCGCAGCACGTCGAGCTGCTCGGGACCGCGCTCGACGGCCTCCGCGCCGGCCGCCAGCGCGCGCTCCAGCACCTCGGCCAGCAGCCTGTCCTGCTCCGCGGGGTCCACGCCCGGGCCGAGCCGCTGCGGCTCCATGTGCGCGAGGTCCTGCGCCACCCGGTGGGCCATCGCCCGGACGGCCGACAGCATCGTCCCCTCGGCGGGGTTGCGGACGGAGTCGTAGGCCGCGTCGGCGGCGCGCGCCAGCGCCGCGCTCACGAGGATCGGGTCGATCAGCTCGCCCGGACGGGAGGCCAGCTCCTCGGCGGCGCCGCGCACGATCTGGGAGAGGATCACCCCGCTGTTGCCGCGCGCGCCCAGCAGCGCCGCGCGGGCGACGGTGGCCACGAGCTCGTCGCGGCCGATCTCGTCGATGTCGTGCTCGGCCATCGAGTCGAGCTCGGCGAGCACGGCCCGCAGCGTCATCGCCATGTTGTCGCCGGTGTCCCCGTCGGCGACCGGGAACACGTTGAGGTCGTTGACCTCCTGCTTGCGCGCCTCCAGCGCGGCGCAGGCGCTCGCCACCGCCCGCCGGAAGCGCACCAGGCTTGGGTCTGGCATGGGCATGTTGTAGCGGGTGCGTCAGTCTGTAGCCCGTGCGCACCGTCTACCTCGGCACCTCCGACTTCGCCGTGACCGTCCTCGAGCGGCTCGCGGGCTCCCCGCACCGGCCGGCGCTGGTCGTCACCCGGCCCGACCGGCCGAAGGGCCGCGGCCGCAGGTTGCTCCCGCCGCCCGCGGCCGAGGCCGCCCGCGCGCTCGGCATCGAGCTCGTCCAGCCCGAGAGCGTGAACTCCGACGAGGCCCGCGCCGCGATCGCGGATGCGGCTCCCGAGACCGTCTGCATCTGCGCCTACGGCGCGCTGCTGAAGGAGCCGCTGCTGTCGGAGCATCCGATGCTCAACGTGCACCCCTCGCTGCTGCCGCGCTGGCGCGGCGCGGCCCCGATCGAGCGGGCGATCGAGGCCGGCGACGAGGAGACCGGGGTCTCGATCATGCGCCCGGTCGCCGCGATGGACGCCGGCCCCGTCTGCCTCGCGCGCGTGGAGCCGATCGAGGACGAGGACGACTACGGCTCGCTCGCGCCGCGGCTGGCGCGGCTCGGCGGCGATCTGCTGGTGGAGGCGCTCGACACGACGCCCCCGTTCACCGAGCAGCCGGACGAGGGCGTGACCGAGGCGCCGAAGATCAGCGGCGACGACCGCCGCCTCGACCCCGCGCTCGACGCCGCCGCCGCCTGGCGCCGCGTGCGCGCGCTGAACCCGCACGTCGGCAGCTACGTCGAGCTGGCCGGCGGCGAGCGCCTCGGCGTGAGGCGCGCGCGTCCCTCGGACGCTCCCCCGCCCCCGCCCGCCGAGCTCGCCGTGCACGACGGCCGCCTGCTGCTCGGCTGCGTGGACGCAGCGCTCGAGCTGGTCGAGGTCCAGCCGCCGGGCGGCCGCCCGATGGACGCCGCTGCGTACCTGCGCGGCCACGGCGCGCACCTTGCCGGGCGGTGAGCGCCTCCCCCGCCCGCCTCGTCGCCCAGCGGGTGCTCGCGCGCGTGTTCCGGGAGGAGGCGTGGGCCGACCGCGCGTTCCGGGGCGAGGCCGAGCGGGCCGGGCTCGACCCGCGCGAGCGCGCCTTCGCCCAGGCGCTGGCCTACGGCGCGGTCCAGCGCGCGCGCACGCTCGACCACGTGCTCGAGCGGCTCTCGAGCCGGCCGCTGGACCAGGTCCAGGCCGACGTGCGCGACGCGCTGCGCCTCGGGGTCCTCCAGCTCGTCTGGCTCGACGGCGTGCCGGACCGCGCCGCGGTCGACCAGACCGTCGAGCTCGTGAAGGCGGCCGCGCCGCGCGCCGCCGGCTTCGCCAACGCGATCATGCGCCGAGCGACCCGCGAGGCACGGCGGATCGTCGACGGCCTCCCGGAGGACACCGCCGAGCAGGCGGCCCTCAAGCACTCGCACCCCGACTGGCTCGCGCGCATGTGGTGGGAGCAGCTCGGCCCCGGCGAGGCGCGCGCGCTGATGGCTCGTGACAACGAGCCGGCCGAGAGCGCGGTGCGGGTCAACACGCTGCGCACGACCCGCGAGGAGCTCCGGGCGCGGCTCGGCGTGACGACGACCGCCGCCGGCGACCTTCCGGAGGCGCTGGTGATCGACGAGCCCTTCGACGCCCACGGCTCCGACGCGTTCGCCCGCGGGCTGCTGATGCCGCAGTCGCGCGGCTCGATGCTCGTCGCGCGCACGCTCGCCCCCCGCCCCGGCGAGCGCGTGCTCGACATGGCCGCCGCCCCCGGCGCCAAGTCCACCCACCTGGCCGCGCTGATGGAGAACAGCGGCGCGGTCGTGGCCGTGGAGTCGAACCCCCAGCGCGCCGACGAGCTGCGCGCGAACGCCGAGCGCCTCGGCGCGTCGATCGTCGCGGTCCGCATCCAGGACGCCCGCGAGCCGCTCGGCGACGAGCCCTTCGACCGCGTACTCCTCGACGCCCCCTGCTCGGACCTCGGCACGCTCCAGTCGCGGCCTGACGCGCGCTGGCGCAAGTCGCCCGCCGCCATCCGCGAGCTGGCGGAGCTCCAGGGCCAGCTGCTCGACGCCGCGCTCGCCCAGCTGAAGCTCGGCGGCACCCTCGTCTACTCCACCTGCACGATCAGCCCCGCCGAGCAGGTCGCGAGCCTGCCCGGCACCCGCGCCGAGCCGCCGATCCAGCTGCTGCCACATCGTCACGGAACGGACGGTTTCTTCATCGCCAGGTTTACCTCCGGCTGAGAGCGGTGTAGAAACTCGCTCCACCCATGGAGACGACGCGCACCCTCCCCCGCCCCGACTGCCCCTCGTGCGGCGAGCCGTGGCTCAGCCCGACCAACCTGCCGGGGCGGTTCCGCTGCGTCTACTGCCTGCACCGCTTCGAGCTGCGCTCCGACTGCCCCGGCTGCGGCAACCACGCGACGATCGCACGCATGACCGACACCGCGAACGTAGAGTGCCGCAACTGCGGCGGCAGCATGCTCCGCGCGATCTAGCCGCGGCGCCCGAACACCACGCGCTGGGCGCCGAGCGCGAGCACGTCGCCGGGCTCGAGCACCGCGCGCCGCACCCGCCAGCCGTTCACGCGCGTGCCGTTGGTCGAGCCCATGTCGCGCACGAACCAGCGCTCGCCGTCGCGGATCAGCTCGGCGTGCCAGCGCGAGACGGTCGGATCGGCGAGCGTCAGGTCGCAGCCGATGCTGCGGCCGATCACGAGCGCGCGTCCGCCGGGCTCGTCCGGCGGCTCGGGCAGCTCGATCGCCGGCGGCAGCGCAGGCCCGCTCAGACGCCGGCTCGCCCGCCGCAGAAGCTCCGCGAACTCGGTACGGGTTTGCGCAACTACGGACGCGGCCACCTGCACATTGTGCCACCGGATACAGCTCGATCACACGGACCCGACTCAGATCGTTATGGTCGGTCGTGCAAGCCGAACCCGGACACGAGGAGTACCCCATGGACCCCCTCCAGTCCCTGCTCGCAACCCAGGCGCCGATGCCCGAGCTCCTGGATCACGGCTTCGACGGCGACATCTCGTCATCGCCGCTGCCAGAGCCCGTCGAGGGCGACCGCTGGATCGAGGTGGCCGACGAGGAGACCGACCGCCAGATCTTCGCGGCGATGATCGGCGGCAGCTAGGCGCGGCCCTGCGTGGCGGTCCGGCGCGCACCGCCGGCCCGCCGCGTACCGCCGCGGCGGTAGAGCCCGTACAGCAGCCCGCAGAGCAGCAGCGCGCCCGCCACGTACGCGACCTCGAGCTGGAGCACGGGCGAGTCGAACCCGGGCAGCAGCAGCATCGCGACGAACGCGGCCGCCGAGCCGACCCAGCAGATCGCCGCCTGCTTCGTGAGCCCGCGCGCGAGCGCCGCCTGGTTCAGCGTCGCCGCGGCGAGGTAGAGGCCCATGCCGGCCGCGACCAGCACCAGCCCGCCGCGGTCGTACTCGTCGGACTCGCCGAAGAACAGCTCCATGAACCACGGCCCGGCCACCGCCATCGCGAGCGCCATCAGCCCCGCGAAGCCCGCGATCGCTCGCAGCGTGACGCCCACGGCGCGGCGGAACTCGCCCTCCTCGCCCGTCGCCGCGACGCGCGTGAGGTGCGGCAGGATCGAGGTCTGGATGCTCTGGAAGAGCTGGAGCGGCGCCCGCGCGATCAGCAGCACGTTGAACGCGAAGCCGGCGAGCGCCGCCCCCTCGTCGCCCTCGGTCGCCTTCACGAGCAGCGGCCCGGCGTTGAGGAACGTCTGCTCGGCGAGCATGATCAGCAGCACCGCCACGGCGAACCCCGCGCCGTGGGAGAGCGTGAACTCGGGCCCCTCCGACGACGCGCCCTCGTCCGGCCCGTCCGCCGCGCGCAGGTTGCGCGACAGCGCCCACGGCACCACCACCAGCGAGAACAGCGGCGCGGCCAGGATCCCGAGCGCGACGACCGACTGGCCCGAGGCGATGCCCACGGCCACCGCGAGCGCGAACAGCACCCGCGAGGTCGCCTCCAGGAACACCAGCAGCCCGTAGAGCTCGAAGCGGCGGTTGCCGGCCAGGAACCCGCGCGCGAAGTAGCTCGCGGCGTACGCGAGCACCGCGCCGATCATCACCCAGTACAGCGTCGACGAGCCCTCGAACAGGTCGTCCTCGAGCGGGCCGCGCAGGGCCAGCGCGACGGCCGCGAACGCGACGCCCAGCGCGAGCTGGATCGTGCCGGCCACGCGCAGGTGCTCGGAGCCGCTGCGCCCGTGCGCCTCGCGCTCGGCGATCGTGCGCGAGAGGAGCTGCTCGACCGGCCGGTAGAGCACCGAGACGACGATGAACACCGCCGACCACAGGAGGGTGATCTGGCCGTAGTCGCCGTCGCTCAGCGAGTGGCTGGCGAGCGAGAAGTACGCGTAGGTGACGAGGCCGGTGACCCCGATCCCGACCGACAGGATCGCGGCGCCGCGGCCGTAGCCGCGGCCGGCCCCCTCAGCCGAGTCGGACAAGCGCCATGGTCCAGGGAAGAGGCGTCCTGACCTCCTCCACCGTCCCGTACCGCGACAGGAGCGACACGAAGCCGACCTTAGACCAGTGGTTCAGGTGGCCGGGCGTGTTGCCGAGCTCGCGCAGGTAGGCGCCGCGCACCATGTTCAGCATCCGCCAGATCGGCTCGCGCGGGACCGACACGAGCAGGTAGCGCTCGGCCACCCGCGCCATCTCGGAGACCGTCGCCTCCGGCTCGGGCACGTGCTCGAGCACCTCGATCGCGGTGGCCACGTCGAACTCGTCGTCGGCGAACGACAGCGACGTCGCCTCCTCCACGCGGTACTCGAGGTTCTCGCGCCTGCGCGTATCCCACTCGGCCCTGAGCTTGGGGTCGTCGAGGTCGATGCCCACGATCCGACCGCCGCCGAGCCGGTCGGCCCACTGGCAGGTGAGCACGCCCTCGCCGCAGCCCACGTCGAGGATCGACCTCGGGGCGGCCTTCGCGAACAGCTCGTCGAGGTCGCGCTCGAAGCCGGCCATGAGGCGCCTCATGACCGGGTTCTTGGCGTTGTACTTGTCGGTGGTGTTCCCGGTGGGGACGGTCGGCGTGGTGGTCACAGCTTGAGAGCCTCCCGCTCCTCGGTGGTGCCGGTCGAGCGCCGCGACTCGGCGCCGGTGGTGCGCGGTCGCTCGCCGGTCGCGCCGGGCTCGTAGTGCGAGGGCTCGACGCCGAGGCGCAGCTCGACCCGCCGCACGCGCTCGAGGATCCGCTGCTGGAGCACGCGGCTGCCCGCGAGGATGTCGCCCATGACCCCGAGGGCCGCGAGCTGCACGGCCGCGATGAACAGCACCGCGCCGAGGATCAGCGACTGCACGTGCCCGGCGCCCTCGTCCTCGATCACGTAGAAGTAGACGAAGCGCCCCCAGATGACCAGCGCGGCCAGCCCGAGCACGGCGGCCGCGGTCATGAAGACCCGCAGCGGCTCGTACTGCGAGTAGATCCGGAAGATCGAGACGGTGTTGCGCCGGACGTACGCCCACATCGACCCGAACAGCCGCGACTCGCGCGTCTTCGGGTTGGTGCGGATCGGCGTGTGGTCGATCGCCACGAGCATCTTGCCCGCCTGGATGATCGTCTCGAGCGTGTAGGTGTACTTCGAGACGACCTGGACCTGGATCGCCGCCTCGCGGTTGTAGGCGCGGAAGCCGGAGGTCGTGTCGGGCACGCTCGTCTCCGAGGCGCGCCGCACGACGGCGCTGCCGAGCTTCTGGAGCGACTTCTTCAGCGGCGAGAAGTGCTCGATCGACTCCACCACGCGGTCGCCCACGACCATGTCCGCTCGCCCCTCGAGGATCGGGGCGACGAGCTTGGGGATGTCGTGGGCGCTGTACTGGTTGTCGGCGTCGGTGTTGACGATCACGTCGGCGCCGAGCTTCAGGCACGCGTCGAGTCCCGCCTGGAAGCCCGTGGCGAGACCCTTGTTGTTCGTGAGCTTCACGATGTGGTCGACGCCGTGCGCCTTCGCGACCTCGATCGTGCGGTCGGTCGAGCCGTCGTCGACGATCAGCCACTCGACCTCGTCGAAGCCCTCCACCACGCGCGGAAGGTCGCCGAGAGTCGTCGGAAGCTGATCCTCCTCGTTGAGGCAGGGGATCTGGATGATGAGCTTCATGCCGGCGGGCCCAGAGGGTATCGGCCGGGGCTAACGTACCCGCCGTGCGGACCCCGCTTGCAGCGACCTTCGCCTGCGCCGCGCTCGCACTGGCGGGCTGCGCCGAGGAGGGCGATCAGAACGAGCGCAGCGCCGTGCAGGACGTGGTCGAGAAGTTCGCCCTCGCCGACGGCCCAGAGGCGTGCGACTACCTCGGCGGTCAGGCGCTCGAGGACAACTACGGCGGCCGCGACTTCAACACCGGCAAGGACCGCTGCGAGAAGGCCGCCAAGGACTTCGAGGGCGAGCCGATCAAGGTGAACCGCGTGCGCGTGACGAGCGAGACCACCGCCCGCGTGGACGCGGAGTCGAAGGACGGCCGGACCTACGTGATCTCGCTGTCGAAGCCCCAGGACGACTGGGTCATCGAGCGGATCATCCAGCAGCGCCGCGAGTAGGGAGAGGCTTCAGCCGTCCCCGCCGGGGCGGCTAGAGTGCGCGGTGTTCCCCCCGAAGGTGTCGCGCAGGCCGGCGGACTCGGCGCGCTCGGTCTCGGCGCGGCGCACGGCGGCCTTGCGCTCCTCGCTCTGGCGGAACTCCCTGCCGGCCTTGCGGACGGCGTCGTTGCGCGCCGCGATGGCGTCCTTCTGAGCCCGGTACGCGGCGTCGCCGCGCTTCGCGGGCTGGTCTGCGGACTGGTCGGTCATCGGGTCCTCCCCGGGTCGCTTGTCACCGAGGTCGCCCCCAATGCGTACGACAAGACTAGGGCCGTCAGTGCATCCTGCCGCCGACGACCGCCTCGCGGGTCGGCGTGAGCAGCACGACCTGGCCGTCGGCGTCGGCCGCGCCGAGCACCAGCACCTCGCTCATGAAGCCGGCGATGTTGCGCGGCTCGAAGTTCACGACCGCGACGACCTGCATGCCGCGCAGCTCCTCGTGGCTGTAGCTCGTGACCTGCGCGCTCGAGCGCTTGACGCCGATCTCGGGGCCGAAGTCGATCGTCAGCCGGTAGGACGGGTTGCGCGCGCGGGGGAAGTCCTCGACGTCGGTGATGACGCCGACGCGCACGTCCACCCGCTCGAAGTCCTCGTAGGCGATCGTCACGACTTCGGCCTGTAGCTGGTCGCCACGCCCTTGTCGAGGCCCCTGTTGCCGAGCGGCCCGACCGGGACCGAGCCGGTCTTCTGCCGGCAGTTCTCGAGCTGGTAGATCCCGATCTCGGGCCCCGGCCGCGCGTAGGCGGTCGGGTAGTAGTTGTAGGAGAAGTCGTAGTGCAGCGGGACCTTCTCCGCGCCGGGGTCGTACGGGCTCGCGTAGAAGATCCGCCGCGACTCACGCTCGAGCCGGTCGTAGTAGGCGAGCGCCTGCGGCACCTTCGCGTTCTCGGCGCGCCCGCGGATCACGCTCATCGTCATCACCAGGCAGAAGCCCTGCTGGCGGTAGAGATCGATCAGGTCCGGCGTGAGCGTGGAGGCGTAGGTGGTGTCGGCGCCCTCGGGCGCGTCGAGCACGGCGGCGCGGCGCACGTCGCGCACGAACCCGCGCACGAACTGGCGGGTCCGGTTGCGGCTGCCGGTCAGGCGGTAGTAGTTGTCCGGCACGCCCGGCTCGATCACGATCCGGATGCCCGCGTCGTAGTTCAGCTCGAGGTACTCGCGCGCCATCTGGCGGGTGTCCTTCTCCCCCAGCACCTCGGACGTGCGGACGTCGGCCACCACCGCCTGCGCCAGCACGCCGGCGGTGAGCGCGGCGATCGCGAGCCCCTGGATCGCCGGGCGGCGCCGGATCAGCGCGGCGAGCTGCACGACCGCCACCGCGGCCAGCAGCGCGAGCACCGGGTACATCGGGAGCAGCCAGCGGCCGAAGTAGCGCGTCTGCGCCCCGAGGTAGAGGTAGAGCACGATCGGGAAGAGCGCGAGCAGGATGCCGCGCCGGCGGTCGCGGCGGATCTCGATGATCGCTCCGGCGATCGCGGCCGCGATCGCAGCCCAGCCGAAGCCCCAGGTGAGGCTCTTCGCGTAGTAGACGAAGCCGCCCTCCTGCGACTGCCCGAGCTTGGCGGAGTCGCCCGCCGCCTCCGCCTGCTGCTTGAGCTGGTAGAGCGCGCTGATCGGCTTGACGAAGAAGAACGGCGTGGTGATCGCGAACGCCGCCGTGGTGGCGACGCCGGTGAGGATCAGGCTGATCAGCTCGGGCCGGCGGTGCCACGGCGTGCGATACCAGGGGCGCTCGGGCTCGCGCTGGCTCCAGAGCCGCATCAGCGCCGCCGCGAGCAGCGGCACGAGCACGAGCCCGGCGGTGTACTTGAAGCCGATCGCGAGGCCCGCGGCCACGCCGGCCAGCACGTAGTGGCGGCGCCGCCCGTCCTCCCACGCGCGCAGGGAGCAGTAGATGCACAGCACGACGGGGAGGAACGTGCCGGTGTCGGTCAGCGCGATCCGCGAGTAAACGACCGGCAGGAACGCGAAGCAGAGGATCGCGGCGGCCACGATCGCCACGCGCAGCCCCCAGATCCTCCGGCCGACCCAGAAGGTCGCGACCACGCCGGCCATTGCGAGCACCGCGGCGAGCCCACGGGCCAGCTCCCAGATCGGGGTCGGATCCTGGATGAACTGACGCCGGATGCTGCCCTCGGTCAGCTCGAACACCGAGCCGAACACGCCGTAGACGAGCTTCAGCGCGATGAAGACGAGGTACGTGAAGGCCGACGGGTTCTGGTAGTAGCCGGGGTCGAGGTCCCCGTTCACCATCGTCACGGCCTTGTTGGTGAAGTGCTGCGCCTCGTCGTAGTTGTAGACGTACGGGAGCCCGTAGTCGTTGTTGAGGAAGCGCAGGTACGAGCCGACCACCACGATGGCGGCGAGGAGGCCATAAGCGATCAGCTCATGGCCCGTGGGGCGCCGGAGACGGGCTCGCATCCGGCCGCGCAGGTTAGCGGTGGATTCCTTTGCCGCTGGTAAGGTTGACTCACGAGTCAACGCGGTACGTGAGGGGCTGAATTTGGCGGAATCGCTCGCTGCTGAGCGGGATGCGAAGCATCTGAGGCGGGCCATCGAGCTGGCCTCCGAGGCTCGCGGGATGACCAGCCCCAACCCGCTCGTCGGCGCGGTGGTGGTGAAGTCCGGGCGCGTGATCGGCGAGGGCTTCCACAGCGCCGCCGGGCACCCGCACGCCGAGCGCGAGGCGCTCGCCGCATGCTCGGAGGACCCGGCCGGCGCGACCATGTACGTCTCGCTCGAGCCGTGCGCGCACGAGGGCCGCACCCCGCCCTGCACCGACGCGATCGTCGAGGCCGGCATCGCGCGCGTGGTGGTCGGCTCCGACGACCCGACCGAGAAGGCCAGCGGCCGCGGGCTCGGGATCCTGCGCGACGAGGGCATCGCGGTGGACATGCAGAACGGCGAGCTGGCGGCCTCGGCCCGCCTGATCAACCAGCCGTTCCGAAAGCACGCGCGCACGGGCCGGCCGCTGGTGGTGCTCAAGGCCGCGATGACGCTCGACGGCAAGGTCGCGACCAGCACGGGCGACTCGCAGTGGATCTCCGGCGAGGACAGCCGCGCGCGGGCGCACCGGTGGCGGGCGGAGGCCGACGCGGTCGTCGTCGGCATCGGCACCGCCCTCTCCGACGATCCCCTGCTCACCGCGCGCGTCGAGGCCGTGCCGCGCCAGCCGCAGCGCGTGGTGTTCGACTCCGAGGCGCGGCTCCCGCTCGACAGCAGGCTCGTGCGCAGCACCGGCGAGGCGCCGCTGATCGTCGTCTGCGGGCGCGCGGCGCGGCGCACGGCCACCGAGGGCCTCGAGGCCGCCGGCGCCGAGGTGATCGTGGTCGCGGGGCAGAACGAGGGCGCGCGCGTGGGCGCCGCGCTCGACGAGCTGGGCTCGCGCGGGATCCAGTCGCTGCTGCTCGAGGGCGGCCCGCACCTCGCCGGGGCGTTCCTCGACGCCGGCGAGATCGACGTCGTGCACACCTTCGTCGCGCCGATGCTGGCCGGCGGGCGCAACGCCAAGGCACCCGTCGAGGGCGAGGGCGTCGAGCGGATCGCCTCCGCGCGGCGCGCGCTCTCCACCGAGGTCGAGCGGATCGGCGACGACGTGCTGATCTCGTCGCGCTTCGCGGAGTGGTGATGTTCACGGGACTGGTGCAGACGACCGGCACGATCGCCGCGCTCGACGAGGGCAGGCTCTCCGTCCGGCTCGAGCCGCCGCTCGACCTGGCCGAGGGGGACTCCGTTGCCGTGAACGGGGTCTGCCTGACGGCCACCGCCGTGGACGGCGGCTTCGCCGCCGACGTGATGCCGGAGACGCTGCGGCGCACCTCGCTCGGCGCGCTCGGCCAGGGCGACGCCGTGAACGTGGAGCTGCCGCTGCGCGCGGGCGACCCGCTCGGCGGGCACCTCGTGCAGGGCCACGTGGACGGCACCGGCAGGGTCGAGGCGGTGACCGAGGAGGGGCTCGCGCGCGTGGTGCGGATCGCCTGCGACCCCGAGCTGCTGCGCTACGTGGTGGCCAAGGGGTCGATCGCCGTGGACGGCGTGTCCCTGACCGTCGCCGGCGTGGACGACCGCGGCTTCACCGTGTCCCTGATCCCGGAGACGCTCGAGCGCACGACGTTCGGCGAGGCATCCCCCGGGCGAGTCGTGAACCTGGAGGTGGACGTGCTGGCGAAGTACGTTGAGAAGCTGGTGAGCGCCCGATGAGCCCGAAGGCACCGTTCAGCACGATCGAGGAGGCGCTCGAGGACGTGCGGGCGGGCAAGATGGTCGTGGTCTGCGACGCCGAGGACCGCGAGAACGAGGGCGACCTCACGCTCGCCGCGCAGTTCGCCACGCCGGACGCGATCAACTTCATGGCGAAGGAGGCGCGCGGGCTGATCTGCCTGGCGCTCACGCCCGAGCGCTGCGACGAGCTCGGCCTCGACCTGATGGCGGCCAAGAACGAGTCGCCGTACGAGACGGCGTTCACCGTCTCCATCGAGGCGCGCGAGGGCGTCACCACCGGGATCTCCGCCGGCGACCGCGCCCACACGATCCAGGTGGCCGTGGACCCGCGCTCCAAGCCGCGCGACCTCGTCCAGCCCGGGCACGTCTTCCCGCTGAAGGCCAAGCCCGGCGGCGTGCTCGAGCGCACCGGCCAGACCGAGGCCGCGGTGGACCTCGCGCGGCTCGCCGGCCTCACTCCGGCCGGGGTTATCTGCGAGATCATGAACGACGACGGGACGATGGCGCGGGTGCCCGACCTCGTCGACTACTGCGCCAAGCACGGGCTCAAGATGGTCACGGTCGCGGACCTGATCGAGTACCGGCGCCGGCGCGAGAAGCTCGTCGAGCGCGTGGTCGAGACCCGGCTGCCGACGGACTTCGGCGACTTCCAGGCCGTCGGCTTCCGCTCGCTCGTGGACGGCAAGCACCACATCGCGATGGTCAAGGGCGACGTGGCGAACGCGGACGACGTGCTCGTGCGCGTGCACTCGGAGTGCCTCACCGGCGACGTCTTCCACTCGCAGCGCTGCGACTGCGGGCTCCAGCTCGAGACCGCGCTCGCCTCGATCGAGGCCGAGGGCATGGGCGTGCTGCTCTACCTCGCCCAGGAGGGGCGCGGGATCGGCCTGCTCAACAAGCTCAAGGCCTACAAGCTCCAGGAGGAGGGGCTCGACACGGTCGACGCCAACCTCGAGCTCGGCCTGCCGGCCGACCTGCGCGACTACGGCATCGGCGCGCAGATCCTCGTGGACCTGGGCCTGTCCACGATCCGCCTGCTCACGAACAACCCGAAGAAGATCGTCGGCCTCGAGGGCTACGGGCTGAAGGTGACCGACCAGCTGCCGATCGCGATGCCCGCGAGCGCGCACAACCGCGAGTACCTGAGGGCCAAGCGCGACAAGCTCGGCCACCTGCTCCACCACCAGGGCCTGGCGCTCGACGAGGAGATGCTCCACCGCGAGCAGGTGCACGACCGCGAGCGGACCTCCGAGACCGCCGCGCGGGTGCCGCGGCCGGATCCGCCGGAACGTGGCTAGCTGGGCCATCGCGGTAGGGCGGTTCTACGAGGATCTCGCCGAGAAGCTGGTCGAGGGGGCCACGCGCGTCTTCCAGGAGGCCGGCGGGTCGGTCGACGTGTACGACGTCCCGGGGGCGTTCGAGCTGCCGCTGGCCGCGAAGTACTGCGCGGAGTCCGGTCGCTACGAGGGCGTGGCCTGCCTCGGCGCGGTGATCCGCGGCGAGACCTCGCACTACGACCACGTGTGCGAGGAGGCCGCGGCCGGCATCAGCCGGGTCTCCCTGGACACGGGCGTCCCCTGCTCGTTCGGCGTGCTCACGGTCGAGAGCATGGACCAGGCGCTCGCGCGGCTCGGCGACAAGCGCCACCAGGGCGAGGACGCCGCCCGCGCGGTGATCGCGATGGCGCACCTGCGCAGCCGCCTGTGAGCGTCAACCTCTGGAGCGACACGCAGACCCGCCCCGGCGCCGGGATGCGGCGGGCGATGGCCGAGGCGGAGGTGGGCGACGAGCAGCGCTTCGCCGACCCGACCGTGAACGCGCTGCAGGAGCGGGTCGCCGCGCTGCTCGGGCAGGAGGCGGCGCTGTTCCTCCCGACCGGCACGATGTGCAACCAGATCGGGGTCAGGCTGCACGTGGCGCCGGGCGAGGCGATGATCCTGCACCGCACCGCCCACCCGATCGTGGCCGAGTCGGGCGGGCCGGCGGCGCACGCGGGGGCGATGATCGCCGCGGTGGACGGCGACGGCGGGATGTTCGACGGCGACGCCGTGCGCGGCGCGCTCTCGACGCCGGGGAACCGCTACGAGGCGCGCTCGGCGCTCGTGTGCGTGGAGCAGACGACGAACATGGGCGGCGGGCGGGTGTGGCCGCTCGAGCGGATGCGCGGCGTGCTCGGCGCCGCCTCCGAGGCCGGGCTGCGCACGCACCTCGACGGGGCGCGGCTGATGAACGCGGTGGTCGCCTCGGGCGTGCCGGCGGCCGACTACGCGTCCGGGTTCGACACGGCCTGGATCGACTTCACCAAGGGGCTCGGCGCGCCGGTCGGCGCGTGCCTGGCGGGGTCGGCGGCGCTGATCGAGGAGGCGTGGCGGCTCAAGCAGATGATGGGCGGGGCGCTGCGCCAGGCCGGCATCGTGGCGGCGGCGGGCCTCTACGCGCTTGACCACAACATCGAGCGGCTCGCCGAGGACCACGCGAACGCGCGGGCGCTGGCGGAGGGGCTGGCCGAGCTGCCCGGGGCGTCGCTCGACGCGTCGAAGGTCGAGACGAACATCGTGATCTTCGAGGTCGACGACGCGCCGACGCGCTGGGCGGAGCTGGCCGAGGCGGGCGTGGAGGTGACGCCGGTGGGGCCGCAGCGGCTGCGCGCGGTGACGCACCTCGACGTGGACCGCGCGGCGATCGACCGCGCGCTGGAGGCATTCCGACGCGTACTGGGCTGATCTGCGCGCTGGCGGCCGCGGCCGCCCTGACGAGCTGCAACGACGCCGATCCCGCCGCAAAACGGCAAAAGGGGTCTGACCCTCCCCCAAGGGGGGAGAAGGGGGGAGGGTCTGACCCTCCCCCGTCGCGCGGCGACTACCGGGGGCTCGATCCCAGCAACGCCCAGGAGGCCCGAGGGCTCGTGCGCCGGGCGGTGGGTGCGCGGGCGGTGTCCTGCCGGACCGAGCGCGAGCAGCCGGGCGGCGCCGGGCTCTACCGCTGCGCGGCCGGCGCGCGCGAGTACCGCGTCGAGTGGGCCCACTACGGCACCGGCGCCTACACGATCCGCGAGCTGCCGGGCGGGCGAGTGGTCGCCCGCGGGACACTTTCGATAAGTCAGTAGGTCATGCAGGCCGTCGTCGAGTCGATTCACATCGCGCCGCGCAAGAAGGAGCCGACCCAGCCGGTCGAGCGTGCGCTCGCCGTTCCCGGCCGCGGCCTCGAGGGGGACCGCTACTTCAACCGCAAGAAGCGCCCCGGCCCCTACGGCGGCGTGCACGACCTGACGCTGATCGATGCCGGCGCGGCGGAGGCGATCGGGCTCGAGCCGGGTGACGCGCGCCGCAACGTCGTGGTGCGCGGCATCGACCTGGACGCACTGGTGGGCCGGCGCTTCCGCATCGGCTCGGTCGAGTGCCTCGGACACGACCTCGCGCACCCCTGCCGCCGGCTCGAGCGGCTGACCCGCCCGGGCGTGCTCAGGGGGCTCGCCGGCCGCGGTGGGCTCTACGCCGGGATCGTGTCCGGGGGCGAGATCGCGGTCGGCGACCCCGTCGAGGCGCTCGGGTGAGATGCCGGGCGTAGTGGAGTCGATCCACGTCGCCGATGCGGCCGAGCACGTGCCGCGCGCCGTCGAGCGCGCCACGGCCGTGGCCGGCCGCGGCCTCGAAGGCGACCGCTACTTCCACGGGACCGGCACCTTCAGCGACTGGCCCGGTGGCCGCGACCTGACCCTGATCGAGGCCGAGGCGGCGGAGGCCGCGGGGATCGCGCCGGGCGACGCTCGCCGCAACGTCGTCGTGCGCGGCGTCGACCTGAACGCGCTGGTGGGGAGCCGCTTCCGCGTGGGCGAGGTCGAGTGCGAGGGGCTCGAGCTCGCGGAGCCGTGCGCGCACCTCGAGCGGCTCACGCGGCCCGGCGTGCTGAGGACGCTGGCCGGCCGCGGCGGCCTGCGGGCCGCGATCGTGAGCGGCGGCGAGATCGCCGTCGGCGACGCGGTCGGCTAGGGCGCGGCCGGCGGGCTCAGAACTCGCCCGGCTCGGCCTCGTAGCGCACGAGCTCGGGAGGCTCGGCGACGAAGCCGCCGATCGCGGCGCCGAACTCGGCCGTGTGCGGCTGGCCGAGGTGCGTCTCGAGCGACGCGGCATCGTCCCAGCGCTCGAACAGCAGCAGCCGGTCGGGGTCGTCGATCGCGACCCAGAAGCCGTACGCCTGACAGCCCGGCTCCGCCGAGGAGAGCTCCTGCATGCGGGTGGCCGCGGCGACCGCCTCCTCGCGGGCCTCCGGTCGCAGCCGCGCGTTGGCGGTGATGATGATCATCGCGCGATCCTAACCCGCGACCGCGAACACCGCACGCGCCCGCACGACCTCGCGGCCATCGACTCGCAGCGAGCAGTCCGCGAACGCCAGCGTCTCCCCCGCCTTCTCGACCTCCGTGTGGGCCTCCACCCAATCCCCCACCTCGACGGCCTTGAGGTAGTCCGTGGTCAGGCTCGCGGTGACGCCGGGTGAGTCGGCGGCGGCCACGGCGCGGCCGAGTGCGAAGTCGACGAGCGTCGCAAGCAGCCCGCCGTGCGCGCTGCCCGCCACGTTGCGGTGGCGCTCGCCGATCTCCAGGCCGATCACCCGCTCGGCTCCCTCGCCGCGGGCGAACACGGGCCCGACGAGGTCGATGAAGTCGCCGGCGTCCGCGAACGGCTCGAAGCCGGCGGGGACGGTCAAGCGGCCTTGGTGACCTTGTTGGCCTTCAGGCAGCGCGTGCAGACGTACTCGCGGCGCGGCGACCCGCCGACGTCGATGCGGACCTTCTGGAGGTTCGGGTCGAAGCGCCGCTTCGTCGCCACCATCGAGTGGCTGCGGCTATGCCCGAACGAGGGGCCCTTTCCGCACGAGTAACAGACCTTTGGCACGGCGGACGAGGATAGCGGCGGCCTTCGGGAGGCGGCCGCGCGTACGCGACTGGCGAAATCGCGCGATCGGGTTTACGTTGGATACAGAACTTGCTACGGGGCGGACTCGCACTCGCTCTTGGCAGCCGCGGCCGTTCTTGGGGGAGGCGGCCGCGGCGCTAGGCCCTCCGGCGCCATGCGCCAAGGGGCTCCGGCGCGCGACGGCTAGGCGGCCCGCTCGGCGCGCTCGCGCTCGAGCTCGCGCAGGGTCCTCATCGCTTCCTTCTTCTGGTCGCGCGAGGTCCGGTCCAGCATCAGGACGCCGTCGAGGTGGTCCATCTCGTGCTGGATCACGCGCGCCTCGAGGCCGGACGCCTCGACCACGCGCTCCTGCCCCTCCTCGTCCTGAGCCCGCACGCGCACGTGGATCTTGCGCGGCACGTCCACGTGGATGCCGGGGATCGAGAGGCAGCCCTCCTCGAAGACCTCCTCCTCCTTGCCGGCCCACTCGAGCTCCGGGTTGACGAGCGCCACGAGCGGCGCGTCCTGGCCGACGCGGTAGACGAGCAGCCGCTGCGAGATCCCGAGCTGGGGCGCGGCGAGCCCGACCCCGAGCGCGTCGCGCATGATCGCGGCCATGCGCCCGACCTGGTTGCGGAGCGCTTCGTCGAAGCGGTCCACCTCGGTCGCGCGGCTCTTGAGGATCGGGTCGCCGAACCGCCGGACGAACGACAGCGCGGCGGCGCGCCGGGCCTCGACCTCGGGGTCGAGCGGCGGCGCCTCCTCGATCTCCTGCTCCTCGAGCTCACCCGGCTCGGTGAGCTCGGAGGCAATCTCCTCGCGCTCAGGGTCCACGAAACCGAGTTTAGGGATTACCAGAGGAGGCGCCGAAAACCGAGCCAGGCAAGGAAGCAGGGAGCGTGGCGTGCGAACGCACGCGAGCGACGGATGGGGCCGCCTGGCGACGGTTTGCAGGCGCCGCCTGGCGACGGTTTGCAGGCGCCGCTATTGAGGGTCGACGTCGACGGACCAGCCGACGCCGCGGTGCTCCTTCTCGCCCACCAGCGACTCGACCGCCCGCCTGACCGCGCGCACCGCCGCGGCGCGGCCCGCCGGGTCGGCCGGCGCCTTGACCAGCACCTGGGCGCGGTCGCGCCCCTTCAGGCGGAACAGCGCCGCCGGACCGAGCACCGAGGTGCCGGGGGCGTCGATCCGCTCGCGCACCGCCATCGCGGCGATCAGCTCCGGCCCCGCCTCGCGGGCCAGGCACACCACGCGGATCAGCGTGGAGAACGGCGGGTAGGCGAGCGCGCGGCGGCGCTCGAGCTCGTCGGCGACGAAGCCCTCGGCGTCGTGCGCGGCCGCGAAGCGCAGCGAGCGCGCGGTCGGGTCGAGCGCCTGGACGACTACGCGGCCCCGCCGCGCGCCCCGGCCGCTGCGGCCCGCGAGCTGCGCCACCAGCGCGAACGTGCGCTCCTCGGCGCGGAAGTCCGGGAAGCGCAGCGTGGAGTCGGCGTCGAGGACCAGCCCCAGCGTGACGTCCGGGAAGTCGTGCCCCTTGGCGACCATCTGCGTGCCGAGCAGGACGCCCGACGGCGCGGAGTCGAACGAGCGCAGCACGTCCTGGATGGCGGTGCGCCCGGCGGCCACGTCGGCGTCCAGGCGCATCACCGGGAGCGGCGCCATCAGCTCCTCGAGCTCCTGCTCGACACGCTCGGTCCCGGACCCGTGGCGGGCGACGGAGACCGAGTTGCAGTCCGGGCACGACCGCGGGACCGGCTCCGCGTGGCCGCAGTGATGGCACGCGACCCGGCCCGCCGAGCGGTGCAGCACGAGCGAGACGTCGCAGTTCGGGCACTCCCAGACCCGCCCGCACGAGCGGCACGAGAGGAAGTTGGACCAGCCGCGCCGGTTGAGCAGCACGACCGCCTTCTCCTCCCGCTCGCGCACGTGCTCGAGCGCCGCGCGCGAGCGCGGGTGCAGCAGCCCCGGCGCGTCGAGCATCCCGACCAGCTCGACTCGCGGCATGGCGCGCCCGTCCACGCGCTCGGGCAGGGAGATCCGCTCGAGCCGCAGGGCCGACTCGGGCCGCGGCGTGGCGGTGCCGGCCACCAGCACCGCGCCCGCCTGCTCGGCGCGCCGCTCGGCGACTCGGCGCGCGTCGTAGCGAGGGTCGCCCTCCTGCTTGTAGGAGGCGTCGTGCTCCTCGTCGACCACGATCAGGCCGAGGTCGCCCACCGGCGCGAACACGGCCGAGCGCGGGCCGACGCACACGCGCGCCTCGCCGCGGCGCAGCCGCAGCCACTCGTCGTGGCGCTCGCCCGCGCCGAGCTTCGAGTGGAGGATCGCCACCGTGTCGCCGAACCGGCGCCGGAAGCGCGACGCCGTCTGCGGCGTGAGGGCGATCTCCGGGACCAGCACGATGGCCGACCGCCCGCGCGCGAGCGCCGCGGCCGCCGCCCGCAGGTAGACCTCGGTCTTGCCGCTCCCGGTTACCCCGTGCAGCAGCAGCCCGCCGCCGGGGTCCGGCGCGGCCAGCCGCGCCTCGATCTCGTCCAGCGCCGCCCGCTGCGCGGGCGTCAGGTCCGGGTCGCCCTGGCCGACGGCGCCGACGTCGGGCGCCTCCGGCCGCGGCCGCCGCTGCTCGGCCCGCTCGAGCTCGATCAGCCCGCGGGCCTCGAGCGAGCGCAGCGTGGCGTGCGAGCAGCCCGCCGCGCGCGCGAGCTCGGCCGCGGTGGACGGCTCCACGTCGAGCCGCTCGAGCGCCGCGCGCTGGCGCAGCCCGAGCCGCTCCGACGACGCGAGCGCGGCCTGCCCCGCCCTCGTGATGCGCGCCACGAGGGCGCGCCGGATCCCCACCCGCGGCAGCGCGCCGGTCCCGGCCCCGGGCGGGAGCACGAGCGCCAGCCCCCGGGCGGGCGTGGAGCAGTACTCCTCGGCCACCCACAGCCCGAGCCGGACGAGCTCCGCCGGCACCCCCCGGTCGAGCGCCGCGAGCGGCTCCACGAGCCGTTCCGGGGGCAGCTCGCTGCGCTCCGCGAGGTCGACGACCACCCCCAGCAGGCGCCTGCGCCCGAACGGCACGATCAGCATCGAGCCGACGTCCACCTCGCTCATCTCGCCGGGCAGGCGGTAGTCGAACGGGCCGCGCAGCGCGCGGGCGGGGGTCAGCGGCTCGACCTTGGCGATCACGCCTTCGACCGTAGGGTCGGCCTCGGACGGTAGGCTGCCGCGCGATGGACCTGAATCCCGGCGAGGTCGTGATCTTCGAGGGGCGCCCGTCCTGGCGCTCGATCGTCGGCTTCTACGTCCTCGGGGTGCTCGCGGCGGCGGCCGCGTTCGCCATCGGCCTGCTCGCCGCCGACGCCGGGATCGGCGCGGCCGCCGGCGCCGCGGTCCTGCTGATCGTGCTGGCCTGGGGCTATCTCAAGCGCTTCCACACCCGCTACGCGATCACCAACCGCCGGCTCCGCATCCGCCGCGGGATCCTGAGCCGCGACATCGAGGAGACCCGCCTCGAGCGGGTCCAGGACGTGAAGGTCTCCCAGCACCTCGGCCAGCGCCTGCTCGGGGTGGGCACGGTGGACTTCGGCACGTCGGCGGAGTCGGGCGCCGGCTTCCGCTTCGAGGGGATCGCGAACCCCGACCACGTGGCCCGCCAGGTCGACCGCGTCGTGCACGAGGCCGACGCGCCGGCCCCGCCCGTCGAGCCGCCGCCGGCCCGCTAGCCGCCTACCGCCGCGGCAGCCCTAGACGAGCTCGGCCTCGTCGCCCACGGCGATCCGGCCCGGCCGCTCGACGAGCGAGTTGAGCGCCGCGAGCCCGCCCAGCTCCGCGTTGATGCGCCGCAGCACGTCGGGGTCTTGCTCGAGCGTGTCGGGGTCGAACGTGGTCATCACGCAGCGCAGGCAGAGGTGGTCGAGCCGGATCACGACCTCGCCGATCCGCAGCCGCCGTCCCTCCCAGCCGCGCTCGGCCATCCCCTCCACCCCGCCGAGCACGACGTTCGGCCGCAGCCTGCGCCGGTCGATGCCGAACGAGCCGGCCATCCCGTCGCTGGCCACGAGCAGGGCGCTCTCGTCGAAGCGGAGGCCGTCGGCGGCCGCGTCCACCAGCCGCGCGCCGTCGCCCGCCGCGCGAGCCACGGCCCGGCCGGCGGCGTCCGAGCGCCAGGGCGCCCCGTCCACGAGCGCGCCGTCAGGCCCGAGCGTCGCGGTCAGCCCGAGCAGGCCCGGCCGCGTCCGGCCGGTCACGAGCTGGCCGCCCGCATCGACCACGTGGACGAGCCGGTCGCCCACGACCCCGTCCTCGAGCACCTCGGCGGCGTCGAGGCGCTCGCCGCGCATCGACTTCACCGGATAGCGCCACAGCTCCGCGACCCGCATGGCGGGCGCCC
The DNA here is from genome assembly GCA_036389835.1 of Thermoleophilaceae bacterium. Taxonomy (GTDB): domain Bacteria; phylum Actinomycetota; class Thermoleophilia; order Solirubrobacterales; family Thermoleophilaceae; genus AC-37. Next base: position 15,149 of record DASVWC010000012.1, on the reverse strand, counting down.
GCCGGCTAGGCGGTGACGGCCTCCGACGACGAGACCCCCGCCGCCTCGCGCAGCGCGTCGGCCTTGTCGGTCTTCTCCCACGTGAAGTCGTGGTCGTCGCGGCCGAAGTGGCCGTACGCCGCGGTCTTCTGGTAGATCGGCCGGTGGAGCTTGAGCTCCTGGCGGAATGCCGCCGGACGCAGGTCGAAGTGCTCGTCGATGAGCTGGGCGATCTTCGCGCGCGAGACCCGCTCGGTCCCGAACGTCTCGGCCATCACCGACACCGGCCGCGCCACGCCGATCGCGTACGCCACCTGAACCTCGCAGCGGTCGGCCAGACCGGCCGCCACCACGTTCTTGGCCACGTAGCGGGCCGCGTACGCGGCCGAGCGGTCCACCTTCGACGGGTCCTTGCCGCTGAACGCACCGCCGCCGTGACGGGCCGCGCCGCCGTAGGTGTCGACGATGATCTTGCGCCCGGTCAGGCCGCAGTCGCCCATCGGGCCGCCGATCTCGAACTTGCCGGTCGGGTTCACGAGGAAGCCGTCGAGCAGCTTCTTCTCGTCGTAGAGCTCGGCCGGGAGCACCGGGTGGAGCACGTGCTCGAAGAGGTCGGGCTTGATCAGGGTCTGGGAGTCCACGCCCGGCTTGTGCTGGGTCGAGATCAGCACCTTCTCGATCTCGATCGGCCGGCCGTTCTCGTAGCGGACGGTCACCTGGGTCTTGCCGTCGGGACGCAGGTAGGGCATCACGTCGCCGCGGCGGACCTCGGCCAGCCGGTGGGCGAGCTTGTGCGCCAGCGAGATCGGCATCGGCATCAGCTCGCGCGTCTCGCGCGTGGCGTAGCCGAACATCATCCCCTGGTCGCCCGCGCCGGCCTTGTCGAGCTCGTCGTCGTCGGCGGGGTCGGTGCGCATCTCGTACGCCTCGTCCACGCCCTGGGCGATGTCGGGGGACTGCTCGTCGATCGCCGTGATCACCGCGCACGTGTTGCAGTCGAAGCCGTAGCTCGCGTCGTCGTAGCCGATCTTCCTGATGGTCTCGCGGGCGATCTTCGGGACGTCCACGTAGGTGGTCGTGGAGATCTCCCCCGACACCACGACGAGCCCGGTGTTCACGAGCGTCTCGCATGCCACGCGGCCGGTCGGATCCTCGCGCATGACCGCATCGAGCACCCCGTCCGAGATCTGGTCGGCCATCTTGTCGGGGTGGCCCTCGGTGACGGACTCGGAGGTGAACAGGAACTCGTTGTCAGACAGGGCCTGGGAACTCATGGGCTGGGGAGATCGCTCCGGAAGTCGGGTTCGAGAAGCGTCCGAGGTTAGCGGGGGCGCCGCTCCTCGCGGCCGTGGTAGTCGATCACCAGCGGGACCCCGTGGAGGCCGTAGCGCTCGCGCAGCCGGTTCTCGAGCATGAATCCGTAGTCGCGCGTGAGGCGGCCGCGATCGTTCACCTGGATGCTGAACCGCGGCGGCCGCGTGTCGTACTGGGTCATGTAGAGGAGCTTGAGCCGCTTCCCCCGCACCACCGGCGGCTCGCGCATCGACTGGACGTCGGAGAGGAAGCGGTTGAGCTCCGACGTGGGGATGCGGACCTTCACGCGCTCGGCCAGCTCCAGGGCGCGCAGCAGCAGCCGCCGCACGCCGCGGCCGGTCTTCGCGGACACCGCCAGCACCTCCGGCCGCTGGCGCAGCCGCGCCTGGGCGCGCTCCTTGGCGTCCTCGAGGTCGGTGCGGCCGACGTCCCACTTGTTGAGCGCCAGGAGCGTGGCGCACTCCTTCTGCATCGCGAGCTCCCCCACCCGCAGGTCCTCGGTGGTGAGCGCCTCGGAGGCGTCGCAGACCACCACCGCCACGTCGGCCCGCTCGGCCGCGCGCTCGGAGCGCAGCTGCGCGTACCAGTCGACGGTCCCGGCGACCTTCCCGCGCCGGCGCAGGCCGGCCGTGTCCACGAGCACCACGGGCTGCCCGTCCACCTCGAGGCGCGTGTCGACCGCGTCGCGGGTGGTCCCGGCGCGGTCGGAGACGATCACCCGCTCCTCCCCCAGCCAGGCGTTCACGAGCGAGGACTTGCCGACGTTCGGCCGCCCGATCACGGCGATCCGCGGCACCCCGTCCTCGGGCTCGGGCTCGGGCACCTCGTCGAGCGCCTCGGCGAGCCGGTCGAGCAGGTCGCCGGTCCCGAGCCCCTGGGCCGCCGAGACGGCGATCGGGTCGCCCAGCCCGAGGCGGTAGAACTCGGCCGCGTCGGGAATGGCGGCGGCGCTGTCGACCTTGTTCGCCGCGAGGATCACCGGCTTGCGCGCGCCGCGGAGCTGCGCCGCCAGCTCCTCGTCGCCGGGCCGCGCGCCCGCCTTCGCGTCGACCACCAGCACGATCGCGTCGGCCTCCTCGCGCGCGTAGGCGGCCTGGGTCTGGATGTCGCGGGCCAGCTCGTCGCGGTCGGTCAGGTCCACGCCCCCGGTGTCGACCAGCACGAAGTGGCGGCCGTTCCAGTCGGCCTCGAGCTCCTTGCGGTCGCGCGTGACCCCCGCCTCCTCGTGCACGACCGCCTCGCGGGTGCCGGTCAGGCGGTTGACCAGGGTGGACTTGCCGACGTTGGGATAGCCGACGACCGCGACGCGCGGGAGCGTCATCGCAGGTCGGCGACGAGGCCCGCGATCTGGACGATCACGTCCTCGGGAGGGCGGTCGGTCGTGTCGAGCTCGATCGCGTCCGGCGCGGGCCGCAGCGGCGAGTGCCGGCGCTCGCGGTCCTGGGCGTCGCGCAGCCCCTGGTCACGCAGCACCACCCGCCAGTCGGTTCCGAGGTCGCGCGCCCGCCGGCGCGCCCGCGCCTCCGGGCTGGCGGTGAGGAAGATCTTCAGCTCGGCGTCCGGCGCCACGACGGTGCCGATGTCGCGTCCCTCGGCGACCCAGTCGCCCTGGTGGACCAGCTCGCGCTGCTTGGCGACCATCGCCTCGCGCACCGCGGGGCTCGTGGCGATCCGCGACGCCGCCTCGGTCACCTCCGGCGTGCGGATCGCGTCGGTCACGTCACGGCCGTCCAGCGTCACGCGCTCGCCCAGCTCGATTCCGGCGGCGCGGGCGACCTCCGCGACCTCGCCGCCGCGCTCGAGGTGGGCCAGCGCGATCGTGCGGTACATGGCCCCCGAGTCGAGGTAGCCGAAGCCGAGCCGCTCCGCGACTCCCCGTGCGACGGTGCTCTTGCCGGCCCCCGCGGGGCCGTCGATCGCCACGACCATGGGTGGAGGCTAGGCGAGCGCGCTACGCCAGCGCGGCCAGGTCGGAGGCGAAGCCCGGGTACGAGATCGCCGCGGCCTCCATGCCGGACACCTCCACGCCGTCGCGCGAGGCCACGCCCGCCACGGCTCCCAGCATCGCCAGGCGGTGATCGCCGCGGGCGTCGATCGTCCCGCCGTCGAGCCCGCCGGTGCCGCGCACCGTGAAGCCGTCCGGCGCCGCCTCGATGTCGGCGCCCAGCCCGCGCAGGCCCTCGACCACGCCCGCGATGCGGTCGGACTCCTTCACGCGCAGCTCCTCCGCCCCGCGCACCACGGTCTCGCCCTCGGCGAAGCAGCCCAGCAGCGCCACGAGCGGCAGCTCGTCGATCGCCAGCGGGACCTCGCCGGCCTCGACGACGGTCCCCTCGAGCGGGGCCTGGGCGACGTCGACCTCCCCGACCGGCTCGTCCGGCCGGACCTCGTCGCCCTCCTCCTCGAGGTCGCCCACGATCACGGCGCCCATCCGGGCCGCGATGCGGAAGAAGGCCGTGCGCGTCCAGTTGAGCGCGACCCCGCCGATCACGATCCGCGAGCGCGGCACGATCAGCGCAGCCGTGGCGAGGAACGCCGCCGAGCTGGGGTCGCCCGGCACCACCACGTCGTCGAGCTCCAGCTCGTCGAGCGGCGAGATGCGCAGCTTGTCGCCCTCGCGCGCGAACGGCGCCCGGGCGCGGCAGAGGATGCGCTCGGTGTGGTCGCGGCTGCGCGCCGGCTCGGTGAGCGTCGTCTCCCCCTCCGCGAGCAGGCCGGCGATCAGCAGGCACGACTTCACCTGAGCGCTCGCCACCGGCAGCTCGTAGTCGATCGCCTCGAGCGGCCGTCCCTCGATCGTCAGCGGGGTGAAGCGGTCCTCGCGCGCCTCGATGCGCGCGCCCATCAGGCGCAGCGGCTCCACCACCCGCCCGACCGGCCGGCGGCGGATCGACTCGTCGCCGTCGAGCGTCCAGACGCCGCCGGGCTGCCCGGCCAGCCAGCCGGGCAGGATGCGCAGAAGCGTGCCGGCGTTGCCGACGTCGAGCATGCCCCCGGTCGTGGGCGCCGCCGTGCCGAGGCCCACGCCGCGGACGAGCACGGTGAGGCCCTCGTCGGCGCCGGCCGGCTGGGTGCCGCCGGCGGTCGCGGGGTCCATCTCCACCGCCGCGCCCAGCGCGCGTACCGCGTTCAGGGTCGAGAGGGTGTCCTCGGCGGCGAGGTAGTTGCGGATCGTGACCGGCTCGTCGCTCATGGCGGCGAACAGCGCGGCGCGGTGGGAGATCGACTTGTCGGCCGGGGGGACGACGCGCCCGCGCAGCGGCCCGGCCGGCTCGAAGCGAGTCACCGCACCTCGGCGACGTGGAAGCCGAGGCTCTCGATCAGCTCGGCCGCGCGTTGCCCGGCGCGCTCTCCGGTCACCCACAGGGTGATCGCCCCGGAGCGGTTGTCCGGCGCGGGCGCGAGCGCCATGTCCGCGATGTTGACTCCGCCTCGGCCGAGTGCCAGTGCCACCTGCGCGACGATACCCGGGCTGTTCGGCACGGACACCTGGAGCTCCTCGACCGGACCGCCGGCCAGGCCCGCCTCGAGCAGGCGGCGGCGGTCCGCCGAGGCCTGCTCGTTCCACGCCGCCAGCGCCTCGCGGTCGCGCAGCCGGCCGGCCACGTCGGACAGTCCCTCCGCCAGCGCGCTCAGCTCGTCGGCGATCGCGTCGGCGTTCGTCTCGTAGATGTCCATCCAGATGGCGGAGTTCGCGCCGGCCACCCGGGTCACGTCGCGGAAGCTCGGGCCCACGCGCGGCAGCGCCTCGCCCTGCGCGCGCAGCCGGTCGGCGACCTGCGTGACGAGCACGTTCGCGATCACGTGCGGCACGTGGCTGACGGCCGCCAGCAGGCGGTCGTGCGTCTCGGCGTCGATGGCCACCGGCATGGCGCCGAAGCTCGCGAGCAGCGAGTGGAGGCGCTCGTAGAGGACGCCGCTCGAGCGCTCGCCCGGCGTGAGGTACCAGGTGGCGTCGCGAAACAGCGTGGCGCGGGCGTTCTCCACCCCGGCGGTCTCGGCCCCGGCGATCGGGTGGCCGCCGATGAAGCGCTCGTCGTCGATCGCGCTCACGACGCGCTTCGTGGAGCCGACGTCGGTGACCGCCGTGTCCGCGGGCGCCGCCTCGAGCACGTCCGCTATCAGCCCCGGCAGCGCCCCGACCGGGGCGCAGGCGAAGCAGGTCTCCGCGCCGGCCACCGCCTCCGCCACCGAACCGGCGGCGGCACCTATGGCTTCGAGCTCGGTCGCCCGCCGCAGGACGTCCGGGTCAGGGTCCCAGCCCACGACCTCGTGTCCCTGCCCGCGCGCGGCCAGCCCGATCGAGCCGCCGATCAGGCCGACCCCGAGGATCGCTAGACGCGTACCGGCTCCTTGCCCGCGAGCGCCGCGGCCGCCTCGAGCTTGCGCAGGTACTCCGGGAAGTCGTCCGCCACGAGCGCCTGGGGCCCGTCGCAGATCGCCTCCTCGGGGTCCGGGTGGATCTCCACGATGATCCCGTCGGCGCCGGCCGCGGCCGCCGCGTACGAGAGCGCCGGCACGAGCGAGCGCTTCCCGGCCGCGTGGCTCGGGTCGATCATCACCGGCAGGTGGGTCATCTCCTTGAGCACCGGGACCGCCATCAGGTCGAGCGTGAAGCGGTACGCGGTCTCGAAGGTTCGGATTCCGCGCTCGCAGAGGATCACGTTCTCGTTCCCCTCCTTGAGGATGTACTCCGCCGACATGAGGAACTCGTCGAGCGTGGCCGAGAGGCCCCGCTTGAGGAGGACCGGCACGCCCGAGCGGCCGACCTCGGTGAGCAGCGTGTAGTTCTGCATGTTGCGCGCGCCGAGCTGGATCACGTCGGCCACCTCGAGCACCGGCTCGAGGTCGCGCACGTCCATCATCTCGGTGACGATCGGCAGGCCGGTCTCGTCCTTGGCCTCCCGGAGCAGGCGCAGGCCCTCGTCGCCGAGCCCCTGGAAGGAGTACGGCGAGGTGCGCGGCTTGTAGGCGCCGCCGCGCAGGAGCTGGGCGCCGGCATCCTTGACCACCCGCGCGGCCTCCATCATCTGCTCGCGCGACTCGACCGTGCACGGCCCCGCGATCGTCATGAAGTTGGGTCCGCCGATCTTGCGCCCGCCGATGTCGAGCACCGACGGCTCCTCCTTGCGGAACTGGAGCGACGCCAGCTTGTACGGCCGGGTGATCGGGACGACGTGGTCAACGCCCGGAAGGCCGTCGACCTCCAGGTTCGCGACGTGCTCGTGGTCGGCGATGGCGCCCACCACGGTGTGTATCTCGCCGCGCGACACGTGCGGCGTGGCGCCGGCCTTCCTGACGTGGGCTACGACCGACTCGACCTCTTCGGCCGTCGCTCCCTCTTTCATGACGATCATCATCTGGACCTGCTTTCGAAGCTCGAGGTGGAAATCCTAGTTCTGGTACGGCGCGGGCCCGTTGCGGGCCGGAGGGACTGCGGCGTCCGGCGGGGAGCTGAACTCGGTCTCGCGCCCCTCGTGCGGGCGAGCGCGGCCGGACGCCTAGCTAAATCGCCAGGTCCAGAGATAGGCACGCCAAGCGGCGCCGGGGGCGCTCTCGATGACGGATGACGTGCCGGTGCGAAGCATTCGCGGTCTCTCTTTTACCACGTATCGGCGCCGCTGCCCAGGGTGTTGAGGCCAACGCCAGCGAGGTGGGCTCTATTTGTTGCGCATATCGCAACTTGGAGAGCCCACCTCGCGTCAAGCGGCCGGCGGCGCTCAAGCGGCCGGCGGCGCCGCGGCCAGCGCGTCGTCGAGCGCGGCGAGGAAGCGGTCGTTCTCCGCCCGCGTGCCGTAGGTAACGCGGGCGTGGCCCTCGGCGCCCAGCGCCGCGCCGCCGCGCACGATCACCCCGCGCGCGGCCAGCTCGCCCAGGACGGCGGCCTCGTCGCGGTCGCCCAGCGCGAGCCACGAGAAGTTGGCCTGTGAGTCGCTGGTCCAGACCCCGCGCCCCTCGAGCTCGTCCTCCACGTGCAGGCGCTCGATCGCCGTGCGCTCGACCCGGCGCTCGACCTCGTCCTGGTGGCGCAGCGCCTCCACGGCGGCCGCCTGGGCAAGGGCGTTGACCGAGAACGGCTGCCGCACCCGGTCCACGGCGTCGCGGAACGACTCCGAGCCGCACAGGCCGTACCCGACCCGCAGCCCGCACAGGCCGTAGACCTTCGAGAAGGTGCGCAGCAGCACCAGGTTCGGGTGCCGGTCGATCAGCGGCAGCGACTCGTCCGGGTCCTGCATCGTGGAGAACTCCACGTAGGCCTCGTCGAGGATCACGGCGACGTGGCGCGGCAGGGAGCCCACGAACGCGTCGATCGCGTCGATCGGCAGCGCGGTGGCGGTCGGGTTGTTCGGGTTGCAGACGAGCACGAGGCGCGTGGCGGCCGTGACCTCGCGGGCCATCGCGTCGAGGTCGTGGCGGCCCTCGGAGTCGAGCGGCACGGCGAGCGCGCGCGCCCCGCTGGCCGCCGCCAGGTGCGGGTACATCGAGAACGACGGCCACGCGTACACGATCTCCGCGCCCGGCTCGAGCAGCGCCTCGCCCGCGGCGAGCAGGAGCTCGCAGGAGCCGTTGCCCACGGCCACGCGCCCCGGCACGGTCTCGAGCCGGTCCGCCAGCGCCTTGCGCAGCAGCCCCTTCTCGGGGTCCGGGTAGCGGTTGAGGCTGCCGAGCGCTGCCTGGATCGCCTCGACCACGGCCTCGTGCGGCGCCCACGGGGACTCGTTCGAGGCGAGCTTGACCAGCTCGCCGCCGTACTCGTAGGTCTGCGCCGCCGGGTAGGACGGGATCGCCGCGAGCCGGGCGTTGAACTCGAGGCTCACTGGGCCCCCTCGAGGTCGCGCCGCAGCGCGGTCGCCTCGCGCAGGTAGACGTGCTGGGGAGGAGCCGCGTCGTCGGCGTAGCAGTGGACCATCAGCCGGATCACGCGCGGCAGCGATCCCGGCACGTCGATCTCCTGCGCGCAGAGCAGCGGCACGGCGCTCAGGCCCACGTTGCGAGCGGCCTCGGCCGGGAACGCGGCGTCGAGGTCGCCGGTGCAGGTGAAGATGCAGCTCACCATCTGCCCGGCGTCGAGCGAGTTGCGCTGCATCAGCTCGCGGACCAGCTCCTCGGTCCCGTCGAGGATCGCCTCGCGGTCGTTCCCGGCGACGGTGATCGCGCCTCGTATGGCTCGCAGCTTCACGGTCGGGGGATTGAAGCAGCCGCCCCGCGCAGCTCCTCCACTTCGTCCGGCCGCAGCCGCCGGTAGGCGCCCGGAGCGAGCGACCCCAGCCGCAGCGGCCCGAACCGCACTCGCTCCAGCTCCACGACCCGGTGGCCGGCCGCCTCGCACATCCGGCGGACCTGCCGCTTGCGCCCCTCCCGCAGCGCGATCTCGAGCACCTGCGCGGACACCTGCCGGACCCGCACGGGGCGCGCGGGCCCGTCCTCGAGCCGCACGCCCTCCCGCAGGGCGTCGAGCGCGCGCGGGCGGAGGTTCGGCGTGACCCGCGCGCGGTAGACCTTCTCGACCCCGTAGCGCGGGTGGGTGAGCAGGTTGGCCAGCTCGCCGTCGTTGGTCAGCAGCAGGAGGCCGGTCGAGTCGGCGTCGAGGCGCCCGACCGGGTAGAGGCGGCGCGACTCGGCCGGCACCAGCTCCACGACCGTCGGCCGGCCGTGCGTGTCGGCGGCGGTCGAGACCACGCCCTTCGGCTTGTTCACCGCGTAGACGACCGGCCGCTCGGCGCGGACCGGCTCGTGGTCGACCGCCACCACGAGCGAGTCGTCCACGTCGCGGGCCGGGTCGGTCACGACCTCGCCCTCCACGCTCACCCGCCCGGAGACGATCAGCTTCTCCGCCGCCCGGCGCGAGGCGACCCCCGCGTGGGCCAGGTACTTGGCGAGGCGCACGCGCCTGAGGCTGCCACACTCGGGCCGTGGACCTGAAGCTGCTCGAGACCACGCTCGCGGCGGCCGGCGAGCCCGCCTTCCGCGCCACGCAGGTCTGGGAGTGGGCCGCCCGCGGCGCCGGCTCCTACGCCGAGATGACCAACCTGCCCGCCGCGCTGCGCGAGCGGCTCGCGGCCGAGGTGCCGCTCTCGACCCTCGCCGTCGAGCGCGAGGCGCGTTCGCGCGACGGGACCGAGAAGGCGCTGTTCCGCACCGGCGACGGGCGCGCGATCGAGGGCGTGCTGATGCGCTACCGCGACGGGCGCCGCTCGCTCTGCCTCTCGAGCCAGGTCGGCTGCGCGCTGACCTGCACGTTCTGCGCGACCGGCCGGATGAGGTTCGCCCGCAACCTCACCGAGTCCGAGATCCTCGACCAGGCGCTGCACTTCCGCCGGATCGAGCCGGTCGACCACGCGGTGTTCATGGGGATGGGCGAGCCGCTGATGAACCTCGACGCGGTGCTCGCCGCCTGCGAGCGCCTCCCCGGCCTCGGCATCGCTCCCCGCCGCACCGCGATCTCGACCGTGGGCTGGATCCCCGGCATCGAGCGCCTCACCGAGGAGGGCCCGCCGGTGCGCCTCGCGCTCTCGCTGCACGCCGCCGACGAGGCGCTGCGCTCCGAGCTGATGCCGGTCAACGACCGCTACGCCCTCTCCGAAGTGCTGGAGGCCTGCCTGCGCTGGTCGCGCGCCCGCCGCCAGCCGGTCTTCGTGGAGTACCTCATGCTCGACGGCGTCAACGACCGCTACGAGCAGGCGATGGCGCTCGCCGACGTGCTCGAGCCGCGCCAGGCGTTCAAGGTCAACCTGATCCCGTACAACCCGACGAGCCCGGACCTGCGCGGCTCGTCGCGCGCGGCGATCGACGCCTTCCGGGCCGCGCTCGAGGAGCGCGGCCTGCGCGCGACCGTCCGGCTCACCCGCGGCCGCGACATCGAGGCGGCCTGCGGCCAGCTCGCGGTCGCCTCCGCCTAGCGCCTACCGCCTGCGCGCGGGGGGCGGCTTGAGGTCGACCGTCTGCGTGGTGGTGGTCGTGCCGGCGGCGTTCTCCATCGTCACGGTGATCTGCACCTTCACGCGCTTCCTGTTCTTGAACTTGCGCCACGCGCGGCGGTCGAGCCGCACCGGGACGGTCGCGCCCTGGCCGGCGGCGACCTTGAAGCGACGGCCGCCGAGCCTGGTCTTCTTCTTCTTCGGCTTCGGCTTGCGGCGCCGCGCGGACCGGACGTCGAGCTTCCCGCCCCTCGAGCCGGCGACGTCCAGCGCCTCCATCAGGATCGCGCCGGCGCAGCCCTCGAAGGCCTCGCTCGGGCACTTCACGCGGACCGGCGCCACGCCGGAGCTGCTGACCGCGATCGGGCTGGCCGAGATCGTGGCGACCGGGGGCTGGATGACGCTGCCCGTGCCGCCGGTCGGCGACGGCGGGAGGACGGGCACCTCGACCGGCGGGACCACGGGATCGACCGGGAGGGCCGGCACCTGCGGCGCCTCGTCGCGGTTGACGAGCTCGCAGTCGGCGTCGGTCGCGTCGTCCTGGTCGGCCTCGGCGACGTCGGCTTCCGTGCCGCACGCGAGCGACTCGGCCGCCCCGTCGCGCGCCAGCAGGCTGTCGATGCCGGCGCCGCCGGAGAAGGAGTCGGTCCCTGCGCCGCCGTCGAGCACGTCCGCGCCGCCGCCGCCGTCGAGCGTGTCGGCGCCCGCGCCGCCGGTCAGCGAGTTGCCGCCGGCGTCGCCCGTGAGCGCGTCGTCGCCGGCGCCGCCGACCACGTCGTCGATCGTCGGCCGGACGTTGTCGCCCTCGCCGGCCGCGCCGTCGTTGGCGACGTCGTCGAGGCTGACGCTGACGCCCGCCGTGCGGCTCGCGTAGACGACCATGTCGTCCCCGTAGCCGCCGCTGATCGTGTCGGCGCCGTCGCCGCCGTCGATCGTGTCGTCGCCCCAGCCGGCGTCGATCGAGTCGGCGCCCGGGCCGGCGTCGATCACGTCGTTGCCGGCGAAGATCGCGATCTGGTCGTTGCCGAGGCCGCCGTAGACGCCGAACGGCAGCAGCACCTGGCCGGAGAGCCAGTCGTTGCCGTCGCCGAGGTCGGCGGTCACGCCCGCGACGGCGATCGGCGAGCAGTCGACCCGCTGGGCGCCCTTCGACGTGCAGCCGCTCCCCGCCGTCATCGCGCTGACGCCGGTGTCGTCGAAGCGGATCAGGCCGCTCGCGTTGGAGACGGTGAGGTGGTTCGCCTCCCCCGACGCGGCGGTGTAGGTGAGCTTGCCGTCGGCCGCGCTCACGGTCGCGGCCGAGGCACCGGCCGGGACGGCCAGCAGGGCGAGGAGCGAGGTGAGCAGGAGGCGCGGGGTTCGAGTCATGCGGTCGTATCGGCAGGGTGCGCGCGGGGCGCGCTCGAATAGGCGTCCAACGGGGGGTCAGGCGGGCGCGGGGCTGACGACCGGAGCCAGCTCCGCCTCGACCCGCTCGACCGGCGGCGGGATCCGCCCTGCCTCGATCTCATCGCAGATCGCGTCGACCACGTCTGGGTCGAACCGCGTGTCCTTGCAGCGGCGCAACTCGGCCATCGCCTCCTGCGGCGTCATCGCGGGCTGGTAGGGGCGCTCCTCGGTCATCGCGTGGAAGGCGTCGCAGACGGCGATGATCCGCGAGGCGAGCGGGATCTGATCGCCCACGAGCCCGTCCGGGTAGCCGCTGCCGTCGTAGCTCTCGTGGCTCGAGCGGACCAGCTTGGCCACGTCCTCGAGCGCCGGGGCGGCCGCGAGGATCCGCTCGCCGACGATGGTGTGCTTGCGCACGAACTCGAGCTCGCCGGGGTCGAGCGGGCCGGGCTTGTTGAGGATCTCGTCCGGCACCGCCATCTTGCCGATGTCGTGCAGCTCCGCGGCGCGGGCCATCTCGTCGAGCGCCTCGGGCGTGAGGCGCAGGCGGCGGCCGACCACGAGGGCGACCTGGGCCACCTCGCGCAGGTGCTCGCTGAGGTCGGGCTTGCGGGCGTGGAGGGCCTGGAGCAGCACGTCGCTCGTCTGCTGGCCCACCGCGCTGCTGCGGCGCGAGCCCTTGTGCCCGTAGAGGCGCTGGTCGGCGATCTGCATCGCCGCGGCGGCGTCGTCGGTCTCGAGCGGGAGCAGCACGAGCCCGTGCGAGGCCGTGACGACGAAGCCCTGCCCCTGCTCGCTGAGCGCCTGGCTGGCCGCGGCGATGACCGCGGCGGCCGCGACCTCGTCGCCCACCGCGAGCACGCAGAACTCGTCGCCGCCGAGACGGTAGGCGCGCCCGGCCGGCGCGACGGCGGCGGCGAGGTTGCGGCCGAGGCGAGCGAGCAGCGCGTCGCCCGCCGGGTGGCCGAAGTTGTCGTTGTAGCGCTTGAAGCCGTCGAGGTCGAACAGCGCGAGGGCGCGCGGGGCGGCGCTCGACGCCAGCTCCAGCTCGTCGTGCAGGTCCGACATCAGCCGCCGGCGGTTGCCGAGCCCCGTGAGCGCGTCGGTCATCGCCTCGTGGCGGCTGTTCGAGAGCATCCGCATGTTCTCGCCGAAGGTCATCGCGGTGCGCACGATCACCGCGACCATGCAGATCGCGGCGAGCAGGATCGCCGCGGCGTCGACCGGCATCCAGTGGTCGTAGACGAGCACCCCGAGCGATGGCAGCGCGAACAGCACCGGGAGGACCAGGATACGCCAGCCGCCGAGGTGGATCTCGTCCTTGCTGCGGCTCGGCTCCCAGGCGGCGAAGCCGACGAGCAGCGTGGCGGCCGGCCACATCGCGTCGAGGAGCGTTCCCTCGATGTAGCTGCCCTGCGAGGCCTGGTAGGCGTAGATCGAGTCGGCGACGGCCATCGCCGTCAGGCCGAGGCCGATCATCGTCCACGCCCGGCCGGGGCGCCAGGCGGTGAGGGCGAACACGCCCATGACCAGCGAGAGCATCAGCATGTCGCCGATCGGGTAGGCGAGGTCGGTGGCGACCTGGATCGGCGTGGCCAGGCCGTCCTGGTTGCTGGCCTGCGCCATCGGGCTGAAGATCGTGACCTCGCCGAGCGCCGACACCGCGAGCGCGGCGACGAGGCCATCGAGCCAGAGGCTGGCGCGCGCCTCGCGCATCCGAGCGCGGACGAGCAGCGCCAGCGCGGCGTAGCTGGCCGGGTAGAACGAGAGCCAGAGCGCGTCGCTCAGGGACGGGTACGGCGGCTCCTCGAGCTTCGACAGGTGGAAGCTGTTGTAGATCTCGGCCGCGGCCCAGGTGAGCAGGGCTGCTCCGAGCAGGCCCCACGGGCCGCGCTGCTCGCGCACCCGGACCGCGCGCAGGATGCACGACGCCGCGGCGACCAGGACCAGCCCGTTGTAGAGGTAGTCGCTGAAGAACGACTCGAGGCTCGCTCCGCCGAGCCCGGCGCTGACGTGCAGCACGTAGGCGGCCAGAGCGAGGACCGAGGCGACCTGGGTCGCCCGCAGGAACCTGCGTGACTTGGGGCTCGTGGCGGCTTCCACGGGGTGCTTTTCGGTCGGTCCCGTCTGGTTCGTCCTTGCTCGAACGGGCTCTACGCGCCCGTTTCGGAGCCTCTCGTGTGACTCCTAAAGGCCCTATCGGCGCGCTCGCGCTGGGTATTGAGCCCACGGGCGCGTACCCACGGCTGGGCGGGGGCTTATCCCCCGTAAGGGGGTCCGGCCACCGGACCGATGGCGAGGCCGGCCTCGGCCGCCGCGGCGGCGATCGGAGCCACGGCCGCCGCGGTGGGCGCGGCGCTCGCGCGCGTGGCGTAGCGGGCCGAGTCGTGGAGCAGCACGATCGCCCCGGCGCTCAGGTCGCGGGCCGCGAGCTCGGCGATGCGCTCGGCCGGCAGCGGGTCCCAGTCGCCGCCCCAGGCCGACCAGTAGACCGGCGTGAGGTCGAACCTGCGGCACGCCGCGAAGGCGTGCTCGCCGAAGCGCCCGTAGGGCGGGCGGAAGAGCGCCGGCCGCTCGCCGACGGCCGCCTCGAAGGCGCCGACGCCGCGGGCGATCTCGTCGCGCGCCGCGGCGGGGCTCAGCCGCTCGAGGTGCGGGTGCGTGGCGCCGTGGAGCGCGAGCTCGTGGCCGCGGGCGCGGGCCGCGCGCGCGATCGCGTGGTGGCGCATGAGCTGCTCGCCCACCACGAAGAAGGTCGCCTTCGCGCCGGCGGCGTCGAGCGCGTCGAGGATCGCCGGCGTGGCGTCCGGATCGGGGCCGTCGTCGAAGGTGAGCGCGACGCGGTCGTCCGCGAGCCGCTCGACGCCGGGGAAGCGGCGCCAGCTCTCGAGCATCTCGACCTGCTCGCGGAAGCTGGGCATGCCGCGCGGCTCGCGTCAGCCGGCCGGGTCAGGCCGACCGCTGGTCGCCGGCCGCGAGCAGCCGCTCGCGCAGCTCGCCCTCCTCCTCCGGCGTCGGGTCGAACCGCGCCGGGTCGGGCAGCGCGTCGAGCCCGCTGAGGCCGAAGAGGCGCTGGAAGAGCTCGGTGGTGCGGTAGAGGATCGCGCCGAACTGCGAGCGGCCGGCCTCCTCGATCAGCCCGCGCTCGAGCAGCGTGCCCACCGCGGACTCGGAGGCCACGCCCCGGATGCGCGCGATCTCGGGCCGCGACACCGGCTGCAGGTAGGCCACGATCGCCAGGCACTCGGCCTGGGCCTGCGTGAGCGGCGGCGTGCGCGGTTTGGCCAGCAGCCGCCGGGCCGCCCGCTCCGCCACCGGATCGGTAGCCAGCGTGAATCCGCCGGCCACCTCGCGCAGCACGACGCCGCGGTAGCCCTCGGCGTAGTGCTCGCGCAGCCGCGCCAACGCCTCCACGACCTCGCCCTCGGAGACCTCGCACGCGTCCGCCAGCGCTTCGACCGGCAGCGGATCGGCGGACAGGAACAGCAGGGCCTCGACTACACGAGCGAGGTCGTTCACGATCCGCCTCCTCTGATGGTGATGGGTTCG
>DASVWC010000011.1:0-5075 GCA_036389835.1 Thermoleophilaceae bacterium | reverse complement strand
GAGTCGGTCGTCGAGTGGCTGCTCTGCTACTTCGTCCCGTTCTACTCCCTGTTCTGGTTCCACCGGGCCAACAAGGAGATCCAGGAGTGGTCGGGCGGCCGGATCGACTACAACGCGGGCTCGTCGCTCGCGGCGATCACGATCGGGTGGTTCATCCTGGTTCCGCCGTTCATCGCCTGGGCCAGCTTCAACGGGCGCATCCGCGAGGCGCAGCAGATGGCCGGCGTTCAGCCGACGGCCAACTTCTGGGGCAGCGTCGGGAGGATGTTCCTCCTGGGCTACGGGTTCAAGTGGCACCAGGACCAGTTCAACGAGATCGCCGTCAGGCAGCCGCAGGGCTAGCCCGCGCGCGGCGCTGACTCGCGCCGATGCCTGACGAACCTCAGGGCACACCGCCGCCGGGCGGCTGGCTGCCTCCGGAGAACCCGGGGGGAGCGGCGCCCGGCGGCGGCGCGCCCGGAGGGCAGGGCGGAGCGCCACCGGGCGGCCCGCCGCCGGCCGGAAGCCCGCCGCCCTACGGCCAGCCCCAGTACCAGCAGTCGCCGCAGTGGGGCCAGTACGGGCAGCAGTACCCGTACCAGCAGCCGTCGCCCTACCAGCAGCCGTCGCCGTGGGCCTCGACCTACTACTGGAAGCAGGCCGAGCCCGACAACACCAACGCGATCGCCGGCTTCATCATGTCGCTCGGCTCGATCGCGACCCTGGTGATGTTCTTCGGCTTCCTCTCGCCGCTCAACCTCGCCGTCTCGATCGCGGCGATCTTCGTTTCGCGCAACGGGATCAAGAAGGTCGAGCGCGGCGAGACCACCAAGAACGAGGACCTCGCCAAGTGGGGCTTCTGGCTCGGGATCGTCGGAGCCGTCCTGGCCGCGCTCGTGATCCTCGCGTTCGTGCTGGTCATCGCGTCCGGCCCCGACTGGATCGACGACCTGGACACGAGCGAGCCGCGCTGAGGGCCGGCCCACCCGCCTCGGTATTCTCGCCCTTCGCATGGCCAACCCGTACATCAAGCGCTACGTCATGACCGCCGGGCCGACCCCGATCCCGCCGGAGGTCTCGAACGCGATGGCGGAGCCGATCCTCTACCACCGCGCACCGGCGTTCATCGAGGTGTACGCGCGCGTGCTCGAGCGGCTCAAGGGAGTCTTCCTGACCGGCAACGACGTGCTCACCTTCGCGGCCTCGGGCTCGGGCGCGATGGAGTCCGCGGTGGCCAACCTCGTCGAGCCCGGCCGTCCCGCGCTGGTGGCCTCGTGCGGCAAGTTCGGCGAGCGCTGGGCCGAGCTGTGCGCCGACTTCGGCGCCGAGACGATCCACTGGGACGCCGGCTGGGGCAACAGGGTCGAGCCCGCCGAGCTCGAGCGCAGGCTCGCGGAGGCCGACGGCGTGAAGGTCGTCTTCACGACGCTGTCGGAGACCTCCACGGGCGTCGTCAACGACGTCCAGGCGCTCACCGAGGTCGCCCACGCCGCCGGAGCGCTGATCGCGGTGGACGCGGTCTCGGGGCTGGGCGCCGTCCCGATGCGCCAGGACGAGTGGGGCACCGACGTGGTGGTCGCCGGCTCGCAGAAGGCGCTCATGTGCCCGCCCGGGCTCGCGTTCGCGAGCGTCGGCGAGGCCGCCCTCGAGCACGCCGCCTCGATCCCCGGCCGCCGTCACTACTTCGACTGGCAGAAGACCGCCAAGGGCCAGCGCAAGGATCCGCCGGACAGCCCGTTCACGCCCGCGGTCACCCTGTTCGTGGCCCTAGACGTCGCGCTCGGGATGATCGAGGAGGAGGGGATCGAGCAGGTCTTTGAGCGCCATCGCCTGCTCGGCGACGCCACCCGCGCGGCCGCCCGCGCGCTCAACCTCGAGCTGTTCGGCCCCGAGGACGAGAACTCGAACGTCGTCACCGCCATCAAGCTCCCCGAGGCGATCGACGGCGCGAAGGTGCCGAAGACGATGCGCGACAAGTACGGCATCACGATCGCCGGCGGTCAGGGTCAGCTCAAGGGCAAGATCGCGCGGATCGCGCACTGCGGCTACTTCGGGGCCTTCGACATCCTCACCACGCTCGCGGCCTTCGAGATGACGCTGCGCGAGCTGGGGCACGACTTCGAGCTCGGCGCGGGGGTCGGCGCCGCGCAGGGCGTCTTCCTCGCGGCCGGCGTGCCCGTCGCCGCGTGAACGACGCGGCCCGCGTCCTCGTCAAGGAGCAGATCGGCGAGTCCGGCATCGAGCTGCTGCGCGGGGCCGGCTTCGAGGTCGATCTCGGCGTGGACTGGGCCGACGGCGAGCTCGGCGAGCGCATCGGCGAGTACGACGGCCTGCTGATCCGGTCCGCCACCAAGCTGACCGCCGACCTGATCGCCAGGGCCGAGCGGCTGCGCGCGGTGGGGCGCGCGGGGGTCGGCGTGGACAACGTGGACGTGGACGCGGCCACCAAGCGCGGGATCGTGGTCGCCAACGCGCCGCAGTCGAACGTCATCACCGCCGCCGAGCACACGATGGCGCTCCTGCTCGCGCTCGCCCGCAACGTGCCGCAGGCACACGCCTCGCTGACCGGCGGGAAGTGGGAGCGCTCCAAGTTCAGCGGGGTGGAGCTCTACGAGAAGACGCTCGGCATCCTCGGGTTCGGCCGCATCGGCCAGCTCGTCGCCCAGCGCGCGCGCGGGTTCGGCATGCACGTGGTCGCCTTCGACCTGTTCGTATCCGAGGAGCGCTTCCGCGACCTGGGCGTCGAGCGTGCCGAGAGCTCCGACGAGCTCTACGCGGCGGCCGACTTCGTCACGATCCACCTGCCGAAGACGCCCGACACCGAGGGCTGGCTGAACGCCGAGGCGTTCGCGAAGATGAAGGACGGCGTGCGGGTGCTGAACGTGGCCCGCGGCCCGCTGCTCGTGGACGCCGACCTCAAGGAGGCGCTCGACTCGGGCAAGGTCGCCGGCGCCGCGCTCGACGTGTTCCAGGAGGAGCCGATCACCGAGCACCCCCTGTTCGGATACCCGAACGTGATCGTCACGCCGCACCTCGGCGCCTCGACCGCGGAGGCGACCGACCGCGCCGGCTTCCAGGCCGCCGAGCAGGTGGTCGCGGCGCTCACCGGCGGCGTGGTCACGAGCGCGGTGAACATGCCGGCCGTGCGGCCCGAGGACCTCGAGGAGCTCGGCCCGTTCCTGCCGCTCGCCAAGAACCTGGGCTCGATTGCCGCGGCGCTGGCCGAGGGCGGCTCGATCGACGCGATCGAGGCCGAGTACCTAGGCGGGATCGCCGAGCGCGACACGCGCCTGCTCACCGTGCAGGTGCTGAAGGGCGTACTCGGAGGCAAGACCGAGGAGCCGGTCAACGACGTGAACGCGCCGGCGCTGGCCGAGGAGCGCGGCATCGACGTGGCGGAGACCAAGCGGCCGGCCGCGCGCGACTTCACCGACCTCGTGCGGATCAGCGTGGTCAGCGGCGGGACCAGGACCCGCGTGGTCGGCACCACGCTCGGGCGCCGGCACCGCGGCCACCTGCTCGAGGCCTGGGGCTCGCGCTTCAACGTCCAGCTCGAGGACCACCTGGCGGTCTTCCGCTACGCGGACCTGCCGGGCATGATCGGGCGCGTCGGGTCGGCGCTGGGCGCCGCCGACGTGAACGTGATCTCGGCCGCGGTCGGGCGCGACCCCGACGACGACGACGGCGGACCCGGCGGCGAGGCCGTGATGGTGCTCACCACCGACAGCGCCGTGCCCGAGGAGCTGCTGCGCGCGATCGTGCGCAACGACGGCTTCCACGACGGCCGCGCAGTGAGCCTCTGAGCGCTCGTCAGGCTGTAGAGTGAGCGCACCGATGTCGTACCTGCTCTCGCTTCGACTTCTCCTCCTCCCCCCTCGGGGGGAATAGCGCGTGGCGGCCGCGTAGCCGCAGACCACAGGAGAACGAAGCGGAGCACTGAAAGGAAACGACATGGAGAGCGACGTAGGCGGCCATACGAGACGTGACGAGGACCGGGTCCGGATCTTCGACACGACTCTGCGCGACGGGGAGCAGTCGCCGGGCATCTCGCTGAACAGGCAGGAGAAGGTCGAGATCGCGCACCAGCTCGCGCGGCTCGGCGTGGACGTCATCGAGGCCGGCTTCCCGATCACCTCGCCGGGCGACTTCGAGGCGGTCGAGGCGATCGCGCGCGAGGTGCAGGGCCCGGTCATATGCGGGCTCGCGCGCACGTCGTTCCAGGACATCGACGCGGCGTGGAACGCGATCAAGGACTCCGAGCGCCCGCGCATCCACACCTTCATCGCCACGAGCGACATCCACATCGAGCGCAAGCTCCAGACCACGCGCGAGGACGTGAAGGGCCAGGCGCGCGCCGCGGTCGCCCACGCTCGCGAGTACACCGACGACGTGGAGTTCTCCCCGGAGGACGGCTCGCGCTCCGACGTCGAGTTCATGGCCGAGGTGATCCAGATCGCGATCGACGAGGGCGCGACCACGATCAACGTGCCGGACACCGTCGGCTACACGATGCCGCACGAGTACGCCGCGATGTTCGAGGAGCTCTACCGGCTCGTGCCGGACCTGCGCGACGTCGTCGTCTCGGTGCACTGCCACAACGACCTCGGCCTAGCCGTGGCGAACTCGCTCGCCGGGGTGACCGCGGGCTGCCGTCAGGTCGAGTGCGCGATCAACGGGATCGGCGAGCGGGCCGGCAACGCGTCGCTCGAGGAGATCGTGATGCTCGTGCGCACGCGCGAGTCGAGCCTGGGGCTGTGGACGGGGATCGACACGCGCGAGATCGCGCGCACCTCACGGCTCGTGTCGCGCCTGACCGGCTACGCGGTTCAGCCCAACAAGGCGATCGTCGGGCGCAACGCCTTCGCGCACGAGGCGGGCATCCACCAGGACGGCGTGCTGAAGGAGCGAACCACGTACGAGATCATGGACGCCACGACGATCGGCCTCGAGGCGAACTCGATCGTCCTCGGCAAGCACTCGGGCCGCCACGCGCTGAAGTCGGCGCTCTCCGAGCTCGGCTTCGAGGTCACGGGCCAGCTGCTCAACACGGCGTTCAAGCGCTTCAAGGAGATCGCGGACAAGAAGAAGCAGGTCAC
>DASVWC010000010.1:0-111772 GCA_036389835.1 Thermoleophilaceae bacterium | reverse complement strand
ACGATCGACGAGACCGCCGAGCGCGTGCGTGCGCTGTGCCCGCAGGCGAGCGTGCGCGTGGCCCACGGGCAGATGGACGAGAAGACACTCGAGTCGGTGATGCTCGACTTCCTGCGCGGCAACACCGACGTGCTCGTCTGCACCACGATCGTCGAGTCGGGCCTCGACATCCCCACCGCGAACACGCTGATCGTCGACCGCGCCGACCAGCTGGGGCTCGCCCAGCTCTACCAGATCCGTGGGCGCGTGGGCCGCTCCCGCGAGCGCGCCTACGCGTACCTGCTCTACCCGAGCTCGGCGGCGCTCACCGAGCAGGCGGCCGCCCGCCTCGCGACCCTCTCCGACTACACCGAGCTCGGCTCGGGCTTCAAGATCGCGATGCGCGACCTCGAGATCCGCGGCGCCGGCAACCTGCTCGGCGGCGAGCAGTCCGGTCACGTCGCGGCGGTCGGCTTCGAGCTCTACATGGGGATGCTCGACGAGGCGGTGGCGGGGATGTCCGGCGACTCCGCCGAGGAGGCGCCCGAGCCGGTCCGCGTGGACGTGCCGGTCGACGCCTACGTGCCCGGCGACTACGTGCCCTACGAGGCCGCGAAGATCGAGGTGCACCGCCGCGTCGCGGGCGCGCGCGAGGTGGCCGAGCTGATGCTCCTGCGCGACGAGCTCGAGGACCGCTTCGGCCCGATCCCGGAGCCGCTCGGCAACCTGATCAAGCTCCAGGACGCGCGAATCAAGCTCGGCCGCGCCGGCGCGCGCGACGTCGGGTTCGCCGGCGGCAAGCTGCGCGTCTCGCCCGTCGAGCTCGACTCGGCGGCCGTCAGGGAGCTGCGTGCGGAGCTGCCGGAGGCGATCTACGAGTCGGGCCGCAGCACGGTCGCGGTGCGGATGCCCGCCGAAGCGGCCGAGCGCTTCGCCGCGCTGGTCGGCGCGGCCGAGGCGATTCTGCGGGTGGCTTCGGAGCCCCGCGCGGAGGCCGCCGAGGCCGGGACGGACTAGCGGCCTTTCGCTAGGATCGCCCCCGCGCCTACCGGGGGAGGCTTGCGCCGGCTGGCCTTAGGTGCGCTTGAACCCTGGCTACTTGACTCTTCGAATGCTCAGAACCCTCCGCCTCACCGTTCTCCTCGCCGCGCTCGCGGCCCTCGTGGTCGCCGCCTCCGGCTGTGGCGACGACGTCCCCGCCGGCGCCGTCGCGAAGGTCGGCGACACGAAGATCGAGAAGGCTGCGTTCGACCACTGGCTCCAGGCGGCCGCCCGCCAGCAGGCCCAGGGCCAGCCCGGCCAGGAGGCCGCGCCGGTGTCCGTCCCGGACCCACCCAGCTTCACGAAGTGCATCGCCGCGAAGAAGAAGGCGCAGCCGCAGCAGCAGGGCGCCGCGCCTCCGCCCGACGACCAGCTCAAGTCGCAGTGCAAGCAGGAGTACGACGGGCTCAAGGAGCAGACGATGCAGTTCCTGATCTCCGCCGAGTGGCTCCAGCAGGAGGCCAAGAAGCGCGGGGTCGACGCCACGCCCGAGGAGGTCAAGAAGACCTTCGAGGAGCAGAAGAAGCAGGCGTTCCCGAAGGAGAAGGAGTACCAGGACTTCCTCAAGTCCTCCGGGCGCACCGAGCAGGACCTGCTCTTCCAGGTCAAGCTCTCCGTCCTCACCAACCAGCTTCAGGCGAAGGTCGTCGAGGGCAAGGGCGACCCGTCCCCGAAGGAGATCGAGGACTACTACAACGAGAACAAGCAGCGCTTCTCGACGCCCGAGAGCCGCGACCTCCAGGTCGTGCTGACCAAGAAGGAGGACGACGCGAAGAAGGCGCTCGTCGAGCTGAAGAAGGGCACCGCCTGGAAGGAGGTGGTGAAGAAGTACTCCGAGGACACGGCGTCCAAGTCGCAGGGCGGCAAGCTCCCCGGCGTGACCAAGGGGACCCAGGAGAAGGCCTTCGACGACGCGATCTTCGGCGCGAAGGAGGGCGAGGTCCAGGGTCCGGTCAAGACCCAGTTCGGCTTCTACGTCTTCGAGGTGACCAAGGTCACCGCCGCCACGCAGCAGAGCCTCCAGCAGGCCACCGAGACGATCAAGAACCTGCTCAAGTCGCAGGAGCAGCAGGACGCCCTGAACGACTTCGTCAAGGACTTCCAGAAGCGCTACCGCGACGAGACCGTCTGCGCCGACGACTTCAAGACGAGCCAGTGCAAGAACGGCCCGAAGCCGGCGGACGAGCAGCAGCAACAGCAGCAGAACCAGCCGCAGGGCGGACCGCCCACGAAGGACTCGGGCCAGCCGCAGCCGCAGGTTCCGGGTGGGCTGCCGGGTGGCGTGCCGGGCCAGGTGCCGCCCGGCGGCGCCGCGCCTCCGCAGGGAGCGGCGCCGCCGCAGGGCGCGCCGCCGCAGGGCGCGCCGCCGCAGCAGGGCGGAGCACCGCCGCAGCAGGCGCCGCCCCAGCAGGTCCCGCCGGGCGGCTAGCCCGGGCCGGGTGGCGGACGCCCCGCGCGAAGCCGGGCCGGAGGCGGCCGCGAGCGTGCCCGCCTCGGGCGCGGCCGCTGTGCCCGCCTCGGGCGCGGCCGCTGCCGCCGCCGACGCCGTCAGGCGCCTCGACGAGGTGACCCGCCACCTGCGGGTCGAGTGCCCCTGGGATCGCGAGCAGGACGAGCGCTCGATCGTGCCGCACACGGTCGAGGAGGCCTACGAGCTGGCGGACGCGGCCCAGCGCGGCGACGACGCCAAGCTGCTCGACGAGCTCGGCGACGTGCTCTTCCAGGTGCACTTCCTCGCCCTGCTGCTCGAGGAGCGCGGCGCCGGCGGGCTCGCCGAGGTGGCCGACCACTGCCGCACCAAGCTGATCCGCCGCCACCCGCACGTGTTCGGGGACGTGGAGGTCGAGGGCGCCGCCGAGGTCCTGCGCAACTGGGACCGGATCAAGCAGGGCGAGGCGGGCCGCGAGGCCGGCATCTTCGGCGACGTGCCCGAGACGCTGCCCGGGACGCTGTATGCGCGGAAGCTGCTGCGGCGAGCCGGCGGCGCCGGCCGCGAGTGGCCCGCGGAGGGCGCCCGCGAGCGCCTGCGGGCCGCCAGCGCGGCCGCTTCGCTGATCGAGCCGGGGGACGGCACGGAGCCGGGCGCGATCATGGACGGGGGCCGCGACGAGCGCTTCGACGCCGTCGGCGACCTGCTCCTCGCCGCCGTCGCCCTCGCCCGCGAGCTGAGGGTGGACCCGGAGCTCGCGCTCCGCGCCGCCGCCGACCGTATGAGGAGTCAGATCGAAGGAGGGCGATGAGCCAGATCGAGCAGATCCACGCGCGGCAGGTACTCGACAGCCGCGGCAACCCGACCGTGGAGGTCGAGCTGACGCTGGACTCCGGGGCCGCCGGGCGCGCGATCGTGCCCTCCGGCGCCTCCACCGGCGAGTTCGAGGCCGTCGAGCTGCGCGACGGCGAGGACGCGTGGGACGGCAAGGGCGTCGCGCGCGCGGTCGCGAACGTGAACGGCGAGCTGGCCGGCGCGCTGCGCGGCGCCAACGCGGCCGACCAGCAGGGCCTCGACAACCGCATGATCGAGCTCGACGGCACGCCCAACAAGGCCCGCCTCGGCGCCAACGCGATCCTCGGCGTCTCGCTCGCCGCCGCGAAGGCCGCCGCCAGCGAGAACGGCCTGACGCTGTGGCGCTATCTCGGCGGCGACGCCGCGCGCGTGCTCCCGGTGCCGATGATGAACGTGCTCAACGGCGGCGCGCACGCCGACAACCGCGTCGACTTCCAGGAGTTCATGGTCGTCCCGGCCGGGGCCGCCACGTTCGCCGACGGCCTGAGGATGGGCGTGGAGGTCTTCCACGCGCTCAAGCGCACCCTGCACGACCGCGGCCTCTCGACGGCGATGGGAGACGAGGGCGGCTTCGCCCCCGACCTCGACTCGAACGAGGCGGCGCTCGGCATGCTGGCCGACGGGATCGAGGCGGCTGGCTACAAGGTCGGCGAGGACGTCTTCATCGCCCTGGACCCCGCGACCAGCGAGCTCTACTCGGAGGGCGCCTACGACCTCACGCACGAGGGCCGCAGGCTCTCCTCCACCGAGATGGCCGACTACTGGGCCGACATCGCCTCCCGCTACCCAGTCGTCTCGATCGAGGACGGGATGGACGAGGAGGACTGGGACGGCTGGAAGGCGCTGACCGACCGGATCGGCGACCGGATCCAGCTGGTCGGCGACGACCTCTTCGTGACGAACACCGAGCGCCTGCGGCGCGGGATCGAGTCGGGAACCGCCAACTCGATCCTCATCAAGGTCAACCAGATCGGCACGCTCACCGAGACCCTCGACGCGGTCCGCACCGCGCACGACGCCGGCTACACCGCCGTGATGTCGCACCGCTCCGGCGAGACCGAGGACGTGACGATCGCCGACCTCGCCGTCGCCACCGGCTGCGGCCAGATCAAGACCGGCGCGCCCTCTCGCTCGGATCGCACGGCCAAGTACAACCAGCTCCTGCGCATCGAGGAGGCCCTGGGCGGCGACGCGACCTACCCGGGGCGGGAGGTCTTTCGCGGCTAGGAGGGTTCGCGCCGCGAGCGGCGAAGCTCGCGCCGATGGCCCGCGCCGCCGCCGCACCCCGGGGTCCCGCACGCCGCCGCACCACGCCGCAGACGCGGCGCGGCGGCGGCATCCACTGGGAGCGCGTCGGCCGGATCGCCCTGCTCGGGGTGCTCGGGATCATCGTGCTGCTCTACGTCCCGCCGGTCACGCACTGGTTCCAGCAGCGCAACACTGCGCAGCGCAGCCAGGAGCAGCTCACCGAGCTCCAGGCGGAGCGCGCGCGCCTGCGGGCGCGGCTGCGCGAGCTCAGCGGCCCGGGCGCGGTCGAGCGCGAGGCGCGCAAGCTCGGCATGACGCGACGGGACGAGCGCCCGTACGTGGTCACCCCGTAGATCCCCGCTACCTTCGCGGCGTGTCCTACGCCCTCGAGAACGCGCTCTTCCAGTGGGAGGAGGGCGAGCGCCGCGTCCGCGGCTCGGAGCCGCCGGAGCGCGTGCGGCTCGAGCGCGCGGCCGCCCGGGTCCTGGAGGGCCTGCGCCGGCGCCTCGGCTCGGAGTTCACGATCCAGGAGCTGAGCGACATGTACGGCTCCGAGCCGGACTGGACCCACGACGCGGTCCCGGCCGTGGCCGTCGACGCGGCCTTCGCGCGCTATGCCCGCGAGGCCTCCGACTTCGGCGGCGGCCAACGCCGCCAGCCCTTCTAAGGGGCGGCTGCAAACCTTCGGGTTCCGGCGTCCTCGGTCGCTCGCGTGCATTCGCACGCGTAGGCGGCTGCAAACCTTCGGATTCCGGCGTCCTCGGTCGCTCGCGTGCATTCGCACGCCACGCTCCCTGCGTCCTTGGACTCCTCGGTTTTCGGCGGCCGCGGCGGCGCGGCGCTAGGCGTCGAAGGCGTCCGGGTCCGGGCCGGTGGATTCGCCGCTCTCGTCCGGTTCGCCGCCGGGCGGCTCGCCTGCGCCCGGCTCGCCGCCGCCCGGCTCGCCGCCGCCCGGCTCGCCGCCGCCCTGCTCGCCCGCGCCCGGCTCGCCTGCGCCCGGCTGGGCGGACTCGCCGCCCTGCTCGCCCGCGCCCGGCTCGCCTGCGCCCGGCTCGGCGGACTCGCCGCCCGGCTGGCCTGCGCCCGGCTCGGCGGACTCGCCGCCCGGCTCGCCGTCGCGGCCGGCCGGCCTGCCGTCGCCTGCCCCCTCGCCCGGCTCGCCGTCGCCTGCCCCCTCGCCCGCCCGCCGGATCACGATCTGGTCGCGCTCCACGGTCACGGTCACCGGGCGGTGGCCGGCCCAGTGCTCGGCGTAGACGGGGTCGTCCTGCACGGCGGGGTCGAGCCACAGGCCGTAGCCCTCCTCGCCGTGGTCGAAGGTCCCCTCGAGCGCCCGCTTGCGGCCGCGGCGCGCGCGCCCGCCGCGGCGGCCCCGGCGCCTGCGCGGGCGATCGTCGTCGCCGCCGGCCTCGCCCGCGTCGCCGTCGCCGTCGCCCTCCTCGGGCTCCTCGGGCTCGGCGTCCAGCGCCGCCGCGATCAGCGCCTCGTCCTGCTCGCGCAGGTCCTGCTCCGCGTCGGCGGCCGGCCCGGCGCTCCCGTCGCCCTCGGGGTCGGCCTCGGGCGGAGCGAGCTCGTGCTCGCGCTTGAACGCCACCAGATCGCCGACGCTCACGTCGAGCTGGTGCGCGATCCAGGCATCGGTACGGCCCTGCTGGACCCAGCTCCGGATCTGGTTCAGCTGCGGTTTGAGCGAGCGTCGCGCCACGGGCGCGGAACCCTACCAACGGCGTTCGCCGCGCCCGGCGATCCCCGTCGGACGGGGGCTGGCGAGGACTTGCGATAGGCCCTACACTGCACGTTCCGGGAAAGGATTCCTTGAGTAGCGACGGTCAACTTCGCAAGCGACCGGGTCGCCGGTTAGGGTTGCCGGGAGGCGCCATGCTGGTCCTGACGCGCAAAAGCAACCAGAGCATTATGATCGGCGACGACATCGAGGTGTCGGTCTTGGCGATCATGGGCGAGAAGGTCCGGATCGGCATCGAGGCCCCCCGGTCCGTCCCTGTCTTCCGCAAGGAGGTCTACCTCGAGATCCAGCAGGACTCGAGTGCCCCCGAGGAGGACCGCAAGGCCGTCGACGAGGCGCTCGACAAGCTCAAGTCCTCGAAGGACTCGGGCGGCTGACCCGCCCCGCTCCTAGCCGAACCAGAGCGCGAGCATCCTGAACATCACGACGGTCACCAGGACCGTGGTGCCCAGGATCGACAGCATCAGGATCGCGAAGCGGAACGTCCCGCTGCGCTGCACCTGAGCCTTGCGCCGCTGCCGCGAGCGGACCGCCGCCTCGCGCCTGAGGCGCTCCCTGTGCGCGCGCTCCTCGGCGGTCTCCTCGTGGAAGGCCGCCTCGAACTGCGCGAGCGATTGCCGCATCCGCATCGGCGGAAGCCTATCCCCTCGCCCGTCCCCCTAAACGGGGGAGCCGCGCCTCAGGAGGCGCCGACGGCGGTCTCGGCGTCCTGGTAGACCCGGACGAAGCGGGCGTAGTTGTCGCCGATCTGCCGAGCGGCGGCGTCGCGGTCGAGCGAGCCGTCGAGGAAGCCCTTCAGCGCGTCGCCCCAGATGCTGCGCCCGATGGCGAAGCCCACGAAGCCCTCGACAGGGGCTGCCTGGGTGAGCCAGTGGTCGACCTTGTCGTCGTTGGCCCCGCGGCCCAGCAGCACGCAGACGACCCCGTCGCGGCCGTCGCGGCGCGTGGTCTGGGCGAGCATCTCGCAGTCGGAGCGCTCGTCCACGCCCTCGATCTTCCAGATGTCCACGTCGATCCCGGCGTCCTGGATCGCCTCGATCGCGCGGCGCATGAGGTCCGGGCGCAGCTCGGCGTCGTAGCGGTCGGTGTCGCCGCCGACCTGCTCGAGCTGGGCCTCCTCGGCTGGCACGAGGAGCTCGAAGAGGAACTTGCGGTCGTTCTCCTTGAGCCAGTCCGAGAGGCGCTTCAGGCGCTCGAGCTGGCCCTGGTTCATCTCGGCGTCGCCGTCGGGGTTGTAGCGGACGAGCACCTTGGAGAAGTGCGGGTTGAAGTCGAGGATGTGCTGGCCGAAGTCGTCGCCGTACTCGAAGTCGAACTCGTTCTGGCCGCTCTTCTCGACCGGCATCGCGAGCTTGAAGCCGCGGCCCTTCGCGTCCTGCGGGACGCTGCCGCCGAACTGCTCGTCCACGAGGGCGCCGGTCACGCTCGGGTCGATCTCGCCCTCGGCCGCCTTCAGCAGCCCCTCGAAGATCAGGTGCTTGGAGTCCGTGATCTTCTCGGCCTCCTCAGGACTGGGCTCGCCCTCGATCCCGAACCACTTCTTCTGGAACGACCCGCGGTGGTCGAACGCGAGGATGAACAGCTTGCCGTCGTAGCCCAGTGCCATGTCTCTTCGCTACCTGCCTTGGTCGGAGTTCGGCGCGGAGGATACCCCCGACCGACCGGGCGCCTACCATGCCGCGCGATGGAGCACCGGTTCACCGGCCCGAGCTACACGCTTGGGATCGAGGAGGAGCTCATGATCGTCGATTCCGAGACGCTCGAGCTCCAGAACTCGATCGAGACGATGCTCGAGGCGATGCCCCAGGCCGAGGGCCAGGTCAAGCCGGAGCTGATGGAGTCGGTCTGCGAGATCGCCACGAGCCCGTGCAAGAACACGCGCGAGGCGGGCACCCAGCTCCGCGACCTGCGCCGGCTCACGCAGCGCACCGCGGGCGACAACGGGCTGGCGATCGGCGCCGCGGGCACCCACCCGTTCGCGATGTGGGAGGACCAGCGGATCGTGGCCCGGCCGCGCTACCGCGACCTGGTCGCCGCGCTGCGCTTCGTGGCGCGCCAGGAGCTGATCTTCGGAGTGCACGTCCACGTGGGGGTCGACGACCCGGACAAGGCGATCCACATCGCCAACGGGATGCGCGTGCACGTGCCGCTGCTGCTGGCGCTGTCGGCCAACTCCCCGTTCTGGCGCGCGGACCCGACCGGCCTGCTCTCCACCCGCACGCCGATCTTCCGCGCCTTCCCGCGCGTGGGGATCCCGCCCCGCTACGACGACTTCCAGGACTACTCCAAGCGCGTCGACTTCATGGTCGAGAGCGGGGCGATCGAGGACTACACCTACCTCTGGTACGACGTCCGCCCGCACCCGAACTTCGGCACGGTCGAGATCCGGGTCATGGACGCCCAGACGCGCCTCGAGCACACCCTGGCTCTCGCCGCCCTCGTGCAGGCGCTGGTGAAGGAGCTGTCCGAGCACTTCGAATCCGGCCAGGAGCTGTCGAGCTATCCGTACGAGATGCTCGACGAGAACAAGTGGCTCGCCGCCCGCCATGGGCTCGACGGCGAGCTGGTCGACCTCCCCGGCAAGGACCGCGTCCCGACCAAGGAGCTGGTGCGGCGCGTGCGCGATCGGGTGCGCGGACACTCCGAGGAGCTCGGCTCGGCCGACGACCTCGCCGGCATCGACGACCTGCTCCAGCGCGGCAACGGCGCGAGCCGCCAGGTGGTCGTCTACGAGGCCAACCACGACCTCCGTGAGGTGATGGGGGAGATCGTGGCCGCCACCGCCGCCTGAGCCCTCCAGCCGGCGCGGCGCCGGGGGTATCCTCGTGCTGTGAGCGAGGCGGACCTCTTCGTCGTCTGCAAGAGCTGCGGATCGGAAGTCAGCCAGTACGTCACCGAGTGCCCGTACTGCGGCAACCGGGTGCGCAAGCGCGCGCCCAAGATCGCGCGGGGCGAGGAGGACGAGCTGGCGATCAAGCGCCGCCGCAAGGCCAGGCCGCCCCGGCTGCCGAAGCTGCGCTCGGACGAGATCCCGGGCATCGCACCGGAGACGCGGCCCTACGCCACGGGCCTGATCGTCGCCGCCGCCCTCCTGATCACGCTCGTGCTCGCCACGGAGGAGGTCTTCATCAACGACGTGGGCGGGATCGTCGGACCGCTCGACGGCGAGTGGTGGCGGATCGCGACCTACCCCTTCGTCTTCGACAACTTCGGCACCGAGTTCATCGCCCTGATCGCGATCGGGATCTTCGGCACGCTGCTGGAGCGCCGTTTCGGGTGGTTCGCCGTGATCGCGCTCTTCCTCGCCGCCGGGGCGGGCGGCGGCGCGCTCACCGAACTGCTCGAGGTCTACCCGGCGCTGTCGGCCAACGGCGCCGCCCTCGGCCTGCTGGCCGCGTGGTACGTGGACGACCGCCTGGCCGCCCGCCGCGGCGACGAGCGCGGCAACGACATGCTCGGCGTGCTCGTGATCTTCGCGGTGCTGATGCTGGTGCCGGTCGCCGACGAGACCGCCTCGTGGGCCGCGGGTGTGGGCGGGGCCGCCGTCGGCGCCGTGCTCGGCGCGCTGATCAGCCCGCTGCGACGCTGATCCGGCCCGGCTCGCCCGCGCGCACGCCGCCGATCCGCGCGCCCAGCTCCTCCGAGCCCTCCGGCGCGGCCACCAGCAGGCCGCCGCTCGTCATCGCGTCGCAGAGGAGCCAGCGCAGGTGCTCCGGCACGCCGCCGTCCCACGTCACGTGCGGCTCGACCCACGCCCGGTTGCGGCGCGTGCCGCCCGCCACCGGTGGCTCGTCGCCGGCGAGCAGGTCGACCACGCCGCCGATCGCGGGAACCGCCGCGGCCGAGACCTCGGCGGACACGCCGCTCGCCAGGCACAGCTCGTGCAGGTGCCCGAGCAGCCCGAAGCCGGTGACGTCGGTGCACGCCGAGGCCCCCGCGGCCAGCGCGGCGAGCGACGCCTCGCGGTTCAAAGCGGTCATGACGGAGACCGTCTCCGCCAGCACCGCCTCCCCCTGACCCCGCTTCAGCGCCGTGGTGGCAGCCCCCCCGCCGATGGCCTTCGACAGGTAGAGCGCGTGCCCGGCCGCCGCCGTCGAGTTGCGCAGCACCCGCTCGGGATGCACCGTCCCCGTCACCGCCAGCCCGTACTTCGGCTCGGCGTCGTCGATCGAGTGCCCGCCCGCGACCGCGACCCCGGCCGCGGCGCACGCGTCCGATCCGCCGCGCAGGATCTCGCGCAGCGGGTCCGGCCCGAGCGACTCGAGCGAGTAGGCCACGAGGTTCAGCGCCATCACGGGCGTGCCGCCCATCGCGTAGACGTCGGAGAGCGCGTTGGTGGCCGCGATCCGGCCGAAGTCGTAGGGGTCGTCGACGATCGGGGTGAAGAAGTCCGTGGTCGAGACGATCGCCAGCTCGTCGCCGACCCGGTAGACGGCGGCGTCGTCGGCGTCCTCGCTGCCGACCAGCAGCGCCGGGTCGCCCGGCCGCGGCAGCTCGGCGAGCAGCGGGTGGAGCGCGGCCGGGTCGAGCTTGCAGGCGCAGCCGGCGCCGTGCGAGAGGGAGGTGAGCCGGACCACGCGCCTATTATCCGGCGGGTGCCGGAGGAGCGCCCGCTGAGTGACGCCGCCATCGACGCGGCGGTCCAGGCGCTCAGCGATCCGGACCGGTTCCGCGAGGCCGAGTCACGGGTCGGCCGGCTGGCCCCTCAGCTCCAGCGGATCCTCGGCCAGGCCCTCCAGGAGGGGGGCTGGTTCGGCGAGGCCCACGAGGCCGAGCTGCTCAAGGCGGCGACGACCCCCGACCAGGACGAGCGCCTGCGGGCGCTGCGCCTGCTGGTGGCGGAGGAGACCCGCATGGGAATGATGATCGGCGTGGCCGTGGGCTGGGAGCTTGCCCGCGAGCTCGACACAGAACGACAGGAGGACTGACACATGGACATCCGATTCCTCGGACACGCTTGCTTCGAGCTGAGCGAGGGCGACACGCGCGTGCTGGTCGACCCGTTCCTGACCGGGAACCCGAAGGCCGCGGTCGAGGCCGGCGACGTGAACCCGACGCACATCTTCCTCACCCACGGGCACGCCGACCACATCGGCGACACCGTCGACATCGCCAAGCGCACCGGCGCCCAGACCGTCGCGATCGTGGAGCTGGCCAACGAGCTCGGCGAGTCCGGGGTCGAGAGCGTGGCCGACCCGAACATGGGCGGCACGGTCGAGTTCGAGGGGGGCTGGGTGCGCCTGACGCCGGCCTGGCACACGGCGGTCTCGCCGAACGGCACCGCGCACATGCCGGCCGGGCTCGTGATCAACCTCGGCGGCAAGACCGTCTACCACCTCGGCGACACGGCGCTGTTCAGCGACCTCGCGCTGCCGGGCAGGCGTGACGAGATCGACGTCGCGCTGATGTGCATCGGCGGCCACTACACGATGGATCGCCACGACGGCGTGACCGCCGCCGAGCTGGTCGGGGCCAGGCAGGTCATCCCCTGTCACTACGGCACGTTCCCGCCGATCGAGACCGACGCGCAGGCGTTCAAGTCCGAGGTCGAGTCGGGTACGTCGTCGGAGGTCGTGGTGCTCGACCCGGGTGGCACGCACTCGATCTGACGGTTAAACTGGCCAGCCAGCCAGTTTCCGCGAATACCCCCAGGAGGAGCACGTGAGCGAGACCGCGACCGACCGCATGGAGCGCGACGACTTCCAGGCGACCAGCGATCCCGCCGTGCAGTCCGCCGCCGACTCCGGCGGCGGCAACCTCCTGAGCTACGAGCAGCTCTACCAGCTCTGGGAGCGCCAGCAGTGGAGCGTCCACGCGATCGACTTCACGCAGGACCGCAAGGACTGGTGGGAGCGAATCCCCGAGGAGGAGCGCTTCCAGCGCATGTACGGGCTCTCGTCGTTCTTCGTGGGCGAGCAGAAGGTGGCCGACGAGCTCGGGCCGATGATGCGGGCGGCCCCGACCGAGCAGATGCGGATCTTCCTCTGCACCCAGATCGCCGACGAGGCGCGCCACGTCGAGTTCTTCAACCGCTTCTACTCGGAGGTCGGGGTGCTCGAGTCCGGCGACCTGCACGCGCGGCTCGAGGAGACCACGACCCACCTCAACCCCGAGTTCGGCGTGCTATTCGACGAGATGCTCCGCGGCCGCGTCGACCGCCTGGCTCGCAAGCCCGAGGACCTCGAGCTGCTGGTCGAGACCATCACGCTCTACCACATGGTCATCGAGGGGATGCTCGCGCTCACCGGGCAGCACTTCATCCTCCAGTACAACGAGGACCAGGGCACGCTGCCCGGGTTCGTCGAGGGCTTCAACAACGTCGCCCGCGACGAGCACCGCCACGTGGCGTTCGGCGCCCGCTTCCTGCGCGAGATGGCGCAGGCCGACACCCGCTACGCCGAGGCGATCCAGCGGATGCTGGTCGAGGTCGCGCCGATCGCGGACGCCGTGCTGCGGCCCAAGTGGTACGAGGACGGCACGGAGCTGTTCGGGGTGACGATCGACGAGACCCGCGAGTTCGCGATGACGGCGCTCGGGCGCCGGATGAAGGTCATCGGGATCGCGCCGGTGGCCGAGACGGCCTAGCCGCCTGCCGGTGGCCGAGACGGCCTACTAGCCGCCTAGTAGCCGCGGGGCTGCTCGCCGGCGGCGGGGCCCGACTGCCCGGCGGGGCCCGACGGGGCGCGCTCGCCGGGCGGCGAGCTCGGCGTGCTGGAGCCGCTGCCCGAGCTCGACCCGGAGTCGCCGCCCTCGGCGCCGGCGCTCGGCTCGCCCGGCGTGAGCACGACGGTCGACCCGTCCTCCTGCGTGGTGGAGGCCGGCGGGGTGGGGGGAGTGGAGGGCTCGGTCGCGGCCGGGACGGTGGCGGTGACCGGGCCCGACGGCTCCTCGGCGGCGGGGACCGTGGCCGTCACGGGCTCGGGCGTGGCGGCGACCGGGACGGCCTCCTTGCCGGTCGGCTCGGTGCCGGACGCGACGGCCACCGCGACGGGCTTCGGCTCGGCGCTCGGCGCGGCCACGGCCGGTGCGGCCGGCCGCGGGGCGACGGCGGCGACCGCGGCGGGCTGGCCGCGGTCCTGAGTCACGTGCGTGGCGACCTCGCGGACCTCGGCGGCGCCGGCGGTCACGATCGCGGCGGCCGCGATGCCGGCCGCGGCCTTCGAGGCGAGCCCGGCGACACCGGCCGACAGGGCGCCGCCCGCGGTGGCTCCGCCGGCCGTGGCGCCCGCGCCGCCGGCGGTCGCGATGCCGCTGCCGGCGGCCGAGCCGCCGCTCGAGGCGGCGCCCACGCCCAGCTTCGCGACGAACAGCTTGATCGCCACGACCGGGCCGATCGGGTACACGGCGGCCAGGGCGCGGTTGGTCCGGCGCAGCTCGGTGCGGAAGGTGCGGCAGCGCTCGCAGCCCTTGAGGTGGCGGCGGACCGGCGCGGAGGTGCGGGCGATCCCCTCCGCGACCTCGCCGAGCTCGAGGCGGACCTCGGCGCAGGAGAGCAGCCGGGCCTCGGCGGCCTCGCCGAGCGACACGCGCGCGCGCACGAGCAGCGACTTGACGCTCGGCACGGTCGTGTCCATCGCCTCGGCGATCTGGTCGTAGGAGAGCGCGTCGATCTCGCGCAGCAGCAGCGCCGTGCGCTGCGTCTCCGGGAGCTCCTGCACGTCGGCGACGATCTGGCGGAACTCCTCGCGCTTGTGCACGGTGTCGGCGGTGGTGGTCCCGCCGTCGCGCTCGAAGACGTCCATCGAGTCCTGACCCGAGGCGGTCGGCCGGCGCAGGTGGTTGAGGCAGCGGTTGCGGGCGATCCGGTAGAGCCACGGGCGCGCGTTGATCGGCCGGTCGTCGGCGAGCATCGCGTTGAACGACGCGGTGAAGACCTCCTGGAGCACGTCCTCCGCGTCCTCGGTCGAGCCGAGCATGTGGCGGCAGAACGCGAGCAGCCGCGACTGGTAGCGCTGCACGAGCGTCTCGAACGCCGCGTGCTGACCCCTGCGGGTCATCGCGATCAGCTTCTCGTCGCTCTGGAGCCGGAGCAGGGGCGAGCGCCCCGGGAGCACGGGAAGCTGCGTGGAGTGCTGGAGAGCGCCTGCTTCCAAGGGAAGATTCGAGCCGTTGCCCGACCTCAAGGACACGCTAGCACCGGGAAAGTTGCGGGTCCATAGGCCGAATCCTGCCCTTACCATCGGGCGGAAGCCCGGGTGATGGAACTGGTAGACAGCGGGGCCTTAAAAGCCCTTGCCCTCACGGGCGTGTGGGTTCGAATCCCACCCCGGGCATCGGTGCGCGGCGCGGCGCGACCCGGCCGCCCCGCCGGCTCGCCCTAGTCCGCCGGCTCGCGCGGGGGCAGCTGGAGCTGGTCCTCGGCCGGCAGCCCGGCCTCCAGCTCGCGCTGGCGCTCGAGCTCGGCGTCGAGCTCCGCCCCGAGCAGCAGCGCGAGGTTCGTGATCCACAGCCAGACGAGGAACGAGATGACGCCTCCGAGCGTCCCGTAGGTCGCGTTGTAGGAGCCGAAGTTGGCCACGTAGAGGGCGAACGCGGCCGACGCGGCCACCCACAGCACGGCGGCGAGCAGCCCGCCGGGCGTGATCCAGCGAAAGCGCGGCTGGCGCACGTTCGGGGCCACGTAGTAGAGGAGCGCGAACACCGTCATGACCACGAGCAGCATCACCGGCCACTTCGCGTAGCCCCATACGTCGACGGCGGTCTCGCCGACCCCGGCGGCGTCGCCGATCGCCGCCGCGAGGTCGCCGGTCAGCACCAGCGCGATCGACACCAGCGCGATCACGAGCACCATCAGCAGCGTCAGCACGATCTGGGTCGGCCGGCGCTTCCACCACGAGCGCCCCTCCTCGACCTCGTAGATCCGGTTGCACGCGCGCGTGAAGGCCCCGATGTAGCCCGACGCCGACCACAGCGCGCCCAGCAGGCCGGCCCCGAGCAGCGCGCCGGCGCCGCCCTTGTTCTCCACCACGCCGTTCAGCGGGCCCTCGACGCCGTCGGCGAACCCGCCCATGCCGGCCTCGTCGAACGAGCGCATCAGCGTGTCGATCGTGCCCGCCTGCCCGACCACGCCCAGCACCGCGACCAGCACGATCAGCATCGGGAACAGCGACAGCACCCCGTAGTAGGTGAGCGCCGCCGCCCAGTCGCTGAGGTCGTCCGCCTGGAACTCGTCGACCGTGCGCCTCAGGACCCGCCACCAGGAGCGTCCGCCGAGGTCGGTCGGGCCGTCGGGCGCCTCCCCGCCGGCGGCGCCGGGACGGGCCACCGGGAGGCGCTAGTCGCGGTCGGGCAGCTCGGGCTCGCCGCCGCCGGGCACCCGCCCGGACTTCGGCGCCGCCGTGCGCGGCTCGTACCCGCCGCCCTCCGCCGGCTGCGGGCGGTCCTCGCGCCGCAGCTCGTCGTCCTCGGCGCGGCGCGGCTCGAAGCCCTCGCCGTTCGACTCGTCGCCGGCGGGCTCCTCCTGCCGGGCCTTGTCCTCGGAGTCGTCGCTCACGTCGTCGTCCTCCTTCTTCCCGCGCTCGGTCGGGTCCGGGATGCCCGCGGTGTCGGGCGGGTCGTCCATCTTCTTGGTGTCGCGCGGCGGCAGGAACGGCTCGCGCTCGCTCGGCTTCATGCCCGCCTCGATCTGGCGGCCGCGCTCGAGCTCGGCGTTGAACTCCGCCCCGAGCAGGACCGCGATGTTCGACACCCACAGCCAGACGAGGAACGAGATCACGCCGCCGAGGGTCCCGTAGGTCTTGTTGTAGGAGCCGAAGTTC
Organism: Thermoleophilaceae bacterium; assembly: GCA_036389835.1. Taxonomy (GTDB): domain Bacteria; phylum Actinomycetota; class Thermoleophilia; order Solirubrobacterales; family Thermoleophilaceae; genus AC-37. The sequence continues at coordinate 95,718 of DASVWC010000010.1, read as the reverse complement.
GCGACGTAGAACGCGAACGCCACGGACGCCGCGATCCACACGATCACGGCGAAGATGCCACCGGCCGTGATCCAGCGGAAGCCCGGCTGCTTGACGTTCGGGGCGGCCCAGTAGAGCAGCGCGAACAGGAAGCTCACGATCAGCAGCAGAACCGGCCACTTGGCGATGCTCCAGGCGGTCACGCCGCTGTCGCCGAGGCCGATCACGTTGCCCGCCTGCTCGGCCAGCCCGCCCGTGAAGACGACCGCCACGGCGCACACGATCGTGCCGAGCACCAGCGCGAGCGTCACGCCCACGCGCACGGGGAGGCTCTTCCAGATCGGCCGCCCCTCCTCGACCTCGTAGATCGCGTTCGAGGCGCGCATGAACGCGGCGGTGTAGCCGGACGCCGACCACAGCGCGCCGGCGAGGCCGGCGACGAACGCGAACCCGGCGGTGCCCTGGCTCTTCTGCAGGTTCGTGACCGCGTTCGTGAAGATCTCCTGGGCGGGACCGGGCGCGACCTTGCCGAGGTTGTCGATCAGGGGCTGCGTCGCCGACTCGCCGATCAGCCCGAGCAGCGAGACGATCACGATCAGCGCGGGGAAGATCGCCAGCACCGCGTAGTAGGTGAGCGCCGCGGCCCAGTCGGTGAGGTTGTCCTCGCGGAACTCCTTGACCGTGCGCTTGGCGACCTCGATCCAGGAGCGCTTCTCGAGCTGGCCCGGGTGATCCGGCGCGCTGGCCTGCGTGCTCATACGCCTCAGGGTTACCCGCGCAGCCCACGCGGTATACGTTTTAGGCGCGTGAAGCTGCTGTTCATCCCATTCAGCGTCACCAGCGGCCTGCTCGCCGGCTTCGTGGGCAAGAAGCTCTTCGAGCAGCTCTGGGGCGTGATCGACGACCGCGAGCCGCCGGAGGCCGAGCACCGCTACGCCTCGTGGGGCAAGGTCATCCTCGCCGCCGCGCTGCAGGGCGCCGTCTTCCGCGCCACGCGCGCGCTCGTGGACCGCGGGTCGCGCAACGCGTTCGCGAGCCTGACCGGCACCTGGCCCGGCCAGGAGCGTCCCGAGATCGAGTAGCGCGCGGGCGCCAGGGCTAACACCCCGTTAGCGGGATCAACACGCCCTTAACAAGCGTTCTCCCTCAGGCAACGAAACCGCCGCAAACAGGGCCTCCTTTCCGGTAGATTTCCGCGCCCTGTAGCCCTACGCGAACCGGCCCGGAGCCGGGTCTCGCCGCGGGTCGGGAGGAGACAAGGGCACGGGATGCGATCGGGTGCGAGCCTTGCAGGACGCATAGCCGCCATCGGGGCGGTCGTCGCTGCGATCGTCATCGTCGCCATCCTCCTGTTCCGCGGGGGCGGCGGCTACAGCGTCACCGCCGAGTTCCAGAACGCCGCGCAGCTCGTGAAGGGCAACCAGGTGACGGTCGGCGGCACGCCGGTCGGCTCGGTCGAGAAGATCGAGATCACCGACGACAGCCGCGCGCGGGTCGAGCTCTCGATCAAGGAGGACGGCTACGACGACCTCCCGGTCGAGACCGAGGCGGTCATCCGGCAGGCCTCGCAGTCCGGCATCGCCAACCGCTACGTCGAGCTCCAGCTCCCGCCGGACAACAAGCGCTCCGGCAAGACGATCGCCGACGGCGGCAAGATCGAGATCTCCCAGACCACCACGGCGGTCGAGCTCGACGAGCTCTTCAACACGCTCGACCCCGACACGCGCGACTCGATCTCGGCGTTCTTCAAGAACTCCGCCAAGCAGTTCAAGGGCAAGGAGGAGCAGCAGCGCGAGGTCTACCGCTACCTCAACCCGGCGTTGTCCACGTCGAGCCGCCTGTTCAACGAGCTGAACAAGGACTCGCCGCTGCTCGCCAACTTCCTCCAGGACAGCGAGCAGCTCGTGACCGCGCTCGCCGAGAAGCGCGACGACCTCTCCGCGCTGATCGGCAACGCCAACCGCACGTTCCGCGCCCTCGGCAACGAGCGCGCCGCCCTCGGCGAGGCGATCGCGCGGTTCCCGGACTTCATGCGCACCTCGAACACGACGTTCGTGAACCTGCGCGCCGCGCTCGACGACGTCGACCCGCTCGTGGACGCCTCGAAGCCGGCGGCCCGCGCGCTGCGGCCGTTCCTCGCCGAGCTGCGCCCGCTGGTCGCCGACGCCCGCCCGACCATCCGCGACCTCAGCAACACGCTGCTGCGCCGCGGGCCCGACAACGACCTGCTCAACCTCCAGACGACGTTCCCCGCGCTCGCCTCCACCGCGCTCGACACCAAGGAGCGGCGACCGGACTTCGGCGGCGGCCCGCAGAGCGTCGGCGAGGTCAAGGGCGCCTTCCCGGCGACGGTCGACGCGTCCAACGACGCGGCGCCGATCATCGCGTTCGGCCGCCCCTACACGCCTGAGCTGATGGGCTGGTTCGACGACTTCTCGACCACGGGCCCGTTCGACGCCGGCGGCGGGTTCTCGCGCGCGCAGATCGTCTTCAACCTCTTCAACTTCAGCTCTGGGCTGCCGCTCCAGCCGTCCGAGGTCGCGGCGTTCGAGCCGTTCGGCCGCATCCACCAGTTCAAGCGCTGCCCGGGCTCGGCCGAGGAGCCCGCGCTCGACGGCTCGAACGTGCTCTCGGCCGAGGAGCAGCAGACGCTCGACTGCAAGGAAGAGGACCGAGCGACGGGGCCGGTCGGATGAGCCGCCGGATCGTCACCGCCCTCACGCTGCTCGCGGTCTGCGCGATCGCGTTCGTCGCCACGGGCGCGGAGGACGAGGCCGAGAAGGGCCGCGAGGTCAAGATCGCGTTCGACAACGCCTTCGGCCTCACCCAGGGCGGCGACCTGCGCGTCGCCGGCGTCCGCGCGGGGAAGACGACCGAGTTCAAGAACTCGCGCGGGCCGGAGTGCCAGAACGAGGAGACGCGCAACCTCAAGCCGCGCACGTGCGCGATCGTGATCGCCAAGATCACCGAGGACGGCTTCAAGTCCTTCCGGAGCGACTCGCACTGCGACATCCGCCAGCAGTCGCTGATCGGCGAGTACTACGTGGACTGCCAGCCGGGCGGCGCGCCCACCGAGCTTCCCGACGGCGGCACGATCCCCGTGCAGCGCACGACCTCCACGGTCCCGGCCGACCTCGTCAACAACGTGATGCGCCGCCCGTACCGCGAGCGCTTCCGGCTGATCCTCTCCGAGCTCGGCACCGGGCTCGCCGGCCGGCCGGAGGACCTCCGCGAGGTGCTCCGCCGCGCGCACCCGGGCCTGCGCGAGACGCGCAAGGTGCTCCAGATCCTCGGCGACCAGAAGCAGGTCATCCGCGACTTCATCCAGGACTCCGACACCGTCGTCGCGGAGCTCGACGACAAGAAGGAGGAGGTCGCCCGCTGGATCCGCGAGACCGGCGAGACCGCCGAGATCTCGGCCTCGCGGCGCGACAACATCGCGGCCGGCTTCCAGCGGCTGCCGACCTTCCTCGCCGAGCTCGAGCCCACGATGGCGCGCCTCGGCGAGCTGACCGACGAGCAGACTCCGCTCCTGCGCGACCTCCAGACCGCCGCGCCGGCGCTGAACGAGTTCCTCACCCGCCTCGGGCCGTTCGCCGAGGCCTCGCGCCCCGCCTTCCGCTCGCTCGGCGAGACCGCCGACATCGGCACCCGGGCCTTCCGCGAGAGCCGCGAGGAGATCGACGAGCTGCGCAAGCTCGCCTCGGGCGCGACCCAGCTCGGCAAGCCGCTGCGCCAGTTCCTCCAGCAGTCCGACAACCGCGCGCGTGCGGTCGACAAGGACCCGCGCGCCGCGGAGTCCGCTCCCCCGGCGCCGGACAAGAACTCGAACTCGCCGAACAAGCGAGCCGGCTTCACGACGATGGAGGCGCTGCTCAACTACATCTACTGGCAGACGCTCGCGATCAACCAGTTCGACGAGATCAGCCACGTGCTGCGCACGGCGAACTTCATCACCGCCTGCACCGGCGTCCAGAACGACCTGCGCGGCCCGGAGATGGGCGGCAGCGAGGAGCAGGAGGCCCTGCGCGAGGGCGGCTGCAAGTCCTACCTCGGGCCGTACCAGCCCGGCATCCTCCACCCGGACCCGACCGACCCCGACGGCGGCCGGATCGGCTTCGGCCAGGGCGAGGGGCAGACGAGCGGCGCCAAGTCGATCCCGCTCGAGAAGACGCTGCCCAAGAAGCCGGGCGAGCGCCGCTCGACCGGCGAGCCCGCTGCGCTCCCGCTGCCGGGCCAGTTCGACCCGTCGGTCCCGCACGTGACGCTCCCGCCGGCCATCCAGGAGCTGGTGGACGGCGCGCGCCGCGGCGGCGCTAACGCCCCGGCCGGCGCCGACGCCGAGCAACTCCTCGACTTCCTCCTCGGACCATGACCCGCGGACGCTCGACAGCCTCGATCGTCGCGAGCCCGGTCCTCATCGGGGCCGTCACCACGCTGATCCTGATCGTGGCCGTCTTCCTCGCCTACAACGCGAACCAGGGGCTGCCGTTCGTCCCCACCTACAACCTGCGCGCAGAGGTGATCGGCGGCCAGAACCTCGTGAAGGGCAACGAGGTGCGGGTCGGCGGCTTCCGCGTCGGCGTGATCGACGAGATCGGCACCGGCACCAAGATCATCGACGGCCAGTCGCGCGCCATCGCCGTGCTCAAGATGAAGCTCGACAAGAGGGTCGAGCCGCTGCCCAAGGACACGACGGTGCTGGTCCGCTCGCGCTCCGCGCTCGGCCTCAAGTACGTCGAGCTCACGGTCGGCAAGAGCAAGGAGAACTACATCGCCGGCGACACGATCCCGTTCGCCCAGTCGAAGACGGCGGTCGAGTTCGACGACCTGCTGAACACCTTCGACTTCAAGACGCGCCAGAACGCGCAGGACGCGCTCACGGGCTTCGGCAACGCATTCGCCGGTCGCGGCCAGGACATCAACACCGCGCTCGTGAGCCTCGCGCCGTTCTTCCGCTACCTCGAGCCGGTCATGCAGACGCTGTCCGACCCCGACACCCAGCTCGACGAGTTCTTCAAGCAGATCGGCCGCACGGCCGGCCAGGTCGCGCCGGTCGCCGAGGTGCAGTCGCGCCTGTTCTCGGAGATGGCCGACACGTTCGCCGCGATCGGGCGCAACCCGGACGCGCTGCGGGCCACGATCGACCAGACGCCGCCCACGCTCGACGTCGCGATCCGCAGCTTCCGCAACCAGCGGCCGTTCCTCAGCGACTTCGCCGACCTCTCGCGCCGCCTGCGCCCCGCCGCCCAGGTGCTGCCCATAGCCCTTCCGAGGCTGAACTCCGCGTTCCGCGTGGGCACGCCGATCGTGCGCCGCAGCGTCGTGTTGAACGAGGCCACCTCCGGCGTGCTGGAGGCGCTCGAGGACCTCGCCCAGGACCCGAACACGCTGCTCGGCCTGCGCGACCTCACCACGCTCGTGCGCTCCGCCGGGCCGCTGTTCACCTACGTCAACCCGTTCCAGAGCGTCTGCAACTACGCGACCTACTACCTCAACGGCCTCAGCAGCCACCTCTCCGAGGGCACCCCGAACGGCACCGCCCAGCGCGTGCAGGTCAAGATCGACACGAGCCAGGCGGACAACCGGTTCAGCAACACGCCGGCCGACCGCCCGCCGGACCTGCCCTCGAACGTCGACCCGACGGGCGCCAAGGACGCCGGCGGCAACCGCCTCTACACCCTGCACGCGCCGTCGTACACCCCGGCGATCGACGCCCAGGGCAACGCCAACTGCATGGCGGGCAACTGGGGCTACATCGATCGCTACCCGAACTCCCAGGGCCGCTATCCGCCGGCTGAGGGCGAGCCCGACTCCGGCACCGGACTCTTCAACGAGTTCAACCGCACGAAGGCCGGCGGCAGCCACGTGATCATCGAGAACGACATCCCGTTCATCCACGGCCCGACCTACACGGGCGTCAAGCGACTCCAGGACGTGCCCTGATGGCGCGCGGAGGCGGACGTGACCCACGGGACCCGGGCATGACCCCGCTCAAGGCGGGCCTGCTCGCGGGCATGGTGATCCTGGTCTTCTCGTTCTTCGGCTTCTCGCGCTACAACCCGTTCGCGGACCAGTACACGTTCACGGCGACCTTCCAGAGCGCGAACAACCTCCAGCCGAAGTCGCCCGTGCGCATCGCCGGCGTGGACGTGGGCAAGGTGATCGAGGTCAAGCCGCTGCCCGGCGGCACCGGCGCCGCGCGCGTGAAGATGGAGGTCCAGAAGAAGGGCCTGCCGATCCACAAGGACGCGCAGCTCAAGATCCGCCCGCGGATCTTCCTCGAGGGCAACTTCTTCGTCGACCTCCAGCCCGGGACGCCCAGCGCCGAGAAGCTCGCCGACGGCGGCACGATCGGGATTCAGCAGACCGCCACCCCGGTCCAGTTCGGCGACCTCCTCACGGCCCTCCAGAGCGACACGCGCGCCGACCTCCAGACCTTCTTCCACGAGTACGCGGTGGAGGGCCTGGGCAACGGCGGCGCCGAGGCCTACAACCGCATGCTGACCGACGCACCGGAGGCGCTGCGCAACGTGTCGATCGCCAACGAGGCGTCGCTCGGCGAGCGCCCGCACGACCTCTCGCGCTTGCTGCGCGGCCAGCAGCGGCTTTTCTCGCAGCTCGCGGCGAGCCCCGAGACGCTCAAGGACCTCGTGACCAACCTCAACCTCACGGCGGAGGCGTTCGGGCGCAACGACGCCGCGCTCCAGGCCGCGGTGCCCGCGCTGCGCGACACGCTGCGGGTGGGTCAGCCGGCGCTCGTGTCGCTGAACAACGCGCTCCCGACGCTGCGCGTCTTCTCGCGCGAGGCCCTGCCCGGCGTGCGCTCCTCCGCCCCGACGCTGCGCGCGTCGCTGCCGTTCATCCGCCAGGCGCGGCTGCTCGTGCGCCGCGAGGAGCTGCGCGGGCTCGCGTCCGACCTGCGCCGGGCGATCCCGGACCTCGCCCGCGTGAACCGCGAGGCGATCCCGCTGCTCGACCAGCAGCGCGCGCTCAGCGCGTGCACGAGCGAGGTGCTGGTGCCGTTCGCCAAGACGCCGATCAACGACCCCGACTTCGCCCCGAAGGACGCCGACGCGTCCGGCCAGCCGTTCTACAAGCAGGCGCCGCGCGGTCTGGTCGGCCTCTCGGGCGAGAGCCGCGTGCACGACGCCGTCGGGCCGCAGTTCCACATCCAGTTCTCCACCGGCCCGGCGAACGTCGTGATCCAGAACGAGGGCCAGACCTTCTTCGCCGGCACGTCGAACCCGCCCGAGGGCGTCCGGCCGGTCCGCCCGAACCGCCGCCCGGTCTTCCGCCCCGGCACCCCCTGCGAGACGCAGGACCCGCCGAACCTGGACGCGCCCGGCGGGCCGCCCGACCAGACCGTCCTCGCCAACGGCACCGAGGTCGTGGGTGGCATCATCCCGGGCCTGCCGAAGACCGCCCAGGGCAAGCCCACGGCCGACCAGGAGCTCAAGGCCGGCTGGGCGCGCGAGTACCTGAGGGCCAAGGCCACGGGTCGCAAGCTGCCCAACCCGTTCAACGTCCCGGTCAAGCTCTACCGGCAGCAGCTGAAGGCCGCCGGACTGGGCAGCACGCCCAAGGGCAAGATCTACCGGCTCGGCGACGAGCAGGCGCGCCAGAAGGCGGAGGCCGAGGAGAGCGGGGCCGTGCGATGAGCATGCGCATCATCCGCAAGCACCTCCGCGACTTCATCGCCGTCGGCGTGCTGATGCTGATCGCGATCGGCGTGGCCGGCTACATCATCTCCCAGCAGGAGGCGCGCCCCTACTTCCCGCTGATCGAGTCGAGCCCGTACGAGATCAAGGCCGAGTTCTCCGACGCCCAGGCCGTGATCCCGGGTCAGGGCCAGTCGGTCCGGGTCGCCGGCGTGCAGGTGGGCAAGATCGGCAAGGTCGAGCCCAAGAACGGCGTCGCCGTGGTGAGCATGCTGCTCGAGCGCAAGAAGATCGAGGACGGCGAGCTCAAGGTCCTCTCCGACGCGACCGCGCAGCTGCGCCCGCGCACCGGCCTCAAGGACATGTTCATCGAGCTCGACCCCGGAACCGAGGGCGAGGAGCTCAAGGAGAAGGACACGCTCCCGGTCGAGAACAGCGAGCCGGACGTCGATCCCGACGAGTTCCTCTCGGCGCTCGACTCGGACACGCGCTCGTACCTCCAGCTCTTGCTGAACGGCGCCGGCAAGGGCTTCGCGAACGGCGGCGGGAAGGACCTGAACGCGATCTTCAAGGCGCTCGAGCCGACCAACCGCGACCTGCGCCGGGTCACCGAGGCGATCGCCTCGCGCAAGACCGAGCTGAAGCGGCTGATCAACAACTACGGCGACCTGACCAACACGCTCGCCGACCGCGACAACGACGTGCGCAGGCTGATCACCGCGTCGAACGCGACCCTCTCCGCGTTCGCGCAGGAGAACGACAACATCGCCGAGGCCGTCGCCCGCCTGCCCGGCGCGCTGCGCCAGACCGAGCAGACGCTGGCGAAGGTCGACACGTTCAGCGGCGTGCTCGCGCCCACGCTCCAGTCGCTGCGCCCGGCGTTCCGCCAGCTCGACGTGGCCAACCGCGAGGTGCTCCCGTTCGTGCGTGAGGCTGAGCCGATCCTGCGCAAGCAGATCCGGCCGTTCGTGCAGGTCGCGCGCCCGTACGTGCAGGACCTGCGCCCGGCCGCGCGCGACCTGCGCATCGCCACGCCGGACCTCAGCAGCGCGCTCTTCGAGCTCAACCGCTTCTTCAACATGGCGGCCTTCAACCCGAACGGGGCCGAGCCGGTGCCGGGCGACCTCGGTGACGCGCGCGCCCGCGACGAGGGCTACCTGTTCTGGGCCGGCTGGATCGCGCAGAACACCGTCAGCCTGTTCAGCACCTCCGACGCCTCCGGCCCGTTCCGCCGGGCGCTCTTCGGAACCAGCTGCGACCTGGCCCGGGCGCAGGTGCTGTCCGCACCCGAGCTCGGGCCGCTGCTCGGACTGACCGACCTGCTGGCGCCCACGGGCGTCTGCGGCGGAGGGAGCGGGAGCCCCTAGATGCCCAAGGAAACTCCAAGCGTCGCGAAGATCCTCTCGATGGTCGTCTTCTCGCTGACCTGCTTCGGGCTGCTCCTGTTCCTGTGGCTCTCGTTCGGCGGGCCGATCCCGCTGAAGCCGAAGGCGTACGAGCTCGAGGTGCCGTTCCCCGAGGCGACGACGCTCGCCGAGGAGGCGGACGTGCGCATCGCCGGCGTGACGGTGGGCAACGTGAAGACGAAGGAGCTGTCGAAGGGCGCGAACGCGACCAACGTGATCCTCGCGATCGACCGCAAGTACGCGCCGATCCCGAAGAACACCAAGGCGATCCTCCGCCAGAAGACGCTGCTGGGCGAGACGTACGTGGAGCTCACCCCCGGCGAGCGCAAGGGCCCGAAGCTCGAGGACGGCGGCCGCCTCGACGAGGGTCAGATCGAGCCGACGGTCGAGCTCGACGAGATCCTCGAGATCTTCAAGCCGGAGACGCGCGACGCGTTCCGGGACTGGATCCGCTCGTCCGCGCGGCAGATCGAGGGGCGCAGCCAGGACCTGAACTTCGCGCTCGCGAACCTGGCGGGCTTCGCCGAGGACGGCGCGGGCGTGCTCAAGGTCCTCGACGACCAGAAGGTCGCGCTCAAGCGTCTCGTGAAGAACACCGGCGTGGTCTTCGGGGCGCTGAACGAGCGCGACGGCCAGCTCCGCGACCTGATCGTCAACTCCGAGCGCACGTTCTCGGCCACCTCCGAGCAGCAGGAGAACCTCGCGCGGATCTTCGAGATCTTCCCGACCTTCCTGCTCGAGTCGCGGCTCACGCTGGCCCGCCTCGAGGACTTCGCCTTCAACACGCGCCCGCTCGTGAACGACCTCAAGCCGGTCGCGGACGACCTCGGGCCGACGGTGCGCGACCTCAGCACGCTCGGCCCCGACCTCGAGAACCTCTTCCGCCGGCTCGAGCCGAACATCGAGGCGGCCCCGAAGAACCTGCCGCAGGCCGAGCGCTTCCTGCGCGGCGCGCGGCCGCTGTTCCAGGCGCTGCACGGGTTCCTGCCCGAGCTCAACCCGGTGCTGTCGTACGCGAACTTCTCGCAGGACGTGGTCGCGCACTTCTTCGTGAACGCGGCCGCCGCCCTCCAGTACGAGCTGCCGCGCCTGTCCTCGCAGCCGGACGTGCCGCGCTACATGCTCGGGTTCACCGGCGCGATCAACGACCACAGCTTCTCGTTCCGCAACGAGCGCCCGGAGTTCGAGCGCGGCAACGCCTACATCGCGCCGAACAACTACCGCCGGGCGGCCAAGTTCGGCATCCCCGAGAGCTTCGACTGCAAGCCCGACCACCCCGAGGGCGACGGCGTCACGCCGGGCAGCGCCGGGCGCAAGAACCCGGTCGACACCACGGACGAGCCCGGCGGGGTCGCGCTCCCGCCCTGCTTCGTGCAGCCCGAGCAGCTCTGGGACCGCAACCAGTACCCGCGCCTCGAGCGCGGCAAGGCGCCGCTCGTGAGGGCCCCGTTCGGGCTCGAGAGCACGCGCGGCCCGGCGCGCGCGCCGTAGTCGCCAGCGCGTTCGTCACAATTGGGGGGCGATGCTCGTCCTCCTCGCCCGCTGGGCGTACCGGCGGCTCGGGCCCCGGTACCTCTACGCGTACATAGCGTTCGAGTTCGTCACCGCGCTGACGGTGGCGGTCGGCACCGCCGGGATCTTCTCGCTCTACCAGGAGATGACCCGCGCCGAGTTCGACCGGATCGTGCTCGTGTCGTGGGCGTGCGTGATCGTCGGCCTGCTCAGCGGCACGGCGAAGCTGCGGCGCGACCTGGCGCCGCTCCAGCACTGGATCCGCGGGAGCCGCGAGGAGCGCGGCGCGGCTGCGGCGTGGAAGGCGGCGGTGGCTCTGCCGCGCGAGGTGGTCATGCGCGAGGCGTGGCGGCCGGTGGTCTTCGTGGTGATCCCGGTCGCGGTCTACATCACCGCCGAGCTCGACCTGCCGCCGTACTCGGCGCTCGTGCTGGCCTCGGGCGCGATGGTGGCGGTCGCCTACACGGCCATCCTGCACTTCTTCGGATCGGAGCTGGCCCTGCGGCCGGTGCTCGAGGAGGTCTGCGAGCACCTGCCGGCCGGCTTCGCGATCGACGGGCGGGGCGTGCCGCTCAAGTGGAAGCTGCTCGGGTCGCTCCCGCTCATCAACGTGATCACGGGCGTGATCGTGAGCGGGCTGTCGAGCGACGGCACCGCGCAGCTCCAAGAGCTGGGTGTCGACGTGCTCGTGGCGGTGCTGGTCGCGTTCACGGTCTCGTTCGAGCTGACCCTGCTGCTCACGCGCTCGATCACGTCGCCGGTCGGCGACCTGCTCGACGCGACCGAGCGCGTGCGCTCCGGCGACCTCTCGGCGCGCGTCCCGGTCGTGTCGGGCGACGAGATGGGCGAGCTGGCGCGCAGCTTCAACGCGATGATGGGCGGGCTCGAGGAGCGCGAGCGCCTGCGCGACGCGTTCGGCAGCTACGTGGCCCCCGACGTGGCCGACCGCGTGCTCGAGGAGGGCGAGCTGCTCGAGGGCGAGGAGGTGGAGGTGTCCGTCCTGTTCGTGGACATCCGCGACTTCACCTCGTGGGCCGAGGCGGCCAGCGCGCGCGAGACGGTCGGCTACCTGAACGACTTCTTCGGGCTCGCGGTGCCGGTGCTGACCGGCCACGGCGGCCACGCGAACAAGTTCATCGGCGACGGCATCCTCGGCGTGTTCGGCGCGCCCGAGCGCACGCGCGACCACGCCGACCGCGCGGTGCGCGCGGCGTGCGAGCTGGCCTCCGCCACCGCCGAGCGCTACGGCTCCTCGCTCGAGATCGGGGTGGGGATCAACTCGGGGCTGGTGTCGGCGGGCACGGTGGGCGGAGGCGGACGGCTCGAGTTCACGGTGATCGGCGACGCGGTGAACGTGGCGGCGCGGGTGGAGCGCGCGACGCGCGAGCTGGGCGACACCGTGCTGCTCACCGAGGCCACGCGCTGCCTGCTGACCGACGACGCGATCGAGGTGGAGCCGCGCGGCGAGCTGCCTCTCAAGGGAAAGAGCGAGCCGGTGCGGCTCTGGGCGCCGCGGGTCGGGCGCTCCGGCGCGGCCTCGGACCGCGCGGAACCCGCGACGGCGGCCGGGTAGGGCGGCGCTCGGAACAGTTGGCTACCCCATAGGGTCCCTAACTGTTCCGAGCGCCCCGCCCACCGGTAGGCTCCGCCTCGATGTCGGTCGAGACCGCCTCGGAGCAGGCCGCTCTCCACGGCGGGCGGCTGGTTGCGCAGCGGCTGCGCGCCGCCGGGGTCACGAAGCTCTTCACGCTCTCCGGCGGCCACCTGTTCTCGATCTACGACGGCTGCCGGGAGGAGGGCGTCGACATCGTCGACGTCCGTCACGAGCAGAGCGCGGCGTTCGCCGCCGAGGGGTGGGCGAAGGCGACGCGCGAGCCGGGCGTCTGCGCCCTCACCGCCGGGCCCGGCGTGACCAACGGCATGAGCGCGATCGCATCCGCTCAGGCGAACTCCTCGCCGATGGTGGTGCTCGGCGGGCGCGCGCCGGCGATGAGGTGGGGGATGGGGTCGCTCCAGGAGATCGACCACGTGCCGTTCGTCGCGCCGCTGACCAAGCTCGCCAGGACCGCGGAGCCCACCGCCGCGATCCCCGGGCTCGTCGACGAGGCGCTGCGAGCCGCGACCGAGCCACCCACCGGGCCGGCGTTCCTCGACTTCCCGCTCGACCACGTGTTCATGGAGGCGCCGGCCGAGCGGGCGCCGGCGCCCGCGCTGCACGACCCGCTCGCGGCCCCGCCCGCCGGCGGCGTCGAGCGGGCGGCCGAGCTGCTGCGCGCGGCCGAGCGTCCGGTCGTGATGGCCGGGACCGGGCTCTACTGGTCGCGCGGGGAGGAGGCGCTGCTGCGGCTCTGCGACGAGCTCCAGGTGCCGGTGTTCCTGAACGGGCTCGCCCGCGGCTGCGTGCCGGCCGACCACGCGCTCTTCTTCTCGCGCGCGCGTGGGGCCGCGCTGAAGGGCGCCGACCTGGCGCTCGTCGTCGGCGTGCCGATGGACTTCCGGCTCGGCTTCGGCGGGTCGTTCGGTGAGGAGACGAAGATCGTGGTCGTCGGCTCGGCGCCGTCCGGTCGCGCGCACCCGCGCGAGGTGGCCGCCGAGCTGTACGGCGGCGTGCCGGCCACGCTCGAGGCGCTGCGCGAGGCGGGCGGGGGCGGACCCGACCGGGCCGCGTGGGTCTCCCACCTCCAGGGCGTGGAGAACGAGAGGCGCGCGGCGGAGCAGGAGGAGCTGACCGACGAGCGCGCGCCGCTGCACCCGATGCGCGTGTACGGGGAGCTCAACCAGGTGCTCGACCGGCGGACGATCGTGATCGGCGACGGCGGCGACTTCGTCTCCTACGCGGGCCGGATGATCGAGACCTTCGAGCCGGGCTGCTGGATGGACCCCGGGCCCTACGGCTGCCTGGGCTCGGGCCCGGGCTACGCGATCGCGGCGAAGCTCGCGCGGCCGGACCGCCCGGTCTGCCTGCTGCTCGGCGACGGGGCGTTCGGGTTCGCGGGGCTCGAGTTCGACACGATGGTCCGCCACGGGATCCCGGTGGTCGGCGTGATGGGCAACAACGGGATCTGGGGCCTCGAGCACCACCCGATGAAGTTCCTGTACGGCTACTCGGTCGCGGCCCACCTGCAGCCCGAGCTGCGCTACGACCGCGTGGTCGCGGAGCTGGGCGGGCACGGCGAGCTGGTCTCCCGCCCGCAGGAGCTGCGCCCGGCGCTCGAGCGCGCGTTCGAGTCGGGCAGGCCGGCGCTGGTGAACGTGCTCACCGACCCCGAGGTCGCGTATCCCCGCAAGGCGAACCTCGCCTGATTTCCCGCACGTTGCGAAAAATCCCGCTGGCGCGTTCGGCACGGTTGGGGGTTGCCCCGTAAGGGGGACAGCGCTTATAATGAGCGCGTCGGGGTGGGCCAGCCGATGCCGATAGGCCCGGAGGGCAGTCCCGGCACATAGGTTCGGGCGAAGCCGCATCACATCGGCGCCTCCCGCCGTCCGAGCCACTCAGGTCCCTTCAAGGCACGTACCCCTGCCCGTCCTGATGGGACCGCTTCGGGGCCGGTCGCAAATGATTGCGGCCGGTCCCGGTTACTTTCTCGCGCCTGCAAAGCTTCGGACTCCGGCGTCCTCGGTCGCTCGCGTGCATTCGCACGCCACGCTCCCTGCGTCCTTGGATTCCTCGCTTTGCAGGCGCGAGCCCGTGCTACTTGGCTTCCGCCAGGGCCGCGCCGTGCAGGATGTCGGCCTCGGCGATCTCCACTTCCGTGAGGCCGAAGGCGGCGATCGCCTCGACCAGGATGCCCGCTCCGGCCACGATCGTCGGCGCGCGGCCGGGGTGCAGGCCGGGCACCTCGCGGCGCTCCTCGACGGGCAGCGCCCCCAGCATGGAGAGGATCCGCTCGGCCGCGTCGAGCGTGAGCACGTAGCCGTCGACCCGCTCGGGGTCGTAGGGCTCGAGCCGCTGGTCGATCGCGGCGAAGGAGGTCGCGGTCCCCGCCACGGCGATACCGTGCTCGACCGAGCGCCGCACGTCCTCCGGGACGGCGGCCTCGATGATGCCGCGCACCTCCGCCCGCAGGGCGGCGACCTCGCCGGCCGTCGGGGGATCGCTGGGCAGGTGCCGCTCGGTCTGGCGCACGGAGCCGGCCTGGGTGGAGACGTGGAAGTCCGGCTCGCCGCCGGCCCGCCCCACCACGAGCTCGGTGCTGCCGCCGCCGATGTCGATCACGACCGTGCTCGCGCCGAGCGCGCGCGACGCCGTCGCGCCCTGGAAGGTCAGCCGCGCCTCCTCGTCACCGGAGATGGTGCGCGCGTCGATGCCGTAGCGGTCGAGCAGCGTCGCGCGGAACTCCCCGTCGTTCTCGGCGTCGCGCACGGCGCTCGTGGCGACGGCCACCGTGCGCTCGGCGCCCAGGCGGTCGATCGACTCGCGGTACTCGGCCACCACGGCGAAGACCCGCTCCATCGCCTCGCCGGCGAGCCGGTTGGTCGCGTCCACGCCCTGGCCGAGGCGGGTGATGTTGGTGCGCCGGTCGAGCTCCTCGACACGGCCGTCCTCCACGTTCGCCACGAGCAGGCGGGTGGAGTTGCTGCCCAGGTCGACCACCGCGATGCGCACCCCGGTAGCCTTTCACCGATGGGACTCTTCGGGACTTCCGGCGAACGCCAGGAGACGCGAGCGCCCGCGACCGCGGACGAGCTGGCCGGCCTCGAGCTGGAGAATCACGCCGGCGAGCTGCGCCGGCTCGGCGACTACTGGACCGACACGCCCGCCGTGCTCGTGTTCCTGCGCCACTACGGCTGAATTCACTGCCGCTCGCACGCGGTGCAGTTGCACCGCGACCGGGAGAAGTTCGAAGCGGCGGGCGCCGCCCTCGTCGTCGTGGGCCAGGGCACGCCGCGCCACGCCGAGCACTTCCGCGAGCAGTACGACCTCGACGGGCTCGAGCTGCTGGTCGACCCCGACCGCGAGGCCTACAAGCGCGCCGGCACCAAGGTCGCGACGGTGACCGAGCTGCTCGGCCCGCGCTCGTTCGCCGCGGGTGTCAAGCGCGCCGCGACCGAGCGGGTGATGCAGGGGCCGGTCAAGGGCCACCCCGCGCAGCTCGGCGGTGTGCTGGTCGTGGCTCCCGGCGGAGCGGTCACCTGGAGCCACCTGGCCGAGAACGCGGGCGACAACCCGCCGAACGAGGACGTGCTCGCCGCCGTCGAGGGCGCACGCGCCGCGGCCGCGGATGGTTGAACGGCGCGCCGGGCGCCGCTAATCTTCTAGGTCGCGACGCGGGGTGGAGCAGTCAGGTAGCTCGTCGGGCTCATAACCCGAAGGTCGCGGGTTCGAATCCCGCCCCCGCTACTAACGAAGGGCCCGCAACCGCGGGCCCTTCCCGTTTGGGATCCATCCCGGCGCTCCGCCAAGGTTCCAAAAGGTCTTCCGCGAATGCGAGGAACTGGAGCCGTAGTCGCTCCTCGCGGCGTCCGTCGAGGCCCTCCTCGCCCACGCGCGGAGTCGACTTCGTGATAGCGAGGAGTCCCTTCACCGCCGCGGGCATTGCATCCAGTGCATCCATATATGCCGGCAACTGACGATGGTGGTACTCACTCGCGAGCTTGAGCTCTACGAGCAGGCAGAGCTTCGAGCCTCGTTCTCAAAGAGAAGGTCGATGCGGCCGGCATCCGCGCCAGTCGCATCGTGGAGCGAGACCTCGCGACGACACTCCAGGCTGTCGGGGACTTGGATCGAATGGCCATGCTTCGCAGCGGCTCGGTCGACCAGGATCCTCGCGAGATTCGCCGCGAAATGCGTGTCCTTGGCGACGACGGCCGCAATGACCTTGAGTCCACTGGACCTCATCGCCCGGCCGGCGCAGGGCGCGAAGTAGAGGCGTCAACGACGGAACCGATCCACGCACATCCGCAGCGTATGTGGGCAACGGGCGCGCCGAGCATGCGACGCGGCGCGGTGACCCCCGCGGGCATGTGGCCCAATCCGCGCTGCGAGGTGACCTGTAGGATCGCGGCGCATGGTGTCGGGTCCGAATCCTCCGGAGTCCGAGCGCGATGCAATCCTCGCCGAGGCTGCGCGATCGCGCGCGGCGGACGCCGAACGGGAACGCGAAGCCCGAGAAGGAGCGCTCGAGCAGGAGCTCCTCGCAGAGGAAACACTGAGCGAGCTGCGTCGGATTCGTCGCGCCTTCCGAGCGCAGTTTGCGTTCTACGGAATCGTGATCACGCTCATCCTGCTCTGGCTCGCCGCGGAAACGCATGACAACAACTGCTACTCACTCGCACAGAGCAACGCTCTCAAGGCGATTGGCGAGGATCGCGAACCCGAAAAGACCGAGTGCCTGATCCTCCCGTGGAACGAGCCGGAATGATGCCAGGAAGACTCGGACTCCCACGGGCCATACAGCCCATGAGGCCCTCAACCTTGCGCACAGGGTGTTCGTGGTGTCGACTCGCTGAGCACGCCGTCGATCGGGGATACTGAGACGATGACGGTGGGGGACAGTTCAGCGCTGGCGAAGGTTCCAGGCAGCATCCCCGTGTCGTGCGAGCCGCGCCCCGTCACCGAGGCCGAGTGGTGGAGGCGGATACCCGCCTACGCGGACGTCGGCCGCGCTGAGTTCCATGACCACCGCTGGCAGTCCGCGAACTCGCCGGGGAACCAGACGCGCGTGCTCGCTGTGCTGCGCGAGCTCGGCGGCGACACCTTTGCCCAGGCGGCGGCCGAGGCGCTCGGCCGGGCGCCGATGGCGCTGCGGCTCACTCCGTACGTCCTGAGCCTGATCGACTGGTCGGAACCCACGGCCGACCCGATCCGGCGACAGTTTGTCCCGCTCGCGGGCGAGTTGCTGCCCAATCACCCGATGACGCGGCTCGACGCGCTCGAGGAGCAGGCGGACATGCCCGTACCCGGCCTGGTCCACCGCTATCCCGACCGAGCGCTCCTGATCGCGCTCGACGTGTGCCCCGTGTACTGCGCCTTCTGCACGCGCAGCTACGCGGTAGGTGCCGTGCACGCCGGGCCGGCGAAGCTGCGAATGCCCGTCGACGCGGCGCGCTGGGACGCGGCGCTCGACTACCTCGCTTCCTCGCCGCAGGTGAAGGACGTGGTGCTGAGCGGTGGCGACCTCGCGCAGCTGCCCGCCCGCTACCTCTGCGAACTCGGACGGCGCCTGCTCGACATCGCATCCATCCGTCGGATCCGTCTCGCGACGCGCGCGCTGGGCGTGCTCCCCATGAAGCTCTTGTCCGATGAGCCCTGGTTCGCGGCTCTGTGCGAGCTGGACCGGTACGCGCGGCGGCGCGACAAGGAGGTCGCTCTGCACGTGCATCTCAATCACACGCGCGAGATCACCTCAATCACGAAGAGCGCCGCGGCTCGCCTCTTCGACGCCGGGATCACCGTCCGCAACCAGTCTGTGCTCCTGCGCGGCGTGAATGACTCCGCCTCTGAGCTGACGGCGCTGACGCGGTCGCTGGCCGATCTCCACATCACCTCGTACTACGTCTTCCAGCACGATCTGGTCCCGCGCTGCGAGCACCTCAGGACCTCGCTGGCGACGGCGCTCGAACTGGAGAAGCAGCTCATGGGCTCGACGGCGGGCTTCAACGTCCCGCGGTTCGTGGTCGACCTCCCAGGCGGCGGCGGAAAGCGCGGTGTCCATACCTTCGAGTCCTACGACCGAGAGTCCGGTGTGAGCGTGTTCACCTCACCGGCGGTGGCGCCGGGTCGCAGCTTTCGCTACTTCGATCCGCTTCACTCGCTCACGCCGGCCGCACGCGCCCGTTGGACGGAGAGCGCGACCGCGTGAACCGGACTTTGCTGCGCGAGATTGCCGAGTACCCGAATTCGTTCGGACCGCTGGGCCCGCTCGACGAGCGCATCGAGACCGACCGCTACACGGTCTGGATGGGAGCCGCACGCGGCGCGAACACCGTGCAGCGCCAGCGGTTCGCAGCCGCCGAGGTGGACCAGGTGGTCGAGGAGGTTCGCGGACTCCTGCGCGACCGCGGCCGCACACGCACGCAGTGGGAGGTCGGCAGTTCGGCCGAACCACCCGACCTCGTCGACCTGCTGCTCGATCGGGGCATCGTGCACGACCGGGACCCGTACGCTGTCGCTCTCGTCAGCGAGCAGGCGCCGCCTCCCTCGCGGCCCGGCATCACGGCGCGGCGGGTGAAGAACTTCGAGGAGTACGCCGAGGCCAGCGAGGTCCAGTGGCGCGCCTTCGAGATGCCGACGGACGAGATCGAGGAGGCGCGCGCGCTCCTGCCCCAGCGCTGGGAGACGTCGCCGACGGTCATGCACGCCGTGTGGCTGGACGAAGAGCTGGTCTCCGCGGGTACCTGCGCGCCGACCGAGCACGGGTTCCTGCTCTACGGCGGCGCCACCCTGCCGCGCGCACGCGGGCGCGGCGCGTACCGAGCACTCCTTCGCGCGCGCTGGGAGGACGCGACGCAGCTCGGAACCCCGGCGCTGCTCACGCAGGGCGGATCGATGTCACGGCCGATCCTCGAGCGGCTGGGCTTCGAGCCGGTCGGACACGTCCACATGCTGGTCGACGCCTTCGCGTGAGCGACTGACGACGGCGTGCGCCAGGTAGCTGGCCACGGCCCCCGGCGTGCTGCCCCGTCCGAAGACACGGTCGACGCCGAGTTCACGAGCGGACAGGCCGTCGAGACGCGGACCTCCGGCCACCAGCAGCGGGCGCGGTGCGTTCTCAAAGTGCGCGCGGACGGCGCTGACGAGGCGCCGCACGGCCTCCAGGTGGTAGCTGCCTTCGGTGACGACCTGCGAGACGAGGACAGCATCGGCGTGCTCGTCTGCGGCGCGCTGGACCAGCAGCTCCGGCGGGACCTGGGACCCGAGGTTCACCACGCGGATGGCCTCGTAGGACTCCAGCCCCCTCTCGCCCGCATAGCCCTTCACGCTGAGGATCGCGTCCAGCCCAACCGTGTGCGCGTCGCTTCCGATGCACGCACCGACCACGACCAACTCACGACCGAGCCGTGTGCGGATTACGCGGTCGACGGCGTCCGGTGCCAGGAGGGGGTACTCGGCCGGCTCGCACGTAACTAGGGAGAGGTCCGCGCCGTGCTCGGTCGCGCCGTAGACGACGAAGAACGTGAAGCCGTCGCCGATCCGCTGCGAGTGCACGACGCGGGCCGGGTGCAGCCCCATGCGCGCTGCGAGCTGAAGCGCGGCGCCATGCGCGAGCTCGCCCTCGGGAAGTGGCAAGGTGAAGGAGAGCTGGACCATGCCGTCCTCCGCTCGCGAGCCGTACGGCATGATCGGTTGAGGCTCGCCCAGGTCCGGCATCAACCCACTCCATCCGCTTCGAGGATCTCCGTGACCGGGTTGAAGTACCCAGGCGCCTGTGCCACGACGCCGTCCGCGCCGCGGCCCCCCTCCGTCGGACGCTGGACTCCGGCGAAAACTCCGGCGGCGATCGCCGCGAGGAGTGACTCCTCGTCGATCCGTTCGAGTAGGGTCACGGCCTCGCCGAGGACGCGTCGGCCGCGCTCGGCCACGAATCCATCGGGGCGCGGCGCGAACTCCTCACCGAGGGTGCCTGCGGCCGTGCGGACGTAGCGCAGGGTTCCGAGCGCCAGGTGCCGATCGGACAGGAAAGGCGTGTGGATGCCCTCGGTGAGCATTCCGAGGAGCACGATGTGCTGACCCGTCATCAGCGCCGCCAGGTTGAAGAACGCGTTCAGCACGTGGCCGGCGAAGATGTCGCCGCCCATGTGCTTCGTGGGAGGCATGTACTTGAGCGGGGCCTCGGGGAACAGCTCGCGGACGAGCTGGGCGTGAGCCAGCTCGGTGCGGAACGAGTCCGGAAGCGCCGGGTCGACCTCGAACGCGTGGCCCAGCCCTAGCTGCCATGGCTCGAGGCCGGCCTCGAGTCCGAGCTGCTCGTTCAGCAGCTGCGACGCGACGACGGTATGCGCCGCCTCGACCGCGTCGCTGGTGGTGAGGTAGTTGTCCTCACCAGTGTTGATCACGATGCCGGCCCGCGCGTGCACCTGACGCGAGAAGTGCTGGTCCACGAACGTCCGCCGGGGATTGATGTCCCGGAAGATGATGCCGTACATGCAGTCGTTCAGCATCATGTCGAGCCGTTCCAGCCCGGCCAGCACGGCCATCTCCGGCATGCACAGGCCTGAGGCGTAGTTCGTCAGGCGCACGTAGCGGCCGGTTTCAGCGGAGACCTCGTCTAGGGCTGCTCGCATGAGCCGGAAGTTGGCCCGCGTGGCGTAGGTGCCGGCGTGACCCTCGCGCGTCACTCCCTCGGGGACGTAGTCGAGGAGCGATTGCGCGGTCGACCGGATGACAGCGATCACGTCGGCGCCCTCCCGGGCCGCGGCGCGGGCGTGGACGAGATCCTCCTCGATGTCGCCGGTCGCCACGATCAGGTAGATCCACGGCGGAACGGGGTCGCCCCACGCCGCGGTCAGCCGATCGCGCTCGGCCCGCCGCTGGTCGATGGCGGCCACCCCGCGCTCGACCGCCGCGCGTGCCGCGCCCCGTGCGACGCGCGCCGTGGCCGCGCTGGGCAGCGAAAACCGGATCGAGCCCGTCGCCGCTCGCCGCGCGACGCCCGCCAGATCCTCGTTCTCCCGCGCCGCGGCGTCGAAGGTTGGCAGCGCCACCCCGTGCTCGAGCCCCACGTCGGCCGCGACCGCGTCGACCAGATGGTTTGCCCACGGCACGCCGTCGGCGTCCGCGCCCTCGAGCCCCGCGAGGCGCAGAACGGCCCGCTCGATCGAGGTGGTCGTGTGGGACCGAGCCAATCCCACCACCGGCTCGGCCACGCGCCGCGCGAGCTCGCGGGCGCGTCCGACGACCGCGGGATCGAGGTTCAGCCTGCCGTCAGGCGCGGCCATCTCCGCTCGAGACTCGATCGTGCTGGGCGCCGCTCCGCGGCTCGAGGAAGTAGCCGAGCTCCGGGCACTCGTGCAGCAGCTCCAGCGCGTAATCGGGTCCTTTGGTGACGTGCCCGTTCCCGACCAGCAGCCAGATGTCAGCGCCGACCCCCTCTGCGCCGAGCGCCGCTGCTTGCAATGACGCCGCCATCGTGAAGAACACCACGGTGCCGCCCTGGCGGGTGGCCAGGATCGCCGCGTGCTCGCATCCGGGCGCGTCGACGCACAGCACGCTCACGTCGGCCGGCCCACCGCAGCTGGCGACCGCGGCCGCCGTGGCCACGGCGTCCCGGGCGTCGGCGACCGCGATCGCGTCGGCGAGCCCCCGCGAGGCGAGTGCCTCGCGCTGATCCTCGTCCTCCACCACGGCGATCGTCCTGGCCGCGCCCTCGCGCCGCGCGGCCGCAAGGATGAGCGAGCCGCTTCTGCCCGCGCCGCCCAACACCGTCACCACCGGGGGGAGGCCCGACTCGACCGCCTTCGTCACCACGCGCGCGCAGAGCGCCGGCCCCCCGCAGACATCGAACAGCGCAGCCGCGGCCCCGTCGCTCAGCTCGGACGGGATGCGTGCGGCTCGCGCGGTCGCGAACAGGATGGCGTGACCCCGCGCGGGGGCCTGGGGACTGTGGCCGTCCCAGCCGGCCAACCCGTCGGAGACCGCCAGCGGCGTCAGCGTGAGCGACACGAGCGACGCCACCCGCTCGCCAACCGACAGACCGTGCGGAGATTCGGCCCCGACCTCTTCGACGGTGCCGATCAGCATCCCGCCCGACCCGGTGACCGGATTGTGCAGCTTGCCGCGCCGGCGCACAATCTCCAGCACCTCCTCACGGATGGCCTCCCCGTCCCTCCGGTGCGCGGTCGCGAGCTGCCGGTACGACGCCGCGTCGAGGCTCAGCCGCTCGACGCCGATGCGTACCTCGTCCGCCGCGATTTCAGGAGAGGGATCGAGGCGGTACGCCGCCTGCGGCAGCGCGCCGCGGGGCTCGAGCACCCGGTGAAGGCCGAGCGCCTGCGCCCGGAGCGGCTCGATCAGGTCGTCCTGGCCAGCACGTATAGCCATGAGTTCGGCGTGCCGAACGCAGCACGCCTCTCGACCTCGAGGCCCGAGCGCCGGAACAGCTCCTCGTACTCGGAGCGCGGGAACAGCTCGACGCCCATGAACGCGTGGACGAGCTCGTAGCCGAGCGAGAAGATCGGTGGCTGCGTCCCCGCGAACGTCGTCATGCGCATGGTGTCCGCAAGAACGTAGTAGCGTGCATTCGGGAACGCGCGGCCGAGCCGCTCGAACACGTCTGAGCCCGCGGCTCGCTCCTGCATCAGGTCGTGGAGCATGAAGAAGCTCCCCACGAGATCGATGCTCGCGAGATCGTCGTCCGCGCGGACAGTCTCGATGTCCGCGCACAGGATCGTGATGCGGTCGCCGAGTCCCGCGCGCGCAACGTTGGCCCGCGCGAGCGCGCAGGCGTCCGGGCTTACGTCGATTCCCACCCCCGCGACGCCGGGGTAGCGGCGGCACACGTCGATGAGCCGCCCACCCGCGCCGCAGCCGACGTCGGCGAATGAGGTGAACGACAGCCGGTCGAGGGCGTCCGCGAGAAGCGGGGCCATGAACGCGCGGTCGTTCGCGCCCGCGCCCTCCGCCACCCTCGCCTCGTCGCGGTCTACGTCCGCCCCGAAGCGGCGTGAGCCGTCCGCGAGGCCCGGCAGCTCGCGCAGGAGCTCGCCGTAGCCGCCCACGAGCCAGGTGAAGTAGCCTCGGAGGGGCATAAGGCACTCGCCTGCCTCGGTCAGGGTCAGGCCGTCGACACCCTCCTCGACGTAGCCGAGCGCGCTCGCCGCCCGCACGAGCGCGGCGAGCCGGGCGGGTGCGACGTCGAGCTCGGCGGCGAGGGCGTCGGCTCTGGTCGGCGCCTCGCCCGCAAGCTTGTCGAAGAGCCCGATCTCGTTCAGCGCGTACACGACGCTGGCACCGACGAACCCGTTGAAGAGATCGGCGGGCGTCAGCTCGCCGCCCGCGGCTCGTGCGGCCGGGTAGTGGGGATCCGCCAGGGTCACGGGTTGGCCGGCCGGTCCCGGCCGGGCTCGGCGGCCCCGCCGCCTGCCATCACGTCGAAGATGAGGCCGGGAACCTCCCACAGCGCAGGAAAGAACGGCTTGTCGGCGATTCGCTCGAGGTCCGAGACCGGCCGCCCACGCAGGCTCACCGGCTCCGGCCGCGACGTGGTCCCGTCTGCGGCCGCCGCACTTCCGAGCTGCGTCCGCGCGAGCTTCAAATGGAGTTGGCGCCAGGTCGTGATCTGGACGTCGAGACGGTGGAGGCCGTCGTGCACCTTTGCCAGCAGCGCGACAGCGTGATTGAGTCGCGCGCCGCCTCCCGAGGCCTCCATGCGCGTCAGCGACAGCCGCTCCAAGCTCATGCCGTGGCGGTCGAGCGCGGCCTCGAAGCTCCTCCACACCGGCCCCGCGATTCGTCGCATGTTCGCGCCGCCGGGTGAGTCGAAGCCGCTCGTGTCCGGCGGAAAGTGCTCGCGCATCCGGAGCAGGCTGTACTGGGGCAGGCAGCGGAGCAGCAGCCTGAGGCCGAGCAGTGGCCCGTCGGCCATCATCGCCGCCCGATCGAGGAGGTCATCGGCGAGCGCGTAGTCGTCCCCGTCCAGGGCGTCCACCACACGCCGCAGCTCGAAGTGGATTCCGTACCAGAAGTATTCCGTCACGAGGTGCACGGTCTGGAACAGGCGCTGGTCGGGATCGACGAGCTCGTGCTCTGGGATCAGGACCTCGAGCGCCTCCGTCACACGCGTGTCGCGCTCGTAGTTGGTCCCGCGGTCGTATACGTAGAGGAGCGCCCGGTCCGGCTCGCCGGGGTTGAGCGCGCGACGGTCGAAGTCCATCGCTAGCTCCGCGCCCCGCTCGCGTCCAGGAACGGAAAGAGCCGCGCGTCGACCGCCGCCGCGAGATACGGGATCCCGGGTGTCCCGCCCGTGCCCGAGCGGTCCCCGATCATCTTCAGCGCGGTCGCGTAGTGGATGCGCTTCCATCGCGCGTATTCGCGGTCGAGCGCCGTCATCGCCGCGCGGGACGAGTCCGAGATCTCGCGCCCGCGGAGCGCGTCCTCGAGGTTGCGCAGCCCGTCGCGGTAGCGCGTCGCGAGCCGGGGTACGGAGGTGTACGCCGGCGAATCGACCCGCGCCCGAGGCGGGTGAGCCGTGAGGAGCTCGAAGTACTTGAAGCGCTCCGACTGGATGGCGCTCGCACCCTCGGTGTGCACCCGGAAGGCCGCGAAGTTCTCCGACGGCATCGTGTGCAGGATGCGGAAGAACCCGATCGACCGTCGCAGCAGGTCCGCCATCTGAAGCATGAAGGCCGGGATGCGGTCGGGAGCGCCGGCGGCGTGGTCGACGCAAGATCTCATCCCGGTGACGAGGATCTCGAACACCATCTCGAAGAGCTGAAGCACACGGAGGAACACGTACTCGTCGTGTACCGCCGAGACGGGCAGCATCGTCAGGTCACAGAGCCTTCGGGAACGCGCGTCCGTCGCTGCGCGGCGCTCCGCGGCGAAGTCGCTCAGCGCGCGGAGCGTTTGGGCGTCGATCCGATGCCGAGCGAGGCAGGCACGCACGCCAGCCCCGAGCGTCGGCGGAAGCTCCGCGCCGAAGTGGGACATCGCTTCGAGCGTGTGGCGCAGCCTCCTGGCGACGAGCGCGGGCCGCGGGACGCGCTCGCCGAAGCGCACCTCCTCGCCGAGGAAGGTCCTCGCCTCGAATCCGAGCAGGTCGGCCAGGTAGAGCAGCACCGCGCTGGTCTGTCTCTCGAGGACGTGCTCGAACCCCCGTGGATCGCCCGTCCGCCCGCGCCCCACGAGCTCGGTCCCGATGTAGGAGTGATAGTCGAACCGGCCCCGGCGCTTGTCCAGCGCCATATCGAAGAACGCGGCCAGGACCGTCGCGGCGTCTCCCGCGCCGGCCGGCGGTAGGTCCGGCTGCACTCGGTCGAGGAGGTCGAGCGTGGCCGGTGGGACGAACTGCTTGCCGCGCCTGTGGTAGTCGGCGAGCACCGCCGCGTCCGGGAAGCGCGCACACCATGAGTCCGGGTCGAAGGCGCCCGCGCGGCGTCCCGCTTGTGCCTCCGCATGCCAGAGCAGCACCGCGCTCGCGGTCCGTCCGGCGGGCCGGCTCGGCGGAACCGCCTGCGCGAGCTCAGCGGTCACGGCCGGCGGCGGCGTCTCCGGCGGGGTCCAGTAGGACCCCCAGGCAGAAGCTGCCGGGTTTCGCCCGCCGGGTCACGAAGCGGTGCAGCGCGTTGGCGGGGATGTAGGCGACCGCCGGCGATTCGAGATCGAAGCGCTCGCCCTCGACCTCCACCTCGATCGCCGCGTCGCCGGGCTCTGGCGAGATCAGCAGGTACACCTCGGGACAGGGGTGCGAATGCAGATCGGCGACCGGCTTGCCCACCTTGTCGCTGAGCTCACCGCCCGCGATTTCCACCGGGACGCCCCCGAACATCCCGCGAGTCAGCAGGAAGGGGACCGCGGAGTGGTGGCCTTCCATGGCCGCCATGACGGGAACGTCCGCGATCACCGCGGCGCGCACGCCAGGTCTCGCCTCGGTAGCCATCCGAACTCGCGCGGGCGGCTGCGTTACTTCCAGTTCGACTCGGCCCAGCTCACCAGGTCGACGAGGGCCCGCCCACCGGCCGCGATCTGCGTGCCGCCACCGCTCTCGGTGCCGCTGGTCGTCCCCACGATGTGGGCGCCGTCGTCCCAGAACCCGAACAGGGGGCCGCCCGAGTCGCCCGACGCGGCGTGGCCGCTGTGCTCGAGCTCGATCGAGTCCCCGTCCGTGTGCTGCCCGGTGATGGAGATCCCGGCCTGGAAGGACGGTCGCGCGCCACCGGCGACGGTTGTTGCGTAGCCGGCCAGGGTCCAGTACCCACGGTCCTGGAGGCTGCTGTCGTAGACCTTCACGCCCAGGTGCCCGAGCGTGGTGCCGAGTGGCGTGTGCAGCCGCAGCACGGCGGTGTCCTGGCTCGTGACGTTATTCGTGTTCCAGCAGTGCGCCTCGGTGATCCAGGATGCCGCGCCCGGGCCCAGCGCCGACTGCCCGTCGTAGTAGCCGGGAACGAAGAGCATCTTCCAGTTGTCGGACTCCCAGGGGACCATGTGGCCGGCGGTGAGCACCGTGCTGTTCCCGACCAGCACGCCGGACGCGCGCGCGCTGTAGCCGGTCAGCGAGGCGTCGTCCCAGGTGAACACCATCCCGATGCAGTGCCACGGGTAGCCCCCTGGGTAGTAGACGCGCCGCGCGTCCAGCGCGGCACCGGCCGCGAGCACGTCGACTGCGATCCCGGACGCACGGTTCATCACGGGGAAGTCGCGCCCGACCGAGAGCTTCGGGTGGTAGAGCTGCTCGACCCACGCGGGCCGGGAGGTGGCGACCGCCTGGCTGCGCCTGCGCTTCGCGGGCCTGCTCGCGAGCCGGGCCCGCTGCCCGCGGATCCCCTGGATCGTCTGCTCCGAGCCGTTGACCACCCACACCTGGTCGCCGCCCGGTGAGTCGACGCGCTGGACGAGCCGCTTGGCGTCGAGCGCGGGGCGCGACGGAGCCGAGAAGTAGAGCTCACGCCGGCGGAACTGCTCGGAGACCTCGCTCGGGACGGCCGCCTCGGCCACGACGTTCTCCCGCAGAACGAGCTCCTCCGGCGTCAGGGGTGCCGCAGAGGACACCGCCGACCTCGAGCTTCGGCTTGCTGGCTTGCGGGCCGACGGAGTCGAGGACTTCGTTCGCTTGCTTGGCGATGCCATCTCGGCTCACTTTCTCGCCCACCTGGCGACGGGCGAAGATCTGATGACTGGCCGCCCTATCCCCTCCGCAACTCCCCCGGGCAGCGGCTCGAATTGCGGCGATACTACAGGAATCGTGCACGCCGCAGCTGCTCACATCTGACCAATTTTTCGTGTCCCCCATCGACCGCATTTTCAAGTGCGCCCCCCCGAGGGGTGATCGCCCATTCGCAACTGGCCGCTACCCCAACTGAGGGCCACGACCCACCGTGTCGAGCTGCGTTGGCCGTCGCAGGAAGACCTCGACGAGCTCGCCACCCGAGCGGCCGAAGGGGTGCACGATCCGGCCGAGATGCCCTTCTTCTCCGAGTGGACCGACGGCGATCCCGACACGGTTGCCCGGCGCGTCCTCCAGCGGCACTGGAGCGCCGCGGCCACCTGGACTCCGGACGACTGGACGCTCTACATGGTCGTCGTCCACGATGGCCTCGTCGTGGGCTCCCAGAGCATCGGAGCGCGCGCCTTCAGCCAGCTGCGCGAGGTCCAGTTGACCTCATGGCTCGGCCGCCAGTTCCAGGGGCAAGGGATAGGGACCCATGCGCGGGCCGCCATGCTCGCGCTCGCGTTCGACGGGCTCCGGGCGGAGTTCGCGCTCTCGGTCGTTCAGCGATCGAACGTGCGCTCTCAGGGTGTCATCCGTAGGTTCGGGTTCGCCTCCGACGGGGTCCAGGCGAACGTCGTGCGCGGTCGACGCGTGGTGAGTGATCGCTATCGCCTCGACCGCGCGACCTGGGAGTCGAATGCCGCGCGGATCCCTGTGACGGTTGAGGGCGTGGGCGCCTGCATGCACCTCTTCGAGGGCGACAGCCGGCCCCAGGTCGAGCGTCCGCCCCCGGCGGCGAGCGCGGCTTCGTTCTCGGGCATCCAGTTGGCGGCCGAGAGCGACCAGGCGGCGGACTAGCGGGCGGTGAAGCCCGCGTCGACCGGAAGCGAGGTCCCGGTCACCCGACTCGCTGCGTCGGAGGCGAGCCAGACGATCGCGTCGGCCACGTCGCGCGCCTCGACCAGCTCGCCGAGTGGGTGCTGAGGGAGCGCGACCTCCTCGTACTCGCCCGGCTCGAGGCCGAGCCGGCCGGCTACCGCCGCGAGCATCGCCGAGTCGAGCTCGTCCTCGTCGCGCACTGAGGTGGGACACACGGCGTTCACGCGGATCCCGTATGGGGCGTAGTCGAGCGCCAGCGCACGTGTGAGGCCGATGAGCCCGTGCTTCGCCGCGACGTAGTTCGCGAACGACGGGAACGCCACGAGCCCCGCGGTCGAGCTCACGTTCACGATCGCTCCACCGCCGCGGCGGATCATGTCGGGCACGACCGCCTTGGCGCACCGCCACGCTCCGCTGAGGTCGACGTCGAGCACCGTCGACCAGGCCGCCTCGCTCAGCTCGTGCGCCGCTTCGCCGGAAGGGCCGACGAGGCCCGCGTTGTTCACGAGGACGCCGATCGGGCCGAGCTCGTCGCGGCAGCGAGCGACGGCGCTGTCGATGTCCGCCTGGCGGCGCACGTCGACGGTTGCCGCCATCACGCGCGCGCCCGCCGCGCGGCAGCGCGCGGCCGTCCGCTCGAGTTGCTCGGCCGTCGCGAGCGGATAGCCGACGCCCTCGATGGGCGCGCAGACGTCGGCCAGGGCCAGATCGGCCCCGGCGTCGGCGAACGCCGTCGCGGTCGCGCGGCCGATTCCGCGGCCCGCGCCGGTTATGAGGACCACTGTGTCGCGCACGGAGATTCCCGCCTGGCAAGTAGCCTAGGCAGATGGGGGTGGCCAAGCCGGTGCCGTCACTCGCGCACGCGTTCCGGCACCGTGCGGCGCAGTCGCCAGAGGCGGTCGCCGTCCGCGACGGGGAGCGCACCGTCACGTACGCGGAGCTCGACTCGGCCTCGGACGGACTTGCGGCGGAGCTGGCCCGCCGCGGCGCGGGACGCGGCGCGCGGGTGGGGTTGCTCCTGCCACGTTCGGCGGATCTCGTCGTCGCCGTCCTGGCGACCCTGAAAGCCGGCGCCGCCTACGTCCCGCTCGATCCCGGGTACCCGGCCGAGCGGCTGCGCCTGATGGTCGGCGACGCGGACGTGCGGCTCGTCGTCGGTTCGCCTGACCGGATCGTGCGGGCCGGGCTCGACGCGACCGAGCCCGTCGATCCTGCCGCCGGCGCAGAGTCGGCCCGGGCGGCGACGGACGAGCCAGCAGCCGGCGATCCCGCGTACGTGATGTACACGAGCGGCTCAACCGGCCACCCCAAGGGCGTCGTGGTCACGCACCGAAACGTCCTTGCCCTGCTCGGCTCCACGCTCCCCCTGTTCGACTTCGCTTCCGTCGATCGCTGGGCGCTGTTCCACGCGTCGAGCTTTGACTTCTCGGTGTGGGAGCTGTGGGGCGCGCTCCTCACGGGGGGAACCGCGGTCTCCGTGCCGCTCGAGGTGGCGCAGGTCCCGTCGGACTTTCTCGAGCTGGTTCGGCGCGAGCGGGTCACGGTGCTCAACCAGGTGCCCTCGGCCTTCCGCCATCTGCGTGAGGCTTGGGAGGAGGACGGGCGGCCGGATCTGCCGGTGCGCCACCTGATCTTCGGCGGTGAGAGCGTCGATCTGGCGGACGTGGCCCGCTTCGTCGACGCGTGCGGCGCGGCCCCGCCGGCCGTGGTCAACATGTACGGGATCACCGAGGCGACGGTGCACGTGACTCGGAAGCCGCTCGCGCGCGGCGACATGGAGGGTCTGGCCGTCGCACCCATCGGCCGCCCGCTTCCGCACCTGAGCGTGGACGTCCTCGATCCCGCCGGCCGCCGGGTAGAGCCGGGCGAGGTGGGGGAGATGTGGGTCGCCGGCGCCGGTGTCGCGGCGGGATACCTCAATCGGCCCGAACTGACCGCCGAACGCTTCCGGACGATCGAGATCGGAGGCAATTTGCTCCGCGCCTACCGGACGGGCGACCTGGCGCGCGTGCTCCCGGACGGTGAGCTCGACTTCGCCGGCCGTGCCGACGAGCAGATCAAGGTGCGGGGCTTCCGAATCGAGCCGCGTGAGGTGGAGATGGCGCTGTCCAGGCACCGCCTCGTTCGGGGAGCGGCGGTCGCGGTCGTGCGCGATGCCGCGGGGGAGCCGTCCCTGGTCGCGTGCGTGGTCGCGAGCGATGCCGCCGGACAGGGGGCGCTGGCGGACCTTCGCCGCCATTCGGCCTACGTCCTGCCGCGCTGGATGGTCCCGGATCGGTTTCTGCTGGTCGAGGCGCTGCCCCTCACCCCGCGCGGCAAGCTCGACCGCGCGGCGCTCGGCCGGCTAGCGGGCGGCGATGCCCCCGGCCGTACCCGCACCGGCGCCGCCTCCGACCGGCTCGACCGCGAGCGCGACGCCGTACGCGGCGGCGACGCGATCGACTAGGTCGCCCAAGTGCCCGGTGATGGCGATGCGCAGCTCGTCCGCGGGGCCGCTCCACACCTCGGCGAGCAGATCGGTCGGGATGCCGATGTGAGGCACGTCGAGGCGGCGCGTCTCGACCCCATCGAGGTCGAGCGCGCTCGGGGGCTGGTTCTGGAGCGTGAGGATCGTCTGGTAGAGCGCCCAACGCCGTCCCCGGTCGGGGTTCACGATCCGGACCAGCTCGTCGAGCGGGAGGTCCTGCATGCGCAGCGCCGCGCGAATGGACTCGGCGGAGCGCTCGAGCGAGTCCGGCGTCCCACCGCCGCGCGGCCGGCCCCGCAGGCAGAGCATGCCGATCAGGCAGCCGATCGCCGTCTCGAGCTCCGGGCCCGCACGCCGCGCCACCGGAACGCCGATTCCGAAGTCCGTTGCGCCCGTCGCCGCGGACACCGCCTCGGCGTGCGCGGCGACGAGCCGCCCGAGCGGCGACACGCCCGGCTCACGCGGGCGGCCGCGCAGCGCTCGCACGTCGCGACCCGCGATCGTCAGGACCCGGCGCTCGGGCCGGCGCGCGGGGCTCCGCGCCTCGGGCAGCTCGAGCGCCTTCAGCCCGCGCAGCTCCTCGCGCCAGTATGCGCGCTGGCGCGTGAGGTCGACCGAGTCGAGGCGCGCGCGCTCCGCGTGCGCCAGCTCGGCGAGGGTCGGCGCGGGGCGGGCGAACCGCGGAGTCCCTCCCGCCGAGCGCGCACGGTACGCCGTGGACAGGTCACGTGCGAGGACCGACTCGGACCAACCGTCGAAGGCGATGTGGCTCACGACGATCCCGAGGACGGCGCTGCCGCCGGCGCTGGTGGCCAGCACCGCGCGCCAGACGGCGCCCGCAACGATGTCGAGCGGGCGTCCGAGCAGCTCGATCGCCGCCGCGGCGGCCGCCTCGACGGAGTGCGCCGGTCCGGTCTCCTCGAGCGCCGGCGGCGGGCGGTCGAAAGGTAGGGCGACCGGCTCGTCGCCGACCCCGTAGCGAGAGCGCAGTGCCTCGTGCCTGTCCTGCACGTCGCCGAGCGCCAGCTCCAGCGCGTCCCGGTCGAGGTCGCCGCGAAGCTCCCACGCCAGCACGCAGTGCCCCGACGTGTCGCCGAGCTCGAGCAGCGCGTCCAACAAGAACGCGGTCTGGACAGGCGTGAGCGGCACCCGCCCACCCGCCGTCGCGCGCCCATACGCGCTCGCGCGGTCACGGCGCGCGTCAAGATGGCGCGCGAGCGCCTCGGCGGTTCCGCATTCGAGCAGGACGCTCACGGGGACCGGGACGCCGAGCCGGTCCTCGAGGCGCGCGCATGCGCGGATCGCGTCGAGGGACGAGCCCCCCAGGTCCGCGAACGCGGCCGCGGGCGGGACGGCCGGGTGTCCGAGGACCTCGGCGAACACGTCGGCCACGAGCGCGACGCTGCCGGAACCCGCGACCCCGTGCGCGGGTGGCGCGCCCCGCTCGTGAGCGGCCAGCAGCGCGTCATCGTCGAGCTTCCCGTTCGAGGTCAGGGGCATCCGTTCGAGGTGCACGAACGCGGCCGGCAGCTGATCCTTGGGGAGCAGTGTCTCAGCGTGGGCACGCACGGCGGGCTCCGGACGACCGTCGCGGGTCGTGTAGAACGCCAGCAGCTCGACGACCCGGCCGGCCGCGTCGCGGCGGGGCACTACGGCCACGTGACGCACGCCTTCGACCTCGGCCACGATCCGCTCGATTCCCGCCGGCTCGAGCCGGTGCCCGCGGACCTTTACCTGACGGTCCGTGCGACCCAGGTAGTGGAGGATGCCGTCATCGTCGCGAAGGCCTAGGTCGCCGGTCCGGTAGATGCGGGGAGCGTCGCCGCCCGGCTCGACGAAGCCGAGCCGCTCGTCGGCGGGCGGGATCAGGTAGCCGAGCGCGACGCCCGGCCCGGCGATGCAGAGTTCGCCCCGCTCGCCTGGGCCGCAGCTGCGATCTCCATCGAGCACAAGGACATCTGTGTGCGGGACGGGCCGGCCGATCGGGATGCCGTGCGGACGGTCGCAGTCACGCGGTTCCACCCTGTGAGTCGTGGCGAAGACCGTGCTCTCCACCGGCCCGTACCCGTTGACGAGCGTGATCTCAGGATGCGCGTCGAGGAAGTGCCGGATGTGGGGCACCGACAGCCGCTCTCCGCCGGTCACGACGAGGTCCGTCCCCGCGAACGCCCCCGGCTCCTCGTCGACGAAGACGTTGAAGAGGGAGGCCGTCAGCCACAGCGTATTCACGCCCTCGCCGGCGACCCGGCGGGCGAGATCCCGCGGCGTCAGGCGGGCCTCGGGCGACAGCACCGCGGTTCCGCCCGTCGCGAGCGCACCCCACAGCTCGAAGGCGCCGGCATCCCACCAGAGCGGTGCCGCCTGGAGGATCGCCGTGCCGGGCCCGAAGTCGGCGAACGACCCGGGCACGAGCAGCCGGGCTATCGCCTGGTGGGAGACGACGACGCCCTTCGGCCGCCCCGTGGTGCCGGACGTGAAGAACACGCAGCAGGGATCCGTTGCCGCCCAGGCGGTCGTCTCGGTCCCCACTTCGCCGGCCACGTCCTCGAAGGGCGGCGGGCGCCACGTTGACGGCGCACCCTCGACCGGCAGGACTCCGACGGCCACCGGCGGGTCGAGTTGGCGTACCGCATCGCGCAACCGCCGCTCCGGCCAGGCGGGATCCAGCGCTGCGTACGCGCCACCCAGCCGGAGCACGGCGAGTAGCGCGGCCACCCGCTCGACCGTGGGCTCGAGCACGACGGGAACGAAGCGGCCGGCGATGCCGAAGCGGCGGAGCTCTGCGGCGTAGGCGGCGGCGGCACGGTCGAGCTCCGCGTACGTCGCCGCTCCCGACGGCCAGGCCAGGGCGCGCGACCCCGGCGTGGCCTCGGCGTGCCGTCGCACGTGCTCGTGCAGTCCGAGCGCGAGCGACACGGGCAAGGTCACGAGGCGCGCCCGTGCGGTGAGGCGGGGCCGCGAACGCCCTCGACTGGGCCATATGCCTCGAGCATCTCCGCGAGGACCATTTCCGGCCCGAGCGCGTCGGCCAGCGCGCGGTGCAGCACGACCACCAGCACGTCGTGCTCGCCCCGGACCAGAGCCGCGCGTACGAGCGGCGCGTCGACCACGTCGAACGGCCGGCGCGCCACCTCGTCCGCGGCGTCGGCCGCCGAGCTGTCGTGCACGGCGAGCGAAGCCAGCGGTCGCGACTGGATCACGCTCACCCAGCGCTCGCCGTCTTGGCGGAAGACGGTGCGCAGGCCGGCCCGTCGCCACTGCACGTGCTCGAACGCGGCCGACATCGCGACGGCGTCCAGCGCGCCGGGCAAGTCGTGAGCAGCGATGAGGTTGTGCTCGTCGCTTGGCACGCGTCGGACCAGTTCCTGGAAGAGCACGCGCTGCTGGAGCGGCGTGAGCGGCGCGGTCTCGCCGCGCGCCCGTTCTTCGGTTCGCGCCTCGCGGGCGGTCGCCTCGGTCGCCGCTACGACGGCGGCGAAGCGGGGGTCGGCTCGAAGGGCGCCCGTTTCAGGCGCGCTGCCGAGCTCACGGCGCAGCTCCCGGCGGAGCCGGAACGGCGCGCTAGCGTCGTCGGCCACCGGCGCGGCCACCGCGTCGTCGCCAGGTGTGGCGCCGAACGCCCTGCGCCAGGCGCGCGCGACGGCCCGCCGTTGGGGGGGCGCGGGCGGGCGCCACCCGGGCCGCTGAAACGCATACGGCGGCAGATGTGTCCGCCGCCCCGGCCGGCCGAGCGCCACGTCGAGCTCCAGGCCCTGACACCACAGGTCGGCGACCGTCATCGCGAGAGCGAGCGCGCCGTCCATCACCGGGTCGCTCGTGCTCATGACCGCCGCGTCGTCCAATGCTTGGTCCAGCGCGGCCGCCAGCTCCCACGAGGCGCCTACCTCCACGACCACGGCCGGCCCTCCCGCCACGGCGTCGACGGCCGGCAGCTGGCCCTCGGATCGCGTGCCCGCGTCCGCTCGGCGTGTCGCGGCGCGCAGCGCCTCGTCGAACTCGATCGTTCGCTGGGCGACGGCGGCCGTGATCTCGCCCGCACCGCGTCCGTACACCGCGTCGGGAGCGACGCCCCACGCCTCGAGCTGGCGCGCGACGCCGAGTCCGACGGCGATGACTGCGCCAGGTGGGACGGCACCCTCGGGTTCGGCGAGGAGTGCGGCCAGGTCGTTACCCACGACCTCGGAGGCACGGTCGACCCAGCGTCTCACCTCCGGATGGGCGCGGTAGGCCCCGAGCCCATGGTCGGAGCGAGCGTCGATAGCGCCGTCGAACACGAACGCGACTGACGCGTCGGCGGGCGTCGCCCGCCCGGCCGCGAAGCCCGAGGCTGGAAGACCCTCCCCGTCCGCCTCGCCGCTCAGCTCCGCCACGAGCGCAGCCGCGTCGAGCCCCACCGCGGCCGCGCGGTACCGGAATCGTTCGCGCCCCGCGGCCAGCGTCCAGACCACGTCGTCGAGATCCGAGGTCCCACCGGCAAGATGGTCGGCCACGGCTCGGCGCATGTCGGCCAGCGCCTCGGGGGTGCGCGCGGACAGCGCCACGATCCGGTATCGCTCGGCGTGTCGGTCTTCCCCGGTCACCGGGGCCCCCCGCTAGGCCGGCGCCGCATCGCGCGGCGCCGGATGCTCCTGGACGACCACGTGCGCGTTGGCCCCGCCCACGCCGAACGAGCTAACGCCGGCGGTGCGCCTCGCGCCGTTAGCCGGCCATGGCCGTCCTTCCGGCACGAGAGCGAAGCGATCGCCTAGCCGGGTCAGCTCACCGATCGGGTTGCGGACGTTTGGGGTGGCCGGGATGTAGCCGTTGTACACGGCGAGCACCGTCTTGATCAGGCCGGCCACCCCGGCGGCGGAGTTCGTGTGACCGATCGAGGCCTTCACGCCGCCGACGACCACCTCGGGGCCCTCCCAGCCGAGCGCGTCCGTCAGCGCGGTGGCTTCGATCGTGTCGCCGAGGCGCGTCCCGGTGCCGTGCGCCTCCACGTAGCGGACCGCGTCGCCGCGCACCCCGGCGGCGTCCAGAGCCTTGCGTAGGACGCGCGTCTGGCCCTCGACTCCCGGCGCCGAGTAGCCGATGCGCGCACGGCCGTCGTTGTTGATGGCGCTTCCGCGGATGACTGCGTAGATCGGATCGCCGTCGCGGACCGCGTCGGAGAGCCGGCGCAGCACGACGACGCCGGCGCCGTCGCCCCCAACGGTCCCGCTCGCGTCGCGGTCGAACGGGCGGCAGTATCCGTCCTCGGAGTAGAGGTATCCGGGCACGTAGAGGTACGAGCCGGAGGCGGAGCTCTCGTCGAGCGACACGCCGCCCGCCAGCGCATACGCGCTGCTGCCGCCGAGAAGGCTCGAGCACGCTAGGTGCGTGGCGACGAGCGACGTCGAGCACGCGGTGTCGACGAAGACGCTCTCGCCGCAGAGGTCGTGCCAGTACGAGAACCGCGAATTCATGAACGTCGCGTCCGAGCCGACGACGTCGTCGGCGCGGACGCCCCACGCCGGCTCGTGCGACGGGGACTTGGTCGTGAAACGCGGGCGACCCGCGTAAAGGCTCGTCTGGGCCGCGATGTCGGAAATGCGCAGCCCTGCGTCCTCGACCGCGGCCCACAGGCACTCGTAGAAGATGCCGTGCTGCGGATCGAGCGCGTCCGCCTCTGCCTCCGAGAGGCCGAGGAACTCGGCGTCGAACGTCTCGCCATCGGGCAGCGTGCCCCAGCGGGCGATGCGGCGCGCGCCGTCCTTCAGCGGGGTGACCAGCGGGGTGCCCGTCGATATGCAATCGCGGCCCTCGCGCAGGTTCTCCCAGAACGCGCCGAGCGTCGGGGAGCCCGCGAACCGGCAGGCCATTCCGATCACCGCGATCGCGTCGTCCGGCTCGGGGCTGCCGGCGCGACGGGGGAGGGAAGGGGGCGCGGCGTCGATGAGGGCGGCCTGCGCCCGGACGGTCGTGTGTCGCAGCAGATCGGCTATCGGCAGCTCCGATCCGGTCCGGCGCTCGAGCGCCCCCTGGAGCTCGACGAGCTGCAGGGAGTGCCCGCCGGCGTCGAAGAAGTTCGTGTCCGGGGTCGGCGGCGGCAGCTCCAGCACTTCGCACCACGCTGCGTGCACGACCGCCAGCCCGTCCTCGAGGTCGACCGTCGCGGGCGCGGCCGGGCTCCCGTGGGGCGCGGGCAGTCGCTCGCGGTCGACCTTCCCGTTCGGGCGGAGCGGCAGCTCTGGGAGCGCTACGAGGTGGCTCGGGACTGCGAATGACGGTAGTGCGGCACGGAGCTCGGCCCGGATGTCCTCCAGGCGTGCGCCTCCGCTGAGCACGGCATACGCGACGATCTCGGTCTCGTCACGGGCGTTCGAGCGCGCCGTGACGAACGAGGACACCACGCTCGGCAGCGCGTTCAGGGCGGCTTCGACCTCACCCAGCTCCACGCGCTGGCTACGGACCTTGACCTGCTTGTCGTCGCGACCGACGAACTCGAGCTCCGCCGCGGGGGTCCAGCGCGCACGGTCCCCAGTTCGGTAGAGCCGCGCGCCCGCGGCGCGGCTGAACGGATCGGGAACGAAACGCTCCGCGGTCTGCTCGGGGTCGCCGAGATAACCGCACGCCACGCCGGCGCCTCCGAGCACCAGCTCGCCCGGGGCTCCGACCGGGGCCGGGATGAGCGTGCCGGGGAAGACCACATGCGCTTGGGTACCGGGTACCGGGCGTCCGATCGGCACGGTGTGCGCCCGCTCGTCGACCGACTCGACCGGATGCCACGTCGAGGTGAAGGAGTTCTCCGTCGGCCCGTAGCTGTGGATCAGCGTGCCCGGCCGGCACCACGCGAGTGCGCGCCGGACGTGGGGCACCGACACGCGCTCGCCGCCGAAGTAGACGCGCCGGAGCGGATGAAGCAGATCGGGCGCTTCGTCGACGATTCGGTTGAGCAGCGGCGTGGTCACGAGCAGCGTCGTCACCGCGTGCCGGCGCAGCGCGTCGCGAAGCCGGCGCGGGTCGAGGGCCAGCTCGCGCGGCAGGACGACGAGCTCGGCGCCGTGCATCAGAGCGCCCCAGATCTCGTACGTCGCGCCGTCGAAGTTGAGGGGCGAGAGCTGGGAGACGACGTCCGTTTCGTCGAGCGGCAGGAAGCCGGCGCGTCGCGCGAGCCGGGCGATACCCCTGTGCGGCAGCACGACGCCCTTCGGGCGTCCGGTCGAGCCGGAGGTGTAGAGCACGTTGAGTGGCGTGTCCGGATCGGCCCCGACCGGCGGCTCGGTGGGCAGCTCGGACGCGGAGGCGAGAGCGTCGGCGAGCGGATGTGCGACGACGTCCGGCGTGCGGATGCGATCCGCGTCCTCCGACCCGGTGAGGACGAGCCGCGGAGCCGCGTCGGCGACGATGCCCTCGAGCTGGGCGTCCGGATAGGCGGGGTCGAGCGGCAGGTAGGCGGCGCCGGCCAGGGCAGTGGCGAGCATGGCCGTGACCGCATCCGCACCGGGCGGCAGGAGCAGGGCGACGATTGCGCCGCTCCCCACGGCGCGGGAATGCAGCCATTGCGCGAGCGCGGCGGCACGCTCGACGAGCTCCCCGTAGGTGACGACCTGATCGCCCGAGCGGACCGCGACGGCGCCCGGACGACGGGCCGCGTGCGAGAGCACGAGCGCGCTGACGGTCGTAGGTCCCGGCTCCGCCCCGGGGTCGTCCATCGCCCCCACCCGCGGCCGCGGCGCCAGCGCGGCCAGCAGGTCGATGCAGGACTCGTCCGGGCGCGCTGCGGCGGCCGTGACGAGGCGCACGAGCTGGTGGAGCCTTAGCTCGGCCGTCTCCGCCCGAAACACCGCGGCGTCGTAGTCGATCCGAATCCGGAGCCCGCCTGGTCGCTCGATGGCGGTCACCGCCAGCTCGTGCTTGGCCGAGCTGACGTGGTGCTCCACCACCCTGATCGTCGTGTCCTCGACCTGCCACGACTCGCCCGCCGCGACGACGTGCCCGTAGACCACGCGCGGCGGAAACGCGGAGAGTCCGTCCTCGCCGCGAATCTGGCGGAGCCGCTGGACCGGGACCAGCGAGTGCTCGCCGGAGTCGAGGACCTGGTCCGCGAGCCGCCCGAGCAACTCGCTGAAAGGCTCGTCCCGGCCGAACGTGCTGCGGATCGGCAGTAGCCGTGCGTACTGATCGACCTCGTCATGGCCGGCTCCGTCGGGCCGTCCGTGGAACGGCATGGCGAGGACGCCGTCGTCCTCACCCGTGACGGCGTGCAGAAGCAGCGCCCAGCCGGTGAGAACGACCGCCGCCGGTGTGACCCGGCGGGTGGCCGCGACTTCCATGAGAGCCCGGTACGCCTCGGGCGGCAGGTTGGTCTCCGAGTCGGCGGGCGGGCCCGGCCCCGCCGGGCGCACGAAGTCGGGGATGGGAGCGAACTGTCGCCAGTCGCC
This sequence comes from Thermoleophilaceae bacterium, assembly GCA_036389835.1. Classification (GTDB taxonomy): domain Bacteria; phylum Actinomycetota; class Thermoleophilia; order Solirubrobacterales; family Thermoleophilaceae; genus AC-37. The sequence continues at coordinate 56,604 of DASVWC010000010.1, read as the reverse complement.
CGAGAGCAGCCGAAGCCAGTACGAGGCGTCCGCCTCGAGTTCGACCGGCGGCGCGGCCTGCCCGACTCCCAGCGCGGGCGCCGCGCCGGCCAGCCTGGCGCGGTAGGCCTCGGCGATGTGCCGGGCGACGACCTCCATGGACCAGCCGTCGGCGACTATGTGGTGGACAGTCACGACGAGCAGCGCGCCGTCGGGATGCACCAGCAAGTCCGCGCGCAGCGGCGGCGGGGTGGTCAGGTCGAGCGGTCTGGCGGCCGCCTCGGCCGCCCATGACAGCGCAGCGTCGCGGTGGTATGCGTCCGGCCGACGGTCCGTGCCGAACGGGAAGGGCGGCTTCCGCGCGACGAGCTGCTCGAGCGTGCCGCGGCGCGCCGAGAAGGACGAGCGCAGTGCCGGGTGCCGCGCGAGCAGGTCGCCGAGGGCCGCGCGCAGCGCGGCGACGTCGACAGGGCCCTCGAACTCGAGGTCGAGCGGGATGTTGTAGCGGCCCGATTCGGGCTCGCGCTGTGCGGCGAGCCAGACCTCGTGCTGCGCCGCCGTCGCCGCCCGGCGAGTGGTGTGCGTCTCGCCGTCAGGCGGAGCCATGTGGCGTCGCCCGCAGGTGGAGCGCGATCGAGCCTGCGAGCTCGGTCACCGTCGGGTTCTTGAAGAGCAGGCGCGGGGGCAGCCGCGTGCCGAGCGAGTCGGCGACCTTCTTCATCACCCTCACCCCCCGGATCGAGTGACCACCGACGGCGAAGAAGTTGTCCTCGAGGCCGAAGTCCCCGTGCCCGAGCTCCTCGACCCATGCGTCCAGCACGACCGACACGATCCGGTCAATGTCGACGCCCGCCTCGCCCATTTCCCAGCCCACTGCCGCCAATCGTGGCAGTCTACGTCTTCTTGGTGTACTTCACGGAGCTTCGCGCCGAGGAGCTGAGCGGCTCGCTACGGGGCAGGATCTCCGACCTGGACGAGGCCGAACGCTACGGCGGCGTCGCAGTGGCGGCGGGGGTGAGCGGCTGACTCGCCCGCCCACTTCGCGCCGCGCGACGCGCTCGTGGTCGCCGGGGCGGTCATCGCGGCTCTGGCGCTGGTGCTGTTCGTCGTCTTCGTCCGCGACACGGGCGGGCACGTCGCCGTCGCTGCGCGAGGCGCTGATCGACGCGAGCCTGCGGCGTCCCGACTTGCGCGCCCTGCTCACAGGCGGGGCTCGTGAACAACCTCAACGACGCGCTTGCGTGGAGGCTCGTCCCGCTCTACCTCGCCGCGCACGGTGCCGGTGTCGGAGCGATCGGCTTGGTCGCCGGGATCTGCCCGGCGATCTGGGGTCTGGCGCAGATCGCGACTGGCGCATGGTCGGATCGGGTCGGGCGCAAGCCGCTCATCGTCGCCTCGGTGCTGTCGGGCCTCGGAACCGCACTGGCCTACCCGACGCTGATCGCGGCGATCTCCGACCACGTGAGTCCGGGCGCGCGGGCGCCGGTCGTGGGGGTGTACCGCTTCTGGCGCGACTCCGGTATGTCGTGGCGGCTTGCTGGCCGGCATCGGTGCCGACCTGCTCGGATTCGGTGGCGCGATAGCGATCGTCGCGGGCCTCACCGCGGCCTCGGGTATCTGGGTCGCGCTCGACCTCGACGCGGAGCGAGGGCCTCTGGCCGAGCGCGATGCGCCCTCCGTAGACTCCGCCGTGGTCGGCCATGGCTGAGACCGGAACCCACACCGCGCCCGGGACCGACGAGCGGGCCCTCGCCCGCCACGCGCTCGAGGAGGTCTGCTCGAAGGCGGATCCCTCGGCAGCCGCCGGTGTCTACGGCCGCGATTTCCTCGACCACGTCAACGCCCGCGACTATCGCGGCCATGATGGGATCGAGAAGTCGCTCGCCCTCTACCAGCTGGTCTTCCGCGACGGGGACCCGCGCATCCGGGTCGAGGACCAGGTGGCCGAGGGCGACCGAGTCGTCTCGCGCTGGACGGCCGAGGGGCGCAACCGCGGCTGGCCGCTGCGGCTATGGGGATCACCATCAGCCACATCCGCGACGGCGAGATCGTCGAGGATTGGAGCGCCTCGGACAACAGCGACCTGATGCGCCAGCTCGGGCCGCGGCGGACGCTGCTGCTCGGACTCGACTGGTTGCGGGGCCGCCGGCGCTGACGCCAGGCCGTCGCGGATCCCGTCCCAGAAGGCTGCCCCCGACCCCCCGCCTCGCACGACGGTACGCTCGAACGTCACGCTCGCCAGTGACGCCGCCGCGCGCGGGAGTCGCTCGGGATGCACGCCTCCAACCTCGACCCGTCCTCGCCGATCCACGAGTGGCCTGGCGTGGCTACGAGCTACGAGCTCCTGCCCGGCGCGAGCGGCAGTGCGACGCTTCGGCTCGAGGTCGCGTTCGACCGGGGCAGGCGGGCGACGCGACCGCGGCGCTGGCGTCCTACCGAGTCGTCCGTGACCAGCTGACCGACCCGCGCACGACCGTCTCGGTCACCACTTCGCTCGCCGAGGGCCCGGTGTCGCCGGCCTCGGCGGCTGGCCTCGACGCGGAGCTCGTGGAGCTCGTCAGCGCGATCCTGGCGAGTCTCGACCCGGAGACGCCCGGTGTCCCGCCCGCCCCGATCGATCTGACCGCGGCCGTGCCGGTCTCCTGCGCCACGCACATCGCCGAGGACCTGTTCCCCGTGTGGGTCGCGATCGAGGTCGCGCGCGAGGTGCCGCCCGAGTCAGCCTCGCCCGAGCCCCCCGGACGGGCGCTCGTCCGCGACGTCCCCGGTTCCGCCGAGGCTCGCCCCCGCAGGGACCCCGCCCCCCACCGGACTGCGCGACTGGGCGCTCGGGTTCGAGGCCGCGTTCGAGGGCTTCGACGGGTCCGGCGGCGCGCTCAAGGTCCTCACCGCCGATCCGTCGGCGCCGGGCGGCCTCTGGGCGCTGAAGTGGAGCTCGAGCGAGGGGGTCTCCGTGAGCTTCGCGAACGCCAGCGGGGACGCGGCCGGCGCGCCGGTCTACTTCGCGCGCAGGCCGCTCGCGACGCAGTTGGTCGGCGGCGACGTGGAGATCCACGCGTACGGGCCAGACGGAACCCCGGCCCAGCCGGCGACGACCAGCTTCGCCGGCATCGATCTCGAGGTGTGGGGCAGGGTGTTCCTCCAAGCGTTCGACCGCCTGCTCGCGCCCGACTCCGCCGCGGCGATCGAGAGGCTCGACGCGAGATGCTGCACCCGCTCGACTTCGATCCTGGGCCGCAACGCGGCCTGAGATCATCGGGAGGTGAGCCGAGCCGTCGAGGACTCCAACCGGCGCATGCTGCGTGCCCGTGACGCGATGGACCGCGACTACGCGAAGCCGCTCGACGTCGCCAGCCTGGCGCGGATCGCGTTCGTCTCGGAGTCGCACTTCATCCGCGTCTTTCGAGCCACGTTCGGCGAGACGCCGCACCGCTACCTCCAGCGCCGACGGGTCGAGCGCGCGATGTTCCTCCTGCGCGAGACCGAGCGCAGCGTGACGGAGATCTGCTTCGACGTCGGCTTCACCAGTCTCGGGACGTTCAGCCGGACGTTCACCGCCATCGTCGGCGAGCCGCCGACCACCTATCGCTGGCGCGCCGCCGACCTGAAGGCCGTGCCGGCCTGCTTCGCGAAGGCGTGGACGAGACCGAGCAGTTTTGGAGAAGCGAGGACGCCGAGCGGCAATTAGCCTGCCGCTCATGCCAAGCAAGATCACTCACACACAGGTCTTCGTACTCGACCAGGACGAGGCGCTGGACTTCTACGTCGGGAAGCTCGGCTTCGAGGTGAACACCGACGCCGACCTCGGTTTCATGCGCTGGTTGACCGTCAACTTCCCGGATGACCCCGGCCACCAGCTCCTGCTGGAGAAGCCCGGCCCGCCCGCGCACGACGACGCCACGGCCGAGCAGATCCGCGAGCTGGTGACCAAGGGGGCGATGGGGGTGGCCGCCATCATCGCCGTGGACGACGTCCACAGAACCTACGAGGAGCTCGTCGCCGGCGGAGTCGAGTTCACCGAGGAGCCGACCGAGCGCTTCTACGGGACCGACTGCGGGCTGCGCGACCCGTTCGGCAATCACCTGCGGATCGGCACGCCGAAGGAGGGGCCGATCGAGGTGCCCGACCCGGCGCAGCTCAGGGCCGAGAACCAGGGGTGAGCTGCGCACCCGTCAGTCGCCGAGGACGCTCGCGCCGGCGGACCACACGCACCGGCACGCCGAACCGCGGGACCAGCGTGATCCCGCGCAGCACCACCGGGTCGGGTTCCGCTCGCAGCGGCGCGAGCTCCACGCGCGACGCGACGACGCGCAGCACCTCGGCCATCTCCGCCTGAGCCAGCGCCGCGCCGATGCAGCGCCGGATCCCGCCGCCGAACGGCAGCCACGAGTACGACTCGGCGCCCTCGTCGCTGAACCGCTCCGGCCGGAACGCGTCCGGCTCGGGATAGAGGTCGGCGCGATGATGCACGAGCGCGATCGCCGGATAGACCTTGACCCCGGGCGGGAGCTCCCAGCCCGCCACCGTCCGGGACTTGGTCAGCGTGCGCTCGGCGGCGTCGATCACCGGGCGCATGCGCAGGGTCTCCTTGCCGACGGCGTCGAGGTAGTCGTCGTCGTCCGACTCGATCGCCTCGCGAAGTCGCGCGAGCACCGCGGGATTTCGCAGCAGCAGCTCGATGGCGAAGGCGAGTCCGGTGGCCGTCGTCTCGTGGCCCGCCGCGAGCATCGTGAACAGCTCGTCGCGCAGCTCGGCGTCGGTCATCGCCCGGCCCTCCTCGTCGCGCGCCTGGAGCAGTAGCGACAGCACGTCGGTGCGCTCGGCGAGGTCCGGCTCGGCGCGCCGCCGCGCGATCTCCTCGTACAGGAGCCCGTCGGCCGCGCGGAGCCTGCGCGCCAGGCGCCCGCCGGGGCTCAGGCGGCCGAGGTCGGTCCGCGCCACTGGGACGGCCATCAGGATCGAGCCGGTGTCGATGACCGCGCTGAGCGCGGTGCGCAAACGCTCGACGCGAGCCGGCTCGGTCACCCCGAACACGGCGTGGCAGATCACCTCGAACGTGAGCGCGCGCATGCGCTCGCGGACGACCAGCCGCTCGCCCGGCTGCCAGCGGTCGACCGCGCGCCCGGCGACGTCGCGGATGATCGTGCGAAAGGCGGCGACGCGCGATCCCTGAAACGGCGGCAGCAGCAGCTTCCGCTGCCTCAGGTGCTCGGGCCCGTCGAGCACCAGGACCGAGCGCTTCCCGAGCACCGGCTCGAGGATCGAGTTCGCCTCGCCGGCCAGCAGGTCGGACTGGTCGCCGGTCAAGAGCCCGCGGATCGCGTCGGGTTCGGCGACGTAGACGCCCGTGCCGAAGCCCAGGTAGCGGACGGTGAAGACGTCGCCGAAGCGGCTGTGCCAGCGCCGCAGGGAATCGAGCGGGCGGCGAGCGAACTGGGCCGTCGTGATCGGCGCCGGCGCGCGCGGGCCGGGTGGGAGCGCTGTCATGCTCCGGCTACCCGCCCTTCTCCTTCTTCTTCCGGGCATCGCTGTAGTTATCCCAGACGTCCTTCGTTCCCCAGACGAAGAACCCGGCGATCGCGACGACGGCGATCCAGAAGAGCTTCGAGATCTCGACGGGTGAGTCCGCCGGCGAGCCGCGCTCCTCGGAGGCCACGCTCGCCGACTCGACCCGGCCGTCACCCACCACCTCGACCGATCCGTCGCCGGCGAGGTACCAGGCGCCTTCGTTGACGGCGATCAGCCCGCCGCTCATCGGCGGGGCGTTCTCGATCGCGAGGGCGGCCCGCGGCAGCGGGGCAGGCGCGGCCAGGTTGTCGATCGCGAGGCCGGTCACGATCACGAGCGCCGCCAGCCAGGGCGTCCAGCTTCCGATCAGCCACTGGGCGCCGAAGAACACGACGATCGCTGCGCAGATGCTCGCCGCGAGGATCCAGGGGACGGTGACGATCGCGGTGACCGCGGCGCCGCACCCGATCACGAGCAGCGTGAGCCACAGCATCAGGCCCAGCGGATCGGCGTCGTCGCGCTCGAGCGCCGCCCGGGCGGCGAGCTCGAGCGCCGCTATCGCGAGCAGTCCGCTGAGGAAGATGGCCGTGCCGATGCCGCGCGCGAGCAGGTCCTCGATCGGGATCAGCGGCATCGTGTCCCTCACGCGCAGCCCGGCGCCGCGGAGGTCCGCCATCGTCAGCAGCGCTCCGATCGCGTAGAGCGCACCGAGGAAGACCGCCGCCACGCCGGGCAGCGCCGTCAGGATCGTCGACCAGCGCTGCCCTCCTCCTGACCCCACTTCGGGGGAAATCTAACGCTCTCCGGTTCCCGCGCGGCTCTCCGGTTCCCGAACGCCTACGGCGTGTTCTGCCCCGGCTCGTTCTTCCCGTTCGTAGCGACCCAGCTGATGCAGTCGCCCTGGTTGAGGAAGCCGAGCTGCGGGTAGCTCTCGAAGCCGCCGTCGAGGCAGGCCACCCGGCCGTCGGGCTGGGTCGGGCAGCCGACGAGCGTGAAGCTGAGGCTGCTCTCGACACCTCCGACGACCGCCGTCTCGTGCACCCAGGTGCCGATCAGGGCGGCGTCCTCCGGATCGCGCAGGTCGAGCGTGAACGGCTCGGTGCGGAACGTGCCGTACTGGTCGGTGGTCGCCGTGAGCGTCACGACGTCCCCGTTGGACAGCGTGAACGTGGTCGTGGCGGTGGTGTACGGCGCGAAGCTCAGGCCGAACCCGTTGACCTTGAGCAGGAACCCGCCGGTCGCGCCGACACAGGTCTGCGAGCTGCCGGCGACGGGGGTCGATTCGGCGGATGCGGTCGGCGGCGCGGCGCCGGCGACGGCGGCGATCACGGCGGCGAGCGCGCCGAGGTTGCGGATGCGGGCGGTACGGCGAGTGGGGCACATTTGGCTGTCCTTGGTTGAGAGGGGCCTGCCCAACCAACGTAGGTGCGGGACGGGATGCGCGCCTGCCCCGATCGAGCCAGGTCGATTGGGGGGGATTACGCGCCCAGAGGGGGCGGGGTGGCGCGCCAGGCGCGGCCGAACTCGCGCATCAGCGTCGGGTACACCAGGGTATGACGGAACGGCCTGATCGCCGCCATGTACGCGCTCCCGAGCGGGCCGTTTCGCTTCACGAGCACCGCCATCTGGCCGCGGTGGCCGCCGTGTCCGTCCTCCACCCAGCCCAGGTGCATCACGCCGTGCATGGTCCGGTTGGCGACCTCGGCGGCCCACTCGTCCGCGAGCAGGTAGAGCGGAGTGAACGGCAGCGTGGACTCCGGGCCGAGCGGCGCCTCGCGCAGATCCGCCGGCAGCCGGTCGCGCAGCGTCGGGACACGGGAGCCCAGACCGGCGGCGGGGTCGTCCAGGCCCAGCAGCCCGCCGACCTTCCAGCGGACCTCGAAGAGCGCCCGGACGGCGCGCGAGGAGCTCCGCGACGGGTCGATCGAGGCCGCCAGCTCCACCAGCCGGGGGAAGTCGCCGGGGCCGCCCGGCGTCGGCAGCGCCCAGACGTCCTCGACCTCGAAGTCGCGGGTGAGCTCGTGGATCCGCCAGGGCCGGGAGGTGTGCTCGCTGGCCGGAAGCCTCACATCCGGCAATCTACATACATACGTGCATGTAGGTGTGACACCGCGCACCGAGCGCAGCTCGATACCGCCGAGCCGCCGCCCGGTGTCGCCGCACGAGTCTTCTCGGACGCCTACTTCCGCTTGAGCCTGCCGTTATGGCAGTGGAAGCCGTACTTGTGGTAGCGGCTGTCCTTGCTCTTCGAGCAGAACTGCCCGGCGCGCAGGCATTTGTGGGCGCCGCCGATCACGGCGTGCTTCCAGCCGCTCGAGCAGCTCTTGGCGGCTGTGATCGGAGCGGGTGCGCCCGCGCCGGCGGTTCCGGCCGTCGTTGGAGCAGCGGCGATCAGTGCGAGCGCGGCGGCGGCGCCGAGCGCGCGCGAACGAGTGCGAGTCATGTGTAAGTCCCCCGAACTACGACGAGACAAAGGTTCCGCTCTCGACTCTGTGCGCGAGCCCGCCGGCTGTCAACCCCCGAACCGGTGAGGAGGTGTGCCGCTTCGCCAGCGCGCCGGGTGTTAGCGTGAACGCGTTGTGAGGAGGGGCCCAAAGCCGCTGGCCCTCGCGGCGCTCGCCGCCGCGCTGCTCGCCGCCGCCGCGCCCGCCGCCGCAGCGGCGGAGACCCCGACGCGCTACTCGCTCGCCGGCGGCTGCTACGGCATTCAGGACGCCGGCTCCGGCAAGGCGGTCGACGGCGCCGCGCGCCTGCGCATGCAGGCCACCACGCTCGGCAGCTACCTGCTCTACCTCCCCGACCGGACCTTCCTCGCTGTCCAGGACGGCGGATCGGTGGCCCCGGCCAACGAGCCGAGCCCCGCCGCCGACTGGCGGGTCAACGACGCCGGCGGCGGCGCCTTCACGCTGTCGCCCGCCTCGGCGCCGGACCGCTTCCTCGCCTACGACGGGACCCGGCTCGCGCTCGCCGGCGCGCCGGGCGGCCGTTTCGCGTTCGCGGCAGCGACCGGCTGCGCCGACTACCCCGAGGCCGAGCTGAGCGCGCGCGGCACGCCTGCGAAGGGCGACACGCCGTTCGGCGCGGTGAGCGGGCTGCTCGAGGGCCACATGCACTGGATGACGTTCGAGTACTTCGGCGGGGAGTTCCACTGCGGCCGCCCGTGGCACCCGTACGGGATCCCCTACGCGCTGCCGGACTGCAGCGAGGTCGAGGGACCGCAGGGGTCCGGAGCGCCGCTGCAGAACGCCCTGAACTACGGGAACCCCGGCCAGCCACACGACACGACCGGCTGGCCGAAGCTCACCGAGTGGGGCGCGCACAACGTGACCTACGAGGGCACCTACTGGCGCTGGGTCGAGCGCGCCTGGCTCTCGGGCTTGAAGCTGATGGTGATGGGGATCAACGAGAACCGCGAGCTCTGCGAGCTCCAGGCCCGGCGTCACAACTCGTGCGACGAGATGGAGACCGTCCGGCTGGGCCTGAAGGACATGCGCGAGCTGCAGCGCTACGTGGACGCGCAGGCGGGCGGGCCCGGCAAGGGCTTCTTCCAGATCGTGACCGACGCGAACGAGGCCCGCCGCGTGATCAACCAGGGCAAGATGGCGGTCGTCCTCGAGATCGAGGTCTCCGAGCTGTTCGGCTGCCGCGGCTGGGAGACGCCCACCTGCGACCGCGCCCAGGTCGACCGCGCGCTCGACGAGTTCTACAAGCTGGGCGTGCGCTCGTCGCTCCTGCTCAACAAGTTCGACAACCCGCTGGCGGGCGTGCGGTTCGACAGCGGCCCGTTCGGCGCGGTCATCAACAACGGGAACAAGAAGAGCGCGGGCTCCTACTGGAGCGCCGAGACCTGCCGCACGCCGCTGCACGACAACGAGATCGCGACCTTCTCGCCCGAGGGCAGCGCGGCGCTCAGCACCTTCCTCGCCACGCTCGGGATCACGGGTGGCACCGCTCCGACCTACCCGCCGGCCCCCCACTGCAACACGCGCGGCCTGACCGACCTCGGCCGCTACCTCGAGCGGGAGATGATCAAGCGCCACATGATCATCAACCCCGACCACATGAGCCAGCGCGCGGTGGACGACACGATCACCCTCGCCGAGGCGCACGACTACTCGGGCGTGATCTCGCCGCACGGGTGGATGGACCCCGGCAACTGGCCGCGGATCTGGAAGCTGGGCGGCCTCGCGTTCCCCGACTCCGACACCTCCACGGGCTTCGTCGACGCCTATCGCAAGTACCGCCCGAAGCGGACGCCGTTCATGCTGGGCTGGGGCTACGGCGCCGACCTCGGCGGACTCGCGCAGCAGCCCGACGGGCGCGCCGACGGCGTGCACTACCCGTTCAAGTCGTTCGACGGGAAGGTCACCTTCGACCGCCAGCGGACCGGCGAGCGCACCTTCGACTACACGAAGGAGGGCGTCGCGCACTACGGCCTCTACGCGGACTGGTTCGAGGACCTGCGCGGGCTGGGCGGCCCGGAGCTCACGCGCGACATGGCCAACGGCGCCGAGGCCTACCTCCAGATGTGGGAGCGCGCCGAGGGCATCCGCACGCCGGGCTGCCGCCCGCAGCGCTTCCGCGTGAACGCGCGCGGACTCGGCCGGCTCCGCCTCGGCGACGAGTGGGAGAAGCTCCTGCGGGTCGCGGGCCAACCCCAGCAGCGCACGCGCGCGTGGAGCTGGTGCGTGCGCGGGCCGGGCAACGCCAGGAAGGCCGACGTCGCCGAGCTGACGCCGGACGGCCGCGTCGAGCTGGCCGGCACCACCGCGCTGACCCGCTCGACCGCGGGGGTCCCGGTCGGCGCGTCCGCACGCCGGCTGCGCGGCTTCGCGCGCCCGGCCGGCGGCGGCCTGTACGTGCGGAGCGGCCGGAGCAGCTCGTTCGTCTACGCCGTCAGCCGCGGCCGGGTGGTCGCGGAGGCGGTCGTCACGCGCGCGCTCGCGCGCGAGCCAGCCTCCCTGCGCGCGGCCATGCGGCGCCTCGTGAAGGCGCGCGCGACCCAGGCTCCGCGCGAGTTCGTGGCCAACTCCACCCCGGGCTCGTCCCGGATCACCGGCGCGACCTTCGCCGGCTCGCGCGACTCCCGCATCAACGAGGCTCTGGCCGCGATCTGCGGCCTGGACGGCTGAGGGCCCGCGCCCGCCCGGTCACCGGCTCCCGCAGCGCCGGATCGCCCTCGGCCGCGCGCCGCAGCCACCATCCCGCCGCCATCGACGTCACGATCGCGAGGATCACGAGCGCGGCGAAGAAGCCCTGGTCGATGATCTCGGCGTCGTAGGCGACCGAGGCGAGCACGATGCCCGGCCCGCCGCGCGCGTTCATCGCGACCGCGAGATGGCGCGAGGTGCCCGGCGGCTCGCCGGCGAGCCGCGCACCGAGGTAGACGCTGCCGCCCTTGATCGCGCACGCCGCGAGGATCAGCGCGGCGACGAAGAGCGGGTCCACCCCCGCACCGAGATCGAGCCGCAGGCCGACGAGCGCGAAGTACAGCGGGATGAAGAACGTGAAGGCGAAGCCTGTGAGGGGGGCCGCGGCCTCGGCCGGCCGCTCCCCGAGGGCCGGCGCGAGGACGAGGCCCGCGACGAGCCCGCCGAACACGGGGACCACGCCGAGCAGCAGGCAGACCCAGGTGACGAGCAGCACGACCACGAGCTGCACGGCCGGCGAGCGGCGCGCGTTCACCCCGACCCAGCGGGCCGGTCCGCTCTCGCGCACGAGCAGGGCGGCGATGGCGATGCCGACCGCCAGCACCGCCGTGGTCGCGGCCGCGTAGTACGCCGCGCCGCCGGCGGACGCCGCGTCGAGCCCGAGCTCGCCCGGGAGCCCGAACGGCTCCCCGCCGCTCTGCGCGATCCCCACCGCCACCGCCAGCACGGCGTAGAGCACGAGGTCCTCCGCCACCGCCGCCGCGAGCACCACGCGCGCGAACGACGTCCCGAGCAGTCCAAGGTCGAGCATGATCCGCGCGATCACCGGGATCGAGGTGACGGCCAGGGCGGCCGCGAAGACGAGCGCCAGCGCCGCGTCGTCGTCCGCTGGGCCGCGCAGCCCCGACACGTCGCCGGCGGCGGTGATCGCGAGGCCGGCGGCGAAGGGCAGCGCCAGCCCCGCCGCCAGCACGGCGCCGGCGACCCGGCGCTCGCCGCGCCTTATCACCGCGCGCAGCTCGATCCCCGCCGCGAACATCAGCAGCACCAGTCCGAGCTCGTAGACGCCGCCGAGCACCGACGCCACCGGGCCGTCGTCAGGCAGCACCGTCCGCTGGAGCTCGGGTGCGAGCGCACCGAGCACGCTCGGGCCGAGCAGGAGCCCGCCGACGATCTCGCCGACCACGCGCGGCTGGCGCCAGCGCACGAACAGCCACCCGCACCCGTGCGCTGCCGTGAGCAGCAGGGCGAGCGCGAGGACGAGTCGCGCGGTCCCCTCGTGGCCCAGCGAGGTCATTGCCGAGGTCGCTCCATAGCGCTGAAGCGGGAGAGGGTAATTGGCGCGCGGTCAGGCCGCGGGAACCGCGGGGAGCACCTGGCCGACCATCGCCAGGAGCGTCCCCTTGAGCACCGCGTGCGCCTGCTCGCGGCTCGCGCGCCCGTGCATCGCCCACTCGCGCGCCGCGGCCTCGGCGGCGCCGAGGAAGACGCGCAGGACCAGCCTCAGCTCGGCGGTGGGCTCGCCGCCGCGCGCCTGGTTGCCGGCCATCCGGTCGATCACCGCGTCGCGGGCGTCCGCCATGATCGCCTCGACCTCCGGGTCGCGCCCGACCATCTCCACCCCGAGGATCGCCACCCACAGCTCGCGGTCGCGCTCGACCGCGTCGAGCCACGAGGTGACGTTCGCGTCGACCATCCGCTCGATCGGCAGGCCCGAGACGTCGGTGCGGACGAGGTCGGGCAGCGAGGCGGCGAGGTCGGCGACGACGGCGACGTAGAGCTCGCGCTTGGTCCCGAAGTAGTGGTGCACGAGGCCGCGCGTGACGCCGGCCTCGCGCGCGACCGCCGCGGTCGACGCCTCCGCCGCGCTCGAGCGCACGAACACGCGCTTGGCCGCGTCCAGGATGAGGTCGCGCCGCGCGTCGGGCTCGAGGCGCGAGTAGCTCGGGGTGGCGGGGCTGACCGGCACGCAAGACGAGCATAACCGGCTTATTGACAAAGCGCCAACAAGCGGTTAGCGTGGCCGCCTGGCCCGCTTCCGACATACCGCCGCGGCCCCGGCGCCGTGACTCGGCGGCTCCGGCTCCTGGTCGGCGTGTGCGCCGCGCTCGCGGCGGCGGCCGCTCCGGCGCAGGCGCGGCCGCTGTCGGCGGCCGGCGACGGGCGCCCGAACATCCTCGTGGTGATGACCGACGACCAGGCGCTCGCGGACGTCGCCCTGATGCCGAACGTCAAGCGCCTGCTCGCCGAGCAGGGCACCACGTTCGCGGATGCCGTCGACTCCTACCCGCTCTGCTGCCCCGCGCGCGCGACGTTCATCACCGGCCAGTACGCCCACAACCACGACGTGGCCGGCAACTTCTACCCGTACGGCTGGTACGGCATGAAGGACCGCGGCAACACCCTGCCCGCCTGGCTCCAGACGGCGGGCTACCGGACGGCTCTGATCGGTAAGTGGCTGAACGGCTACGGCGCGCGCGACGCGCACGGAGAGGTCCCGAAGGGCTTCGACCTCTGGCGCGGGCTCCTCGACGTGTCCGCGTACGACTACTTCAACTTCGTGATGAACCGCGACGGGAAGCTCAAGACGTGGGGCGACGCGGACTTCGCGCGCAAGCTCGTGGAGTTCGCCGACATCGAGGTGACCGAGCAGGAGAACCCCGGCCTCGGCAACGTGCTCGCGCGCCTGCGGGAGGTGTTCGGTCCGGCGCCCTACGAGTACTGGGGCACGGAGAAGGCGGGCGACTACTCACCCGACGTGACCGGCCGGGTCACGGAGGACCTGGTCGAGCGCGAGCGGCGCTCGAGCAGGCCGTTCTTCATCTGGTGGTCGCCGGCGGCGCCGCACCGCGAGGACGTCGCGACCACGTTGATGGGGCGGCCGGGACGCGACCCGCGACCCGCGCCGCGCCACGCCGAGCGCAGCTCCCGCTACGAGCTGCCGCGCCCGCCCAGCTTCAACGAGCCCGACGTGGGCGACAAGCCGTCGAACATCCGCGACGGCGCGCCCGCCATGAGCGACCGCCAGATCGAGCAGCTCCAGCTCGACTACGAGGGCCGGGCCGGCGCGCTGCTCGCGGTGGACGACCACGTCAAGCGGCTCGTGAAGGTCCTGCGGCGCACCGGCCAGCTCCAGAACACGATGATCGTCTTCCTCTCCGATAACGGCTGGATGCAGGGCGAGCACCGCGTCCCCGGCGACAAGTACCTGCCCTACGAGGAGTCGCTGCGCGTGCCGTTCATCCTCCGGGGGCCGGGCGTGCCGGCCGGGCGGGTGGTGCGCGGTCAGGTCGCCAACATCGACTTCGCCCCGACGCTCCTCGACATGGCCCGCGCGCGGCCCGGGCGCACGATGGACGGCGTGTCGCTGCTGCCCGCCGTGCGCGACCCGCGCAGCCGCCCCGACCGGGCGATCGCGCTCGAGGCGCTCGCGCCGCTGTTCCAGGGCGACTTCGGCCAGTTCAACGCCTGGGACAGGCCGTACACCGGCGTGCGCACCGACCGCTACACCTACGCGGTCTACACGCAGACCGGCGAGAAGGAGCTCTACGACCGCCGCGAGGACCCGCACCAGCTCCGCAACCTGGCCGCCGACCCGCGCTACGCCGCCGTGGCCGAGCGCCTGGTCGCGAAGCTGCGCAGGCTCAGGGACTGCCGCGGCGCCGCCTGCCGGGTGGCGCCGTGACGCGCCGCGCGCTGCTCCTGGCGCTCGCGCTGCTCGCCGCCGCCGCCGCGCCGGCGGCGGGCGCCGCGCCGCCGAAGGTGCCCGGCGGGCTCCACGACGCGCGCTACTGCGAGATCCTCGAGCTCCACGTCGTCCCGCCGGCCGCCACCGTCACCGTCTGGAACACGATCGGGCTCGGCACCTGCCCCGCCGCGAAGTGGAAGGCGCTCGACGCCGCCGCGCTCGCGAAGGAGCTGGGGGCGGCGTTCGTGATCCTCAACGGCCCGCGCCACTTCCTGATGGACTCGGCGACGGCCAGGACCGGCACCGTCAGGTCGTTCCACGGGATGAAGATGACGCGGGTCGCCTCCATCCGGATCCGCAGCGTGACCGAGCTGGCCCAGGCGCCGTTCATGGATCGCACGATCAAGCGCCGCAACACGTGGCGCTTCAAGCGCGGCCGCCGCGTCTTCGAGCTGGTGGTGCCCGGCGGCGACACCTACGTGATGCAGAGCTACGCGCAGATCGAGGACCCCGCGCTCGCGCTCCGCGACCTCCCGAAGCTCGGCAGGCGGCTCGCGCTGCCGGACGGCTGGCGCTATCGCTCGCGCCGGCTCGCGCAGGACCTCGTCCTGAGGGCGAACGGCAGCGCGACCGTGCTCCAGGACGACCTCCAGAACACCTACCAGCTCGCCACCACTACCCGGCGGCCCGGAAAGCGGGTGCGCCGCGCGGTCGACATGCGGGGCACGACCCGTACGGTCGGCTCGAGCGGGCCCGGCATGGTCGAGGACCGCGGCACCCTCGCGGGGACGCCGTTCGGACGCGGCTCGCTCGTCCTGCTCGGAGCCTTCCGCGAGGGGATCCTCGACGGGACGTTCCGGCTGCGCTTCGCCGACGGCTCGATCGTCGGGACGGCCTCGCTCCCGTACACGGTGAGCGGCTCGGAGCTCGACTTCGCCGGGACCGGCCGCTTCACCGGCGGGACCGGCGCCTACCGCGGCATCACGGCGAGTGGACTCGACGTTCGCGACCACAACACGCTCGACGGCCAGAACGGCACGATCGCCGTCACGGGGTCCGCCGCCTACTAGATGGCCGGCGCGTACTGGCCCCGGCCATGGACGTGCGAGGACGGCGGCCCGCGCCGCTGGGGCTGCGCGACCGGTCAGCCCGGCCTCGGCATCCGGCCGGGCGAGCGGCTCGAGGTCGCGGCCGCCTACGACGCGTTCGCCACCGACGCGCTCGTGCGCCGCGAGCCCGGCGAGCTGTACGCGCTGCGCCACGACATGCGCTTCGGCGGCCCGCAGGGGCGCCCGGTCGAGGGGTGGGTCGAGCGACTCGACCCCGCGACCCTCGCCGTCACGGCGTCGACGCCGCGCCTGCCCGGCGGCGCGTGGTGGCCCGGCGGGATCGCGGCGCACGCGAACGGCGATCTGCACATGGTCTTCGGGCGCTGGGCGCACCGGCTCAGCCCGGGGCTCGACGTGCTGGCCTCGCACCGGCTGCCGGTCGAGCGCCCGCACAACTCCTTCGTGGTCCTCGACGGCGGCGAGCTCGTGACGAAGGACTGCGACGCGCCGGCCGGGCGCGAGCCCTCCACCTTCTCGGCGCTCGACCCCGAGACGCTGATGCCGGTGGCGCCGCCGCTGCGGCTGCCCGAGCCGTCGGTCGCCCGGCTCTCGTCCGACGGCGAGAGCGTGATCGCGGTCGGCACGACCGCCGTGTTCCGCCTGCGGCTCGACCGCGACGCCGGCCGGCTCGTCGTCGACGACGGCTGGCGCCCGCGCTACGGCCCCGCGCCCGAGCGCGGCTACGGCTGGGACCCCGCCGTCACGGGCGACCACGTCCTCTGGATGGACAACGGCCGCAACCACACCGACAGGACGATGCTGCGCTCCGGCGAGCAGGCGGACCCGGTGCGGCTCTGGTGGGCGCGCCACGACGGCGGCCCGGCCCGCTCCGCGGAGGTCAGCGGCCTGCCGTACGGCACCGAGTCCAACCCGCCGGCATGGGACCCGGACGGCCGGGTCGTGGTCGCCTACGACTCCGGGAACGCCGTCCTGCGGGCCTGGCGGATGAGCGGCGACGAGCTCGAGCCGCTCTGGCGCCGCGACGGCTTCGCGCACGCCGGGCACCTGATCGTCTACCCGGACACGCGGGAGCTCGTGGCCCAGGACTGGCGCGGCAGCGAGCTGCTCCTGAGGCCGGGCCTGCGGCGCGCGCTGCGCCCCACCATGCAGGTGACGTCCCGCTCCGCGGCCCTGCGCCGCGCGTCCCTCGCGACCGGCGCGGACAGCGTCGTGGTGCTCGACCTCGACAGCGGCGCGGAGCGCGCGCGGGTCACCGTGCCCTCGCCCTCGCAGGCCTTCATGTTCCCCGCGCCCGGCTTCGGGCGCGACGTCTACTACCAGTCGCTCACGACGATCGCGCGCGTCGTGGTGAGCTGACGGGCCCCCTCAGCCTCCGCCCGGCAGCAGGGCGGACAGGCGCTCCGCCTCGCTCGACACGGTCACGTGGATCGCGCGCGGCTCGCGCACCCACGCGATCAGGTCGAGCGCCTGGAGGCGGCCGAGCCAGAACTCGAAGGCCAGCGCCTGCTCGCGGCTCCGGTACTCGCGGAGCACGTCGAACGAGTAGCCGGTCGTGTGCAGCGAGTAGTCGCGCGCGGCCTCGCGGTTGCGCCTCCCGAGGACGCGCTGGTAGCTGGGGTCGCGCACCGTGCTCGTGACGACGAGCGGGCCGAGGCCGCTCACCTCCTCGACGCCGGCGGCCATGTAGGCGAGCAGGGCCAGCGCCTCCGGCCGCAGCGCCCGGTAGAGGTCCGGCGTCTCGCCGACCCGCGCGGCCAGCTCGCCCATCTGCCGGTCGACCGCGAAGTGGTAGCGGCCGGGATCGTCCGGGAGCTCCACGAGGTCGCCGTCGGCGCGCGCGGCGCGCAGGTCGGCCGGCGAGCCGAACACCTCCGTGCTCGTGCTCGGGTGGAGCACCTCCTCCGCCGACGCCTTGCGCGCGTGCAGGCCCTCGAGGCGGCCCAGCTCGGCCGGGTTCTCGCGGTGGAGGCGCATGATCTCGCGCGCCGCCAGCACGCGCCAGAGGTAGGTGGACGAGTCGTCGCCGAAGCTCGACAGCACCGCGTGCGCCTCCTCGTGCAGGAGCGGCGTGCTGTCGAAGAACAGGCGCGCGTAGCTCAGGTCCCCCTCGCCGACGACTCGGTCGATCGCGGCGTCGCCGTCGCCCGCGTACGCGCGCAGAGCGCGCTCGAGGTTGCCGATGCCCATGTGGTAGCTGGCGACCGCCAAGTCGTCGCGGCCGAAGCGCCTCCGCGCGATCGTCAGGTAGCGCCCGGTGGCCGCCAGCGCCTTCGCGGGATCGAAGCGCTCGTCCACGCGCCGCCGGCGCGCGCGCAGGCGCGCGGCCGCCGCGTCCCGCTCCCGGCGCTCGGCCGCGGCGATCCGCTTCGTGAGCGACCTGCTGGCGGCGAGGTCGACCCTCAGGCCGAGCAGGTTCTGCCCGGTCTCCGCGAGGATCTGGGTGAGACCGCTCGCCGCCTCGGGGTCGTCGCCCGCGATCACGTCGGGGCGGCCGGCGCTCTCGAGCAGGACGATCGCCTCGAGCAGGTCCGGGTCGAGCCGCGCCGCCTGGGCGGCCGTCTCGACCTGCGAGCGCCAGGCCGCCGTGCGGCGCGCGCTGGCCGCCGCGCCGCCGGGGCTCTTCGCGTAGAGCACGTGGCTAAGCCCGGCCGCGGCGCGGCGCTCGAAGTCGGCCTTCCTGTCCGCCTCGAAGGCGAGTGGGTCGGTGTGGCCGCCGTCGCCGCCGCCGAGCACGGCCGCGAGCAGCGCGGCGACGGCGGCGGCGAGCGCCACCAGGACGAGCAGGTTGCGGCGGCGGGTCACGACCCGACCCTAGGCGGTCCGCCCGCGCGTTCAGATCCAGCCGTGGTCGGCGGCCATGAGCACCGCCTGCGCGCGATCCACGACGCCGAGCTTCGCGTAGGCGCTGTGGAGGTAGTTGCGGACGGTGCTCGGGGCGATCCCCTCGTCGGCCGCGATTTGCTTGTAGACCTTGCCCTCACCGAGCTTCCGCAGGACCGTGAGCTCGCGCAGCGAGAGCGGGCACGGCTGCGGCCGGCGGCCGGAGCGCACCGGGTAGGGAAGCTCGTAGAGGAGCGCCCCGATCGCCTCGCGCCCGAGCCCGATCGCCGCGGCGGCCTCCTCGACCTCCTCCACCTGGACGGGCGCGCCCTGCTCGTAGTGGCCGAGCATGTCGGCCAGGCGGACGATCGCGGCCGCGCCCTGCGCGCGCGGGGAGTGGTGCTCGGCGATCGTGTTCGCCAGCCGGTCCGGGAGCCCCCAGCCGCCGGCGAGCGCGGCTCCCACGGCGGCGTGGTCGATCCCGTGCGCGAGGCGCTCGCGCTGGAGACGCTCGGCCGGCGGCAGGTCGCCCGCGAGCGCGTACTCCGGCTCGGCCGCCGCCAGGGCGAGCTTGCCGACGTCGTGGAGCAGCGCCGCGGTGAGGACATCGTCGGACTCCTCGGAGCCCAGCACCCCGATCACGCGCTCGGCGGCGCGCTGCACGGCGGCCGCGTGGAGCCGCAGGCGCTCGGCGGCCTGGTCGGCCGGCGCCAGCGAGTCGAAGGTGGGGAGTGCCTCGGCGACCCGGCCCAGACCCGCCTCGCCGATGACGTCGACGGCTCGCGCCGCGCCGCACACGTCGCCGCCCTGCCCGTTCCCCGCGCGCAGGGCGGCGATCGCCAGTCCGGCGTCCGACTGGACGATCGCGGCGCGCTCGTGCGCGCTCGAGCGCCGGTCGAGAGCGTCGAGCAGGCGCTGGAGCGAGCGCGAGTGCGCCGGGTACTCCGGCAGCGCGGCGGTCGCGGCCGTGAGGGCACGTCCGGCCGCATCGGCCGGCACCGTCGCTCCCCTGCCGTTGACGACGCTCTCCCTCGTACGCGGGGTTATATAGGCCGGGTAGGGCGGGTCGCGGAGGACAGATGTTCCTATGGCCGACCCGGGGGATCGGCCATAGGGTCGGGCGCAACGGGAAATCGGCGGGGGCCGGCTCGGGAGAATGCTCGCATCTGGCAGGCGAGACCCGGCAGGCCCTGCCTCATCGAAAGGGACTCGCATGCGCGCCAGCTGGAGCTAGTTCGTGGGCGAACGCCCCTCCGCCGCCGGTGATCCGGCCGGCGGAGGGCCTGCCCGCGCCTCCCGCGCCGCGGACGAGCGCACGCGGCACGCGCGGACAGATGTTCCTATGGCCGGCCCGGGGGATCGACCATAGGGTCGGGCGCAACGGGAAATCGGCGGGGGCCGGCTCGGGGGTTGCTCGCGGTGATGGCGAGGCCCGGCCGCGGACCCTGCCTCATCGAAAGGACTCGCATGCGCGCCAGCTGGACCTAGTTCGTGGGCGAACGCCCCTCCGCCGCCGGTGATCCGGCCGGCGGGGGGCCCTGCCCGCCGGCTGCGCACGTGACTCGAACCATGAAGGCGATACTCGAACTGCTCAAGACGGAGCGCGCCGCGCGCCGCTTCTTCCTCGTGCACGCGCAGTCGGCGCTCGGCACCGGCGCGGGCTACGTGGCCCTGCTCCTGCTGGCCTACGAGCGCTTCCGCTCGCCGTGGGCGATCACCGCCGTCCTGCTGGCGGAGTTCCTGCCGGCGATGCTCCTCGGCCCGATCTTCGGCGCCGCCGCCGACCGCTGGTCGCGCAAGCGCCTCTTGGTGGCGGCCGACCTGGTCCGCGCCGGCGCGTTCCTCGGCCTCGTGCTGGTCGACGGCTTCGCCGCCACCTTCGCGCTCGCGCTGCTCGCGGGCGCCGGCAACGCGATGTTCAACCCCACCGTGATGGCGTCGCTCCCGGGCCTCGTCTCGCGCGAGCGCTTCCCGGCCGCGACCTCGCTGTACGGGACGATCGAGGAGCTCGGCTACATGGCCGGCCCGGCGCTCGCCGGCGCCGCGTTCGTGGTGCTCGCGCCCAGCGCGATGCTGCTCGCGAACGGGATCACGTTCATGGCCTCGGCCGTGGTGCTCGCCACGCTCGCGTTCGGGGCCGTTCCCGCCCGCGAGAAGGAGGAGCGCGGCTCGCTGCTCGCGTCCGTCCGCGAGGGCGCCGCGGCCGCGCGGCGCGCGAGCGGGACCCTCACGCTGCTGACCTCGTCGGTGAGCTGCGTGGCGTTCCTCGGCATGGTCAACGTCGGCGAGCTGCTGCTCGCGCGCGAGGAGCTCGGAGCCTCCGACACGCAGTTCTCGATCCTCGTGACCGCGATGGGTCTGGGGGTCGCCGGCGGGACGCTGCTCGGGGCCGAGGGCGGCGTGCCCGCCAGGCTGAAGCGCCGCTATCTGGCGGGCCTCCTGCTGGTGGCGGGCGCCCTGCTCGCGTGCGGCGCGGCGCCGAGCTTCCTGGTGGCGCTACCGGCCTTCACGGCGCTCGGCATCGGCAACGGGCTTGCGGTCGTGCACGAGCGGCTCTTGCTCCAGTCGACCCTCTCGGACGACGTGATGGGCCGGGTCTTCGGGCTCCGCAGCTCGCTCGTCGCGTTCGCGTTCGGCGGCTCGTTCCTGCTCGCGGGCGCCGCCGCGGCGCTGCTCGGGCCGCGGCCGCTGTTCCTGCTGGCCGGCGCCGGCGCCCTGGTCGCGTGGTCGGCGGCCTCGGTCGCCCTGCGCGGCGCCTGGCGCGAGGCCGCCGCGCCCGCCGCCGCCGAGGTGCCGGCGGGCGCCGCGCCCGCGCTCGGCTGACCGGCCGGCGCCGCCGTTAGGCACAATTCGCCCGGTCGGACCGGAGGACGCCGTGGCCGCAAGCGCCGATCGAATCGCAGAGCCCTGGGGCGAGCGCACGCCGTACGCGCGCGGCGGCGACTGGCCCGAGCGCGTGGACATGCACCTCGAGCCGGGGGTCGAGCCCGGCGACGTGGATGCGTGGGTCCAGTCGGCCTCGCTGCTGCACTCCAACGGCGACGCGATGGACATCGCTGTCAAGGACGGCCGCATCGTCGGCGTGCGGGGACGCGCCGGCGACCGGGTGAACCGCGGCCGGCTCGACCCCAAGGACCTGTACGGCTGGCAGGCGAACGGGTCGCCGGACCGGCTGACCAAGCCGCTCGTGAGGGTCGAGGGCGAGCTGGTCGAGACCGACTGGGATGCCGCGATGGGGGCCGTCGTCGAGCGGACGAAGGAGCTCGTCGCCGACCGGGGCCCGGGGGCGATCTCCTTCTACACGAGCGGTCAGCTCTTCCTCGAGGAGTACTACACGCTGGGAGTGATCGCGCGCGCCGGGATCGGCACCAACCACCTCGACGGGAACACGCGCCTGTGCACGGCGACCGCGGCGGAGGCGCTCAAGGAGACGTTCGGCTGCGACGGGCAGCCGGCGAGCTACTCGGACGTCGACCACGCCGACACGATCGCGCTCTACGGCCACAACATGGCCGCCACGCAGTCCGTCACCTGGGCGCGGATCCTCGACCGCCGCGCCGGTCCCGACCCGCCGCGCCTGATCGCGGTCGACCCACGCTCCACGCCGGTCGCGCGCGAGGCCGACCTGCACCTGCCGGTGCGCAGCGGCACGAACCTCGCGCTGATGAACGCGCTGATCCACGAGGTGATCGCGGGCGGCTGGGTGGACCACGACTACGTGGAGCGCAACACGGTCGGCTACGAGGAGCTCGAGCGGCGCACGCGCGAGTGCACGCCGCAGTGGGCGGCGCGCATCTGCGGGGTGTCCGCCGACCTGATCCGCGCTGCCGCCCGCACGATCGGCGAGGCGGAGGCGCTCCTGTCCACGGTGCTCCAGGGCTTCTACCAGTCGCACCAGGCCACGGCCGCGTCGGTCCAGGTCAACAACCTCAACCTGCTGCGCGGGATGCTCGGCAGGCCGGGGGCGGGGATCCTCCAGATGAACGGCCAGCCGACCGCCGAGAACACGCGCGAGTGCGGGGCCGACGGCGACTTCGCGGGCTTCCGCAACTGGCAGAACGACGAGCACGTGGAGGAGCTCGCCCGGATCTGGAACGTGGACCCGCTGACGATCCCGCACTACGGCCCGCCGACGCACGTGATGCAGATGCTGCGCTACGCCGAGGAGGGCTCGGTGGGGTTCATGTGGGTCACGGCCACCAACCCGGCGGTGTCGCTGCCGGAGGCCGCGCGCGTGCGGTCGGTCCTGGGACAGGAGCGCCTCTTCCTCGTCGTCCAGGACGTCTTCATGACCGAGACCGCGGAGCTGGCTGACGTCGTCCTGCCGGCGGCCACCTGGGGCGAGAAGACCGGGACCTTCACCAACGCCGACCGCACGGTCCACATCTCGGAGAAGGCGGTCGACCCGCCCGGCGAGGCGCGCAGCGACCTGGAGATACTCCTCGACTACGCGCGCCGGATGGACCTCCGCGACCGTGACGGCGCTCCGCTCGTGAAGTGGGACGACCCGGAGTCGGCGTTCGAGGCCTGGAAGGAGTGCTCGCGCGGGCGTCCCTGCGACTACTCCGAGATCAGCTACGACCGCCTGCGCGGCGGGAGCGGGATCCAGTGGGGCGGCGAGCGGCTCTACGCCGACGGCCGCTTCTTCGCCGACCCGGACTACTGCGAGGAGTGGGGCAAGGACCTGGTGACCGGCGCGATGCACGAGGACACCGAGTACCGCGCGCTCAACCCCGACGGGAAGGCGATCCTCAAGGCGGCCGAGTACCTGCCGCCCTCGGAGGAGCCGGACGGCGAGAACCCGCTGCTGCTCAACACCGGCCGGACGCTGTTCCACTTCCACACGCGGACCAAGACGGCGCGCGCCCCGCAGCTCCAGGCCGCGGCCCCCGAGGTGTGGGCCGAGCTGTCCGAGGAGGACGCGCGCGAGCTGGGCGTGGCCGAGGACGATCTGGTCGAGGTGGCGACCGCGCGCGGATCGCTGCGCGCCCGGGCGCGGATCGGCGGCGTGCGACCGGGCGTCGTCTTCGTCCCGTTCCACTACGGCTGGTGGGACGACCCGGACGCCGTGGGCGGTCGGGCGGCCAACGAGCTGACGATCACCCAGTGGGACCCGGCGTCGAAGCAGCCGCTCTTCAAGACGGCGGCGGCGCGCGTCACGAGGGTCGGATGAAGCACGGCGTCGCGATCCGCGAGACGCACGCCGCGGAGGCGGAGCTCGCATCCGAGCTGACGCGGCTGGGCGAGCGCCACAAGGCCGATCACGACGTCTACCACCTGACCCGCACGCTGGCGGACGCGGCGGGCGGGCGGATGAGGGCGCTCGAGCCCCACGCGGAGCGCTACGGCGAGTCGCTCGACGGCGACGCGGCGCCCGCCGGCGGCGGCGTGGCCGCCACGCTGCGCGAGAAGGGCGCCGAGCTGGCCGGGCGGCGCTCGGAGACCGGCCTGCTGCTCCTGCGCGACCTGCGCGCCCTCCACCTGCTCGCCGCGGAGGCCTCGATCGACTGGACGATCCTCGGCCAGGGCGCTCAGGCGGCCCGCGACGCCGAGCTCCTCGAGACCGTCACCCGCTCGCACCCCGACGCGCTGCGCACGCTGCGCTGGACGACGACCAAGCTCAAGGAGCAGGCGCCGCAGGTCCTGACGAGCTGAGCCGGGCCGCCTGCTAGGCGCTCTCCGCCGCCGGCTCCGGCGACGGTCGCACCCGCAGCAGCCGCGCCGCGCCGGCCGGCAGCCACCAGTTCCAGCGGCCGAACATCGACACCACCGCGGGCACGAGCAGCGCGCGCACGACCGTGGCGTCGAGCATGATCCCGGCCGCGAGCCCCGTCGCGAGGATCTTCACGTCGGTCTGGGGGCCGGACGCCATCGCCGCGAAGGTGAGGAACAGGATCAGCGCGGCGCTCGTCACGAGCCGGCCGGTGCGCCCGAGCCCGAAGACGACGGCCTCGTCGGTGTCGCGGGTCTGGTCGTACTCCTCGCGCATGCGCGCGAGGATGAACACCTCGTAGTCCATCGACAGGCCGTAGAGGAACGCGAACACCATCAGCGGGATCCACGAGGCGATCGAGCCGGTGGCGGCGATCCCCCAGATCTCGTCCGAGCCGTGGCCGGCCTGCCACACGAGCGTCATCACGCCCCACGCGGCGCCCACCGACAGCACGTTGAGGATCACGGCCTTGAGCGGCAGCAGCAGCGAGCGGAACGCGCGCGCGAGCAGCAGGAACGTCGCGATCGAGATCAGCGCGATCATCAGCGGGAACGCGCCGTAGACCGCGTCGATGAAGTCGGCGTTCAGCGGGCCGGTGCCGCCGACGCGGGCGCCGGGGGACGCCTCGTGGCCGGCGTCGATGATCCGCTGCACGGCGTCGCGGCCGGCCGCGGACTCGTCGCCCTCGCGCGGCATCGCCACCACGACGGCCTGCCCGCCGCGGCGCCAGTCGGGCGCGGTGGGGGCGGCAGCGCCGTGCACGCCCTCGACGCCGCCCTGCGCGGCCGCGACCTTCGCGGCGTCGCCGGCTGAGACCAGCGTCTCGGTCGGGGCGATGACGCCCTTGCCGATCCCCGACTCGTCGAGCGCGTTCAGGCCGTCGCGGGCCTTGCCCTCCTTCGCGATCGTGTCGGGGTCGGCGTTGCCGAGGTGCAGGTCGGTGGCCGCGAGCAGCAGGATCGCGAGGATCCCCACCGCCAGCGCGGCGGCCAGGCCGCGGCGGCGCACGACGCCCTCGGACCAGCGCTGCCAGAACGCCTGGCTGCGGTCGCGGCGGCGGATCCGCCTGCGGTCGAGCCGCGGGCCGATCGTCGCGAGGATCACCGGCAGCAGCGTGACCGCCACCGCCGTGGCGACCAGCGGGATCAGCATGCCGCCGTAGCCCATGCTGCGCAGGAACGGGAGCGGCAGCGCGATCAGCGCGAGCAGGCCCACCGCCACCGTGGTCCCGGAGAAGACGACCGCGCGCCCGGCGGTGGCCATGGCGGCGGCGACCGCCGTGTCCCCCTCGAGCCCCTTCTCGCGCTCCTCGCGCCAGCGCACGACGATCAGCAGCGCGTAGTCGATCGAGACCCCCAGCCCGATCAGCGCGACGAGGAACTGCACGATCGGCGAGATCTCGGTGATCGCGGTGAGCGCGTAGAGGAGCAGGAACGACACGAGCACCGACGAGATCGCCATCGCCAGCGGGACGACCGCGAGCCACGAGCCGAACACGAAGATCAGCACCAGGAGCGCCCCGACGCCGCCGATCACGGCCTCGAGCAGCAGCCCCGGGCCCTCGGCGCCCTCGCCGGAGGAGTCGAACAGCGCGTCGTAGCCGGTGAGCAGGACCGGCGCGCCGCCCACCGTCACGGCGCTCAGATCGTCGCGCACCTTGCGCATCGCGTCCACGTTGGCGCCGAACGGGTCGTCGCTGCGGCCGGGGAAGACGTAGACGAACGCGGTGCGGCCGTCCTCGGAGACGAACGCGCGCTGGCCGGTCGAGCCGTAGCCCGCGATCCGCGAGCGCGGCGCCGAGCGGCGCGCGACCTCCTCGACCTGGCTCAGCTCGGCGCGGACGCCCGGCGAGTCGACCGTCTTCCCCTCCGGCAGCTTCGCGACCGCGACGAACGGCAGCGTCTCGCCCCCGTTGCCGTAGACGCGCAGGATCTCCTGGCTGGCGTCCCAGCCCTCGCGCCCGGGCACGCTGAAGCGCTGGTCGAGCGCCTCGCTGGCGGGCCCCGCGGCCCCCATGCCGATCAGGGTCAGCACGATCCAGGCGATCGCGACGGCGCGCTTGTGGCGCAGGACGAATTCGGTGATCTGCTTCATGCGGGAGATCCTTTGGACGGGGCTGTGCGTCGTCTACACGAGTGGTAGACCGGCCGCGGGACCGAATGTAATCGGTCGAGACCCTACGCCGGGAGGCCGACGACGCGCACGTTCACGTGCGCGGGCCGCGCCGGCGCGGCGAGCGAGAGGAAGTCGCGGACCGCGGCCGCGTGGTCGCAGTAGGGACAGCCGAGCGCGTCGGCCGGCGACGCCGGGCGCGCGAGGGCGACCGGCGCGTCGCACGACGGGCAGGCCAGCGTCCCGCTGGCCACGTGCGAGGACCGCGCGCGGCGGCGCTCCTCGTGGATGATCCGCTCGGGCGACTCCACGAGGCGGAGTCTAGGTCCGCCCAACCTCTTCCGTGACGGCGCCCATCAACTCGTGCGCCAGGTACCGGCGCTGGCCGCGCGGACCGGCGTCGCCCTCACTGAGCACTCCGAGCGCCTCCGGCTGACGCAGGAGCTTGAGCGCGGTGGGCCGCGTGACCCCCAGCCGCGCCTCCACGGTCCGAGAGGAGACGATCGGCATCTCGCACACGAGGTCCACCCTAAAGAAAAGTGCCAACTGCTCTAGAGACGTGTGGCGACTGTAAAGGACAGTCGCGTGGTCCCTCCACGGCCCGGTACCGGCGGGCTCAGCCCCTGCCCGGCAGCCGCCGCAGCGCCCTCAGCCCGAGCGTGATCGAGCGGGTCCAGAGCTTCTGCGGGACCATCGGCGGCGGCGCGATCGGCAGGCCGCGCTGGACCGAGACCGTCTGCGACTCCGTGTACTTCGTGATCCCGGTCGCGCCGTGGCGGCGCCCGAGGCCGGAATCCTTCATGCCGCCCATCGGCGCGTCGACCGAGCCCCACGCCGCGATGTAGGCCTCGTTCACGTTCACGGTCCCGGCCTGGAGCCGCTGCGCGACGCGCCGCCCGCGCGCCGGGTCGCCGGTCCAGACGCTGAAGTTCAGGCCGAAGTCGCTCGCGTTCGCGCGCTCGATCGCCTCCTCCTCGGTGGCGAAGGTCGACAGCGCCGCCACCGGGCCGAAGGTCTCGTCCGCGAACAGCGTCATCCCCTCGCGCACGTCCGTGAGCAGCGTCGGCTCGTGGAAGTACGGGCCGATCTCGGGACGAGCGTTGCCGCCCGCCAGCACCCGCGCGCCCTTCTCGACCGCGTCCTCGACGTGCTCGCGCACCGTCTCGAGCTGCTTGCGCGATATCAGCGAGCCCATGTCGTCGCCGTACTCGAGCGAGGCGCCGAGCTTCATCCTCTCGATCCGCTCCACGAGCCGGCGGGTGAACTCGCCGGCGATGCTCTCGTGCACGTACAGGCGCTCGATCGAGATGCAGAGCTGGCCCGAGTTCGAGAACAGCGCCCGCTCGGCGCCCTCGACGGTGCGCGTGAGGCTCGCGTCGTCGAGCACGATCATCGCGTTCTTGCCCCCCAGCTCCATCGAGCTGGGGATCAGGCGCTCGGCCGCCTGCGAGGCGACCTGGCGGCCGACCGCGGTGCTGCCGGTGAACATCACGTAGTCCACCCGGTCGATCAGCTCCGGGCCGAGCTCCGCGCCCGAGCCGGTCACGATCTCGAGCAGCCCGGGCGGCAGGCCCGCCTCCTCGAGCAGCGCGGCGCCGGCCAGCGCGCTGAACGGGGTCTGGGTGTCGACCTTGATGACGACGCCGTTGCCGGCCGCGAGCGCGGGCACCGCGTCGCTGATGCTCAGCGTGAGCGGGTAGTTCCACGGCGCGATCACGCCCACGACGCCGACCGGATGGTGGTGCTCCCAGGTCCAGGTCAGCAGCGGGAACGCCCCCTGGCGGCGCGCGGTGCGCAGGTGGCGCTCGGCGCTGCGGGCGTAGTAGCGCGCGACGATCGCCGCGTCGAGGATCTCCTCGTACGCATGGCGGCGCGCCTTGCCGGACTCGAGCTGGATCACGTCGAGCAGCTGGTCCTGGCGGTCGAGCACGAGGTCGTGGAAGCGCAGCAGCACCTCGCGGCGCTCGTCGAAGCCTGTCTCGCGCCAGCGCGCCTGCGCCGCGCGCGCCCGCTCGACGGCCGCGTCCACGTCCTCGGCCGTGCAGCGCGGCACCGTCGCCAGCGTCGCCCCGCGGGCCGGGTTCTCGATCTCGATCCGCTCGCGCTCGCCGGTGGTGCGCACGCGCGCGGCGAGCGACGCCAAATACGCCGCGCTGACACGCTCCGAGCCGGTGTCGGGCGGTGCCGCGGCCGCGGACGTGCCGGGCTCGACCGCCGTCGTCATGGGCGCCTCCTGGCCTCGAACAGCACGGAGTAGAAGTCGAGCATGTGCGGCAGGGGCTCGCCCGGCTCGAGCCGCGGCTCCTCGAGCGTGAGGTCCCAGCGGTCGAGCAGCTGCGCCAGCGCGGCCTTGCCGAGCAGGTAGACGAGCGCGCCGCCCGGGCAGTCCTGCGTTCCGTTGCTGAGGTGGTTGAAGCGGTAGTCGCGCTCGCCGCTCTCCCAGCGCTCGGGCCTCAGCCGGTCGGCGTCGGCGACCGAGTCCGGATCGCGGTGGTTGAACGCGTTGACGATCATCACCTGCGTGCCCGCCTCGATCCGCTCGCCGGCGAGGGTGGTGTCCTCGGTCGTCTCGCGGGCGATCAGGGGGGTGCTCGGCCAGAGGCGCATCGCCTCGCCGAGGCAGCCCTCGAGGTAGCGCAGGCCGTCGATCGCGGCCGGGTCGGAGAGGTCCTGGCCGTCGAGCTCCTCGCGCACGCGCCGCTCCACCTCCGGGTCGGCGACGATCGCCGCGAGCGCACGGCAGGCGTTGGCCGCCAGCGTGTCGCGCGTGGCGAAGACCCAGTGCGGGATCTGGTGCACCACGCGCGTGCGGTCGGAGTGCGGCGCCTCGGCGAAGCGCGCGACCAGCGAGCCCGGCTCCGGCTCGCGCAGGTGCCACTCCATCCGCGCGTGCAGCTCGTGGTAGTCGTCGGAGTCGCCCTCGCCCGTGCCCACGACCCGGTTCGCCTGCTCCATCAGCTTCGCGAGCAGGCCGGTCAGCTCCTGGTCGTCGCGCGCGCCGTCGCCGAAGATCACGCGCAGGGCGATGCGGTCGAAGAGCCGCTCGAAGTGCGCCCACTCGATCCGGCCGCCGATCCGCAGCCGGGCGACCTCGTCGGCCACCACCGCGACGAAGCGCTCGCCGGACGGGTGCACCCGCTCCGAGGTCGCGAGCACCGACTCGGTGAACTCGCGCCGGTCGCGCCACTCCTCGCCCCGGGAGATGGTCAGCGCGTCGGGCTGGAAGTGGCACATGCCCTTCCTCTTGGCGCCGGCGTCCGAGGCGTACGTGGTGGCGGAGCCCTCGAGCACCTCGCGGATCGCATCGGCGCCCCAGAGCACGACCATCCGCCCGCCGAGCAGGCGCGCGCCCTGGCCGGGGTGCCGGCGCCTTATCCGCCCGAGCACCTCGACGGTGCGGCGGTCGGCGTCGATCGCGGTGAGCCGCCGGCTCGCGCCGACCCGCGGCTTGAACAGCCCGCGCACGAGCGCGGGCACGAGGCCCGCGACGATCACCCGTGAGCTGTCGGCCAGCGACAGCTCGGGCAGCCGGCTCTCCCCGTGCGGCCCGGTGCCGTTGCGCGACTGGGGCGGAGCGCCGGGCGTGGCCTCGGAGACGCTCATCGGTTGATCGCCTCCATCGCCTTCTGGATCCCCTCGATCCGCTTCTTGGCGTGCGGGAAGCGGCCGCCGCCGTTCCCGTTCGGGCCGTGTACGCGGTGCCACGGCAGGAACGCGTTCGGCAACCCCTCGAGCGCGGGCTCGAGCTCCGGGTGGTGGCGCAGGATCACGTCCTTCATCTTGGTGCGGTTGACCCACCTGATCCCGGTCTCGGTGTAGACCTCCGGCCGGAAGTCGGTCGTGAAGAAGCGGTCGCTCTTCAGCCGCCGCGAGGCCATCAGGATGAAGATGCGGAACGCCGTGTCCGAGAACCCGAAGCCGGGCGGGAGCGGCTCGGCGTACATGCCCACCTGGAGGTCGACCTTGTCGACGTCGTTTCCGTACACGCGCCGCATCTGCTCCGCCCACTCCTTGTTCGGGGTGAGCTCGTCGAACGAGCGTACGCGCGGCATCCGCAGCTCCTCGCGGAAGTCGTTGTAGCGCGGCACCCCGCGCTCGCGGTCGCGGAGGATGTCGAGCGTCGCGAGGTCCATCACCTCGCCGTCGATCCGCTCGTGGCGCTGGAGCGCGCGCGGGTAGTTGTGCAGGGTGATCGCGCCGGGGTGCTCGACCCCGAGCGAGTAGAAGAGGTCCGTCAGCTCGAACCCGTCCATGAACCCGCGCGTGTTCTTGGTGGCGAGCTCCACGAACTCGCGCTCCTCGCGCACCCGGCCGGACTGGAAGTCGTAGATCCTCCAGTCGTCCGGGATCAGCGGGTGCATCCGGTAGACCGAGACGAACTCCTCGGTGAGCTGGAAGCGGGCGTCGTGGTGCTCGGCCGGCGAGCCCATGATCCCGCTGAAGATCTCCGAGTCGCCGAGGCGGCCGATCAGGTCCTTCGTGTGCTGGCCGAGGATGCCGGACCAGTTCGTGTTCATCGCGGCCCAGAGCGCCGTGTTGTTCACGATTCCGGGCGTCCACTCGACCGTGTGGATCTTCGCCATCAGCGCCGAGTTGACGAGCCACGCGGTGTCGAACAGGCGCTGGTCGTCCCAGCGCGGGTTCTCCTTCTTGAGCACGTCGCAGATCGCGTTGTGCTCCTTCGTGAACAGCGAGTGCAGGCAGGAGAGCCCGAACCACCAGTTCTCGTTGAAGCCGGTCTTGTCCACGCCCGGCTGCTCCGGATCCTCGGGGAGGCGCCCGTTCGACTCGATCTTGAGCTTTCCGTCCTCGAACGTGCGCAGCGCCTTGTGGTCCTCGAGGCTCGTGCCGTAGAGCTGCGAGGCGTCCCACCAGTGCGTCTCGGTGTTGCCGTAGTCGATCGCGCCGTCGCCGTCGGGCGATGACTGCGAGTGGCTCGCCGGGACCGACACCGTGCGGCGCACGTGCATCGGGCTCTCGTGCCAGTCGTCGCCGTCCTCGAGCGGGACCTCCATCACCTGGTCGGGCTCGCCGCGGCCGTGGAAGAACCAGTTGTGGTTCTCGAACTGGATCCAGGCGGCCGCGAGGATGTTGAGCGTGGTGGCGGGCTTGAAGGTGTCGCGGGTCATCAGCTCGAGCGAGACCTTGCGCGCGCTCGGGTCGTGCAGCCGTGGCGGTCTCTCGGGCTTGATCCGGCGCGGGTCGATGTTGCGCGTGAACGCGGACGAGGTCGAGCCCATGTCGGGGTCGCGCAGGTCGTTCCACCTGCCCTCGGGGTGGCGCGCGGTCCTGTAGCGCTCCGGCGGCTCCTGCTCGGGAGCGCCGTCACCGACGTACTTGTCGGTCGTGTCGTGGAGGTTGAAGTCGCGCAGGTCGAGCCGCAGCGACAGCAGGTTCAGTAGGTTGATCGGGAACGGGAGCTCGTGCCACTGGCGCCTCCGGTTGATCCTGCTGAACACGCTGTTGAGCGCGCGACCGCCGATCGACCTGTCCACGTCCTCTCCCTCGTCGCCTGTCCGGCTAGTACCCATCGAAGTGCGAGACAATCCCCTGGAGGTGGAGCGTTGAGGCAGCTCGAGATAACGGGAGCGCGGACGGTCGAGTGGCGCGAGGCGCCCGCGCCCGCGCTCGCCGGCGACGGCGAGGCGCTGGTCAGGCCGCTGGCGGTCGCGATGTGCGATCTCGACAGCGCGTTCCTCACCGGCGCCGTGCCCGTGGGCGAGCCGTTCCCGCTCGGGCACGAGTGCGTCGGGGAGGTGGTCGAGGTCGGCGACGCGGTGGCCGCCGTGGCGCCCGGCGACGTGGTCGTGGTCCCGTTCCAGATCTCCTGCGGCGGCTGCGGGCCGTGCCGCGCCGGCCACACCGCGAGCTGCACGAGCGTGCCGCGCGGCTCGGCGTACGGGATGCGGCCGCTCGGGGGGGACTGGGGCGGCGCGCTCGCGGACGTGCTGCGCGTCCCGTTCGCCGACGCCATGCTCGTGCCGCTCCCCGCGGGCCTCGACCCCGCCGCCGTGGCGAGCGTGGCCGACAACGTGCCGGACGGGTTCCGCACGGTCGCCGGCGCGCTGGCCGTCGAGCCCGAGGCCGAGGTGCTGGTGGTCGGCGGCTTCGCGCGCAGCGTGGGCCTGTACGCGGCGGCGTCGGCGGTCGCGCTCGGCGCGCCGCGGGTGGTCTACGCCGACACCGACGAGGGCCGGCTCGCGCTCGCGGCCGAGCTGGGGGCCGAGGCCGTGGCCGTGCCCGCGGGCGACGACGGCACGCCGGCCTGGCCGAAGCGGCTCGGGCGCTTCCCGGTGACGGTCGACGCCTCGGGCGACCATGCCGGGCTGCACGCCGCGATCCGCTCGACGACGGCCGACGGCAGCTGCACGAGCGTCGCGATCTACTTCGAGCCGGAGACCCCGCTGCCGCTGCTCGAGATGTACACGCGCGGCTGCACGCTGCACACGAGCCGCGTGCATGCGCGGGCCGTGATCCCGGAGGTGCTCGCGCTGGTGGCGGACGGGAGGCTCGAGCCGCAGCGGGTCACGAGCGCGGTCGTCGGCTTCGACGACGCGCCCGAGGCGCTGGCAGACCCGCCCACCAAGCTGGTACTCGTGCCGTAGAGTCGCCGCCGTGGGCCTGTTCACGAAGTGGCGGATGAAGGAGCCGGTCGCGGGGACCGCGCAGGTGGTGTCGGCGACGGCGAACCGCGGCGACTCCTCGTGGCAGGACGTCCAGATGACGCTGGTCGTGCAGGCCGAGGGCGTGCCCGCCGAGCCGGTCCGGCACTCGTGCATGTGCCGCGCCGACCGCTGGCCGTCGCCGGGCGACGTGCTCCCGGTGACCGTCGATCGCCGCAAGCCCAAGCGGCTGAAGGTCGAGTGGGACGAGGTCGGCTCCGCGCGCGACCGCGCCTGGGAGCGGGCCGAGGAGCTGGCCGCGCGGCAGCGGTCGGGCGGGGCGTGAGCACGCCGGGCTCCGAGCCGATCACCGCCGAGGGGCTGCGCGCGCTCGAGGCGGAGCTGCACCGCCTCGAGACCGAGGAGCGCCTGACGATGTCCGAGCGGATCAAGGCCGCCCGCGAGCTCGGGGACCTGAAGGAGAACGCCGAGTACCACATCGCGAAGGACGACCAGGCGCACCTGGAGACGAAGATCAAGCGGCTGCGCGAGCGGCTGCTGGCCGCGCGCGTGGTCGAGGCGGACGAGGGCGGCGAGGCGTTCGGCTTCGGCCGCACGGCGGAGGTCCTCGACGAGAAGACCGGGCGGGTGCACACCTGGACGATCGTGGGCGCGACCGAGGCCGACATCAGCGCGGGCCGGCTGGCCTCGGAGTCGCCGGTCGCGCAGGCGCTGATGGGCCGCGGTCCGGGGGAGACGGTCGAGGTCCAGACGCCCGGCGGCACGCGCACCTACGTGATCCAGAGGCTCGTCACCTAGCGGCTACCGTTGGGTGGCGATGTCCACCTCACCGAACCAGCGCAGCATCAAGATCGGCGAGGACGAGCGCGGCGGCTGGTCGTCCGATCGTCCCCGCAAGGCCGGCCCGCCGCGGCCCGCCGACGTGTCGGTTCGCTGCCAGGTGCTCGCCCCCGCGCCGCAGCTCCGCTACTCGCCGGGCAGCATGCTCGTGATCGTGTCCGGCTCGCCGCAGGCGCGCGACGGGTTCGCCAACCGGGTGCTCGAGAGCGGGTCGCTGCTGCTGTCGCTCGACCGCGTGAAGGGGCTCCTGACGGGCAAGGGCGTGGCGGACGAGGTGGCGGGGGAGCGGGCTCCGGAGCTGCTGGACGCGGCGATCAAGAAGCGTCTCGACGCGAACGAGACCGTCGTGATCGGCGCGGCGGGCGTCGAGGCGGAGGAGCGCGAGCGCTACGTGCGCATGGCGCTCGGCTCGCGGCGGCCACGGCACCTGATCCTCGTCGAGGTCGGGCGCGACGAGGTGGCCGACGAGGCGCGCCCGGCGCTCAACGACCTGCGCCGCCGGCTCGACGCCGGCGAGCTGGGCGCGGAGGGCTTCCACACCGCGCTGCGGCTCGGTGGGCAGTCGGTGGGCGAGCTCAAGCGGATCGTCTTCCGCCCCGAGCCGCGCGACGACTAGGGCGCCTGCGCCCCGTCGCCCTCGGCCCTCTCGATTCCGATCAGCTCCACCCCGCCCTTACGCGCGGGCCTGATGACGCGAGCGCGGCGAGCGCGGCTGCCGCGCGGGCGCGGCCGCGCTGGGTTTGGCGAACCCGCGCCGTCTCCTTGCCAACTCCTTAACCGGCGCTTGCCGGCCGCTGCCGGAGGCCTCCGATGCTCGTGGGGACTGACCTGGCCCCCTACGAGAGGACCATCCGATGGCAGGAACCCGCGCAACGATCGCAACCGCAGGAACGCTCGCCGCACTGGGAGCGCTGACCGCACTCGCCTCCGGCGCGGGCAGCGCGAAGCCCCAGCCCGAGCCGGCGAGCTCCGGCGCCGCGCCCACCGAGGTGCGGACGAAGGTGATCACGCGGACGATCCGCCGCCGCGAGGGCCGCGGCCCGGCCGCGAGCGGCGGGCGCTCCGCGAGCGGCGGCGGCTCGGTGGGCGGCGGCGCTGCTACGGGCGGCGGCGCTGCTGGCGGCGGCGCGCCCGCGGCTCCCGCGCGGACGCTCGTGCGCTCGGCGGCCCCGGCACCGGCGGCTCCGAGCGCCTCGGGCGGCTTCGAGGACGACCACGGCCGTGGTCGCGGGCGCGGCCGTGGCCGCGGCGGCGACGACGACTCCGGCGGCGGCTCCGGCGGCGGCGAGGACCACTCCGGTCGCGGCGGCGGCGGTCACGGCGGCGACGATGACTGAGGCGCGCCGGCCCGCGCGGTCGCGGCGGCCGGCGACGGCCGCGTGGAGCGGATCGGTCGCGGCCTTCGCGGTCGTCCTGGGCGTGCTCGGCTGGCAGGTGGCGGCCGGCCGCGACCCGGCGATCGGCGCGGGCGAGCCCGCCGCCAAGACGAAGCCGAAGCGCGTGGTCGTGCGCCGGATCGTGAAGCGGACCGTGATCGTGACCGTGCCCGCCGCGGGCGGCTCCGGATCGGCGGGCGGCGGCGGCGCGTCCGGCGGCGGCTCCGCGTCCGGCGGCGGCTACGCGTCCGGTGGCGGCTCCGCGTCCGGCGGCGGCTCCGCGTCCGGCGGCGGCTCCGCCTCGGGCGGCGGGGGAGGCGGCTCCTCCGCGCCGGCGCCCGCGGCCGCCCCCGCTCCGGCCCCGACGACCAGCGCTTCGTGATGCCGGGCGTGCTCGAGACGACCGGCACCGGCCTGGACGCCGCGCCGGTCGCCGACCTGCGCTTCCGCTCCATGGGGTGCGACATGCGCGTGCTCGTCGAGGATGGGCCGGACCCGCGCGGCGCCGCGCGCGCGGCCCGCGCCCGGCTCGACGCCATCGACGCGCGGCTCTCGCGATTCCGGGCCGACTCCGAGCTGTCGCGGCTCAACGCCGACCCGCGCGCGACCGTGCCCGCCTCGGATCTGCTCCGGGTGGCCGTGCGCGCCGCCCTGTGGGCCGCCGAGGCCTCGGACGGGCTGGTCGACCCGACGCTGCTCGGCGATCTGGAGCGAGCCGGTTACCGCGACTCCCTGCCGCGCCGCCGCACGGCGGGCCTGGCCGAGGCGCTGAGAGGCGCCGCCACCCGCCGCCCCGCCCGCCCGCGCGGCGACGCGCGCTGGCGCGCGGTCGACATCGACGACGCCGCGGGAACGATCGCCCGGCCGCCCGGCCTGCGCCTCGACACCGGCGGCAGCACCAAGGGCCTCGCCGCCGACGCGGTCGCGCACTCGATCCCGGCGGACCGCTACGTGGTCGACTGCGGCGGCGACCTCCGCCTCGACGCCGGCTCAGGCCCGCCGTACGGCGTGATCGTCGAGCACCCGCTCACCCGCGAGCCCGCGTGCGAGATCGCCCTGGCTGGCGGCGCGGTCGCCACCTCCGGTCCCGGCCGCCGGCTCTGGCGCGGCGAGGACGGCGGCGTGCGCCACCACCTGATCGACCCGGCCGCCGGCGCTCCCGCCTGGACCGGCCTGGTCTCCGCGACCGCCCTCGCACCGACCGCACTCGAGGCGGAGACGCGCGCGAAGGCCGCCCTGCTCTCCGGCCCCGAGCGCGCTCGCGAGCTGCTGGCTCGCGGAGGCGGCGGGGTCCTGGTCCACGACGACGGCTCAGTCGAGGAGGTACGTCCATGAATCGCCCGGATCCGGTCGAGTACGCCTGGTGGCTGAGCAGCCGCGCGGCGGGGGTGGTCGCGTTCGCGCTGATCGCCCTGTCGGTGCTGCTCGGCCTGGCCATGGCCAACCGCCTCGTGCGCGGCAAGGCCGTGGTGAAGCTGCACGAGCACCTCGCGCTGGCGGGACTGGTCGCGATCGCCGTCCACGGCATCACGCTGCTCGGCGACAGCTGGCTCAACCCCGGCGCGAAGGGCCTGCTGGTCCCGTTCGCGATGGAGTACAGGCCGCTCTTCACCGGTCTCGGGATCGTGGGTGGCTACCTCGCGGCGTTCCTCGGGCTGTCTTTCTACGTGCGCCGGCGGATCGGCGCCAAGCGCTGGCGCAGGATGCACCGGGCAACCGTGCTCACCTACGTGCTCGGCGTGGTCCACACGCTGGGTGCGGGGACCGACGCCTCGGCGCCGTGGATGCGCGCGGTGATGCTCGCGACCGGCGCGCCGATCGTCTTCCTCTTCCTCCTTCGAGTGCTGCCGGAGGACGACCCGAAGCCGGCGCGCGCCCCGAAGCCGCGGCCCGAGCCGGCCGTCAGCCCCAGACCCCAACCGGAGGCCACATGACCCCGCCCCATCACATCGTCATCGCCGGCGCGGGACTCGCCGCCCAGCGCTGCTGCCAGTCGCTGCGACGCCGCGGCCACGACGGCCCGATCGTCGTCGTGGGCGACGAGGGAGCGCTGCCGTACGACCGCCCGCCGCTGTCGAAGGAGCACCTGACGGGCCGGATGGAGGCGAGTGCGCTCGAGCTGCGGCCGGCGTCGTGGTACGACGACCACGGGGTCGAGCTGGTGCTCGACGACCCGCTGGTGGGACTCGACCCGGCTGCGCGGAGGGTGGGCCGCGCCAGCGGCGCCGAGCTGCGCTACGACCGGCTCCTCGTCGCGACCGGTGCGCGGCCGGTCGAGCTCCCCGGCACGGCGGGCTACGAGAACGTGCACGTGCTGCGCTCGGCTGCCGACGCCGGCCGGCTCGGGGCCGCCCTGCGGCCGGGCACGCGCCTGGCGATCGTGGGCGCCGGCTTCATCGGTCAGGAGGTGGCCGCCAGCGCGCGCTCGCTCGGCGTCGAGGTCACGATGATCGAGGCGGCGCCGACCCCGCTCCACGGGCTGCTCGGCCCGCGGCTCGGCGGTTGGTTCGCCGAGCTGCACCGCGCGGAGGGCGTGGAGGTCGTGCTCGGGCGGGAGGTCGCGTCGTTCCGCGGCGGCGGGACCGCGCTCGAGTCGTGCGTGCTCTCCGACGGCAGCGAGGTCGAGTGCGACGTGCTGCTCGTGGGCGTCGGCGTGCGCCCGGCCGCCGCGTGGCTCGCGGGCAGCGGGCTCCCGGCCGACGGCGTCCCGGTCGACTCGGCCGGACGCACGTCGCTTCCCGGCGTATTCGCCGCGGGCGACGTGGCCAGGCCGCTCGACCCGCTCACCGGCCGGCCCGGGCGCAGCGACCACTGGGAGGCCGCGGTGGCGCAGGCGGGGGCGGCCGCGCACGCGATGCTCGGCCTCGATCCGCCGGCCGCGCCGCGGCCGAGCTTCTGGAGCGACCAGTACGGGATCCGGATCCAGTTCGCCGGCGACACGCGCGGAGCGGACGGGATCGAGATCGACGGCGACCCGGCCGGCCGCGACTTCACCGCCCTCTTCCACCGCGACGGCGTGGCGTGCGCCGGGCTGCTCGTGGGTCGCCCGCGGGCGCTCCCGGCGCTGCGCGCGCAGCTCGACAACCCGATCCCCGAGAGGAGAACCGCATGAACCCAGTGCCGAGAGTCGACGAGCGCGCCTGCGCGGCGCACGGCGACTGCCTGGTCGAGGCGCCGCAGGCGTTCCGGCTGAACGACGACGACGTCGCGGAGGTGATCGGCAGCGCCCCGCTGGACGACCTGACGCGCGCGGCGGAGGCGTGCCCGTCGGTGGCGATCTCGATCTTCGACGAGGACACCGGCGAGCAGCTCTACCCCTGAACCCGAGTCGCCCCCCGCTCACGGGCCTTCTCGGTGCCTGCGCGCTGGCGTCAGGCGGCGGGCAGGGTGGACCTGAGCCAGTCGGTCGCTGCCGGGATGTGCGCGGGGTCGACCTGGTGGGCCGCGTCGGACTCGTGGTACTCCACGGCGAGTCCGCCGGCCTCCAGCTGCTCGGCCGCGCGGCGGCCGAAGCCGACCTCCATGATCGGGTCGCGGCGGCCGTGCGCGATGAACGCGCGCAGCGCCTGCCGGTCCTCGAGGCTCGGCTGCCAGCCGTCCACCACCGGCAGGAACCCCGAGAAGGCCAGCAGGCCCGCCGGCGCGGGGCGACCCGCGGCCAGCCCGAGCGAGTAGCTCATGACCGTGCCCATCGAGAAGCCGCCGAGTACGGTCCGCTCGGACGCGACGCCCGTGCGCTCCCAGAGCTCGTCGTGGAAGCCGGCGAGCAGCCGGAAGGACTGGTGGAACGTGTCGTGATCCGGGTACCCCACTCGTGGGACCACGTACCAGTGATAGCCGGGCCAGCCCGGCAGCGTGAGGGGCGCGCGCGGCGCGGCGACGTGCAGCCGGCGCTCGGGATCGAGCACGTCGGCGAGCCCGAGCAGGTCGGCCTCATCGGCCCCGCGCCCGTGGTGGAGCACCAGAAGGCCCTCTGGAGCGCCATCCGCGGGCCGCTCGCGGTACGTGAGCGCGGTCATCGCTCCGGACTTTAGGGCGGCCCGGCGGGTACTCCGATGACCAAGGCCTCCCCGGCCTGTGGTGGCCCCCACGTGGCGCACGTACACCCGTCTGGGGGGTGTCGTCCTCACAAGGGGTTGACAGCGGCGGGGGGCCGCGCATAGGTTCGACCGCGAAGCCCGTGCGCTGAGACTCGCTCGCGTTGGACTCGCGGAGAGCGCATCGGGACCTGTTCATTCACCTCGGGGGAGGCGGTTTCACCGTGCGTTCGTCGCTGCTCAAGTTCTGGCTCGTTCTTGCTCTGGCGATGGCCGTGGTGCCCGCCGTGGTCGCCCAGTCGGCGTCCACGCCCGACCCGGTCGTGCCCGCCGCGGCCCCGGCCGGCGACACCGACGGCGATGGGCTGACCGATGCGCAGGAGGCCGACGCGGGCTGCGACCCGCGGAAGGCGGACAGCGACTCCGACGGGATGGGCGACGCCTGGGAGGTCCGCTATGACCTCGACTGCGCGGACAAGAGCGACCGCAGCGGGGACCCCGACAACGACGGCCAGTCGAACCTCGCCGAGCACGACGCCGGCACCAACCCGCGCGTGGCGAACGACGCGCCGGCCGCCGGCAAGGACAACGGCTGCGCCGCCGCCGCCGCGCAACCCAACGCCGCCAACGACTGCGACGCCGACGGCGTGCGCGACGGCGGCCCCGACAAGGCCTCCCGCGACAACTGCCGCACGACGCCCAACCCCGACCAAGCCGACACCGACCTCGACGGGCGCGGCGACGTCTGCGACCCGGACGCCGACAACGACGGCGAGCTGGGCACGGCTGACAACTGCGACACGGTCGTGAACCCCGACCAGACCGACACCGACGGCGACGGCAAGGGCGACGCCTGCGACACCGACGACGACGGCGACGGGGTCGAGGACGGCGACGACAACTGCAACCTCACTCCGAACCCCGACCAGACCGACACCGACGACGACGGCAAGGGCGACGAGTGCGACTCCGACGACGACGGCGACGGCGTGGCCGACGGCGACGACAACTGCTCGCTCGTCTCCAACGCCGACCAGACCGACACCGACGGCGACGACCGCGGCGACGCCTGCGACCCCGACGACGACAACGACTCGGTCGACGACGGCGACGACAACTGCTCCCTGGTCGCCAACGAGGACCAGAAGAACACCGACGGCGACTCGCAGGGCGACGCCTGCGACCCCGACGACGACGACGACACGGTCGAGGACGGCGACGACAACTGCTCGCTCGTCTCGAACGAGGACCAGGCCAACAGCGACGACGACGGGCTCGGCGACGCCTGCGACTCCGACGACGACAACGACACGGTCGAGGACGCCGACGACAACTGCCGCGTCGACGCCAACGAGGACCAGACCGACACCGACCTCGACGGGCAGGGCGACGCCTGCGATCCCGACGACGACGACGACTCGGTCGACGACGGCGACGACAACTGCTCGCTCGTCTCGAACGAGGACCAGGCCAACAGCGACGACGACAGGCTCGGCGACGCCTGCGACCCCGACGACGACAACGACACGGTCGAGGACGCCGACGACAACTGCCGCGTCGACGCCAACGAGGACCAGACCGACACCGACCTCGACGGGCAGGGCGACGCCTGCGATCCCGACGACGACAACGACACGGTCGCCGACGAGGACGACAACTGCTCGCTCGTCTCGAACTCGGGCCAGGAGAACACGGATGGCGACGGGCTCGGCGACGCCTGCGACCCCGACGACGACGACGACACGGTCGAGGACGGCGGCGACAACTGCCAGTTCGTGGCCAACGCGGGTCAGGAGAACAACGACGGCGACGCCCAGGGCGACGTCTGCGACCCCGACGACGACAACGACACGGTCAACGACAACGACGACAACTGCTCGCTGACCGCGAACGCGAACCAGGCGAACAACGACGGCGACGCGGCCGGTGACGCCTGCGACCCCGACGACGACAACGACACCGTGAACGACGGCGGGGACAACTGCCAGTTCG
Organism: Thermoleophilaceae bacterium; assembly: GCA_036389835.1. Classification (GTDB taxonomy): domain Bacteria; phylum Actinomycetota; class Thermoleophilia; order Solirubrobacterales; family Thermoleophilaceae; genus AC-37. Next base: position 15,696 of record DASVWC010000010.1, on the reverse strand, counting down.
CCGCCAACTCGGGGCAGGAGAACAACGACGGCGACGCCCAAGGCGACGCCTGTGACCCCGACGACGACGACGACACGGTCGCCGACACCGGCGACAACTGCCAGTTCGCCGCCAACGCGAACCAGGCGAACAACGACGGCGACGCCCAGGGCGACGCCTGTGACCCCGACGACGACAACGACGGGACTCCCGACGCGTCCGACTGCGCTCCGCTGAACTCGGCGATCCACCCGGGTGCCGCGGACGATCCGGACCTGTCGTTCGTGGACTCGAACTGCGACGGCGTCGACGGTGACGCCGCCCGCAGCGTGTTCGTCTCGCTGAGCGGCAACGACGCGAACGCGGGAACGCGCTTCGCGCCGAAGCGCACGGTCCAGGCCGCGGTGAACACGGCGGCGGCCGATCCCGCCCGTGACGACGTGCTCGTGGCCGGCGGGAGCTACTCCGAGGGCGGCGGCGTGAACGGAGCCGACGGCGTGGGCATCGTCGGTGGCTACGCCAACGACTTCGGCAGCCGCTCGACGGCCAACACCACGACGATCATGGGCTCGCCGCAGGCGGTGCTGCTCGACGGCGACACCGGTGTGACGCTCCAGCTGGTCACGGCCAGCGGCAGCCGCGGGCTGTTCTTCACGGCCTACGGCGTCCGCGCGGTCAACGGCTCGTCCTTCACGCTCGAGCGCTCGAGCGCGTTCGCCGGCCCCGGCGGCCAGGGCGTGTTCGGGACCAACGGCGTGAACGGCGGCAACGGCAACCCCGGTCAGCGCGGATCCAACGGCGACAACGACGACGACGGCCCCGGCGCTCCCGGCGGCGCCGGCGGCGTCGGCCCGGGCTTCAACGGCGGCGCCGGCGGTCGCGGTGGCTCGAGCGACGGCGGCGGCGGTGGCGCGAACGGCGCCACCGGCGGCGGCCCCAACGGCGGCGCCGGCGGCGCCGGCGGCAACGGCGGCGGCTGCGAGGGCCGTGACGGCGGCAACGGCGGCAACGGCGGTGCCGGCTCGAACGGGTCCACCGGCAGCGGTGGCTCGAACAGCCTCGCCGCGAGCTCGACCGAGTACGTGGGCCAGGCCGGCACGAGCGGCGGCACCGGCGGCGCCGGCGGCGGCGGCGGCGGCGGTGGTGGCGGCGAGGCCGACGACGGCTTCTTCTGCGACGACGGCCAGGGCAACGGCGGCGGTGGCGGCGGCGCCGGCGGCGCCGGTGGCACCGGCGGCAGCGCCGGGCTGGCCGGCGGCGGCTCGTTCGGCGTCTACCTCTACAACTCGACGGCGGCCGCGATCTCCGGGTCGATCATCCAGTCGAGCAACGGTGGGAACGGCGGTAACGGCGGGACCGGCGGCAACGGCGGGAACGGCGGCGCCGGCGGCCTCGGCGGCGACCGCGACCTCCAGGACGTCGGCCGCGGCGGCACGGGCGGCACCGGCGGCCGCGGCGGCAACGGCGGCACGGGCGGCGGCGGTGCCGGCGGCCCGAGCTTCGGGATCTACCGGGCGGGTGCCTCGGCGGCCACGGTGGTCGGCTCGACGATCAGCGCCGGGAGCCCCGGCGTCGGCGGCGGCCCGAACGGCCAGACCGGGCAGTCCGGAACGGTCAACTAAGAGGCAGCCGCACACGGATTCACGGCCGCGGGCCGGGGCGCTGACGCTCCGGCCCGCTGTCGTCAGGGGGCGTTTCGACACCGCCTCACCCCGGGTACGGGAATGGGAGTGCGCGCCGCCTGGCAGGGGTCCGGCGCGCACGAGTCCCCTACACGACGGAGGCCCGCACCGTGCGCAGACTGCTGCTCGTCCTCGCCCTACTGACCGCCTCGCTGGCGGCCGGCGCGGCGCCCGCGGCGGCGATCGTCGGCGGCAGCGACGCCTCTCCGGGCGAGTACCCCGCGGTCGCTCAGATCAGCTACGGCGTCTTCTCGTGCACCGGCACGCTGATCGCGCCCGACACGGTCCTCACCGCCGGCCACTGCAGCTCCGTGGACGCGGGGGTCGTGGGCACGCCGGTCACCTGGCCGGCGGCGCTGATCGACGTGCGGATCGGCAGCCACCGCGACGGCGACGGCGAGCGCGTGCCCGTCAGCAGCGTCGTGGCGCACCAGAACTACCTCGCGACCAAGGGCTACGACATCTCGCTGCTCAGGCTCTCGCGCGCCTCCAGCAAGGCGCCGGTGAAGGTCGCCGGCGCGGGCGAGCGCGGGATCTGGTCGGCCGGGACCGTCGAGACGATCGTCGGCTGGGGCGTGACCGAGGAGGACGGCGACGCGCCCGACGTGCTCCAGGAGGCGCAGGTGCCGGTCACCACGGACGCCTACTGCGGCGGCGCCTACGGCGACTTCGACGCGCGCACGATGGTCTGCGCGGGCTACCCGCAGGGCGGGGTCGACACCTGCCAGGGCGACTCGGGCGGTCCGATGTTCGGCCGCGCGTCCGACGGGTCGCTGCGCGTGGTCGGCACGACCAGCTTCGGCGAGGGCTGCGCGCGCCCGAACAAGCCGGGCGTGTACGGCCGGGTCGGCGACGACACGCTGCGCGAGTGGATTCGCCAGCGCGTGCCGAACGGCGTGAACTAGACCCCCGCAGCGCCTCGCGCTCGAGCCGGCGGAGGCCGGCGCGGGCGTAAACTCGCTCGCCGTGAGCCCGCCCCGGATGACGGTCGCCGTGATCGTGGGCGCCCTCAGGGGCCGAGCGCAACGGGTCCTCGACGGCCTCGCCGAGCAGGACGTGGCCGGCGACCTCGAGGTGCTCGTGGTCGACCTCGAGCCGGACCGTGAGCCGCTGCGGATCGCCGCGCCGCTGCGCGGTCGTCACCTGCCGCTGCCCGGGGCGCCGATCTCGCGGGGCAAGGGTGAGGCCGTGCGCAACGCGAGCGCGCCGGTGGTCGCGTTCCTCGAGGATCACTGCTACCCGCGCCCGGGCTGGGCGCGGGCGCTCGTGGAGGCCCACCGCGGGCCGTGGGCCGCCGTCGGGTACGCGTTCGAGAACGCGAACCCCGGCACCTGGCTCAGCCGCGCGTCGATGGTCGCGGACTACGGCGTCTTCATGAGCCCGCCGCGCGGAGAGGCCGAGTTCCTGTCCGGCAACAACGTCTCGTACAAGCGCGACGCGCTGCTCGCGCTCGGCGACCGCCTCGACGGGCTCCTGATCGTCGATTACAACGCCCACGTGGCGCTGCGCGAGCGCGGCGAGCGGCTGTTCGTCGAGCCACGCGCGCTCGCCGCGCACGAGAACTACTCGCGCGTGGGCGACCTCGCCAGCGCGAACCGCTCCTACTGCCGCGCGATGGCCGCGAACCGCGCGGTCGGCTGGAGCCTGCGCCGGCGGCTCTTCTACTCCGCCCTCGCGCCGGTGGCCGCGCCCGCGATCAAGGCCGCGCGGCTCGTGCGCAGCGTCGCCGCGCGCCCGCGCCTGGCGCTGCGGACGCTGGCGGCGCTCCCGGTGATCGCGGTCGCCTACGCGTGGGGCGCGGCCGGCGAGTCGCGCGGCTACCTCGACCGCAGCGCGCAGGCGGCCGAGGCCGACTTCCTGGTCTGGGAGCTCGCCACCGAGCGTGCCGGCGCGTGACGTCCGCGTCGGTAGTGCTCCCCGCCTACCGCTCGGATCGCACGATCGGCGGGTGCCTGGCGGCGCTCCGCCGCCAGACCGTGCCGCCCGCCGAGGTGATCGTCGTGAACAGCTCGCCCGGGGACCGCACGCGCTCGATCGTGACCGGTTCGTTCCCGGAGGTCGTCTACGTCGAGTCTGGCGAGCGGCTGCTGCCGCACGCCGCCCGCAATCTCGGCGCGAGCCGCGCGAGCGGCGACGTGGTCGTGTTCACCGACCCCGACTGCGAGGCCGCTCCGGACTGGATCGAGCGCCTGCTCGGCGCGCACGCCGCCGGGCACGAGCTCGTGGTCGGCAGCATGGGCGCGGCGGGCCGCGGCCGGCTCGAGCGCGGCGTCCACCTCGTGAAGTTCTGGTGGCTGCTGCCGGGGCTCGCACCGGGACGGCGCTGGATAGCCCCCACGGCGAACGCGGCCTACAGCCGGCGCATGTGGGAGGCGGCGGGCCCGTTCGAAGGGTCGCGCTTCGCGAGCGACGGCGTGACGAGCTGGCACGCGTCGCGCCTGGCGGGGCAGGAGCCGTGGTTCGAGCCTCGCGCGCGTGTGAACCATCGCCACGCGGGAGGCGTCGGGGCACTCTGGCGCGAGCGGGTCGGGCGCGGCGAGGAGTTCGGGGCGATCCGCATGGACTGGGAGCGCTGGTCGCGGGCGCGCGCCGCCGCGCACGCGCTCGCGTACCCCGCGCTGCCGGCCCTCGTGCTGGTCCGCAGCGCCCGCGCCGCCCGCCGGGCCGGGTGGCTGCGCGACTGGCTGGTGACCCTGCCGACGCAGGCGGTCGGCCAGCTCGGCTGGTCCACCGGCGAGCTGCGGGCGCACGTCCGCCGGGTGATGGGGGGTGACGCCGCGTGAGGATCTGCATGGTCACCACGTTCTTCGGTCCGCACGCCACGGGCGGCGACGCCGTCTACGTGGACCGGCTCGCGCGTGCGCTGCTCGCCCGCGGACACGACGTGGAGGTGATCCACGACGGCGACGCGTTCGCGGCGGCGGGCGACGGCGTGGGCACGCCTGACTACGAGCCGCCGGACGGCCTGGTGGTGCACACGCTGCGCAGCGCGCTCGGGCCGCTCTCGCCGCTGTGGACCCACCAGACCGGCGGGCCGGGGCCGACCGCGCGCGAGCTCCGCCGCCTCCTCGAAGGCGGGCGCTTCGACGCCGTCCACTTCCACAACATCTCGCTGATCGGCGGTCCGGGGGCGATCCGCGCCGCGGCACGGCTCGGCGCGGTGCGCCTGATGACGCTGCACGAGCACTGGCTCGTCTGCCCGCTGAGCCTCCTCTGGAAGCTCGACCGCGAGCCGTGCGAGCGCCCCCAGTGCGGCCGCTGCACGCTCAACGCCCGGCGCCCGCCGCAGCCGTGGCGGCGCACCGGCAGGATCGAGCGCGCGCTGGCCGACCTCGACGCGCTCCTCTCCCCGAGCGCCAGCGCCACCGCCATCCACCGCGCGCGCGGGATAAGAACGCCGATCGTGCAGCTCGGGCACCTGGTGCCGGATGGCTGGGCACAGCCGGGGGAGCCCGCGCCCGCGCCGGCCCGGCCGTACCTCGCCGCCGCCGGCCGGCTCGTGCGCGAGAAGGGCTTCGAGGACCTCGCGCGCGTGATGAGAAGGCTCCCCGGCGTGGACCTGCGGATCGCCGGCGCGGGCCCGCTCGAGCGGGAGCTGCGCGGACAGGCGGCTGAGCTCCCGAACGTCGAGCTGGCCGGCCGGCTCGGCGCGCCCGCGCTGGCCGAGCTGTTCGCCGGCGCGCTCGCCCTGGTGGCCCCGTCGCTGTTCCCGGAGACCTTCGGCTACGTCGTGCTCGAGGCCGCGTCGGCCGGTACGCCCGCCATCGTGCGCCGCCGTGGCGCTCTGCCGGAGCTCGTCGAGCGCATCGGCGCGGGGCTCACGTTCGCGACCGAGGACGAGCTGGTGGCGGCCGTGACGGCGCTCGCGTCCGACCCCGCCCTGCGCCGGCGCATGGGCGAGGACGCGCGCGCCGGCGCCGTGCGCGAGGGCGACGAGGATCGGCACGTGGACCGCTACCTCGAGATCGTCGAGGAGTGCGCCGGGCGGCGCGGATCGGGGGTGGCGTCCGGATCGCGGCCCGCGAGTACCATGCCGCGCCGAGGGGACGCTTGGCCATCCGACGAACTTTCTCCGCAGCTGCCCGCCTGACCGTGCTCGCCGGGCTGCTCTGCCTGCTCGGGGCGCCGGCCGCAGAGGCCCAGACGGGCAAGGACCGCTACTCGATCGTCAACGGCTGCTACGCCCTGAAGGCCAACTCGCTCGGCAAGCTCGCGGTCAAGGCGCCGGGCGGCTACCTGGCCGGCGCGACCGACGCGGCCGGGGCCGAGGGCTTCCGCCTCCAGGCGACCGCGCTCGGCCGCTACCTGCTCTACGGCAAGGACAGGGACTACATGGTCGCCGGCTCGAACGACCGGGCGCAGACCGCGAGCGACGCGAGCGAGGCGGCCGAGTGGACGATCGAGGGCGCGGGCGGCGCGTTCACCCTGACCGCGACGGCGAGCGGTAAGAAGCTGGGCGTGTCCCCGGCGGGCGAGCTGGTGCTCGGCTCCGACGCCGCGGCCTTCACGCTCGAGCCCGCCCAGGGCTGCGCCGTCTACCCGGAGGCGGGCGTGAACGCCGCCGGGCCGCTGTACACCGGCGCGACGCCCTACGGCGAGGCGCGCGGCTTCGTGGACGCGCACCTCCACATGATGGCCTTCGAGTTCATCGGCGGAAGCATCCGCTGCGGGCGGCCCTGGCACCCCTACGGCGTGCAGTACGCGATGGTCGACTGCCCCGACCACGGGCCCGGGGGGGTCGGCGGGGCGGCCGAGGGCATCCTCTCCTACGGCAACCCGGTCAACCCGCACGACACCGTCGGCTGGCCGACGTTCAAGGACTGGCCCGCCTACCGCTCGCTCACGCACGAGCAGGTCTACTACAAGGGCCTGGAGCGCGCCTGGCGGGGCGGGCTGCGCCTGTTCATCAACCTGCTGGTCGACAACGAGGCGCTCTGCAAGGTCTACCCGCTGAAGCGCAACCCGTGCAACGAGATGAACACGATCCGCATCGAGCTGCGACGGATCCGCGAGCTGGAGGACTACATCGACGCCCAGAGCGGCGGCCCCGGGAAGGGCTGGTTCCGGATCGTCAGGGACCCGTTCCAGGCGCGCCGGATCGTCAACGAGGGCAAGCTCGCGGTGGTGCTCGGGATGGAGACCTCGCAGCCGTTCGACTGCGACGTCTACAACGACCAGCCGGCCTGTGACCGCAAGATCATCACCGACTGGCTGAACGAGCTCGACAGCGCGGGCGTCCGCCAGATGGAGCTGGTCAACAAGTTCGACAACGCGCTGGCCGGCGTCGCGGGCGACTCCGGCACCGCCGGGGTCGTCACGAGCTACGGCAACAAGCAGGAGACCGGCAACTTCTTCGACTACGACGACTGCAAGGACGAGAACTCCGACCGCGTGCCCGCGACGCAGGCGCCCGACCACAACACCGACCGCCTGCTCGAGCTCTACCAGCAGTACGCACCGGGCGGGCTGCTGCCCGTCTACGGGGAGGGCGCGCAGTGCAACAAGCGCGGCCTCACCGACCTCGGCGAGTTCACGATCCGCGAGCTGGTCAAGCGCGGGATCATGTTCGACCCCGACCACATGAGCGTGCTCGCGCGGCGCCAGTCGCTGGCGCTGACCGAGTCGCTCGACTACTCCGGCGTCCTCTCGAGCCACAGCTGGAGCACCGACGACACCTACCCGCGGATCTACAAGTTCGGTGGGTTCGTCGCCCCGTACGCCGGCGGCTCCGAGAACTTCGTCAAGGAGTGGCGGAAGGTCAAGGCGATGCGCAGCTCCAAGTACCGCTTCGGCTTCGGCTACGGCGCGGACATGAACGGCTTCGGCGGCCAGGGCCCGCCGCGCGGGGACGACAAGCCCAACAAGGTCGTCTACCCGTTCAAGTCGTGGGACGGCAAGGTCACCTTCGACAAGGCTCAGTGGGGCGAGCGGACCTGGGACGTCAACAAGGATGGCGTGGCGCACTACGGGCTCTACCCGGACTGGGTCGAGGACCTGCGCAAGCTCGCCGGCCAGGAGATCGTCGACGACCTGGCGATGGGCGTGGAGGCTTACCTCCAGACCTGGGAGCGCGCCGTCGGCATCCCGCAGCCCGGCTGCCGCTCGGCGCACGAGGGCTTCGCCAAGCGCGGCGACGAGCTTGGGCGCGTGCGCCTCGGCCACGACCCGGTGCAGGTCCTGCGCAGCGCCAACCAGCCGGCCTCGCGCTTCGGGCGGGTCTACAAGTGGTGCGTGGGCGACCGCGGCGACCGCAAGGGCAACGTGATCGCGGTGTTCAACGGCGCCGAGCGCGTGAGCCTCGTGGCCAGCACCGCGCCCAAGCACCGCTATGACCGCATCGGCCGCGGCACGCGATCCGCACGGGTGCGCGGTCGCGCGACGGCGATCGGCTCCGGCCTCTACGTGCGGCGAGTCAAGGGCGGCAACCGGATCGTCTACGGCACCAAGAGGGGGAAGGTCACGTTCGTGGCGCTGGCCACCGGCGCCGTGGGCGGCAAGAAGCCGGAGCTGCTGCGCCAGCTCGGGCTCGCCGGCCTGCGCTAGCGCCACTGTTGCCGCGCTCGCGCGCGTGTGAAAGCATCGCGTCATGGATCAGTCACGCCTCGGGTCGATCCCGCTCTTCTCCGGCCTCGGCAAGCGCGAGCTGGAGGCGCTGAGCCGCTGCGCCGACGAGGTGGACGTCCCGGAGGGCAAGCACCTCGTGGAGGAGGGCGACTTCGGCCACGAGTTCTTCGCGATCGAGGACGGCAGCGCCGAGGTCAGGCACGGCGACGAGCTGCTCGCGCAGCTCGGCCCGGGCGAGTTCTTCGGCGAGCAGGCGCTGTCCGGCGACGCGCAGCGCAACGCCACGGTGATCGCCACCTCGCCGCTGACCGCGGTCGTGATGACGCGCTCGGCCTTTCGCCAGATGCGCCGCGAGCACCCGGCGGTGTGCGAGCGCATCGAGGCCGCCGTGCGCGAGCGCGGCCGCGAGATCGCGCAGGGGTGAGCTCGCGGTGAGGTCGCGGGTCGCGGTTGCGGTTCTCGCGGCCGCGCTGCTGGCGACGCCGGCCGCGGAGGCCGCCACGCCGAGGTCGTGGCCGCGCGCCTTCCGCTCCTGCGACGCGCTGCTCGGCCACGCACGCAGCCAGGCGCTGCGGATCGCGGACGCGAGCGGGATCCCGGCGCGGCCGCAGCCCGGCGTCCCGTTCCCGGTCGCCAACCCCGGCCCGCGCGGCGCCGAGGGCGACGCGGCCGGCGCGCCGCAGGCGTCGCCCGCCGCGGGCAGCGACGCCCCCGACCACTCCACGACCAACGTGCAGGAGAAGGGCGTGGACGAGCCCGACCTCGTGAAGACCGACGGCAAGCACGTCTTCGCGCTCGCGAACGGCGACCTGCGCGCGATCGACGTGCGCGGCGCGGCGCCGAAGGTCGTCGGCTCGCTGAAGCTCGACGGCTACGCCCAGGAGATGCTCGTGTCCGGCGACCGGATCCTCGTCTTCGTGGGCGGCTCGCGCCTGGTCGAGGTCGACGCGTCGGACCCCTCGAACCTGCGGCTGGTGCGCACGCTCGAGGTGGAGGGCAGCTACGTCGGCGCGCGGCTCAGCGGCACCACCGCGCGCGTGGTGCTCGCCTCCTACCCGCGGCCGATCCCGCTCGCCGGCGGCGACGGCACGCCGAAGCAGCGCCGCCGGGCCGGGATCCGGCGCACCCGCCTCAAGACGTGGGTGCCGGCGTACACCGTCGAGAACGCACGCACGGGCAAGGCCACCAGGCGCTCGCTGGTGCGCTGCCGCGCGACCCGGCGCCCGGCGGTCTTCTCCGGCCTGGGGATGCTCACCGTGCTCACGATCGACCTCTCGAAGGGGATCGAGCCGGTCGACTCGGACGGGCTGATGACGGACGCCCGGACGGTGTACGCGTCGCAGGGGAGCCTGTATGCCGCCAGCGAGCGCTGGTTCGACCCGTCGCCGGACCGCGCGGACGAGCCACCGCCCGCCGGGCGCACCACGATCCACCGCTTCGACACGCGCGACGGCGACCACACCACGTTCCGGGCGAGCGGCGACGTGCGCGGCCACCTGCTCAACCAGTGGTCGCTCTCCGAGCACGCCGGCCACCTGCGCGTGGCGACCACCGAGCAGCCGCAGTGGTGGCCGGGCGGCACCCGCGAGCAGAGCGAGAGCTTCGTGACGGTGCTCGAGGAGTCGGGCGGGGCGCTGTCGCGGGTCGGGGCGGTCGGCGGGCTCGGGCGCGGGGAGCGGATCTACGCGGTGCGCTTCATCGAGGACCGCGGCTACGTGGTCACGTTCCGCCAGGTCGACCCGCTGTACGTGCTCGACCTCAGCAGGCCGGCCGAGCCGCGGGTGACCGGCGAGCTGAAGATCCTCGGCTACTCCGCCTACCTGCACCCGATCGGCGACGACCTGCTGCTCGGCGTGGGTCAGGACGCGAGCGAGGAGGGGCGCACCCGCGGGACCCAGCTGTCGGTGTTCGACGTCTCCGACCCGGCCGCGCCCGCACGGCTGCATCGGCGCGCGGTCGGATCGGGATCGAGCTCCGAGGCCGAGTACGACCACCACGCGTTCCTCTGGTGGCCGCCCGCGGCGCTGGCGGTGATGCCGCTCCAGATCTACTCGTACGAGCAGGACGGCGAGCGCTTCTCGGGTGCGATCGGGTTCCGCGCGGGGCGGCCGGGCCTCGACGAGGCCGGGCGGGTCACGCACCCCGAGAGCGGGGGCTACGCGCCGCCGATCCGCCGCGCGCTCGTCGTGGGCGACCGGCTGTTCACGGTCTCCGACGCCGGGATCCGGTCGAGCCGGCTCGACACGCTCGCCGACGTGGCGTTCGCGCGCTTCGAGTAGCCGCGCTCAGCAGCCCAGCGCGATGTCGAGCCGCGGCGCGCCGAGCTCGCTCGGGAAGTCGTAGTGCCACCACTCACGCCGGTAGTTGCGGAAGCCCTGGGCCTCCATGGCGCGCTTGAGCCGCAGGCGGTTGCGCAGCGGCTTCCCGCGCACCGCGGTCGTCGCGGACCTGGACGAGAAGGTGTCGAAGGCGGTGCCCATGTCCGGCTCGAGGCCGTTCGAGATGCGCACGAGCGTGACGTCCACGGCGGCGCCGCGGTTGTGGTTGCTGCGGGCGGCGATCCAGCCGTTCAGCAGGTGCTCGCGGCCGGTCCGCCACGCCCAGCGCACCATCGCGCGGCTCGCGCGCGACGGGCGGTAGGCGTCGAGCACGCGCACGGCGAGACCGTCGTCGTTGAGCTCGAGCTCGGCGCGCTTGAGGGCGAGGGCGGCGCGGGCGCGCAGGAACGGGTCCGGCGTGCAGTAGCCGGGCAGGCGCTCTCCGGTGAAGTTGCCGTCGCTCGCGTAGCGCAGGTCGCTGCGCAGCCAGTCGGCGTGCTCGCGGACGTCGTGGAGCCCGGCGCGGTGAAGCTGGTTGCGGAATCCGGCGTCCGCCGGGCCGGCGAGCGAGAGCGTGAGGGCGCACGTGAGGACCAGGAAACGACGCATATTGCGCAGTTCAGCAGGCTGTGGGCGGCCCTGAGCCGGGCACCCCCCGGTGGGGGAGGTTAGGCGCGTCGGCACCCGGGTACGAAACGCGCGCCTCGCAGTAAACAGACCCGCGGCGCCGCAGCCCCCCGCGGCGCCGCGGGTCGCCCCTGCCTACGCCGACCAGCGCACCGGCAGGCTCTGCATGCCGTACACGCCGAACGGGGTGTCGTAGACCGGCTCGCCGTCGAGCTCGAGGTCGCGCATGCGCGGCGCGAGGTAGGCGAACGCCTCCTGCAGCTCCGCGCGGGCGAGGTTCGCGCCCAGGCAGAAGTGCGGGCCGGCGCCGAACGTGAGCGGCTTCGAGCGGTCGCGGTCGGCGGTGATGTCGAACGACTCGGGGTCCTCGTACGCCTCCGGGTCCCGGTTGGCCGTTACGGCGGCGGCGATCACGACGGTGTCCTTCGGGAAGGTCACGTCGCGGTACTCCACGTCCTCGAGCGTGATGCGCGCGGTGAACGGCGTGATCGGCTCGAAGCGCAGCACCTCCTCGACGGCCTGCGGCGCGAGCGAGGGGTCGTCGGCCAGCAGCCGCCACTGGTCGGGGTGCTGGGCGAAGAGGAGCATGCCGTGGGCGAGCTGGCTCTGGGTCGTGTCGACGCCGCCGACGAGCACCGCGCTGACGAGGTGCACGCACTCGTCCTCGCTGAGGCGGTCGCCCTCCTCCTCGGCCGCGATCAGCTCGGAGATGAGGTCGTCGCCGGGCTTGCCCTGGCGGTCGCGCAGCAGCGCCCAGGCGTACTCCTGGAACTCGCGCGCGGCGCGCTCGATCTTGTCGAGCTGGGTCGAGACCTTGATCGGGTCGAACTGCTGCTGGATGAAGTTCGCCCACTCGTGCAGGCGGCCGGCGTCCTCGAGCGGGGCGCCCATCACGTGCGCGATCATCATGGCCGGGTAGGGCTGGGCGAACGCCTCGACGACGTCGCAGCGGCCGTCGGCGGCCACGCGTCCGTGGAGCGCCTCGAGGAACGCCTGCATGGCTGGACGGTGGCGGTCGGCGGCCGGCGGGGTGAAGGCCGGTTGGACGAGCTTGCGCAGGCGGCGGTGGTCGTCGCCGTCGAGGTCGAGCAGGTTGCCCTTGAAGCGCTCGTACAGCGGCCCCGACGTGACGCCCTGCACCTCGAGCATGCGCCGGCCGGGGAAGGTGAGGCTGCGGCTGCGCAGGAAGTGCGCCGCGGCCTCGCGGTCGAGGACCGCGTAGCCGACCGGGTCCACGCGCGCGAGCCAGTTGCGCTCGCGCAGCTCGCGCATCGTCTCCTGGAAGCGCGGGCCCTTGATCTCCGCGTCCTGGTACTCGAGCTTGGGCAGGTCGAGCTCGGCGATGGCGGTGGTCATCGGACGGAACCGTACCCCTTTGCGCCGCGGGGCCGACAGAGCCGGTGGATAGACTCGGCCGCCCCTCACGAGGGCCCGATTCTGATGCAGCTAACGGAGGTCTGAGATGCCGCTGGTCCCGATGGTCGTAGAGCAGACTTCGCGCGGCGAGCGCTCGTTCGACATCTACTCACGTCTGCTCAACGAGCGGATCGTGTTCCTGGGCGACCAGGTCGACGATCAGATCGCCAACCTGATCGTGGCCCAGCTGCTGCATCTGGAGTCCGACGACCCGGACAAGGACGTGTCGCTCTACATCAACTCGCCGGGGGGATCGGTCTACGCCGGCCTGGCGATCTACGACACGATGCAGTTCATCAAGCCCGACGTGGTCACGATCTGCTTCGGGATGGCGATGTCGATGGGGTCGCTGCTGCTCTGCGGCGGGGCGCCCGGCAAGCGCTTCGCGCTCCCCAACAGCCGGATCCTCATCCACCAGCCGTCGGGCGGCTACCAGGGCCAGTCGGCCGACATCGAGATCCACGCGCGCGAGATCCTCGACCTGCGCCGGCGGCTCGACGAGATCTACGCGAACCACAGCGGCCAGGACATCGACAAGGTCCACCGCGACATGGATCGCGACCGCTACTTCACGCCCGACGAGGCGCTGGAGTACGGCCTGATCGACCGCGTCATCACCCAGCACTAGCGCCGGCGCACGCCCCCCTCGGGGGTGGCGCGTTGCCCCTGCCGGGGGTAAGCTGAGCTGCGTGCGGGAGGGAGGTCCCGCGCGTCATGCAGCGAAAGCCTGACGGACCAGGCACCCGATCGGCAGGGCAACGGAGAGCCACAGATGAGTGATAGCGAGAGCCGGGGCGGCCGGTTCACGCCGCTGAAGCGGCTCTCGGACGACGAGCTCGGGGTGCGCGCCGCGGCCGGTGACGACAAGGCGTTCGCGCTGCTGTTCGAGCGGCTCCAGGACCCGCTCTACCGCTACTGCATGTCGATCCTCGGCAACCCCGAGGAGGCCCGCGACGCGCTGCAGAGCGCGATGCTCAAGGCCTACCGCGCGCTGCGCGGGGAGACGCGCGAGATCGCGGTGCGGCCGTGGCTGTACCGGATCGCGCGGAACGAGTCGGTCTCCGCGCTGCGCGGGCGGCGGCCGCTAGGCGAGCTCGAGGAGGCGGTCGGGGTCGCCGCCGCGGGGGCGGACGTCGAGGCGGCGTCGCGCGAGCGGCTGTCGGACCTCGTCGCCGACCTGCGCTCGCTGCCCGAGCGCCAGCGCAGCGCGCTGGTGCTGCGCGAGCTGAGCGGGCTGGACTACGAGGAGCTCGGCGCGGCGCTGGAGATCTCGCCGAACGCGGCGCGGCAGACGGTCTTCAAGGCGCGCGTGTCGATGCAGGCGAACGTGGAGGGGCGCACCGCGCACTGCGACGAGGTGCGCGCCGCGATGTCGAAGAGCGACGGCCGCTTCCGCCGCCGGCGCTCGATCCAGGCCCACCTGGAGCGCTGCCCGGTGTGCACGGACTTCGCCAAGGCGCTCGAGAGCCGCCCGCGCGACCTCGCGGCGCTGTTCCCGCCGCTCCCGGCCGGCGTGGCCGCGGGCGTGCTGGCGGCGGCGACGGGCGGCGGCGCGGCTTCGGCCGGCGGCGCCGCCTCGGGCGGCGGGGGCGCGGCTGGCGAGGGCGCCGCCGCGACGGCGGCGGCCTCACCCAAGCCGGCTCCGGCCAGGCGCCGCGACCGCGACAGGCGCCGCCGCGGCGCGCTGGTCCCGCTGCTGTTGCTGCTCCTCCTGCTCGTGGGCGGGACCGTGGGGCTGGCGCTGCTGGCGCAGAGCGGGGATGACGGCGGCGGCGGATCCGGGTCCGACGTGGCGCAGCAGACGGGGGCGGGGTCGGGCGAGTCCGGCGGCTCGAGCGACGACAGCGGTTCCGGCGGCGGCTCCGGCGGCGGCTCCGGCTCCGGCGGCGGCTCCGGCTCCGGAAACGGCTCGGGTGAAGGATCGGGCTCCGGCGGCGGCTCCGGCTCGGGCAACAGCGGCGGCTCCGGCTCGGATGGCGACCGCGGCGACGAGAGCTCCGGCTCCACGCGCGAGCGCGACCGCTCCGACTCCGACTCCGGAGGCTCCGCGCAGGAGCGCGGCGACGGCGGCGTGGACTGCGTGCGCCGCACGGAAGCGCACGGCTCGCCTGCGCAGGAGGGCTACTCGGGCCGCGGCGGCCGGATCGAGGTCGAGGTGACCGAGGACTGCACCCCGACCCGGCGCGCGAGCGAGTGCGTGGGGCGGTCGGGCTCGGGCTCGGGCAACGGCCCCGGCTCCGGCTCGGGCGGCGGCTCCGGGTCCGGCTCCGGCTCCGGCTCCGGCAGCGGAAACGGCTCAGGTGAGGGATCGGGCTCCGGCGGCGGCTCCGGCTCGGGCAGCGGTTCCGGCTCGGGTGAGGAATCCGACTCCGGCAGCGGCTCCAACTCCGGCAGCGGCTCCGGCTCCGGCTCGGGCGATTCGGGCTCCGGCTCGGACTGCGCCCGCCGCACCGGCGACGGGCTTCCGATCACCGGTCTCGAGCTCGGGTTGATCCTCGGCACCGCCCTGCTCCTGATGGGCCTGGGCGTCGGCCTCCGCCGGCTCGCCACGCGCTAGCACGCGCACCCACGTGCGCGGCGACCGGCGGGCCGCTGGCCGGAGGGTTTGCTTCGTATGGGCCGCACAATCCTCCGGTCGGAACTCCGCCGGCGGGGGGTGGTCGACCTAACCCACCGTATAGGTGGGTAATGTCGACCAGGTCTCGCCGCGAGGCGCGCTAGCTGTAAGTCCCGAGCACGTTGGTTCGCTCGACGAGTCGCGCGACCGGCGGTTTGTGGCCGAGAGCCGAGTGTCGGCGCTGATGGTTGTAGTGCCAAAGCCAGCCGTCAAGGGCCGCGATCCGCTCTGAGCTCGATCGGTAGATCGCCCCGTAGGCCCAGCCGCCGAGCAGCGTGCGGATGAAGCGCTCGGCCTTGCCGTTGGTCTGCGGGCGGTAGGGGCGTGTGCGCAGGTGACGGATGCCGAGCGCGCGGCAGGCGAGCGCGTGCACGCTCGAGCGGTAGGCCGAGCCGTTGTCGGTCAGGATCCGCTCGACGCGGATCCCGTGGCGTGTGAGGAACGCGACGGCGCGGCGCAGGAACGCAATCGCCGTGGCCGCCTTCTCGTCGGG
>DASVWC010000009.1:0-5215 GCA_036389835.1 Thermoleophilaceae bacterium | reverse complement strand
CCGGCTACCACAGCTCGACCGACCGTGCCCGCTCGCTGTCATCGTTCCTGCGCTACTACAACCGCTTCCGGCCCCACAGCTCGCTCGGCGACCGACCACCGATCAGCCGCGTTCACAACGTCCGTGGGCAGGACAGCTAGGGGCGCAGCTCGAAGCGCGCGCGGCGCGAGGCGGCGCGGGTGCCGTCGACGCGCTCGATGCCCCGCGCGGCAGCGGTCACCGTCACGCGTCGGTGGCGAGCCACGAAGCGGCTGGCGCGCTCCGACAGCTCGACCCGAAGCCGCCGCGAGCGGCCGGTGTGGAGCCGGTAACGCACGCCGCCGAGCGACTGGACTGGCCTGCTGCGCCCGCGCGGCGCGGCGGTCAGGCGGAGCGTGGCCGCGCAGCCGAGCGTCTCCCGGCAGCTCACCGGGAGGTCGAAGCCGAGCCCCGAGCCGTAGAGGCGCCGGGGGCCCGTCGCGATGCGTCCGATCGGGCAGCGGCCGGGCGCGGCCGGCGGCCTGCCGCGCAGGTCCCAGATCGACACGAGCCCCGACGTGCACGGCTGGGTCCTCCAGGTGAGCCGCGCGCCGTCGAAGTCCCAGCCGCCGACCGCGTACGGCTCGCGCAGCCGCGCCAGGTTGCGGTCGGCGGTGTCCGTGACCAGGATCTCGGCGCCCTGGCGGGTGCCGTCCACGTCGACGCCGATCGCCGTCGCCACGCGTCCGTCGCGCATGCGCATCCTGGTGCTCGCGCGGTGGCTGGGGAGGTAGTGCGGGCGCGGGTCGCCGACCGCGGCCCAGGCGACCGGGCGGAGCTGGTGCACGTCCACGTAGACGATCGTGCCGTCCGCCTGGACGTCGAAGTCGTACAGGGTGTCGGCGGGCACGCTGTAGACCTCGGCGCGAGCCGTCCGGTCGAAGACGTGGATGCTCTCGCGGTCGCTCCAGGCCACGTAGCGTCCGGCCACGCGGAGGGTGGTCGCGTCGAACGCGATCGCATTGCCCGGGTTCGAGCGGTCGCGAACGGTGGATCCGCCGCATGGCCCGTCGGGCTGGCCGCTGTGGGCGAGCACGTCGCCGTCGGCGTCGAGCCCCACGTGCCTGCACTCGTGGAACTGGCCGCAGCGGGGGCCGGCGTCGGTGCAGCCGACGGTGAAGTCGCGGACGCCCCCGAGCGGCCCGGCGTCGAGGCGATCGAGCGCCACGTGGCAGTTGATCGAGTGCGCACAGTCGCCGCCGGTGGCGTACGACGAGACCGCCCAGAACCGGTCGGACGCGACGAGACCGAGCTCGCCGCGCGCCTCGGGGGCACGGCCGAGCACCCTGCGCCTGCCGTCGCCCACGCCCCAGACCTCGACGCGTCCGCCGACTCGCTGCGTCACCGCGGCGTGCTCGCCCGCGAACACCGGCCCGACGAGGGCATCGTCGCCGCCCCCGTCGGATCGGTCGGCCGCCGGCACCGGCGTGATCGACCCGCCCGCGCGGGCCGTCGCCGGGAGCGGCGAGGCGAGGAGCGCGGCTACAGCCGCGGCGACGGATGCGAAAGCGCGGAGCACGCCGTCTGGAACCCGCGGCGACGGGCGGGGTTGCGTCAACCGACCCGATCCGCGGCGCGCCCCCGGACGGACTCCTTCCCGCCCGCGCGCCCGGACCGACCCTTCGCACCCATCCGCGGCAAGCTACGGGTGGTGCGCTGGCTCGTGGACGGGATGAACGTGGTCGGGTCGCGGCCCGACGGCTGGTGGCGCGACCGGCCGGCGGCGATGCGGCGGCTGATCGCCGAGCTCGAGCGCTTCGCCGAGGCGACCGGCGACGAGGTCGCGGTCGTGTTCGACGGCAGGCCGTTCGAGCTCGACGGCGGCGCACGGGTGGAGGTGGGCTTCGCCCCCGGCGGGCGGAACGCCGCCGACCACGCGATCGCCGACCGGGTCGAGGCCGACGCGGACCCCGGATCGATCACCGTCGTGACCTCCGACGCCGAGCTGGAGCGGGCGGTGCGCGGGCACGGAGCCGCGGTGCTCGGCGCGGGCGCCTTCCGCCGCCGGCTCGACGCCTGACGCGGCCGCGCGTCGAGCCGGGATGGACGCGCCGACGGGCGCCCGCCGCGCGGCGCGGCCGGCCGGCGCTACGCCACCCGGATCGTGCGCTCGCGCTCGTCGAGCATGCGCGTGGCCCAGTCGCGCCGCTCCTGCCCGATCCGGCGGCCGAGCCGCGTCCGGTTCGCCACCAGCGCGCGGTATCCGGCGCCGAACACGCCCGGCGCCGCACCCGTCACGAGCGCTATCGGCGCACCCGCCGGAAGGCGGCTGAACAGGCCCGGGAAGCCCCGCTCGGCGGACCGCACCTCACCGTCCGCCGTGACGAGGTGCCACGAGGCGAGCCGGTCCTCCTCCGGCACCGGCTCGAGCAGGCGCTGCCCCTCCGCGCTCTGGATCGGCAGCGGCCGCAGCCGCCGCGCGCGGTCCCAGCGCAGGAGCTCCGCGAGCGTCCAGCGGCAGAAGCCGCAGTCGCGGTCGTAGAGGACGGTCGCCCTGTCGCTCGTCATCACGCTGCTCGCGCGCGCCCGCGGGCGCGGCCTACTTGTCCGCGACCGCCTCCGCGCGCGACTCCTCGTAGGCCTCGCCGGAGCCGGACCCAGCGCCGGCCCCGTCCTCGCCGACCTCCGCCTCGACGCCCTCGACCGGGTCCTCGTCGGGCAGCGCGTCGAAGGTGACCTCGCCGTCCACGATCCGGTGCCCCGTCCGCCCCTCCGGGTCCGCGATGATCGCGTCCGGGGACGGCTTGTCGGAGAGCTTGCCGCTCTTCATCCCGAAGTAGACCGCCTGCGGGTGGTGGGCCACGATCGCGAGCGTCGACTGCTCCGGCTCCACCGCGTGCCCGCCGGAGAGCGACAGCCCGATCTGCGGCGCGTCGAGCAGCCTGAACACCTTCTCGTGCTCGGACTGGTCCGGGCAGGCCGGGTAGCCCCACGAGTAGCGGCGCCCCTGGGTGGGCCCGATCCCGAGCTCGCGCCGCACGAGCGCGTGCAGCCACTCGGCCATGCCCTCGGCCACCTGCACGCCCAGCCCGTGCACGAAGAGCTGCTCGGCGAACTCGCCGTCGCGCTCGAGCTCGGCCATCAGCTCGGTCACCCGCGGGCCGGCGGTCACGGCCTGGATCGGCGCCACGTCGCGCTCGCCCGAGTCGGCGGGGCGGTAGAAGTCGGCCAGGCAGATGCGGTCGTGCTTCGGCTGCCGCGGGAACACCAGCCGCTCGATCTCGCGCTCGTGGTCGCCGGGGTCGAAGACCACCAGCTCGTTGCCGTCGGACGCGACCGGGAAGTACCCCAGGAGCGCACGCGGCTGGAAGTAGTCCTGCTCGCGCCACATGCGGGCGAGCCGCGGATGGAAGTCCTCGCGCAGCAGCTTGTCCCACTCCGCGCCCTTCACGCCGCGCCCGCCCCAGTGCAGCTTGAACAGCACGTGCAGGTCCAGATAGGGGAAGACCTCGTCGAGGTCCACGTCGCGCTCGCGCACTCCCCAGAACGGCGGCTCCGGCACGGGCGTGTCGGTCCGCGCCGGTGAGCGCACGGAGTCGTCGTCGGTTGGCAGCTCCTCCGGCTCGGGACCCTTTTCGCGCAGCGTCCTGGCCTCGGCGCGGATCTTCTCGACCAGCGCGTCGCGCGCCTGGTCGTCGATGATCTGGTCCATCACCCCGAGCCCCTCGAAGGCGTCCTTGCAGTAGAAGACGCCGGGCTCGTAGATCTCCTCCGACTCGGGCCCGCGCGGGTAGAGGATCCGCCGGCCGAAGTTGCGGTTGATCGCGGCCCCGCCCACGAGCACGGGGAACTCGAGCCCCTGCTCGTAGAGCTCGGAGACGGCCAGCGGCATCTGCTTCGACGTGGACACGAGCAGCGCGCTCAGGCCGATGGCGGTGGCGTCGTGCTCCTTCGCGGCGTCGACGATCGTCCCGATCGGGACCTGCTTGCCGAGGTCCACGACGGTGTAGCCGTTGTTGGTGAGGATCGTGTTGACGAGCGACTTGCCGATGTCGTGCACGTCGCCGAACACGGTCGCCAGCACGACCGTCCCCTTCGTGTAGCCCTCGATCTTGTCGAGGTAGTTCTCGAGCTGGGCGACCGCCCGCTTCATCACCTCCGCCGACTGGAGCACGAACGGCAGGATCAGCTCGCCGGCGCCGAACTTGTCGCCGACCTCCTTCATCGCGGGCAGCAGGACGTCGTTCAGGGTCGGCACCGCGCCGAGCTTCTCGACCGCCCGGTCGATGTCGCCCTCCACGCCGTCCTTCTTGCGCTTGAGGATCCGGTAGTGGAGCGCGTCCTCGGGCTCCATCTCGGCCGTCGGGTCCGCCTTCTCGGCCTCGGCCTCCTCGCCCTGCGACTCGAAGTGGGCGATGAACCTCTCGAGCGCGTCCTCGGCGCGGTTGAAGACGAGGTCGTCGGCGAGCTTGCGCTCCTCCTCGGAGATCTCGCCGTACGGAGTGATGTGGTTCGGGTTGACCATCGCGAGGTCGAGCCCGGCCTCGACGGCGTGGTGCAGGAAGACGCTGTTGAGCACCGCGCGCGCCCGCGGCGAGACGCCGAACGAGACGTTCGAGACGCCCAGCGAGGTCTTGACCCCCGGCAGCTCCTCCTTCACGCGGCGGATGCCCTCGATCGTCTCGACCGCCGACGGGCGCCACTCCTCGTCACCGGTCGTGAGCGTGAACGTGAGCACGTCGAAGATCAGCAGCTCCGGGTCGAGCCCGTGCTCGTCGCAGGCGATCTCCTTGATCCGCTGTGCGATCTCCACCTTGCGCTCGGCCGTCTTCGCCATCCCGACCTCGTCGATCGTCAGCGCGATCAGCGCCGCCCCGTGCGCGCGCGCGAGCGGGATCACCGTGTCGGCCTTGTCGCGGCCCGCCTCGAGGTTGATCGAGTTGACCACGGCGCGGCCGGGTATCTGCTCGAGCGCCTCCTTGATCACGTCGGGCTCGGTCGAGTCGACCTGGATCGGGGAGGGCTGGGTCAGCGAGATCCGCTTGACCACCTGCCGCATCTGCTCGGCCTCGTCCTGGCGCTCGGTGAGCGCGACGCAGACGTCGAGCACGTGCGCGCCGCCCTCGACCTGGTCCTCGGCCACCTGCACGAGGCCGTCGTAGTCGTCGGCGAGCAGCAGCTCCTTCGCCTTCCGCGACCCCTGCGAGTTGACCCGCTCGCCGACCATCGCCGGGCGCGGCTCCTGCTCGAGCGGGAC
>DASVWC010000008.1:0-8354 GCA_036389835.1 Thermoleophilaceae bacterium | reverse complement strand
GCCCGGGGCCGAAACGCCGAGAGGCGGGCCGAAGCCCGCCTCTCAGGTACTGCTCGGTATTGCGAAACGGTTAGTGGCTTACCACTCGCCGTTGTTCGGGCAGCCGCCCTCGCCGGTCGGGGTGCAGGAACGAGTGCTCGTCCCGTCAGTGCCCTTGGCGATCGAGAACGTGTGGACGCCCCCGGTGGTGGCCTTCGACTTCGCGGCGACCGTGAAGGTCGAAGCGGTCGCGGCCGTGACCTGGACCTCGCCGTTGGCGGTACCGACCTTAAGACCGGTGTCGCCCAGCTCGGTGGCCTCGTTGCACGAGAGGTAGCTCTGCTCGGTGGCGAAGCACGACTCGACCTGCGAAACCAGGTTACGGGCAGACGACTTGGCGTCCGCGTCCTGGCCCTTCTCCTGCTGGCCCAGGAAGGCCGGCAGTGCGATCGCGGCAAGGATGCCGATGATCAGGATGACGACGAGGAGCTCGATCAGGGTAAAACCGCTCTCCTCGTTGCGGAGCTTCCGCAGCATATGACTCTCCTTGAGTCCGATTGCATTACGCCAGCTCCGCGGAAAAGCCCCGAGGACCTCAGGTCCCACGTGGTAGCTCGGCTTGCCTCTGGGTATGAGCCTCATCCCAGGGGCCCCGTGGCTTTGCGTCCCCGCCTCACGACGGGTTTGCCTTTCTCACCGTGGCCTGGCTCTGGGGCGGTTTATCGACGGGTGGGGCAGCGGCCTTTAACCGCAGGCGGGGCATTGCTCCCCCACATCCGTCCAATTACCCGTGCATTCGGGCCTAGGATCGGCTCGTGCAGGTCCGCCGAGCCATCGTCGCGTCCGTACTCGTCTTCGCCGCGGTGACCCTGATCGCGGCGCTCGCCGCTCCGCGGGAGCCGACCGGGGACCTCCCGGCATCGGCGCAGACCGACCGGCGCGCGCCGCTCCAGGCGGTCACGGTCGCCTTCCGCCACCCCGTCGAGGCGGAGCCGCCCGTGCGCACCGTGCGCGGCGGCACGCACGTGGTGGTCCGGGTGCAGGCGGCCGTCGCGGGCGACGTCGAGCTCGCCGGCCTCGGCCTGATCGAGCCCGTCGCCCCGGGCACCCCGGCCGAGCTCGACGTCCTCGCCACCCGCTCAGGGCGCTTCGACGTGAACCTGCGCTCGGTCGCCGGCGAGCGCACGAGGCTCGGCACGCTCGCGGTCGGGGGCTAGCGCGCGCTCACTCCGGCGGCTCGGTCGCGACCGGCGCGGTCGAGGCCCCGGGGCGCGCGATCAGCAGCCAGACCACCGGCGCCGCCAGCACGATCAGCACGAGCGCCGGGACGGCCGCCTGCGAGTAGGAGCCCACCCCGGTCGCGCTCCACACCTCGGTGGCGAGCGTCTCGAAGCCGATCGGGCGCAGCAGCAGCGTGGCCGGCAGCTCCTTCATCGCCGACAGGAACACGAGCGTCGCGCCGGCCAGCAGTCCGGGCGCGATCAGCCGCGCTGTGATCGACGCGAACGCCGCGCGCGGCGTGCGGCCCAGGCCGCGGGCGGCCTCCTCCAGGCGCGGGTCCACGCGCAGGAGCGCGCCGTGCGCGCCGGCCAGCGCCTGCGGGAAGAAGCGCACCACGTAGGCGACCACGAGCAGCGCGAGCGTCTGGTAGACGGGCGACGCGTAGTTGGCCGCGAAGAACACGAGCGAGAGCGCGATCACGATGCCGGGCAGCGCGTTCGACGCGTACGAGGTCCGCTCGAGCGCGCGGGTCCAGCGCGCCGGGTGGCGCACCGCGAGCGCGGCGACGGGCAGCGCGGCGGCGATCGCCGCGGCCGCCGCGAGCCCGGAGGCGAGCAGCGAGTTGCCGGCGGCGGCCCAGACGCCGTCGAAGGTGTCGCCGTCCACGCCGCGCCCCGCCCAGTAGGCGAGCACCGCGACGGGCAGGACCAGGGCGGCGCCGACCACGGCGGCGCAGGCGGCGAGCGCCGGCCAGCGCCAGCGGCCGAGCGCTACCGGCGCCGCCTGGCGCGGGGCGCCCCGCGGCGCGGCCGCGACCCGGGCGCGCCCGCGCGCGCGTGCCTCGAGCAGCAGGACCACCACCGTCAGCGCCACCAGCAGCAGCCCCAGCACGGCGGCCGGGGTGCGGTCGAAGAGCGAGCGGTACTGCTGGTAGACGGCGCGCGTGAGCACGTCGTAGCGCATCAGCGACACCACGCCGAAGTCGGAGATCGTGTAGAGCGCGACCAGCAGCGCGCCGGCGGCGACCGAGGGACGGATGACCGGCAGGGTCACGCGCAGGAACGTGTAGCCGCGCGTGCGCCCCAGCGCGCGCGATGCCTCCTCGAGCGAGACGTCGAGCTGGCGCAGCGCGGCGGCGCTCAGCAGGAACACGTACGGGTAGGTGGCGAGCGTGAGCGCCGCGAACGCGCCGGTGAAGCCGTCCACCTCCGGGACGCTCTCGACCAGGCCGCCGGGCCCGAACGCCGACAGCAGGGCGAGTGCGGCCACGTAGCTCGGGATCACCAGCGGCAGCGCCGCGGCGACCGCCCACACGCGGCGCCCGGGCAGGTCGGTGCGCGTGACCAGCCAGGCGAGCGGCACGCCGACGGCCACCGACGCGGCGGTCACGGCGGCGACCAGCAGGATCGTCCGCACGATCAGCTCGGACGTGCGGTCGCGCAGGAGCACGTCCCACGCGTCGGATCCGCCGCCGCCCGCGCGGATCGCGAGGTAGACCAGCGGCAGGCAGATCAGCGCGGCGACCGCGGTGGCCGCGACCCCCAGCGCCACCGGCGCGCGGCGCATCAGTTGGTGAGTCCGGCCTCCTCGATCATCTCGAGCGTCGAGGGGAGCTTCTCGCCGAGCTGGCCGAGGTCGATGAACGGGCCCTGCACGGTCTTGAGGGGGCGCAGCTCGGGCCCCGGCTTCACGCCGGCCGCGAGCGGGTACTCGGCGGTCTTCTCGGCGAAGTAGCGCTGGCCCTTCTCCGAGAGCACGTACTCGACGAAGCGGCGGGCAGCGTCCTTGTGCTTGCCGGACTTGAGGATCCCCACGCCCGCGGCGTTAACGAGCGCGCCCGGGTCGCCCGTCCGGAAGAAGTGGTTGTCCACCGCCACGTCGCCCCTCTCCCGGCGGATCTCGTAGAGGTAGTAGTGGTTCACGAGGGCCACGTCGATCTCGCCGTCGTCGATCGCCTCGACGGCCTGCAGGTTGTTCTCGAAGAGCTTCGGGTCGTTGGCGTCGATCGCCTCGAGCCACTTGCGGGCGCGGTCGTCGCCCACGTCCACGCGCATCGCGCTGACGAACGCCTGGAACGAGGCGTTGGGGGGCGCGATGCCGAGCTTGCCCTTCCAGCGCGGCCCGGTCAGGTCGAAGACGCTCTGCGGGAGGTCGGCCTCCCTCAGTCGCTTGGTGCTGTAGGCGAGCACGCGGGCGCGGGCGGAGGCGCCGACCCAGCGCTCCTCGTCGTCGCGGAAGCGGCTCTCCACCCGCCCCGCCACGGCCATCGGCAGCGGCTCGAACAGGCCGCGCTCGGCGACGGCGCCGAGGGCGCCCGCGTCCTGCGCGAAGAAGAGGTCGGCCGGGCTGTTCTCGCCCTCCTCCGAGAGCGTCGCGGCCAGCTCGGCGCTGTCGGCGTAGCGCGCCTCGACCTTGATGCCGGTGTCGCGCTCGAACTGCTGGTACAGGCCGCCGATCAGCTTCTCCGCGCGGCCCGAGTAGACCGTCAGCGTCTCGCTGCCGCCGGAGCCGCCGTCGTCGTCGCCGCACGCGCCGAGCGCCAGCGCCGCGAGGGCGAGGAGTAGGGCCGGCGCCCGCCGCACTACGAGAAGACCTTGACCGGTCCGTCGTAGAGCTCGACCCGAACGCGCGCGCCGAGCGGCACGACCTCGTTCGAGGGGCGATGCGAGCAGATCGAGCTGCCGTCGCCCAGGTCGACCCGGTAGAAGACGTCGTGGCCGCGGAACTCGCGGCCGACCACGGTGCCGCCGCCGGCGGGGTCGATCGTGAGGCTCACGAGCTCGGGGCGGACGAGCACGTCGCCCTCGCCGCCCTGCTCGACCACGCTCGCGCCGATCCGCGTCCCGGCCGCCACGAAGTTGGTGGCCCCCACGAACTCGGCCACGCGCCGGGTGGCCGGGTGGTAGTACATGTCCTCGGGCGTGCCGACCTGCACTATCCGCCCGGCGTCCATCAGCGCGATGCGGTCGGCGAGCGAGAAGGCCTCCTCCTGGTCGTGCGTCACGAGCACGACGGTGACGCCGGCGGTGCGCAGGATGCGCGCGATGTCGTCGCGCATGGCGCCGCGCAGGAGCGGGTCGATGTTGCTCCACGGCTCGTCGAGCAGGACGGTGCTGGGCTGGGGAGCGAGCGCGCGGGCGAGCGCGACCCGCTGCTGCTGGCCGCCGGAGAGCTCGTGCGGGCGGCGCTCGCCGAGGCCGCCGAGGCCCACGAGCTCGAGCACCTCCTCCACGCGGCCGGCGCGGCTCTTGCGCGGCAGGCCGTAGCCCACGTTGTGCGCCACGGACATGTGCGGGAACAGCGCGTAGTCCTGGAAGACCATCCCGACCTGGCGGCGCTCGGGCGGCACCCAGGCGGCGCCGCAGACGGTGCGGCCGTCGACGCGGATCGACCCCGCGTCGGGCTGCTCGAAGCCGGCGATGAGCCGCAGCATCGTGGTCTTGCCGCAGCCGCTGGGGCCGAGCACGGCGAGGAACTCGCCCCGGGTGACCGCGAGCTCGGCGTCGCTCACGGCCGCCAGAGCGCCGAAGCGCTTGGTCACGCGGTCGAGCTCGATCATCGGTGTGCCAGGCGTCATGTTCTTAGGGTGCCCTAACTAGGCCCCGGAAATCTAACGAACATTCGTCTATTCCGAAGCATTGACTCGGAATATCCCCCCCGTGAGGGCGATCGCGTACAGCTCGCCCCGCGCATCCTCGGCGAACGACGCCACCTGCTCGAGCTCGTCGTCCTCGGCCCTGACGTCGCTCGCCGAGTCGCGGCCGGCCCTCAGGGTCCAGATCTTCCCGCTGCAGACGTCGCCGTAGACGTAGCGCCCGCGCAGCGCCGGCACCTCCCGGCCGCGGTAGACGTATCCGCCCGTGACCGAGCAGCCGTCCTCGTGGGTGTACTCGGCGGCCGGCTCGATCACCCGGCCCGGGCCGCTCGGCTCGCGCTCGTCGATGTCGTTGGTCCCCTCGAAGCCGGGCCAGCCGAAGTTCGGCGGCGGGTCGCCGAGCTCGCTCACCACGTCGATCTCCTCACGCTCGTCCTGGCCGACGTCGCCGATCCAGACCGACCCGGTCTCCCTGTCCCACGAGAAGCGCCAGGGGTTGCGCAGGCCGTAGGCGACCGGCTCCCAGTCCGAGCGGGGCTCGTCGGGGTCGAGGCGGAGGATCTTGCCGAGGCGGTCGTTCAGGTCCTGCGCGTGGTTGTCGCCGTCGCCAGCGCCGCCGCCGTCGCCGAGGCCGAGGTAGAGCCGGCGATCCGGGCCGAACGAGAGCTGGCCGCCGTTGTGGTTGGGGAACGGCTGCTCCACGCGCAGCAGCTCCCTGCGGGGGCTCGGCTCCGCCCGCCCGTCGCGTGCGCGGTACTCCTCCACGCGGGTGTCGCCCTGCTTGTTGGTGTAGTGGAGGAAGAAGCGGCCGTTGTCGGCGTACCCGGGGTGGAAGGCGAGGCCGAGCAGTCCCTGCTCGCCGCCGCTGAGCACGCGGTCGCGGATGTCGACGAGCGTCTCGCCCGGGCGATCGCCGTCGAGCTTCACGACCCGGCCGGGCTGCTCGACCACGTAGAGGTCGTCCGATCCGGGTGCCTGAGCCATGTAGAGCGGCTGGTCGAAGCCGCTCGCCACCTGGCGCAGGCTGAGAAACCCGCGCGGCCCGGGCTTGGCCTCGGTGGCGCTCGGCGCGCCCGGCTCGTCGTCGCCGCCGCAGCCGGCGGCCGCCAGCAGCGCGAGGCCCAGCAGGATCGGGATGGTCATCCTCACGGAGGCGGCACTATATGGGGCTGACTTAGGGCACCCTAAGTCAGCAGCTCGAGAGGACCGCCCAGCGGCCCGCCCGCGCGACCTCGCGGAGCGGCCCGCTCCTCAGCCGCGGGCTCGGCGGCGAGCCGCGCACCGAGCGCGCGCGGAACACGGTGCCGCTGCGCGCGGGCTGGGTCGAGAGGTCGGCGATCGCCACGTGCAGCCGCCATGCGAGGGCGGGCCGCGAGTAGCGCGCGGTCTGGACCGGGCGGCAGCGCAGCACGGCCGCACGCCCGCCCGCGCGCGCCACCGCGTCGTCGAGCGAGCCGTAGAGATCGGCCTCGTAGCGCGCACCGCGCGCGTCCGCCACGAGCCGCTCGTACTGCTGCGCCGCCATCGGCGCGAGCAGGACGGCGGCGACGAGGGCCGCCCCGAACCGCCCGCGGCCCGAAGCGTCGGTGGCCGCCCAGCCGGCGCCCGCGCCGGCGGAGATCGCGGCGAGCGCGATCCCCGGCATCGCGTAGCGCTCCTCGCCCGAGTAGCCGAGCTCGGCCATCAGCGCCACGAGCCCCACCCACGCGGCGCCGGCCGCCAGCGGGAGCGCGGCGAGGCGCGGCAGCTCGCGCCGCCACACGCCCGCGAGGGCGAGCAGCGCGCCCGCCCAGACGACCGCGGGCGCCAGGGCGACGGCGCGCTGGAGCGACTCGAGCGCGGGACGCTCCGCGAGCGCCGGCGCCCCCGGGTTCGGGATCCGCGCGCGCTCGGAGGAGCGGAACGGGTCGCCCGAGCCGACCAGGTCCGGCCCGAGCCACGCGACGGGGAGCGCGGCCAGCGCCGCGGCGATCCAGACGCGAGCGCCGAAATCTCGCCTCCATACCCAGCCGCAGTAGACGAGCCAGAACGGGGCGGCCTCCAGCCGCGTGAGCGCCGCGAGCCACCCGAGCACGAGTGCGGCGCGGTGACGGCCGTCGAGCGCGCGCAGGGCGGCGACCAGCACGAGCGCGAGGAAGACGCCCTCCGAGTTCCCGAGCCACCCGTGCCACAGCCACCGATCGCAGAGCGCCACGCCGCCGAAGGCGACCGCCCCCGCCGCGACGCTCCCCCCACCCAGCCGCCGTGCAAGCCGGAAGGCGAGCACCGCCGACAGCAACGCCCCCGCCCGAGCGACGACGAGCCACAGCCACGGCGCGGCGTCCCCGAAGGGCGACAGCAGCGCCCCGGCGAGAACCGGCAGCGGCTTGACGGCCGGCCCCTGGCTCGTATCGAGCTCGAGCCCGGCGAGGTCCCTCCCCCACCCCACCCAGGTCCACGGGTCGTAGGTGAGCGTCGAGGGGAGCAGGAGCGAGAGCGCCGCCACGGCGGCGCATCCGCCGAGCGTCAGACCCGTTCCTCGCGCACCTTCACGCCGTCCACGAACCAGATCCGGCGGCCGTCGGGGTACGACGCGGCCGGCCCGCCGTCGCGGTGGCGCTTGCCGTGGCGGTACCACTTCTCGGTGCCGTTGACGTACGTGCATGCCGGTGCGCCCTCACGATGGCGCACGCCGTCCACGTACCACTTCTCCGACCCGTTGGCGTGGACGACCGCGGGCCCGTCGTCGCGGTGGAGCCGGCCGTGCCGGTACCACTCCTCGCGCCCGCTGGGGAAGATCCGCGCCGGCCCGCCGTCGCGGTGCAGCCGGCCCTGCGCGTCGCGCCACTCGGCGACGCCGTCTCCGCGTGTGACCGCCGGGCTCAACCGCCCGGAGCCTAGGACAGCGCCTACTTGATCTGGTCGTAGACCTTGAACATCGGCATGTACATCGCCACGACGATGAAGCCGACGATGCCGCCCACGACCACGATCATGAGGGGCTCGAGGATGGAGGTCAGGGCCTTCAGGCCGGCGGCGACCTCGTCCTCGTAGAAGTCCGCGATCTTCGAGAGCATCTGCTCGAGGGCGCCGGTCTCCTCGCCCACGCCGATCATCTGCGTGACCATGATCGGGAAGGCGCCGGGCTCGCTGCGCATCGGCGTGGCAATCGAGCCGCCCGCGCGCACCGAGGCGCCGACCTGGAACATCGCGTTCTCGATGACCTTGTTGCCCGAGGTCTTGCCGGTGATCTCGATCGCCTGGAGCATCGGCACGCCGGCCCCGATCAGCGCCGAGTAGGTGCGCGAGAAGCGCGCCAGGCAGACCTTCTGCACCAGGTCGCCGATCTTCCACGGAATCCGCAGCTTGAAGCGGTCCCACTGCTCCTGGCCCTTCTCGGTCCGCTTCCACTTCTTGAAGCCGGTGACGACCCCGAAGGCGCCCGCGATGCAGAGGTACCACTTGCCGGTGATGAAGTTGGAGATGGCGACGGTGAACTTCGTGATCGGCGGGAGGTCGCCGCCGAAGTCGGCGAAGACCTTCTCGAAGACCGGCACGAGGAACACGACGAGGATGACGA
>DASVWC010000007.1:0-47069 GCA_036389835.1 Thermoleophilaceae bacterium | reverse complement strand
GAGCCGGCCTCGGTGATCAGCACGTTCTCGGTGATCTCGAGCCCGAGCCGGGCCGGGTCGAGCCCGGTCCGCTCGAGCGCGCCGGCCACCGTGGGGACCACCTCGGCGTGCGACACCTGCCGCGGCGAGAGGTTGACCGAGACGACGGGCGCCGGCACCTCGAGCTCCTCCTCCCAGCGCACGGCCTGCCCGCACACCTCCTCGAGCACCCAGCGGCCGATCTCGATGATCAGGCCGGTGTCCTCGGCGATCGGGATGAACTCGAGCGGCGACACCGGGCCGAGGCCGGAGTGCTGCCAGCGCAGCAGCGCCTCGATGCCGGCGATCGAGCCGTCGTGCATCGACACCACCGGCTGGTAGTACACGCGCAGCTCGTCGCGCTCGACCACGCCGCGCAGCGCCGTCTCGAGCCGGAGACGGCCGAGCGCGCGCTCGCGCATGGCGTCGTCGAAGAGCTCGCAGCTCCCGCGGCCGCGCTCCTTGGCGCGGTACATCGCGGCGTCGGCGTCGCGCATCGCCTCCTCGGGCGTGGCGTAGCGGCCGCTGGCGAGCGCCACCCCGATGCTCACCGACAGGACGTGCTCCTCACCGTCGATCTCGAAGGGCTTCGAGAGCGTCGCCTGAAGGCGCTCGGCCACCTGGAGCGCGTCGCGCCCGCCGCTCACCTCCTCGCAGAGGACGACGAACTCGTCGCCGCCGAAGCGCGCGACGGTGTCGCTCGGCCGCAGCGCCTCCGACAGCCGCGGTGCGATCGCGCGCAGGAGCCGGTCGCCGGTCTCGTGGCCGAGGCTGTCGTTGATCAGCTTGAAGTTGTCGACGTCGAGGAACATCACCGCGGCGCTCGACCGGCTCTCCTCGCGCTTCGCGAACACGTGGGCCAGGCGGTTGAGGAACAGGGTGCGGTTGGGCAGGCCGGTCAGCGGATCGTGCAGCGCGTTGTGGCGGATCGACTCCTCCGAGCGCCAGCGCTCGATCGCCGCCGCCAGCACGTGCGCGACCGACTGCATGAAGAGCGCGTCGGCCTGCGAGAACGTGCGGCGCTCGAGGCTGTGGCCGGAGAGCACGCCGTACGGACGCCGCGGGCCGGGGATCGTCACGCTCATGCCGCTCGCCACGCCGGCCTCCACGAGGGCGGGCGGCGGTGCGAAGCGCGACTCCGCCGCGAAGTCCTCGGCCACGACGGGGCCGTCCGCCTGGAGCGTGTAGCCCGGCATCGTGGCCACGTCGGCCGTGAGGGTCGTCACGCCGAGCGCATCCGGGTCCCACCCGCGGGCCGCGGTCAGCACCAGCTCGCCGCTGTACCGGGTGACCTCCCAGACCTCGGCGCGGTCGAGCTCGAGCTGGGCGGCGATCAGCTCGACCGACCGGCTGGTCAGGTCGCTCAGCGTCATCCCCTCGAGGCCCGCGCGCCCCAGCTCCGCCACGGCGGCCTGCCGCTTGAGCCGGCGTCGCAGCTCGTGCTCGGAGCGCTTGCGATCGGTGATGTCGATCCCCGTCGCGATCACGTGGTCGGGCGCGCCGCTCGCGTCGCGCACGGCGATCGCGGACCACGCGACCAGGCGCAGCCCGCCGGTGCGCGTGAGCACCCCGGCGTCGAACTGCCGGCTCGCCTCGCTCTCGAGCAGCTCGGGCCACTCGCGCCGCACCCGCTCGACCTCGCTCGGCTGGATGAGCTGCTCCCAGCGCATGCCGCGGACCTCGTCGACGCCGAAGCCGGTCACCGTCTCACAGGCGGGGTTGAAGCTCCGCACGCGGCCGCCCGCGTCGATGACGACCACGAGTGCGGCGGCCGTATCCACCACGCTCGAGACGAAGTTGCGTTCCTCCGTCACGCGCGCGAGCAGGCGGTCGACGCGCTCGCGGAGCGTGGTGACCAGCAGACCCGAGACGAGCAGCGTGCCGAGCGTGATGATCCAGCGCGTGGCGCCGGCGCCGAAGACCTGGATCAGGCCGTCGGTGTAGGGCACGCGCGTGATCGGGTCGCTGATCTGGAGCGTGGCCGCGTAGAGGAAGCCGATCAGGGCGAGCTGGAGGGCCGCGCGCGGGCGCGGGAAGAAGTACCACGCGTAGAGGTTGCTCCAGAGGTAGAAGAGGACGAACGGCGTGGACGTGCGGCCGCTGAAGTGGACCGCGGCGGTGATGAGCACGGACCCGGAGGCGGTGGCGGCCTCGAACAGGAGCGGCCCCCAGCGCTCGCCGCGGAACCAGAGGAGCCCCGCGCCCACGAACGCGAGGGCCAGGGTGACGATGAGGAGCCGGTCGTCGCCGCTGCTCGGGTGCGGGAGGACGAGCCAGAGGAGTCCGAGGCCGGCGCCGGCGGCGAACAGCGATGCGCCGGAGCGCGCCATGACCCATGCCTCGGATCGCTCGGCGGCACGGGCCGAGCCGTCCCCGCCGCCGAGGCGGCCTCCGAACCATCGCTCCACGCCGATCTCATCGGCATTTTCGGCTCTGCGAGTGAGCGGCGGCGGGATAGCGGCCTATCGTCGCGGCGAATGTCCACGCGCCGGGCCGCGATAGTCGAACGCGACGGGCCGACGTGCGTCTGGTGCGGGCGTGCGCCGTGGCCGCGCGACGTCACCCTCGAGCACCTCCTCCCCCGCTCGCGCGGCGGCCGCGCGACACCGGCGAACCTGACCCCCGCCTGTCGCTCGTGCAACCGAGCCCGCCGCTCCCGGCCGGTCGCCGCGTACGTCCGCGAGCTCATGGCGGCGGGGCGCGCGCCGCGTCTGCGCGAGCTGGAGGCGGCAGTCGAGCGCCTCAGCGCATCGACCCACCCGAAGGAGAGCGCCTATGGAAGGCGCCAGCTCGAGCTGCTGCGCCGGCTCGCGCCGTCGGGTTGAGCGCGCGGCGCGGCCGCCGCGACCGGCGAAGAGCGGGGCAGGGAGGGCTCGAACCCCCGACCTATGGTTTTGGAGACCATCGCTCTACCAGCTGAGCTACTGCCCCTTCCGCCGGAATCTTAGGAGACGTAACGGCCCGGAGACCTGTCGCGACGTCCGGCTCTCACACGAACATGTGTTCGTGTGTGAGCGACATCAGTATCCGCTTGCGATCGCCCTGCTGGGCCTGGGATGGGAGTCACCGAGGTATCGCCGGCATTGCGCGTTCCGCGTTCGGGGACCGCCGCGCGCTCCGCCAGCGACGCGACGTCCCTGACGATCACCGCGGATGGAGGCCACGTGACTGCGACCTCCTCGGGATCCGCCGGTCACGGGCGAACCCGCGCTACGTGTCGGTCCACGACCGCCGCAGCGTCGCCCTGCTCGAGGAACTCGTCGGGCCGAAGCGCTGACCTAGACTGTCGCTCCGCGCGGATGTGGCGGAACTGGCAGACGCGCCGCGTTTAGGTCGCGGTGGGCTTAGCCCGTGGGGGTTCGAGTCCCTCCATCCGCACTCCCGCGCCTCCCGCGAGGCGAGCGGAGCGCAGGTCGGCGCCTCCGCGAGGCGAGCGGAGCGCAGGTCGGCGCCTCCGCGCGGCGGGCGGCGCACGGGTCCGCCCCTGGGTGCAGCATCCGGCCTGCGGTCGGCGTATGCTTCCGCGCCGGTGGCCGACACCGTCATCGTTCATCCGAATCGTGACAAGCCCGCGTCCAAGGCGACGAAGGCCGCGGTCATCCTGCTCCTGCTCGTCAGCGCCGGGCTCGTCGTGATCGTGACGGCCGGCGGCTGGGGCCAGCTCCAGGGCGCTCAGATGGTCTCGATCGCCTACGTGATCATCTACCTGACGATCGCGTTCTTCGTCGCGCGCTGGAACCGCGGCACGCTCCCGGTTGCGGCCGGACTCGCGGTGCTGCTGCTGGTGGTCGCAGCGATCGCCGGTCCCGCCTGGTTCGACCGCGAGGGCTCCGGCTACGAGGACTCCACGCTTCCGGCGGGCCTGCTCGGCCTGCTGACCCTGATCATCGTCCCGGTCCAGTTCCTGCTGATCGTGGCCGCGATGCAGGGCTTCAGCCAGCAGTGGAACGTCGAGGTCGAGGTCACGCAGGACGAGTACGAGCGCCGCGGCCCGGGCGGCTTCGAGCCCCAGCCGCAGACCTAGCCGACCGCAGCCCCGCCCGCTCGCCACCGGCGCGGAGGAGCGCCAATCCCGGGTCGTACAAACGTCCACCGCGTGTCCAGTTGCGCCGGTGAACGTCGATACGCCCTCGATGCTTCGTGTCACGTACGCATTCGCCGGGGGGCTCATGAAGCGACTGCGGGGCCAGGCCGGCATGACGATCGTCGAGACGATGGTCGCCGCCGTGATCCTCACGGCCGGCGTGCTCGGCGTGTTCGTGATGGTCGAGACGGCGGACCGCGTGAACAAGGCCAATCGTGGCCGCGAGGCGGCGACGAGCATCAGCCGCGAGATCCTCGAGAAGGCGCACACCACGGCCTTCGCGTCGATCGGCGGCTCCAACTGGCTCGACGTGACGCTCACCGGCCTCTCGGGCGGGACCGGCAAGGTCGTGTCGCCCTCCTCCGGCGCGGCTCGCACCGAGGTGACCCGCCGCGGGACGACGTTCACGGTCACGACCCAGACCTGCTCCGTCGACGACTCCAAGGACGGGCAGAAGACGAGCACCGGCAGCGTCAACTGGTGCAGCGACAGCACCGCGGTCGGGACCGGCGACGCCCAGCCGGAGGATCTCAAGCGCGTCGGCGTGACCTCGCAGTGGACCGAGGGCGCCAAGACCTACACGCTCTACCACGCTTCCACGTTCAGCTCGGCCGGCTCGGTGGTCGGCCCCGCCCTGACGGAGTTCAAGATCAAGACGCCCACGGGTCTCGACGCGGTCGCTCCGACGATCACCGCCAACCCGAGCGACGGCAAGGTCGTCTTCCAGGCGACGAGCGTCGGCGCCGCGGACATGAAGTTCACCGTCGACGGGGTCGCGCAGACGAGCGGGATCAACCCCGCCGGGACCGGGACGTGGACCTTCGACTGGAACATCCTCACGCTCAAGGACGGCGTCTACACGATCGGCGCGACCGCGATCGACGCGCTCGGTACCGTCGGCGACCCGCAGTACATCCAGGTCAAGCTCGCCCGCGGCGCCGCGTCGCCCGTCACGAACGTGACCGGCGGCTACAACGACGTCTACGTCTCGAACGTGAAGACGCGCGTCGTCGAGCTCGGCTGGGACGCCGCGGCCGAGGGCAGCGTGACCGGCTACGAGGTGCTCAAGGGCTCCACGACGGTCTGCTCGGCCAGCCTCAACCTCGAGTGCATGGACCTCAACCCGGCCTCGAACGGCAGCACGGTCTACACGATCAAGACGCTCTACACCGACGCCTCCGGCAACCCCGGCAGCGTGTCGGCGAACTACACCGTGACGGCGCCCGCCAGCGGCAGCGGATCGAACCAGTTCTGGTTCAAGAACAGCGCCACGATCTCGCAGACCGGCTGCCTCAACGCACCGACCACCTTCGCGCGCCCCGGTGCGAAGACCGACCTGCCGACCGCCGACCCGGCCGGGACCGAGCAGCTCTGGACCTATGCGACCAACGGCAACATGCTCATCGGCTGCATGGCACCGTTCACGGCCCCGGCGACGATCACCACGAAGTCCGGCGGGTTCGTCGTGAGTGGCTACTTCAAGAACACCGGCACCCGGGTCTGCAAGACCCAGTGGGTCATCTACAAGGGCACGAACTACCTCTCCGCCACGATGTACGGCGGTCATGCGGTCGGCGGCTCGCCGGCGTCGCTGGACATCCCGGCGGGCACCACGACGATCACGAAGTTCACGCAGAACCTCAACACGGTGGCGGGCACCCTCACGGCCGGTGAGCAGCTCAGCGTGGCGGTCAGCGGCTTCGGCTCGGCGACGACGACCAGCAACTGCTCGGCGACCACCATGTACTGGAACTCGTCGGCTCGCCCGCTGACCGCGACGATCAGCGCGCTGAGCGGTGGAGGCGGCAGTGGCGGCGCCGGCACCATCACCCGCCCGACCGCGCCCACGGCCCTCGCCGGCACGGCGAACGGGGACGGGACCACCACCCTGACCTGGACGCCTCCGACCGGCACGCCGGCGGCCGACTTCTACCGGATCTACCGCGACGGCCAGGACTACACCTCGCGCGTGGACACGGCGGGCGAGACCGGTCTCGGCACGATCCAGTGGGTCGACACCAACACCGGCAACACCACTCACGTCTACCGGGTGACGGCGGCCTCCGACGTGTTCGCGGAGTCCGACTTCGCGGGGCCGATCACCAAATGAGCCGGCTGAAGGACGAGAGCGGCTTCTCGCTCACCGAGCTGCTCGTCGCGATCATCCTCGCGGTCATCATCTTCGGGGCCGCCGTGACGACCTTCGTCGAGTTCCTCACGGTGAGCACCCGGTCCGAGGAGCAGACGCGCGCCCAGGACATGGCCCGCTCGTCGATCGAGCGGATCGGCGGGCACCTGCGCAACGCGATGACCACCAGCGCCTCCGGCGCGGCGGTGAACCCGGTCTCGAATGGGTTCGACCTCGTGTTCCTGGCCCCCCTCCCGAGCACCACGACGTCGACCACCAACACCCGCGGGCTCACCCACCTCCGCTACTGCCTCGAGAACAAGGGCAGCAACGTCGACACGATCTGGTTCCAGACCGCCCCCTACAACTCCGGCTCGCTGGCGAGCCCTCCGTCCACGGCGACGTGCCCGAGCAAGACGTGGTCCACGAAGACCCAGATGTTCGACCACCTCGTGAACCGCAAGCAGTCGGGGACCCCGCCCCTGTTCACGCTGATCACCGACGGCGCCGCCACCCCCAGCGTCGTCGCGGTCGAGATCCACCCGATGATCGACTGGAACCCGGCCAAGAAGCCGCTCTACACGGAGCTGCGCACTACCGTCAACCTGCGTAACCTCAACCGCGCCCCCGTCGCCGGCCTGGTCTGCAACCCGCTCGCGAACGGCCACGTCATCTGCGACGCGTCCTCCTCGATGGACCCCGACGGCCAGCAGCTCACCTACAGCTGGAAGATGAACGGCACCGAGCTCGCGGGCGAGACGAGCTACCGGCTCGACAAGTACCCGCTGACCTCGAAGCTGAGCTACAGCTTCGAGCTGACCGTCACGGACTCGGCCGGTGTCACCTCAAGCGCCACCAAGAGCGTGACGATGCCATGAGCATGCGGCTTCGCGACGAGAGGGGCAGCACGCTGATCGCGGCGGTGCTGATCGTGTTCACGATGATCGCCTTCGGCCTTGCGATGCTGGCGGCGAGCGACACGCAGAGCAAGGTCTCGGCGCGCGAGCGCACGCGCGAGGCGAGCTTCAACCTCGCCGAGGCCGCGCTGAACGCGCACGTGCTGCAGCTCACGCGCTCGTGGCAGACGAACGCGGGCCCCTCCTTCTGCGACCCGACCACGTCGGCCCAGGCCTCGTGCCCCCAGCCGGCGGCGCTCCAGGGCGCCTACAACACCGGCGACTACAGCGCCACGCCCTGCGTGAGCTCGCCGACGACCCCGGCGTGGACGTCGATGGTCCGCGACAGCCAGGGCGAGCAGTACTGGACTCCCTCGTTCGCGACCACGCGCCCCAGCTACGACGCGAACGCCGACGGCACGGTCTGGATCCGGTCGGAGGCGACGACGCGCTGCCACACGGTCGCCGTGGTCTCGCAGATCACCCAGCAGCAGGTGCCGATCGCGTTCCCCACCAACGTGGTGACGGCGAACTGGTTCGCCACCAACAACCAGGGCAAGAAGGTCATCGTGAACACCCTCGGCTCGGGCGGCCAGCCGGCGGCGATCGTCGCCCGCTGCTCGGGGCTGACCACCGCGCAGTGCCTCAACTACCCGGCCAACAAGGGCCAGGTCCAGCCGCCGGCCGTGCGCGCCGACTCGAGCGCGTCGGCCAACACGCTGACCGCTTCGCAGCTCCTCGCCCTCGAGACGCAGGCGAAGGCGGCCGGCACCTACTGGGCCGGGTGCCCGCCGGCCACGGCGGTGGCCCTGAGCAGCCCGGCCAGCGGCGCCCCGGTGTACGTGAAGTCCTGCCCGACCGGCATCAGCGTCGGCGGCACGACGGTCATCAACAGCTCGGCCAAGCCCGGCGCGCTGGTCATCGAGGACGGGACCCTCACCATGGGGGGCACATCGCTCTTCTACGGCCTGATCTACATGGTCAACAAGAGCAACCTGACCAGCGCGGTCGTGAGCATCGGCGGCAACGCGCAGATCTACGGCGTCGTCTCGGTCGACGGCGCCGGCGGCGTGCTGGCGGGCTCGAGCAAGACCAACCTCATCAACGACCCGCGCGCGACCTCGCTGCTCAAGGGCAGCGCCGGTGCGCGGATCAACAAGAACACCTTCCGCATCGTCCCGGTCGACTGACCGCGGCCGGAGGGGGCCGGCCTGACCGCGGCCGAGCGGTTCGGCCTGACCGCGGCCGAGCGGTTCCGCCTGCCCGCGGCCGAGCGTCTCCGCCGCGCGGGGGCTCAGGTGCGGCGGGCGGGACTCGAACCCGCAAGCCCTTGCGGGCAATGGATTTTGAGTCCATCGCGTTTGCCAGTTTCGCCACCGCCGCGGGCGGGCGAACTATAGGTTCGGCCGGACGGGCGCGGCCCGCCCCGCCCGCCGGGACGACGAAGGGCCGCCGTGATGGCGGCCCTTCGCGAAGCGTTCGGCGGTGGCCCGCCGAGTGGTTGACCCCCTTACGGGAGGATGTCGTCAGTGGCGGCCATGATGGGACACTCGGGCGTGCCCATGTTGCCGTTGCAGTCGTAGGGCTCGCCGTTCGGGTCGTCGTGCTGGTTGAGGTGACCGTCGACGAACTTGACGCACACGACGCCGTTCCCGTTGCGGTCCTCGGCATTCGCGAACGAGGCCGGGAGCGGGGTGTAGCCGTCAGGGCATGTGCCGAGGATGTTCGAGTCCGCGCCACTGGGAGCGGCCGGACCGATGAACGCCAGCGAGACGGCGACGATCGGCAGGGCAAGCCAGGCCTTCTTCATGGGAACCTCCAGGGAGCCGGGCCCACCGACCAGTGGCGGGCCTGTGTTAGGGGTACGGTCCTGCGTGCTGCGCCGTCGGCATACCACTGCCTGGCGGGGGCTAAACCCCCTAATCGGGGGAAGATGGTGAGGTCTTTTTGACCAATTTGCGCCCGTGCCCCAAAAGGGTCCCTCTCGACGGGGGGCATGGACAAAACGCGAGGTCCGGGTTATAACGGAGGTGCAGGCCACGGACGTTGCCCGGCAGGGGCAGCCTCGTAAAACGGGTAGGGGGACTCGCCATGACGAAGCGATCTGCGCTTCTTTCACTTTGCCTTGCGTTCTTTGCCGTGTTCGCGTTCGGCTCGACCGCCTCTGCGCGGACGATCCCGGGCCAGTACATCGTCGTGCTCGACGACGGCGCAGACGCGGCGGCCGTGGCGGCCGACCACAGGCGGCGCGCGAAGGCGGACGTGCTCGACACCTACAGCGCAGCGCTCGACGGCTACGCCGCCAAGCTCTCCGGAGCGGGTCTCGAGGCGGTACGCCGCGACCCGCGCGTCGCGTCCGTGGTGCCCGACGAGGAAGGATCAATGACGCTCGGGCAGATGAGCCCGACGGGCGTCAGGCGCATCGACACCTTCGCCGACTCGGCGTTCACGGCCACCGCCCTCGCGACGTCCGGCACCGGCGTGACGGTCAATACCGACATCGCTGTCTACGACACCGGCGTCCAGACCAACCACCCGGAGCTCAACGTCGCCGGCGGCGTCAACTGCCTCACGACGGCGGTGTCGTCGAGGTCGGGTAACGACGGGACGATCGGCGACCAGTACGGCCACGGCACGCACGTCGCCGGCACGATCGCCGCCAGGGACGACTCGAACGGCGTGGTCGGCGTCGTGCCCGGCGCGCGCATCTGGTCGGTCCGCGTGGGTGACGCCGCCGCCATCGCGACCACCTCCGGGCAGCTCTGCGGCATCGACTGGGTGACGGCGAACGGGCCCGCCAAGGGGATCAAGGTCGTGAACGCCAGCACGGCGCTGCTGGGCCAGTACGACGACGGCAACTGCGGCTACACGGCCGGCGACGTGCTGCACCAGGCGATCTGCCGATCGAGGGACGCGGGGATCCTCTGGGTCTTCGCCGCCGGCAACGGCGCGAACGACCTCCACACCATTCCCGGGGCCGATTACGACGAGGTGCTGACGGTCACCGCGTCGGCCGACGCCAACGGCACGCCGAACGTGCCGACCACCAAGACGTTCAGCTGCACGCCGATCGGCGCGAAGAAGCCGACCGCCGCGGAGACCGACGACAAGTACGCGTCGTTCAGCAAGTACGCGGTGCGCGCCTCGGACCAGGCGCACACCGTCGCCGCCCCCGGCGCGTGCATCTACTCGACCTACAAGGGGTCGAGCTACGGAACCGCCAACGGCACGAGCATGGCGGCCCCGCACGCCACGGGCGTGGCCGTGACGTGCATCGTGCAGGGTCAGTGCACCGGGACCCCCGCCGAGACGATCACGAAGCTGATGGCCGACGCCGAGGCCTACAACCGGGCGAACCCGGGCTACGGCTTCACCGGCGACCCGCTGCGACCGGTCACCGGCCGCTACTACGGGTTCCTGCTCCGCGCCGGGCTCTACTAAAGAGATCACCCCTACGCACGAGCGCCGCGCCTCCCGGGAGGCGCGGCGCTCGCGACGCTTCAGAGCGGGTACGGGCCGCCGCTCAGTCGGCGGTCTGCTCGGTCCAGCGGCTCCCATCCCAGTAGCGCAGGCGCTTCTGGCCCTGGGGGTCGGGGTACCAGCCGGGCGCGGGACCCGAGGACTCGGCCTGGGCCGGCTCCGCGGCGGGCGCGGGCGACGCCGGCTGCGGCGACGCCGGCTGCTGCGGCTGAGCCGCCGGCGACGGCTGGGGCGCCTGCGCGGCGGGGCCGGGGCCACCCGCCGGACCGCCCGCCCCGGGGGCGCCGGGACCCGCGCCAACGCCCGGCTGGCCGCCGGGGCCGGGGCCGGGAGCGCCGCCCCCGGGGCCGCCCCCGCCGATGCCCGCCGTCGCCTCGTTCAGCTTGGCCGCGAGGTCCGGACGGTCGTTGAGGATGCCGCCGGCGAGGATCGCGGCACTCGCGAGCACGGCGAGGATCGCGCCGAACTTCAGGTCGGCCTCGAACTGGCCGCTGGTCAACTCGATCGCGAACAGCAGCGTGATCGTGAGTGCCACGGCGCCGAGCCACTTGAGCAGGCTCGGCTTGAGGAACCCGGGCAGGTTCGCCGCGTTGCCGGTCGCGTGTGCGGCGCCGAGGGCGATCGCGGCGAGCGCGATCACCAGCAGCGCGATGTCGGCGAGGCTGAAGGTCTTCCAGGCGTTGAAGCTCTCGTCGCCACCGCCGAACCATCCGATGAAGAGCGAGAGGATCAGTAGCGCGCCGCCGCCGGCGGCGATCAGGTTCGCGAGATTTGCGCGTGGATTGTTCAAGTCGGTCTCCGGATGTCGTGTGCGGGGCGCAGCGCGCGCACTTTAACCGACCTCCGGGCGGACGTAGGGCGCCATACTGCGCCGGCCGTGTACCCCATGCGCGAGATCGAGGCGCTCGTCGGCCACGCGGGCCGCGGGCCGGGCACCGACGCGGAGCGGCGCGCGGCGCGGCATCTCGAGGAGCGGCTGCGAGCGCTTGGCCGCGAGGCCGACGTCGAGCCGTTCGAGGTCTGGCCGCGCTGGCCGCTCGCCCACCTGCTGCACGCGCTCGCCGCGATCGCCGGCAGCCTGATCGCCACCGCGTCGCCGGTCGCCGGCGTCGCGATCCTGGGAGCCGCCGCGCTGGCGACGTTCGGCGATCTGACCGGGACCCTCCAGCTCACCCGGCGGCTCACGGGCCGGCGCGCCTCGCAGAACGTCGTCTCGCGCGAGGACGGCGACCGGCCGGGCACGATCGTGCTGCTCGCCCACTACGACGCGGCGCGCAGCGGCGCGGTCTTCAACGACCGCGCGATGCGCCGCCGGGCCGCCATCGGGCGCCTCACCCGCCGACCCGTTGGTCCGTTCGAACCGTTCTTCTGGGCGATCGTGGTCGCGCTCGGCTGCGCCGTGCTCCGGCTGGTGGGCGTCGAGACCGACGCGGTCACCGCCGTCCAGTTCGCGGCGACGGTCGTGCTGATCGTGAGCGTCCCGTTGCTCGCAGACATCGGGCTCTCCGAGACCGTCCCGGGCGCCAACGACAACGCGTCGGGCGTCGCGACCGCGCTGCGGCTCGCCGACCGCTACGGCGACTCGCTCGACCACTTCGACCTCTGGGTGGTGCTGACCGGCTCCGAGGAGGCGTTCGCCCGGGGGGCGCGGGCGTTCCTGCGCAGGCACCGGCGCGAGCTCGACCGCAGGCGCACGGTGTTCCTGTGCATCGACAAGGTGGGCGCGGGGCACGTGCGCTACGCGCGCCGCGAGGGGCTCCTGGTCGCCCGCCGCTACCACTCGATGCTCGTCGGCCTGTGCGACCAGATCGCGGCCGAGGACGCCGACGACGACGACCGCTACGGCGCGCGCTCGATCGTCTCGCGCAGCGTGACCGACGCGGTTCCCGCGCGCGGCTCCCGCTACGCCGCGGTGAGCATCTCGTGCCTGGGCCAGCGCGGCTACGCACCGCACTACCACCAGCCGACGGACGTGCCCGAGAACCTCGAGCCCGAGGCGCTCGAGCGCGCGTTCGGGTTCTGCTCCGAGCTGATCGAGCTGATCGACGAGGAGGTCGGCCCGGAGCTCTAGCTCGAACAAGGGTCCAGATCGCGCACGATCCGGCGAAAGCTGCCGTACGGTGGTCCCCATGAACCTCAAGACGCTCATCGCCACCGCCGTGACCTGCGTCGCAGTCCTCGGCGCGACCGCCCCGGCCAGCGCCAAGCAGGACTCCGGCAACGGCAAGGCGCAGCGCTGCGTGGCCGCCCAGAACGGGAACCACAACGGCTTCAGCTGCGAGGACATCGTCGACGACGCAGACGGCACCTGCTCGCGCAACTTCACCCGAGTGCTCGCCTCGATCGTCCAGAACGTGGACGTGAACGAGAACGGGTACGTCTGCGCGCGCGACTGAGGCTGAGCACCGCGCCCGGCGGCTAGCCTGCCGGGCATG
Source organism: Thermoleophilaceae bacterium (assembly GCA_036389835.1). GTDB lineage: Bacteria > Actinomycetota > Thermoleophilia > Solirubrobacterales > Thermoleophilaceae > AC-37. The sequence goes on along the minus strand of DASVWC010000007.1, from coordinate 34,028 downwards.
CGCGCGCTTGCGCCCGCCCTCCTCGCCGCACTCGTTCTCGCCGCTCCGGCTCAAGCGCAGAACCAGTGCCTCGGCCAGACCGACGCCGACGCGGTGGAGCAGAAGCCGGGCCCGGCGCTGCGCTTCGGGGTAACGCCCGGCGTGCAGACCGGCCAGTACGTGACCGGCCCGGTCCCCCCGCGCACGCCCGAGGAGCCCGCCAAGCAGCTCGCCGGCCTCGCCGGGCTGCGCGCGGCCAACGCCCCGTTCGTGGTGCGCCTGCACCGCTTCTTCTGGTCCGGCGGAGAGCAGGAGATCCAGCGCGTGCTCGCGCTCGCCGAGCGCTACACGGCGGCCGGCTACCTCGCCGAGCTCCAGCTCCGCTACCACCCCAGCGAGCAGCAGGAGGGCGACCTCCCGGCATGGGAGGCGCACGTGCGCGACGTCGTCCGGCGCTTCGGGTCCAACCCGCGCGTGGTCGCGATCCAGGTCACGAACGAGGTGAACATCACGTTCTCGCCGGACTCCTCCGACGGGGCCTACGAGGGGGCGCGCGACGCGCTGATCCGCGGCGTGATCGCGGCCAAGGACGAGGCGCGGCGGCGCGGTTTCCGGCAGCTCGAGATCGGCTTCAACTGGGCCTACCGGAGCGAGCCGAGCGCCGAGAGCTCGTTCTGGAGCTACCTGCGCGACCACGGCGGCAAGGACTTCGTCGGCTCGCTCGACTGGGTCGGCGTGGACGCGTATCCCGGGACCGTGTTCCCGCCGGCTCACACCGAGGGGGGCGAGCGCGACGGCATGGTGAACGCGTTCAGCTCGTTCCGCTGCTACTCGACCGGGGCCGGGATACCCGAGACGATCCCGATCCACGTCGAGGAGAACGGCTGGCCCACCTCGCCGCCGGAGCGCAGCTACGAGAAGCAGGCGCAGGTCGCCGAGACGCTCGTCCGCGCGGTGCACGACTTCCGCGGGACCTACAACATCACCGACTACCGCTGGTTCAACCTCCGCGACGGCGACACCACCTCGCCGAACTTCCAGATGCAGTACGGGCTGATGACCGACGAGTACGTCCCAAAGCCGGCCTACGGCGTCTACCGCGACCTCGTCGCGAAGCTCGGCCGCCACTACGCGAAGCCGCGGCTGACGCTGTCGGTGCGCTGCCGCTCGGGCCGCTGGCTGGCGAAGCTCGGCGGGCCCGACGTGGGCGAGGTCCTGCGGGCGGGCTTCCGGGTCGGCGACCTGCGCGCGCCCGACGACGCCGCGGCGCCCTTCGCGGGCTCGATCTCCGCGCGCACCTTCGACCGCGACCGCCGGCGCTGGTCGATGCGCGTGCGCGCGACGCTGCTCGACGGCCGGATCGTGGGGCTGCGGCGCACGATCGGCCGCTGTGAGGCGTGATACGTCCGCCGTAGGGCTAAAGCTCTGCCGCGGAGGTCCGAATAGAACCAAGGACCCCACCGGGCGGGGGCGAAGAGTTCGTTATCAGGCCTCAGTCCCGGGAAGGGATATGAGAGACCCCAGATGACCTACGGCAACGAACGCCTGACCGGCCGGATCGAGAGCGAGCCGATCGACCTGCTCGCCGAGTGGCTCGAGGCGACGATCGGCCTGCGCATCACCGCCTTCGCGACCAACGCGAAGCAGACGGAGATCCGCGACATCGCCCACGGCGATCGCCATCCGCGCGGCGAGCTCGAGAAGCGCCTTCGCAACCTCTACGCGGTCGCCCGCTACCTGGCGATCCGGGACCGGCCCGCGTCGGCCCCCGAGTGGCTGATGGCGCCGAACCCCGAGCTCTCGGGGCGCGCGCCCGCGGACCTGCTGCGCGAGGGCGAGTCGCCCGAGCCGGTCTGGTTCGCCGCGGCGCCGACCTTCTAGGCCGTTTCGGCACGTCTGAAGTGGCTATAGCCACTTCAGGCGTTCCCAAAGTGCTAGCGCAGGTCGAGGTTGAGCCGGACCGTGAGGCTGCCGCTCGTCACGACGAGCTTGTAGCGCCCGGGCCTCGCGGAGCCCATCACGATGCGCGCGCGCCCGGCCCTCGGCTTCGCCGAGCCGCTCGTCACCGCGCGGCCCTTGCGCAGGAGCTTCGCCCCCACGCGGCCGGAGCTCTTGAGGTCGCTCACCTTGCACTCGATGACCTTGCGCAGCCTGCGCTTGACGCGGCGGGTGACCTGCTTGCAGCTCACCGAGATCTCCGGGGCGTCGGCGGGATCGCCCTTGGCGCCGGCGGGTCCCTGCGGGCCGGCCGGGCCGGCGGGGCCCCCGCTCCCGTCCGGGCCGCGCGGTCCGTTCACGCCGGGGGTGCCGTCGCTGCCGTTGGCGCCATGCGGGCCCTCGGCGCCAGTGTTGCCGACCGGGCCGACCGGGCCGGTCAAGCCCGTCGGGCCCTGGGCTCCGGTCGCGCCCGTGGCCCCCTGGCCGCCGGTCGCGCCGGTCAGGCCGGTCGGCCCGGTCGCGCCCGTCCCGCCGGTCGTGCCGGTGGCGCCGGTCGGCCCGGTCACCGTCGGGCCGGTCGCTCCGGTGGCGCCCGTCTCGCCTGTCGGGCCGGTCGCCCCGGTGGCGCCGGTGTCGCCAGTCGGGCCGGTGTCGCCGGTCGGCCCCGTCGCACCGGTCGCGCCGGTGGCGCCCGTCGCGCCGGTGACGCCGGTGTCGCCCGTGGGGCCGGTCGCCCCGGTCGCCCCGGTCGCGGTCGCGCCGGTCGCCCCGGTCGGGCCCGTGGCGCCGGTGTCGCCCGTGGCCCCGGTGGCACCGGTGGCACCCGTCGCTCCCGTAGCTCCGGTCGGTCCGGTCTCCCCGATCGCGGCGGCGACGCCGGTGCCGTCGAGGAACACGGAGTGCTCGGTGTCGGCGTTGTTCATGATCGCCATCCGCGCGGCGCGCGGGCCCTCGGCCGACGGTGTGAAGCGCACGCTCAGCTCGCACGTCGCGCCGACCGGGATCGGACCGCTGCAGGTCGAGGAGCTCACGGAGAAGTCGTCGGCGCCCGGGATCTGCCCGAACGCGAAGAACCGCACGCCGGAGACGTACAGGGGCGCCGTGCCCTCGTCGTTGGTCACCGTGAAGGTGCGCGACACGCTGGGCGAGCGGACCGGAGTCTCGGGGAAGGTGTGCGTACCGGGATCGACGGCGATCGTGGGCCGCTCGTAGGTGATCGTGACCGTCGGAGAGGAGGCGTTCGCCGGGGCGGTGTTCGCGGTGACGTTGCTCAGGCGCGAGCTGGGCATGGCGCCGCCGCCTCCTCCGCCGCCGCCGCTGCGTCCGGCCTGGGTCGGGTCCTGGCCGCCGCCCCCGCCGCCGAAGGAGCCGCCGCCCCCTCCGCCGCCGCCCTCGGTGCCGGCGTCGCCGGCCCCGTTGCCGCCACCGGCTCCGCCTGAGCCCGCGGTACTCGCGCCTCCGGCGGCGCCGCCGTTGCAGCCGGCGCCGCCGGCCACCGGGCCCCCGCCGAACAGGCCCGGCGTGCCGCCGCCGGAGCCCGGGCACGATCCATCGGGCCCCACGAACGTGCCCGCGCCGCCGTTGGTCCCCTTCGTGGCCCCGCCGCCGCCGGGTGCGATCACGAGCCGCGAGCTCAGCGTGAAGGGGTCGAAGCGCGAGGCGGTGCGGATGTCCGAGGCGCCACCGCCCCCGGCGCCGTAGACGCCGGGCGCGCCCTGGCCGCCGTCGCCGCCTCCGTTGAACCCGCCGAGGCCGATGCTGGCGGACGCCGTGTTCGGAACCCTCGTCCCGCCGTTGCGGCCGTTGCCGCCGGTCTCGATGTAGAGGCGCTCGCCCGGCGTGACCGCGAGCGTGCCGCGAACCTCGAATCCGAGGCCGCCGGTCGCGCCCGTCGAGTTCCCTCCGCGGCCCCCGACCAGCCGCACGCTGACGCTGTTGATCCCGGCCGGCACGGTGAACGTCTGCTCGAACCCGGTAGGTCCGAAGGTCGCGGTCTGGCTCGCGCCGTGTGCGGCCGGGGCCGCCGCGGCCAGCGCGGCGAACGCGGTTGCGAGTGCGAGCAGCGGGCGGCGGCGCATCAGCGGATCCCCACGTTCAGGCGGATGACCGTGCGCGAGGTCGTGAGGGTCAGCTTGTAGCGGCCCTTCGACGCCCGGCCGAGCTCGACCCGGCCCCTGCCGCCGGCTGCGCTGCCCGTTCCGCGCGCGACGACCTTGCCGCTGCGGGTGAGCTTCGCCCCGACCCTGCCGGAGGCCCTCAGGTCCTTCACGGTGCACACGATCACCTGGCGCCGCTTGCGCTTGACGACGATCGTGGTCAGCTTGCAGCTCACCGAGATGCTGGACGCGCCGGCGGGATCGCCCTTGCCGCCCTGCGGCCCGCGCGGGCCCTGCGGCCCGGGGCCGCCGGCCGGACCGGTGAAGCCCTGCGGACCCTGGGACCCGTTCGCGCCGTTGTTGCCGTTGTTGCCGGCGGGCCCGGTCGGGCCGGTCGGCCCGGTCGGCCCCCTCGAGCCGGTGTTCCCGGTCGCACCGGTCGAGCCGGTGCTCCCCGTCGGCCCGGTGGCGCCGGTGGGGCCGGTCGCGCCGGCTCCTCCGGTCGCGCCGGTCGCTCCGGTCGGGCCCGTAGCGCCGGTCGGGCCGGTGGCGCCCGTAGCGCCGGTCGGGCCGGTGGCGCCCGTCGGCCCGGTCGCGCCGGTGGGTCCGGTCGCGCCGGTGAGGCCCGTCGGACCCGTCTCGCCGGTCGGACCGGTCGCGCCCGTGAGGCCCGTGGCTCCGGTCGCGCCGGTCGGGCCGGTGGCCCCGGTATCGCCGGTCGCGCCGGTCGCTCCCGTGGCTCCGGTGGCACCCGTCGCCCCGGTGGCACCCGTCGCCCCGGTGGCACCGGTGGCGCCGGTCGCCCCCGTCTCGCCCGTGCTGCCCGTGGCGCCGGTCGGGCCGGTGGCGCCGGCGGCGATCGGTCCACCCGTGCCGCTGAGCGTCACCCCGTGCGGCGAGTCCGGCGCGTTCGAGTGGACCCTCATGACCGCGCTGCGCGCGCCCTCCCCCTGCGGCGCGAAGCGCACGCGGATCTCGCAGGTGCCGTTGACCGGGACCGGCGCGGTGCAGGTCGTCGCGCTGATGAAGAAGTCGTCGCTGCCGGGGTTGACCCCGTCCGCGGCGAAGCTCTCGCCGTTGACGACGAGCGGGCGGGCGCCGCTGTTGGTGATGGTGAACGTCTGCGGCAACGAGATCGTGTACAGAGGTTGGACGCCCGGGAACGCCCGGGTAGCCGGGAGGCCGTCCACGGCCGGAGCGTCGTAGGAGATCTCGATCGAGGCGGGCAGCCCCGGGTTGTCGCCGCTGAGGAAGGTGACGCCCCCCGCGAACCCGGCCGCGCCGCCGCCGCCGGCACCGCTCTCGCCGTTGAGGTCGGCGTCCTCGCCGCCGCCGCCGCCGCCGAACCAGCCGCCGCCGCCACCGCCGCCGCCGAGGTTCGACGTTCCACCCGGGGTGCCGCCACCGTCGCCGCCAACGCCCAGCACGCCCGCGTCGCCGGGGTCGCCGCCGTTGCAGCCATTGCCGCCCGCACCGGCGGTGAGCTGGTTGGCGCCGCCACCCGAGCCGACGCATGAGCCGTCCTCGCCCGGAAGGGTGCCGGCTCCGCCATCGATGGCGCTCGCGACACCGGTCGCGCCGCCGCCACCGGGGCTCGACACCTTGCGGGAGGCGAGGTCGTTCGACGCGTGCGACGTGGTGCGTATGTCGGACGCGCCCCCGCCACCGGCACCGAAGCCGCCGCCAACGCCGTCGGCGCTGCCCTCGCCGCCATCGCCGCCGCCGTTGAACCCGCCCGCGCCGCTGCCGCTGCCGTCAGCGCCGTTGCCTCCGACGATCGCGTAGAGCGTCGAACCCGGCGTCACCGGTATGTCGACGACGAGGCGGGTGCCGAAGCCTCCGAGCCCTCCCGCGTCGCCGTCCCCGCCGCGGGCCCCGATGAGCGTCGCGCGGATGCTGGTGACCCCGGCCGGCACCGTGAACGTGTGCTCGCCGGCGGTCGTGTAGGAAACCGTCGCGCCCTGCGCGCTCGGCGCGGCGAGGAGCGACGCGACGACCGCGAGTGCGAGTGACATGCGGCGCGCCATCAGCGGCCCTTCACCTTCACGGTCGCGCGCACCACGGCCTCGCTCGTCGTGACGGTCACGCCGTAGCGGCCCTTCGGCAGTGCGCCGAGGGTCACGGCCGCCCTTCCGCGCTTCGCCGCCGCGCTACCGCGGGCCACGACCTTGCCGGAGCGGGTGAGCTGGAGGCCCACGCGCTTCGCGGTCTTGACGTCCTTGACCGTGCAGACGATCACCGTGCGGCGCTTGCGCTTCACGACCACCGTGGTCAGCTTGCAGCTCACCGAGAGGCCCTTGGCCGTGGCGGAGTCGCCCTTCTCGCCGATCGGGCCCTGCGGGCCCTGCTGGCCGGCCGGTCCGGCGGGACCCTGGTTGCCCTGCGGGCCCTGCGAGCCGTTCGACCCGTTCGTGCCGTTGCTGCCCGCCGAGCCGGTTGGCCCGGTGGCACCCGTGGGCCCGGCGGCTCCCGTCTGACCGGTTGGCCCGGTGGCGCCCGTCGGCCCGGTCGCGCCCGTGGGACCGCCGGCGCCGGTCGCGCCGGTGCCGCCGGTCGGTCCGGTCGCGCCCGTGGGACCGGTCGCCCCGGTCGCGCCCGTGGGACCGGTCGGCCCGGTGGCGCCGGTGTCGCCGGTCGGCCCGGTGGCCCCGGTGGCGCCCGTCGACCCGGTGTCGCCCGTCGGGCCCTCAGCGCCGGTCGGCCCGGTCGCGCCGGTCAGGCCGGTCGCACCCGTGGCGCCGGTCGGTCCGGTCGCACCCGTGGCGCCGGTCGGTCCGGTGTCCCCGGTGGCGCCCGTGGCGCCCGTCGCGCCCGTCGCACCCGTCGCACCGGTGTCGCCCGTGGCCCCGTCCGCGCCCGTCGGGCCAGTAGCGCCCGTCGGGAGGTCTCCCCCGGTACCGCTCAGCGTGACCTGGCTCGGGGAGCTCGGCGCGTTCGTGCGCACGCTCATGACGGCGCTGCGCGCGCCCTCGCCGAGCGGCATGAAACGCACGCGGATCTCGCAGCTCGAGCCGACCGCGATCTCGCCGTCGCAGGTCGTGGAGCTGAGGAAGAAGTCGTCCTCGCCGGAGTTGCCGCCGTCGGGACCGAAGTCGACGCCGTTCACCACGAGCGGCGCGCTGCCGTTGTTGGTGACCGTGAATCCCTGCGAGCCCGAGACCGTGCTGACGGGCTGGGTGCCCGGGAAGGCGAGCGCGGCCGGGATGCCGTCCGCGGTCGGCGCCTCGTAGGTGAACGAGATCAGCGGCGTGCTGTCGGCTGCCGACGGGCCCGCGGTGACCAGGCTGATGCCCGGAGCGATGAAGGCCGAGCCGCCGCCACCGCCGCCCGGACCGGTGGGGAGGAATGCGCTGGTCCCGCCGCCACCGCCGCCGCCGTTGAGGCCGCCACCGCCACCGCCGCCGCTCGCGACGTCCCCGTCACCGCCGGCGCCGCCCTGTCCGAGGGTTCCGTTGCCGCCGTTCGAGCCTCCCTCGCAGCCGCTGCCGCCCGCCCCGGTGGCGGTTCCGGCGTTGGATCCGACCCCGGACTTCCCGCCCGAGTTGGGGCAGTTCGGGCCGGCCGCCCCGTCGCCCGTCGCGACCCCGCCGCCAGCGCCGCCGACAGCACCCGCTCCGCCGCCACCCGAAGCGACGACGCGGCGCGGGTCTGGGCTCAGTGCCGCGCTGACGGGCGCCGTCCGGATGTCCGAGGCACCACCCCCGCCGCCACCGGTGAAGGGGGGCGCCACTCCGGCCGCGCCACCCCCGTTGGCGCCGCCGGCGCCACCGGAAACCCCGTCGGCGCCATTGCCGCCGACGACGGCGAAGAAGACCTGCCCGGGCGACACGGGGACGTCCACGGTCAGGTCCGCCGCGATTCCACCCGTTGCGCCCGCGACCGCGTCGCCGCCGCCGCGGCCGCCGATTAGGTGCACGCGGAGGCTCGTCACGCCCGGCGGCACCGTGAAGGGGTGCTGGCCCGGTGTGGTGTAGGTCGTGGTGGTCTGCGCGGCCTGGGCGCCCGGGGCCAGGGCGGCCGTCAGCGCGCACGCGAGCGCGACAGCGGCGAGCAGCGATGGTTTCGGGTTGCGGACGGGGTCCCCAGGGGTACGAGTCGAAATCGCGCGCGGGCACGCGCGACGGGCCGACTCCAAACTAACCCGGCCGCGCCGGGGGTGTCAAACGATCTCTACTAAACCGGTGTGACCGGGTTTCGCTTGTCCGGCCAGTCGCGTCGCTTCTGCGCGCTGAGGGCGAACCGGCGCGCGATCTCGGCGCGCAGGTCCTCGGGCTGGATCACGGCGTCGATCACCAGCTCCGAGGCCAGATGGAGGATGTCGATCTCCTCGGCGTACTCCCGGCGGAGCTTCTCGACGAAGGCCGCGCGCTCGCCCTCGTCCTCGATCGCCTGGACCTGGTTGTAGTAGACGGCGTTGATGGCCGCCTGCGGGCCCATCACCGCGATCCGCGCACCGGGCAGCGCGATGCAGGCGTCGGGCTCGAAGGCGGGTCCGGCCATCGCGTAGAGGCCGGCGCCGTAGGCCTTGCGGATGATCACGCTCAGCTTCGGGACCGTCGCCTCCGAGACCGCCGAGATCATCTTCGCGCCGTGGCGGATGATGCCCTGGCGCTCGACCTGGGTGCCGATCATGAAGCCGGGCACGTCGGCGAGGAAGAGCAGCGGGATGTTGAAGGCGTTGCAGGTCCAGATGAAGCGGGCGGCCTTGTCGGCCGAGTCCACGAACAGCACTCCCCCGCGCTGCTTCGGCTGGTTGGCGACGATGCCGACCGCGCGCCCCTCGATGCGCGCGTAGCCGACCACCAGCTCCTTCGCCCAGCGCTTCTGCACCTCGAGGAACGAGCCCTCGTCCACGAGGGCGTCGAGCAGCTCGGCGACGTCGAACGACTTGTTCTCGTCGGCCGGGACGATCGCGCGGATCGGGGCGTCGCTCGCGGGCTCGGCCGGCGGCGCGGCGGGCGGCTCCTCGCGCCAGTTCGTCGGGAAGTAGCCGAGGTAGCGCCTGGCGGTCTCGATGCCCTCCTCGTCGGACTTGACGAGGAAGTGCCCGCAGCCGGACACGCCGGTGTGCATGCGGGCCCCGCCCATCTCCTCGAGGCCGACCTTCTCCCCGATGACCATCTCGGCCATGCGAGGGGAGCCGAGGTACATCGAGGCGTTGCCGTCGCGCATGATCACGACGTCGCAGAAGGCCGGGATGTAGGCGCCGCCGGCGGCGCTCGGGCCGAACAGCACGCAGACCTGCGGGACGACGCCGGAGAGCTTCACCTCGGTGTGGAAGATCCGGCCCGCGCCGCGGCGGCCGGGGAACATCTGGACCTGGTCGGTGATGCGCGCGCCCGCCGAGTCGACGAGGTAGATCATCGGAACCTCGTGCCTGAGCGCCTGCTCCTGGATGCGGATGATCTTCTCGACGGTCTTCGGGCCCCACGAGCCGGCCTTGACGGTCGGGTCGTTGGCCATCACCGCGACCGGGCGGCCCGCGACCGTCGCCATGCCCGTCACCACACCGTCGGCCCCGAACCCGTCCTGCTCCCAGTTGGCGAGCAGCGCCTCCTCGGCGAAGCTGCCGGAGTCGACGAGGCGGTCGATCCGCTCGCGAACCGGCAGCTTGCCCTGCTCGGCGGACTTCTGGCGATGGCGCTCCGGGCCCCCGGCGCGGGCGCGCTCGAGCGCTTCCTTCAGGTCGGACACGGCGCAGGACGATAACGCCGGGCGCTCCAGCGGCCGTGACCGGAGGGTTTGGTCGCTATGTGCGACCAAACCCTCCACTCCACGCGCGGACCCGGCCGCCCCGTCAGGCCGGCGGCGGAGGCGGCGGCGGCGGCGGCGTGCGCGGCGGCGGCCGCAGGGCCAGGCCGAGCGCGGCGAGTCCCAGCAGCAGCATCGCCAGCGGCCAGCCCACGATCGTCGCGTCGTCGGGGTCGTCGGCCGCGGCCACGAGCGCGCTCACGTTCAGCAGCACCGCGCCGAGCCAGGCCGGCCCCGCCTCGCGGCGGAGCGCGGCGTAGGCGAGGATCCAGAACGAGCCGATCATCAGCACGAGCTCCCAGCCGGAGTCGGTCGGGAAGCCGGGGCCGTCGTCGTCGCTTCCCCCGTCGAAGGAGGCGGCGAAGCTCTCGATCACGAAGCTGATCGCCACCGCCATGAGAGTGAGCGCCGCCGCGTTCACGAGCTGGACCGAGTGGCGCTCGCGGCCCAGCCGCCGCAGCCACACCGACCCGGCGCCGAACGCCACCGCCAGCGCGGTGAGGTAGAAACGGAAGTTGTCGGTCTGCACGCCCTCGGCGGTCGCCTTGTCGAGCAGCGCGATGACGGCCGTCGCGGCTCCGGCGGCGGCGAACAGCGTGCACACCGCCGAGCCGTAGTAGAAGGCGGCCACGGCGGCGACCGCGGCGAAGAGCCCCGCCATCCACGCGATCGTGAGCGAGTGCTCGAAGGGGTCGTCGGCGAGGACGTCGCCGAGACGGCCGATCGCGACCGTGGACAGCGCGAGCGAGGAGACCAGCAGCGCCGACTGGTGAGGGCGCGGGCCGTCGGAGAAGCGCTCGCGCGCGCCGAGGAAGAACAGCGCCGCGCAGGCCGCCGCCACGATCGCGAGGTGCACGCCGTTGCTCCACGCCTCCGCGAAGCGGACCTCGACCATCAGCACCGCGGTGGCCAGGAGGATCCCGGCGGAGCCGAGCAGAACGCCCTGGTTGGGGGCGGCGGAGCGCTCCATCGCGCCCCAAGCTACGCCCCGTGCCGGACGCTACACGCCCGGGTCGACCGCCACCGGCTGATCGCCGGAGTAGTCGTAGAAGCCGCGGCCCGACTTCGTGCCGTAGAAGCCCGCCGCCACCATCTTGCGCAGCGTCGGCGGGGCGGCGAAGCGCGTCTCGCGGTACTCGTCGAACATGATGTCCGCGATCGACTTGGTGGTGTCGAGGCCGACGAAGTCGAGCAGCGTGAACGGCCCCATCGGGTGCGCGGCGCCGCCCTTCATCGCGGCGTCGATCTCCTCGATCGTCCCCACGCCGTTCTCGTAGGCGCGGATCGCGTCGAGCATGTAGGGCACCAGCAGGCGGTTCACGATGAAGCCGGTCTTGTCCTTCGCCTGCACGACCTGCTTGCCGAGCTTGGCCCCGTAGTCGAGCCCGGTCTGGAGCGACTCGTCGTCGGTCGTGACGGTCCTGATCACCTCGAGCAGCGGCATCCGCTGCACCGGGTTGAAGAAGTGGAGCCCGATGAAGCGGCCCGGCCGCGCGGTGGCCGCCGCCTGGTCGATCACCGACAGCGACGAGGTGTTGGTGGCGAGGACGGCGCCCTCCTTGACGATCCCGTCGAGCTCGCGCCACATCTCGAGCTTGAGCTCCAGGCTCTCGGTGATCGCCTCGACCACGAGGTCGCAGTCGGCGAGGTCGGAGTAGTCGGTCGTGCCCTGGATGCGGCCGCGCACCTCGTCGGCCTGCGACTGCTCGGCCTTGCCCTTCTCGACCGCGCGCGCGAGCTGCTTCTCGATCCGCCCGATCCCCTTCTGGAGGCGTTCGTCGTCGACCTCGCGCAGCACCACCTCGTAGCCCGACTCGGCGCTCACCTGCGCGATTCCGTGGCCCATCAGTCCGGCGCCGAGCACGCCCACCCTCGAGATCTCCATTAGCCTCCGTCTTCCTGTCTTCGTAAGCGCTTTGAGCGCGGGGAGCCTACATGCCGCTGGTTGAGATCGAGGACCGCGGGGCGGTCCGGCACATCGTCATGTCGCGCGCGGAGAAGCGCAACGCGATGAACGAGGAGCTCGTCCGCGGGCTCGGCGAGGCGTTCCGGGCGGCCGCCGACGACCCGTCCGTGCGCGTGGTGGTCGTGCGCGGCGACGGCGCGATGTTCTCCTCGGGGATGGACCTCTCGGACCTGCGCGCGCTGTCGGAGCAGCCGGAGAGCCTGCGCGCCTTCCGCGGCCCGATCCTCGGCGTCTGGAACCTGCTCGAGGAGATGACTAAGCCGACGATCGCCCAGATCCACGGCGCGTGCATCGGCGGTGCGGCCGAGCTCGCGCTGGCCGCCGACATGCGCGTGATGGCCGAGGACGCGGTGCTCGCGATCCCGGAGGTGCGGGTCGGCCTGATTCCCGACGTGGGCGGCTCCTCGCGCCTGCCCGCGGTGATCGGCATCGGGATCGCCAAGGAGCTGATCATGACCGGCAAGCCGATCGACGGGCGCGAGGCGCACCGGATCGGGTTCGCCAACCGGATCGCGCCCGCCGACGAGCTGGACGCCGCCACCGAGGCGCTCTGCAACGAGCTGCTCATGTGCGCCCCGCTGGCGGTCGGCCTCGCGAAGCGCGTGATGGACGCCGCCGCCAAGCCGGCGCTCGCCTCCACGCTGGAGCAGGAGGTCACGGCGCAGCAGCTCCTCGCCTCGAGCGACGACTACGCCGAGGGCGCCGCCGCCTTCCAGGAGAAGCGCAGCCCGGAGTTCGCGGGGCGCTAGCCGGCCGAGGCCGGCTTCGCCTAGAGCCCGGCCCGCTTGCGCGCGCGCAGGAAGGCGAGCGCCGACAGCGGGTAGGCGAACGCCATCCGCGCCCGCGCCAGCGGGCTCGTGGACGGCTTCACGTTCATCAGGCTGTAGAGGCGGTGCTCGCGCACCTTGCCCGCGTCGTCGAAGCGCCAGTACTCGATCCCGTGCGCGTCGGTGCGGCCGCCGAGGGACCCGACCCAGGTGTTGACGATCGTGCCGTCGGCTGCGGACACGAGCGACTTGCGCAGCGTGAAGCCGCGCTCGCGCATCGCGTCGAGGTAGGCGGACCAGGCGGAGCGGATCGCGTCCGCCCCGTGCCACGACTCGAACGACCCGTCCACGTAGTTCTCGAGCCGGCCGTCGTCGGCGTACACGCCCGCGGTCGCGTCGAGGTCGTAGTCGTTGATCCCGCGCTCGGCGGCGGCCACGAAGGCGGCGGGGTCGTCGGGCAGCGCCATCGGCGAAAGCCTACGCGTCGAGGTCGATCGCCACGACCAGGCTCTCGTCGCGCCAGCGCGCCATGTCGCCGGGGCCGCTGGCGTACTTGCCGTGCACGAGCGGCCGGGCGACCGCCTGCTCGCCCGCATCGCGGACGACCCGCGCGCTGCCGCCGTAGGTGTGCTCACCCAGCCGAAGCTCGACCCTCGGGTCGGCCAGGAGGTTCCTGACCCACTGCGACCGCTCCCCTCCCCCCGACAGCAGGTAGACGGTCGAGCCGCGCAGCCCGAACCAGATCTCGATCTCGCGCGGCTCGCCGCTCACGCGGCCCGTGGTGGTCAGGTAGCAGTACGGCAGGTCCGGGTCGGGGCCGGTCACGCCTCGTGCCCCGGCTCGATCCGCTTCGCGCGCGAGAACGGGTAGGCGCGGCCCTCGTAGCCCGCCTCGCCGGCGAACGGCTCGACCACGTGGCCGACGTGGTCGCCGAGGGCGATCCGCTCGTGGATCCGGGCCGCGAACCAGCTCGGGCAGCGCTTGAGGATCGGCAGGCCCTCCGGCCCCTCGCGCCACTCGCAGCGCTCGAACTTGTCCACGTCGTCGGCGGTCTCGCCGCCGAACAGCTCGACCACGTCCTCGGCGTCGTCGGGCACCACGTGCAGCGCCATCACGCCGGCACCCCGCATGACGCGGTAGGTGCGGTTCTTGTTCGACACGCAGACGAGGAAGCGCTCGGGCTCGATGCTGCACTGGGTCGCGAACCCCACCAGGCAGCCCGCGCGCTCGCCGTCGGAGCCGACCGTCGTGGCCACGAACATCGGGTAGTCGAGGCGCCCCACGATCGCGTCGAATTCGTTCGCCATCAGGTGGGTAATTATCGAAATGCATCGATTTCGGCCGCTGCCGCGTATTGGCAGGCGACTCGAACGATCCACCGGAGGTCTCACATGAACGGCAACGCAGGAAGGACACCCGCGCAGCTCTATGCGCTCGTCTTCGGGGCGACGCTCGTGGTCGCGGGCATCATCGGCTTCTTCTACTCGTCGAGCTTCGGCTCGCCGGGCGACGTCGACGGGGTGCTCGGCATCCTCGACGTGAACGGCTGGCACAACATCGTGCACATCGCGACCGGGGCGCTGGGCCTGCTCTCGCTCGGCTACGCGTCCGCGCGCACCTACGCGGTCGGACTCGGCGCCGTGTACGTCGTCGTGGCGATCTGGGGATTCGTGGTCGGCGACGGCGGCGAGATCCTCGGCTTCATCCCGGTCAACACGGAGGACAACATCCTTCACCTGCTGATCGGCGCGGCCGGGCTCGGCGCCTTCGCCGCGACCCCGGCGGTGACCAAGCCGACCACCGCGCGCCGCACCGACGCGCCCGGAGCCGCCGCCTAGGCGACCGCCGGACGCCCGCCTGGGCGTAACGTATGGGCCGTGGCCTGGATCGACGCCGAACCCGACGCGGACGTCGAGGCCACGGCCCTCGTGCCGGCCGACGTCGAGGAGGTCTTCGACTTCCTCGACGACCTCGGCAACCACTGGATGGTCGCGGACCGCTTCGTGGAGGTCGTCGACCTCCACCGCCCCGCTGGCGACCGTGCCGAGGGCGGGCGCGTGCGGCTCCGCGGACCGCTCGGCGTGCGGCGGACCGTGACGACGCGGGTCGTCGCGGCGAAGGCGCCGCGGCTGCTCATCGGGACGGCCGAGATCGGCGAGCGGACGCGGGCGCGGGTGAGCTGGGCGCTCGCCGGGCACCGCGGCTCCACCCGCGTGCGGCTCGCGGCCGGCATCGAGCGCGCCTCGCGCCTCGACCGGGCGCTGCTCGCGCTCGGCGGCCGCCGCTGGCTGCGGCGCCGGTTCGAGTCGACGCTCGACGGTCTCGTGGCGGAGTTCGAGGGGCGCGGCGAGAGCTCAGCCGCCGGCCCACTCGTCGGCGATCCCGTTCGCCAGGCGTAGGCACGCGGCGACCGAGTCCCAGTCGACGCGTTCCGGCGTGTCGGTCGGCTGGTGGTAGTTCGTGAAGCGGTTGCCCCTGGCCGACAGCAGCGAGATCGTCGTGAGGCCGGCGTGCACGGCCAGCAGCGGGTCGGTCCAGCCGCCGAGCTGGACGCGCCGGGGCGGCGGCAGCCCGGCGCGCGCCGCGCCGCGGTCGGCCCAGTCGAGGTCGCGGCCGCGGTAGCGCCAGGGCACGATCGATCCCTCCGCGCGGGCGACGATCGGCTCGCCGGCGCCGAGCGTGTCGAGGCCGAGCACGAGCGTGGACGCCGGGTCGAGGCGCGCGCCCTCGGCCCGCAGCCACTCCGCCATGCCGCCCATGCCGGACTCCTCGCAGCCCGGCAGCACGGCGATCACCTCGGTGCCCGGGAGCGGCTCGGCGGCGATCCGCTCGACCATCGCGAGGACGCCCGCCACGCCGGTGGCGTTGTCGCTCGCGCCGGGCACCGCGGGGCTGCGGGCCACGTCGGCGGCCAGCGCCGTCGCGAACGCGAGCGAGGCGGCTCCCCCCATCCGGAGTACGCGGATCCCCAGCAGCGATCCGGCCGCGGCCGCCGCGAACCCGAGCTTCACGCCGGTGCTCGGCGAGTCCATGACGTCGGGGTCGCGCCCGGTCCCGATGCCGAGCAGCCACGGGTTGCGCCAGCCGACGCCGGTGTGGGCGGTGTCCACGTGCGCGACCAGAACCAGCGTGCGCCGCGCCTCGCCCGCGGCCGGCACGCGGGCGCGCGCGTACGCCCCCTCCCCCGCCGGGACGATCCGCCGGAGCCACTGCGAGCGCCCGCCGAAGTCGAGCTCGAACGACACGAGCGCGGTCGCCGCGAGGACCGCCCCGCGCACCCCGCCGGAGCGCGCCGCCAGCACGCCGGCGAGCAGGTGCGGCACGTTGCGCTCGGCGATCGAGCGCTGGTAGGCGAACCGCTCCACCCGCACGTCGGCCGCGCCCGCGTCGCGCAGCCGCCGGGCTCCCCACTCCACCGCCGCCACCTCCCCGGGCGAGGCGGATCCCCTCTCCATCGCGGCGAGCGCCTCGACGTCGGCGCGCACCGCGCTCAGCCCCTGTGCCAGTCGACCGGCCCCGCCACGATCACGTGGCTGCCGAGCTGGCGGCCGAGCACGCGCTGGGCCTCGCGCGCGCACTCGACGAGCGCGCCGAGGTCGACGCCGGTCGGATGGCCCATCTCGTGCAGCATCGAGACGAGGTCCTCGGTCGCGATGTTGCCGGTGGCGCCGCGCGGCACCGGGCAGCCGCCGAGCTCGCCGAACGACGACTCGAACGAGCGAATGCCCGCGTCGATCGCGGCCAGCACGTTGGCGAGCCCCTGTCCGCGCGTGTTGTGGAAGTGCGCGGTCAGCTCCACCCCCGGCAGCCGCTCGCGGGCGGCGGCGAGCATCTCGCGCACCTGCGCGGGGTTGGCCATGCCGGTCGTGTCCCCGAACGCCACCTCCTCGGCGCCCGCGGCCGCCAGCCGCTCGGCGATCGCGAACACCCGCTCCGGGTCGACCTCGCCCTCGTACGGGCAGCCGAAGGACACCGAGATCACCCCCTCGCAGCGCAGCCCCTCCGCCCGCGCGCGCCCGAAGACGCGCTCGAGGCCGCCGAGCGACTCCTCCACCGAGCGGTTGACGTTCTTGCGGTTGTGGGTCTCGGTCGCCGACAGGAAGCCGTTGACCTCGTGGAACCGCTCGCGCAGCTCGAGCGCGTTGTCGAGGCCCTTCTCGTTCGGGATCAGCACCGAGACCGAGACGCCGTCCGGCACGTCCGCGCGCCGGAGCACCTCGCGCGCGTCGCCGAGCTGCGGGACCACGTCGGGACGCACGAAGCTCGTGACCTCGAGCCGGCGCAGGCCGGTCCGCGCCAGCATCTCCACGAGGCGGACCTTGTCGTCGGTCCCGATCACCTCGGGCTCGTTCTGGAACCCGTCGCGCGGGCCGACCTCGCGGATCGAGATCGGGTCGCGGTCCGCCATCTAGATGCGGCCCATGCCCCCGCTCACGCCGAGGGTCTCGCCGGTGACGTAGGAGGCGTCGTCGGAGGCGAGGAACGCGATCGTGGCGGCCACCTCCTCGGGCTGCCCGAGCCGTCCGAGCACGGTCTTCGACACCATGCCCTTGATCATCCGCTCGCCGCGGTCGCCGAGCAGGTGGGCGGCCATCAGCAGCGGGGTCTCGATCGGGCCGGGCGCCACCGCGTTGCAGGTCACGCCGTAGCGGGCGGCCTCGGCCGCGATCGCCTTCGTGAAGCCGATCACGCCGCCCTTCGCACCCGAGTACACGCTCGACCCCGGCGAGCCGACCCGGCCCGCCTCCGAGGCCGTGTTGACGATCCGGCCGCTGCGGCGCCCCTGCATGCCCGGCAGGACTGCGTGCGTGCACGCGATCACGCCGATGAGGTTCACCCCGATCACGCGCTTCCACATCTCCTCGTCGGTGTCGACGAAGAAGCCGAACTCGTCGTAGCCCGCGTTGTTGACGAGCACGTCGACCGGGCCGAGGTCGGACTCGACCGCGGCGACCGCGGCGCGCACCGAGCCGGTGTCGGCCACGTTGAGCTCGTACGGCCGGCCGCTGATCTCCTCGGCGACGGCCGTCGCCCCCTCGACGTTGAGATCGGTCACCGCCACGCGCGCGCCCTCGGCGGCGAGGCGGCGGCAGGTCGCCGCGCCGATGCCGCTGGCGCCGCCGGTCACGAGCGCGGTTCGTCCCTCGAGTCGCACGGGCGGGAGCCTACCGCTGCCGATAGGCTCGCCCGCCGTGAGCGAGCCAGTCCCGATCATCGGCGGCACCGGCGCCCTCGGCTTCGGCCTGGCGCTGCGGCTCGCGCGCGCCGGCACGCACGTGGTGATCGGCTCGCGCAGCGCCGAGCGCGCCGGCGAGGCCGCCGCGCGGGTGCGCGAGCGCGTGCCGGAGGGGCGGGTCGAGGGCCTCGAGAACGCAGCCGCCGCGCGGCGCGGGCCGATCGTGATCCTGGCCGTGCCGTTCCGCGCCCAGTCGGAGAACCTCACGAACCTGAGGGAGGCGCTCGAGCCGGGCCAGATCCTCGTCGACGCGACGGTGCCGCTCGCCGCCGCCGTATCCGGCAAGGCGACGCGGCTGCTCGGCGTGCCGCAGGGCTCCGCGGCCCAGCAGGCCCAGGAGATGGTGCTGGACGGCGTGGTGGTGGTGAGCGCGCTCCACACGGTGAGCGCCGCGACGCTGAACGACCTCGACGCCGAGCTCGACGAGGACGTCCCAGTTGCCGGCGACAGGCGCGACGACAAGCGGCGCGTGGCGGAGGTGATCGCGCGGATCCCGGGCCTGCGGCCGGTGAACGCGGGCCTCCTCGAGACCGCCCGCCTGATCGAGGGCCTGACGCCGCTGATGATCTCCGTGAACGCGCGCTACAAGACGCACGCCGGCGTGAAGTTCACGGGGCTTCCGGACGAGCTTTGGTAGCCGTCCTCGCCGGTGGCACCGGCGGCGCGAAGCTCGCGCGCGGGATGCTTGACGCGGCCGGCGAGCTGGCGGTCGTGGCCAACACCGCGGACGACGCCGAGGTCTACGGCGTGCACGTCTCGCCCGACCCCGACCTCGTCACGTACTGGCTCGCCGACGCGATCGACGAGCGCGGCTACGGGATCGCGGGCGACACGTGGGAGGTGATGGGAGCGCTCGAGGCCGCCGGCCGGGACGCGTGGTTCCGGCTCGGCGACCGCGACCTCGCGATGTGCCTGGTCCGCACCGAGCTGCTGAGCGGCGGCTCGCGGCTCACCGAGGCGCACGGCGCGGTCGTCCGCGGCATGGGCGTGGACGCCTCGGTGCTGCCGATGTGCGACGAGCCGGTGCGCACGATCGTGACCGCCGCCGGCCGCGAGCGCCCGTTCCAGGAGTTCATGATCCTCGACCGCGCCGAGCCGCCGATCGAGCGCCTGGAGCTGCGGGGGATCGAGGGCGCGCGCCCGACGCCGGAGGTGCTCGGCGCCGTGCGGGCGGCCGAGGCGATCGTGATCGGGCCGTCGAACCCGGTCATCTCGATCGGCCCGATCCTCGCGCTGGCCGGCATGAGGGACGCGCTGCGGGCGGCGCCCGCCCCTGTCGTCGCGGTGAGCCCGTTCGTGGAGGGACGCGCCGTGAAGGGGCCGACCGAGCCGTTCATGGAGCACGCCGGCCTCGAGCCCGGGGCGCGGGGGGTCCTCGCCGCGTACGGCGACGTGATCGACGGGCTGGTCTCCGACGAGCCGGTGGAGGACGCGCCCGTGCCGGTGCTCGTGACCGGCACGCTGATGGGCGATGCGGCCGCGCGCCGGCGCGTCGCCACGGAGACCCTGGAGTTTGCGGCCGGTCTCTCGGCCGGCCAGCGCCGCGGGGGCGCCGATCGGCTGTAGGCTCGGCACCCGGAGGCCGATGTGCGCACGCTCGCGATAGTTCCCGTCAAAGGCTTCGGTGAGGCGAAGCGGCGGCTGTCCGACTCCCTGGCTCCGGGCGCGCGGAGCTGCCTCGCGCAGGCCATGTGCTCGGACGTGCTCGCCGCCCTCGCGCGCGTGCGGGCGATCGAGGAGGTCGTCGTCGTCACCGCGGACCCGGCCGCGCAGCAG
The DNA here is from genome assembly GCA_036389835.1 of Thermoleophilaceae bacterium. Lineage (GTDB taxonomy): Bacteria > Actinomycetota > Thermoleophilia > Solirubrobacterales > Thermoleophilaceae > AC-37. Next base: position 14,519 of record DASVWC010000007.1, on the reverse strand, counting down.
CTCGCGCACGGCCGCGCGCGCGTGCTGCACGACAGCGCGCAGGCCGGCCAGTCCGCCGCCGCCGAGATCGGCGTGCGCCACGCCCTCGCCGCCGGCTTCGAGCGCGCGCTGATGGTGCCCGGCGACACGCCGCTGCTCGACGCTCAGGAGGTCGAGGCGCTGCTGGCGCGCAGCGCGGCTCGCGGGATCGCGATCGTCGCGGACCGGCACGGCACCGGCACCAACGCCCTCGTGCTCGCGCCGCCGGACGCGATCGCCCCCGCGTTCGGGCCCGGCAGCCTCGAGCGCCACGTGGGGCTCGCGGAGGCGAGCGGCCTACCGCACCGCGTCGAGGAGGCGCCGTCGCTGGCACACGACGTGGACACGCCCGAGGACCTCGACGCTCTGCGCGCGGCGCTGGCCGGAGTCCGCGGCCGCGCCCAGCGGACGTGGGGCGCGCTGCACCAGCTCGACAACGCCCGCTCGCGGGCGCCGGTGGCCGCGCCGGTCGAGGTCGAGGCCTGAGCCTCCGGATCGCCGCGCTCCCGGACCTCCCGGAGGTCCGGCCCGGCGACGACCTCGGCGAGCTGCTCGCGAGCGCCGCCCCGCCCGGCCTGGCGGACTCCGACGTCCTCGTCGTCGCCCACAAGGTCGTGTCGAAGGCCGAGGGCCGGCTGCGGCGCCTCGACGAGGTGGAGCCGGGCGGCGAGGCGCGCCGCCTCGGGGGCGAGCAGGGCAAGGACCCGCGGCTCGTCCAGGTCGTGCTCGACGAGTCGGCCGAGATGCTGCGGGCCGAGCGGGGCGTGATGATCTGCGTGACGCGGCACGGGTTCGTGTGCGCGAACGCGGGCGTGGACGCGTCGAACGCGCCCGCGGGCGAGGTCGTGCTGCTCCCGCTCGACCCCGACGCCTCGGCGCGCGGTCTGCGCGCGCGGATCGGCGAGCTGCGCGGGGTGCGCCCGGCGGTCGTCGTGAGCGACAGCTTCGGCCGCGCGTGGCGCGTCGGCCAGACCGACGTGGCGGTCGGCGCGGCCGGCATCGTCCCCGTGGACGACTGGCGCGGCCGCCGCGATTCCGGGGGCCGCGAGCTCAGGGCCACCGCGATCGCCGCCGCCGACTCGATCGCGGGGGCGGCGGACCTGGCTCGCGCGAAGGACTCGCGCCGGCCCGCCGTGCTCGTGAGCGGGCTGGGCCGGCTGGTGACCGAGGCGGACGGCCCCGGAGCCGCCGCCCTGCGCCGCGAGCGCGAGCAGGACCTGTTCCGGTAAAGCGCGCGGGGGCGAGGGCCGCGCGGGGGCGAGGGCCGCGCGGGGTAAAGCCCCCGGCCGAGCGGCCGAAAACCACCTGGATGGCACGGATGCCGCTGACGTTCCTCGCTGCCCTGACGGCAGCCCTGCTCGCGATCGCGTCGCCCGCGGCCGCGCAGTCGGTCCCCTCGATCCCGAGCGGGTGGGGCTCCGGCGCCGAGTCCGCGCAGCAGGGCGGGCACGGGAGCGGCCACCACCCGTGGTCGGGGTGGGACGGCGCGGGCGACGAGGACGGCGCCGGCGACGAGGACGGCGCGGACGACGCCACCGGCGAGGACGAGCCGCCCGGCGCCCCCGCGCCGGGCTGGATCGACGGCGACGACCTCCAGCCGCCCGGCATCGGCGAGGACCCGGCCGACGAGCTGCTGCCCCCGGCCGGCGCGCGCCCGGTGGTGAAGGGCTCGCAGGCCAGGCTCGGCGCGAACGGCGTGGCCTACGCGCCGTCGAAGGCGCCGCAGTCGGTCAAGCGAGCGATCTGGGCCGCCAACGAGCTGCGCAAGAGGCCGTACAAGTGGGGCGGCGGCCACGGCGGCTGGCGCGACTCCGGCTACGACTGCTCGGGCTCGGTCTCCTACGCGCTGCACGCCGCCGGACTGCTGCGCTCGCCGCAGGTGGCGGGCACCCTCGCCCGCTACGGCAAGGCGGGCGCCGGCCGCTGGATCACGGTCTACGCGAACAGCGGACACGTGTTCATGGTCGTGGCCGGCATGCGCTTCGACACCTCGCCCTACGGCTCGGGCGCGCGCGGCCCGCGCTGGCGCCTCACGGCGCGCCCGGCCGGCGGCTTCAAGGTCCGCCACCCGGCCGGCCTGTAGCGGCGGCGCCGGAGCCGCGGCGGGCGCGGAGCGGCGGCGCCGGAGCGGCGCGGCTCGCTAGCAGCGCACGCGCTTGACGAGCGCGACCGGCTTCGCCGCCCCGAAGCTCACCAGCGCCTTCACGCGCACGACCCCCCGCGGGCGCCTCGACCCGAGCCGGACGTGCCGGCGGAACGGCGCGCCGCCGTCGCGCGCCCGCCGGCGGCCGACCGCGAACGTCACCCGGCTCGGCGAGCGCGCGTCGTCCCCGGTCAGCCGCGCGTAGACACCGCGCGAGTAGCAGCGCAGTCGCAGCCCGACCCGCGCCGCGCGGGGCGCCGGAGGGCCGGCGCTCGGGGGCTCGACCGAACCGGGCACCGTCATCCGTGCGAAGCGGTCGCGCAGCACCTCGAACGCGGGCTTGGGCGTGTAGTCGTCGCGCATCACCCCGTACTGCTGCTGGAAGTTCGGGCTGCTCGAGTCGGCGTCGCGCAGGTCGAACCAGAAGTAGTCGGTCACGCCGTACACGCGCGCGTACGAGTCGAGCGCGTCGAGCATGCGCTCCGCGGCCACGCGCTGGTCCTCGTACGGGCGGTCGGGACCGGTCGGGTAGCCGTTCTCCTCCACGTGGATCGGGACGCTCTCCGGTATGCCAGCCATCGGCATCGAGCACTTGCGCAGCGTGCTGAGCGCGTGGACGATGAAGTCGCCGGTCGTCGAGGCCTCCGTGCGCGGCGGGAAGAACGTGCCCGGATAGGCGTCCATCCCGACCCAGTCGAGCGACTTCACGAAGCGCTCGCCGCCCGCGCTGCCGAGGTACTCCCAGAACTGGCGCTCGTTGCCGGGGTCGGTGCGGTAGACCCAGTTGAAGCCGATCTGCGAGTGCGAGTAGCCGAGCCTGCGCGTCTCGTCCTTCGCCGCGATCACCCCCTGGATCAGCGCGTCGCGCGAGCCCGCGTAGGCGCCGTCGGAGGAGTCCGGCGAGAAGGTGAGGTTCACCTCGTTGGTGACCTGGAACCCCTTCACCAGGGGGTTGCCGCCGAAGCGGCGCACCACCCCGCGCACGAACTCGGCGAAGCCGGCCGGGTCGCCGTCGCGCCGGTAGCGGATCACGATCTCCACGGCGTAGCCGCGGCCCGTGTAGAGGTCCACGAGGCGGCGGTGCTCCTGCTCCTCCCTGGCCTCGCTCTCGGCGGTCATGTACGAGCGGTAGACGTGCACCGCGAACGGGCCGTGCGGCGGGCGCACCCGCTCGAGCGCCGCGAAGATCTTCGCCTGGTCGTCGGGGACGGCGGGCGCCGGCACCGGGCCGAGCTGGCCGGCCGGCCCGCCCGGGTACATGCCGAGCCGCAGCTTGGCGCCCGGCTGGGGCGGCGGCGCCGTGTCGGGGAAGTCGGCCACGCAGGGCGCCTGCGCCGCGGCGGGAGCGGCGGCGACCAGCGCCACCGCCACCTCCGCCAGCGCTGCTCGGCCCCACCCCACGCGGGCGAGGCTAGCCGCCTACGCGCCGGCCTGCGCCATCGGGTCCGGCACGCCCAGGTGCGAGTTCGGCGACGGCTCGTACACGCCGCCGGGGACCCCGCTCAGCGCGAGCAGGCGGATCGGCTCGTCGCCGGTGACGATCTTGCGCTTCGCCTCCGGCGCGATGCGGATCATCACGTCCGGATCGAGCTCCACGCGCTCGCCGTCGACCTCGATCGCCCCGCGCCCGCGCATGACCGCGAAGACCTCCTCCTGCCCGTCGTCGACGTGGTCGTGCTCCGGATAGGCGTCCACGTTGGCCGGGATGTCGATCACCTGCATCCCGAAGGAGCTGACGCCGAGCTCCGCGCGTGCCCGCTTGAAGCTCCCGAGGAAGCTCGCCTCCATCTCGTCGATCCGCTTGACGGTGTAGTCGCCCATGGGGGTCCCCTTCGTTGCTGCGCGCCTCCCCGCGCGGATTTACATACCGTCAGTATGTTTGCAGAACGCGGTAGAGCGTGTCGCGCTGGGCGGCCGGGCGCCCCGCCGCGCGGGCGGCGCCGACCAGGTCGTCGGGCTCGAGCATCGTGCCGTGCTGGGAGCCGGCCATGCGGCTGATCGACTCCTCCATGAGCGTCCCGCCGAGGTCGTTGACGCCCCAGCGCAGCGCCTCGGTCGCGGTCTCGAGGCCCATCTTCACCCAGCTCGCCTGGAGGTTGCGCACGGTCTTGCCCAGGGCCAGCCGGAAGACGGCGGTGTGCTTGAGGTTCTCCTCGCGCGAGATCTCCTCGATCCCGTGGGTGCGCCCGAGCAGCGTGTGGAACGGGATGAACGAAAGCGGCACGAACTCGGTGAAGCCGCCCGTCCGCTCCTGGAGCGCGCGCACGACGCGCATGTGCTCGGCGAGCTCCCACGGCTCCTCGACGTGCCCGAACATCACGGTCGCGCTCGAGCGCAGACCGCTCGCGTGCGCGGCCTCGATGATCTCGACCCAGCGCCTGACCGGCAGCTTGTTGGGGGAGATCCGCTCGCGCACGCCGTCGTGGAGCACCTCCGCGGCGGTGCCCGGCGTGGAGCCCAGCCCAGCGTCGATCAGGCGCTCGAAGACCGCGCGCGGCCGCAGCCCGGAGACCTCGCACATCCGGTCGACCTCCATCGCCGAGTAGGCGTGCAGGTGGATCTCCGGCGCGCACTCCTTCGCGAAGCGCAGCCAGCCGGCGTAGGTGTCGAGCGTCCAGTCGGGATGGATGCCGGACTGGATGCAGATCTCCGTGGCCCCGTACTCGATCGCCTCGTCCACGCGCCGGGCGAACTCATCGCGCTCGTGCTCGTAGGCGTCCGGCGAGCGGCGCCCCTGGCCGAAGCCGCAGAAGGCGCAGCCCACCACGCACACGTTCGAGATGTTGATGTTGCGGTTGACCACGAACGTGACCTCGTCGCCGGCCAGCTCCGCGCGCAGCTCGTCGGCCGCCTGGCGCAGGTCCTCGATCGCCTCCGGCCGCGTCTCGGCGAACAGCGCCGTGAGCTCGTCCTCGCCGAGCTCGGCCCCCTCGCGCCCCTTCGCGATCGCGCCGGGGACCAGGTCGCGGCGTATCGCCCGCTCCTCGCGGCGCCCCGACCCGCGCCGCGGGATGAAGCTCCAGTAGCGCGCCTTGACCACGTCCAGCACGCCCTGCTCGACCCACTCCGGCGTCATGTACTGCGGGTAGACGCAGAGGCGCTCGGTGAGCGCGTAGCCGCGCGGCGCGAGCTGCTTGCGCATCCGGTGCGGCGACGGGAACGGGTGCTCAGGCGAGATGTGGTCGCCGTTGGCCGACAGGCCGCCGAGGTCGGTGGCGCCCTCCTCCACCAGCGGCAGCCACCAGTCCGAGAGGTTGGGCGGGATCTGCACGCCCACGTCCGGCATCAGCCGCCTCGACGCGCGGACCAGCTCGCGCATGTCCTCGAGCGTGATCGGCGTGGCCCACGGCGGCAGCGGCAGCTCCTCGGCGGCGGACCCGTCCGCGCCGGCGCGCTGAGCCGCGTCGGCGATCCGCGCCGGCTCGCGGCCGTAGTAGCGCGGGTGCGCGACGAAGTTCTGGAGGATCACCTCCTGGAGGTGGCCGTGCTCGGCGTGCAGCGCCGCGAGCGCCTCGAGCGCGGCGACGCGCTCCGCGGGCGTCTCGCCGATGCCGACGAGGATGCCGCTCGTGAACGGGATCCGCAGCTCGCCGGCCGCCCGGATCGTCGCGAGCCTCCGCTCGGGGTGCTTGGTCGGAGAGCCCTGGTGCACCACGAGGTCGGGGTTCACCGACTCCAGCATCAGGCCCTGCGAGGCGGTGACCTCGCGGAGGCGGGCGAGGTCGTCGCGGCTCACGACGCCGATGTTCGTGTGCGGCAGCAGGCCGCGCTCGAGTCCGCGCTCGCACGCCCAGATCACGTACGAGGTGAAGTCCGCGTGCCCGTACTCGGCGAGCCGCGCGGCCACCTCCGGGTTGATCTCCGGCGCCTCGCCGGTGAGCACGAGCAGCTCCTTGACGCCGCGCCGGGCCGCGTCGTCGAGCATCCGCTCGACCTCGTCGGGCGCGTACAGGTGCGCGCCGTGCGTCGCGAACGCGCAGTACTTGCAGTAGCACCGGCACGTCCGCGACAGCGAGAGCGTGAAGTTCCGCGAGAACGTGACGCGCCTCATGCAGAGGCGAGTCTACGCGCGGGAGCGGGCGGGCCCGAGGCCCGCCCGGTCATCCGACCGGTTCCGCCCCTCCGCGGCCCTTCTTGCCTTCGGTGACCATCAGCCACGAGTACAGGAAGACCGCCACCAGCGCCCCGATCAGCGGCGCCAGGACGTAGAGCAGCAGCCAGCGACCCGTGCCGCCGAACTCGTTCGCCACGATCGCCGGGCCGAGCGCGCGGGCCGGGTTGAAGCCGGCGCCGGTCATCGGCGCCGCGATCATCACCGCGAAGCCCAGCGTGCCGCCGATCACGAGCCCCGACCAGTCCTTGATCGCGCTCGGGTTCACGGCCACGCCCATGATCGCCCAGACCAGGAAGAAGGTGCCGAGCGCCTCGATCCCCATGCCCTGGAGCGTGGTGTCGAGCCGGTCCTCGTTGAACCCGACGGCGCCGAACTTGTCGGCGCTGTCGACCTGGTCGTAGAGCAGCTTGACCAGCAGCGCGCCGAGCGTGGCCCCCGCGAGCTGCATGAGGACGTAGATGGCCGAGTCGATCGGCTTGATCTGGCGCACGACGGTCATCGCGACGGTGACCGCCGGGTTGAAGTGCGCACCCGACATCACGGCCAGCGTCTGGATCAGGAAGAACAGCGCCAGGACGTGGACGAGGCCGATGACGGCGTAGTCCTGGAACAGGGTGCCGGTGACCGGTGCCTGGGCGCCGGCCGGCGCCTCCGGCGGCGACGGCAAGAAAATGACGACGGCGGCGCAGATCGCGAAAACCAGCGCGAAGGTGCCGATGAACTCCGCGACGTAGGCGGCGGGCCCCCGGTCGGGGATTCGCGGCGCCGCGGCGGCGGTGGCGCCTGCGTCGGCTGCGGTTCCTGTGTCTGCCACGTGCTTCAGGCCTCCCTGAGGTTCGGGTCATGAACGGCCGCCGGGCACGACGCCCCAGTGGGACGAACCCCTCGGTCCGCGAAAGCGGGCGCAGTCTAGCTACAGGCGCGGTCGGGAGCCGGGCGGAGGCGCCCAGGCACCGCGCTAGCCGCCCGCACCGCGCGCGAGGCGGCGCACGAGGCCCGGCGTCACGGTCCGCAGCACCACCGGGATGACCCACGGCCGCGGCACGAGCCGCTCGGGCTTGCCGCCCGGCCCCGCGTCGACGATCGCCTCCGCCACGACCTCCGGCCTCGACACGATCCAGCGGGTGGCGGCCCTGGCGACGAGCTGCTCCTGCGGGAACCCCTCGGTGGCGACGAACCCCGGCAGCACGAGCCCGACGTGCACGCCGTGCTCGGCCTCCTCGTAGCGCAGCGACTCGGTCCAGCCGGAGAGCCCGGCCTTGGCGGCGGCGTACTGGCCGCCGCGCGGGTACGGGATCCGCCCGGCCACCGACGTCACGTTCACGATCGAGCTGGGCGCCGAGGCGCGCAGCAGCGGCAGCAGCGTCTCCACGAGCCGGATCGGCGCGTGCAGGTTGAGCTCCAGCACGCGCTTCACGTTCGCCCAGCCGCCGTCATCGTCGCCGAAGTAGGCGCGCCAGTTCGCGCCGGCGTTGTTCACCAGCAGGTCGAGCCGCCCGCCGAAGCGCTCCTCGACCGCCTCGCGCACGCGCGCGGGCGCGTCGTCGTCGGTGAGGTCGACCGCCAGCGCGCTCGCGCCGGGCAGCTCGGCGGCGAGCGCCTCGAGCCGGTCGGCGCGCCGCGCCACCACGAGCACGCGCCAGCCGTCGCGGCCGAGCCGGCGCGCGGTCGCCTCGCCGATCCCGCTCGACGCGCCGGTGACGACCGCCGTGCGGCTCACGCGGCGAGCCTCTCCACGAGCGCGGCGGTCTCGCGCGCCATGCGCGAGCGCGGGACGACCAGGTCGAACCCCGCGGCCTCAGCGGCACGCCGGGTGTCGACCTCGACGTGCGAGTAGAAGCCGAGCGTCGGAACCCCATCGACCCCGCCCAGCGCGGTCCCGTCGAAGGAGCGGTCGGTCAGGTCGACCACCAGCACGTCGGCGGAGCGGGCCGCGGACCGAGCGGACTCGACCGAGTCGAACCGCGTGACCGAGTGCCCCGCGGCCGCGAGCGCGCCCTCCACCCTCGAGCCGAACAGCAGGTCGGGGCACATCAGCGCCACGCGCGCCATCACTGCGCCCGGCGGCGGCGGTGCTCCTGGCGCAGCGACTCCGGCCGCCCCCACATCTGCGTGATCTCCACGCGCCCAACCCGCGCGTCGCGCATCGCCAGCTCGCCCTCGATCCCCTCGCCGTCGAGCACCGCAAGCGTCCCGTGGACGGTCTCCGGCGCGGCGGCGTGGCCGAACTCGCGCGCGACGCGAATCCGCCAGTGCCAGTCGTGCTTGGAGTACGGCTGGGCGTTCACCTGGACCAGGATCGCGGCGGCCTCCACGTAGCGGTCCTCGTCGGCGATCCGCAGGTCGGCGTCCAGGTAGGTCCAGTCCGGCGGCAGCGACGCCAGGATCCGGTCGAAGTCGTCCGCGAGCGGCACCGGCCGAACGTTACCCGCGACTAGGCTTGGACGCGGTGATCGCGGCCCCTGAATACGAGCTCCTCCGCCAGGGCGCCGGCGTGGTCGAGCGCCCGCGCGGCAAGCTGCTGCTGCGCGGCGCGGAGGCGGCCGAGTTCCTCCAGGGCCAGGTGACGAACGACGTCGAGGCGCTGGCTCCCGGGACCGGCTGCTACGCGCTGCTGCTCAACCACAAGGGCAAGGTGCGCGTGGACATGCGGGTGCTGCGCGGCCCCGACTGGATCTGGATCGACTGCCCGAAGGGCGGGGTCGCCGTCCTCGACCACATGTTCCGGACCTACGGGATCGGCCGCGACCTGCGCCTCGAGGACGTGACCGAGTCGCGCACGCTGCTCTCGGTCCTCGGCCCGCGGGCGCGCGAGGCGCTCGGCGTGGACCCGCCGCTCGAGGAGCACGCGTTCGTCGAGCGGGACGGCGTGCTCCACGTCGCCACCGACGCCGGCATCGACGTGATCGCGCCGGCCGGCCACTCCCTCGACGGCGTCGAGCCGGTCTCGGAGGAGGCCGCCGAGTGCCTGCGCGTCGAGGCCGGCCGGCCGCGCTTCGGCTTCGACTTCGACTCCGAGACGATCCCGCAGGAGGCGGGCCTCAACGAGCGCGGCGTGAGCTTCACCAAGGGCTGCTACGTGGGACAGGAGACGGTCGCCCGCCTGCACTACAAGGGCAAGCCGAACCGCCACCTGCGCGGGCTGCGGCTCTCGGAGCCCGCCGAGCGGGGCGCGGAGCTGCGCCTCGGCGAGCGCGTCGTGGGCGCGCTCGGGTCGGTCGCCGAGTCGCCCGTGCACGGGCCGATCGCGCTCGCGCTGGTGCGGCGCGAGGCCGAGCCCGGCGCCCGCGTGGAGGTCGGCGACGCCGGCGCGACCGCGCAGGTGGTCGAGCTCCCGTTCCGAACAAGCACCTGAAGTGGCGCCCTCAAGCCGCGCCGATCGCCGTCCGACGCTGTTCTCTACAGGAGTGCGCTTGCCGCTGCGACCCATCCTCATCGCCCTCGCCCTGCTCGTGACCGCCGCCCCCGCCGCGGCGGACGAGCCCGTGCGCGCCGGCAGCGCCGGCGCCCGCGCGGAGGCGCGCGACACCCTCGCCGAGGCGCGCGCCCTGTTCGACGGCCGCGGCGTGGACACCGGCAAGGAGCTCTCCCCCGTCCTCAAGGACCTCGCCGTGCGCCTCAAGGCGCTGCCGTCCTCCGAGCAGCGCGAGGCACGCTCGATCCTCGCCCGGCCGACGAGCGGCCAGGAGCAGGCGGGCGAGCAGCCGTACTCCTCGAAGGCCGAGGAGCACCGCCTCTGCAGCGCCCACTTCTGCATCCATTGGATCACGCGGCCGGACGGCGGCGAGGATCCCGACGTGCCGCCGCTGGCCGACGGCGGCGGCGACGGCCTGCCGGACTACGTGCAGACCATGAGCCAGGTGTTCGAGAACGTGTACTCCGTCGAGAACGGCGCGATGGGCTGGCGCGAGCCGAAGGCCGACGGCACGCATGGCGGCGAGACCGACAAGGTCGACGTCTACATCAAGCAGCTCGGCGACCAGGGGATCTTCGGCTACGCGACCCCGGACCCCGGCCAGTCCGGGAACTCGCAGGCGGCGTACCTCGTGATGGACAACGACTTCACCCAGGCCGAGTTCCCGCGCTACTCCAACCCCGTCGCGCCGATGCAGGTCACGGCCGCGCACGAGTACAACCACGTGCTCCAGTTCGGCTACGACGTGCTCCAGGACTCGTGGATGTTCGAGTCGACCGCCGTCTGGATGGAGGACAAGGTCTACGACGACATCAACGACTACGTCTCCTACCTCCCCGCCTGGGTCCAGCTGACGCAGGTGCCGCTGACCGCCTTCAACCCGGGCGACATGACCGACCCGCTGAACGTGAAGGTGTACGGCGACGCCGTCTGGAACCGCTGGCTCGACGAGCGCTACGGCGCGGACACGATCCGCGCCGCCTGGGAGCGCTCGCTCGACACGCGCCCGCCGTCGTTCGCGCCCGAGGCCTACGAGGCGGCGCTCGTCGCGCGCGGCACCAGCTTCTTCGACGCGTTCGTGCGCTTCGCCGCCGACACCGCCGAGTGGCGGTCCAGCACCGGCGTCTTCGAGGAGGGCACGGGATGGCCCGACGTGCAGCGCGCCACCCGCACGAGCCTCGCGCCGGGCGGCCGCGGCGTCTCCGGCCGGCTCGACCACACGAGCTTCGCGCTGGTCAACGTGACCCCGACCGACGACCAGCGCATCAAGCTGATCGGGTCGCTTCCGCGCGACACGCGCGGCGCGCTCGCACTGGTCGGACGCGAGGGCGACCCGGAGACGGGCGTGCCGGTGGTGGTGATGAAGCAGCTCCCGCGCGGCGGCCAGCTGAGCGTGGAGATGGCGAACCCAGGGCGCTTCCAGCGGCTCACGGCGGTGCTGGTCAACGGCGACGCGCGGCAGGCCGGCTTCTCGCAGTTCCTCGGCGACTGGGAGTTCGCGAAGGACGGACAGGAGGTGCTGGCCCACGTCTCGGCCGACTACACGCCGCCGCGCGTGCGCAAGCGCTCGCCGTCCTCGGGGGCGAAGGCGTCGCCCAGGACGAAGGTCGTGGTCACCTTCTCGGAGCCGATGGAGAACGTCACCTCGAAGACGGTCGGCCTGGTCGGCCCGGGCGGCAAGAGGGTCTCGGTCCGCGTGACCTACGACGTCGCGAAGCGGCAGGCGCGGCTGGTTCCCAAGAAGCCGCTCGGCGCCCGCAAGCGCTACTCGGTGAAGATCGGGAGCACGGTCGTGGACGGCGGCGACAACCGCCTGCCCGCCGCCGACCGCACCTGGAAGTTCTCGACCCGCAGCCGCTGACAGCGAGCGCCCGGACGCCCAGCTCGGGTGTAGCCGCCGCAATCCGGGGTACGATGCCCCCACTCGCCGATCGAACCGGAGGCGGGGTCTGCGCATGACGACCTACATCTCGGATCAGAGGGCACGGAGGCTCGCGGAGATCGACGCACGGGAGCGTCAGGCGTGGGAGACCTACAGCGACAGCGTTCGCGGGCTCGAGGGCCGGGACTACGAGGAGACAGAGGATCAGTCGTGGGACCGCTTGCAGAGAAGGCTGAGGGAGCTCGAGGACGAGCGCCAGCTCGTCGCGGGCGCCTGAGCGCCGACAGCCCGCTCCTAGGAGGGTCGCTCGACACCGGCGCCGGCGCCGAGGAGCCGCGCGCCGCGCCCGTCGACTACGACCCCGGCACCGACGACCCGTACCGGCTGCCCACGCCGCCGCCGCGCGAGGCGGAGCTCGACGCCGACCCGCGGCTGCTGCGCGAGCTGATCCCGGTCGAGGAGCCGGGCCGCGAGCTCGACGACTGGGGCCGCTCCGAGCGCGTGTTCGAGCTCATGGAGCCGCTGCTGAACTTCTACTACCGCTACTGGTTCCGGGTCGAGGTCGAGGGGATCGAGAACGTGCCGGACGAGGGCGGCGCCCTGCTCGTGTCCAACCACTCCGGCGCCCTGCCCCCGGACGCGCCGATGATCATGCAGTCGCTGCGCAACGAGCACCCCTCGCCGCGGCCGCTCTACATGCTCGGCGAGAACTGGTTCAAGGGCTACCCGGGCGTCGGGATGCTCGCGAACAAGATCGGGATGGTCTCGGCGCACCCGTCGAACGCGCAGCGGCTGCTGCGCGACGAGGGCCGGCTCGTGCTGGTCTTCCCGGAGGGCCAGAAGGGCACGCGCAAGCTCTACTGGCAGCGCTACCGGCTGCGGCGCTTCGGCCGCGGGGGCTTCGTGAAGACCGCGCTGCGCGCCGGCGTCCCGGTCGTTCCCATTGCAGTGATCGGGGCCGAGGAGGCGATGCCGATATTCGCCCACGTGCCACTGCTGCAACGACTGACCGGCCTGATCTACTTCCCCGTCAACCACGCGTTCCCGCACATGGGGCTCGCCGCCGGCCTCCTGTACATGCCCGCCAAGTTCAAGGTCCGATTCCTGGAGCCGATCCACTTCGACGGCTACGGCGCCGACGACGCCGACGACATCGAGCTCGTCCAGTCACTGGCCGAGGGAATCCGCGAGCGAATCCAGCGCGAAGTCGACGAGCTGATCTCCGCGCGTACGTCCGTGTGGTTCGGATAGGGTTCGCAAGGGGGATGGGGAGGATGACGAGAGTCGGACGGACCCGCACCGCGGCACTCCTCGCGGCGCTGCTCGGCGCGCTCGTCGTGAGCGGATGCGGCGACGACGACGACTTCGAGAACAAGCCGCGCCCCCCGGTCCCGGTCCAGCTCAGCGGCGTGATCACCGACTCCGAGGTCTCGGTCGAGCCGCGCAGCATCGGCGCGGGCCCGATCGTCCTGATCGTCTCGAACCAGACCGAGCAGGCCCACACGGTCACGCTCGACGGCCCGAGCGGCACCGAGGAGGTCGGGCCGATCAACCCGCTCGACACCGGCCGCATCCAGCACAACCTGAACCAGGGCACCTACGAGATCCGCGCCGGCTCCGACGAGGCGGTCGACCGCGAGATCACCGCCGCGAAGCTCGCGGTGGGCCCCCCGCGCCCGTCGTCCTCGAACGACGTCCTGCTGCCATAGCGGCAAGCGTCCTGCCTAACCGTTCGTATGGAACGGTTAGGCAGGACGGCAGCGCCGGTTAGACCAGGCTCGTCTGGGCGGGGTCCGCGGCGGGAGCGGCGTCCGCCGCCGGGCCGTCGCCGGCCCCCAGGTCCGCGCTCGCCAGCCCCTCGATGTCGCGCAGGTAGCCGCGCACGCGCCCCTCCATCTCCTCGAGCATCTCGTAGGCGCCCTCGATGCCCTTCTTCGAGCCGGTGAGCTGGAGCTTGATCTTGCGGGTGTCGTCCACGACCGCCAGGGCGCGGTCGACCACGTCGCGGATCGCCGCCGAGTCGACGGTCGAGTCGTCGCCGCGGGCCATCAGCACGCGCGCCCGCGCCAGCGCGTAGGCGACCTCGAGCGGCAGCGTCGAGTCGGCCTCCGGGTCGTAGGCCACGAGCAGCTTGTCGCCGTTGTACTCGGTGAGCGGCCGCGTCTTCGCCGGCAGGCGGTCGTCGCTCGGCACGACCAGAACCGCGAAGTCCGCGTCGCGCTGGTCGAGGGCGGCGTTGAGCTGCTGCCACGCCTTCGGCTTGGTGAGCGCCTTGCCGCTCTTCGCCTCGAAGACGATCCGCCCGCGCGGTGGGCCGTTGCAGGCGTCGATCTCGACGACCACGTCGCCGACCTTGCCGAGTGCGCCGCTCTGGTCGCCGACGGCGTCGCACGCGTCGCCGCGCGCGTCGGCCACCCGCTCGAGCGCCTCCGCCACCGCCTCCTCGAACGTGCGCCCCTTCGCGCTGCCCCGCTCGCGCTCCGCCTCGACCTCCTCGAGCCGCTGCTTCTCGTCGCGCAGCGCCTGGAGCTCGACCTTGAGCGCCGAGAGCTGCTCGTTGAGCGCGGTCAGGTTCTTCTCCTGCCGCTCCCCCGCCTCGCCGAGCGCCCGCAGCGTGCCCGCCTTGAAGTCGGCCAGCGGGTTCTGCCCGTCGGCCGAGGAGAACTGCCGCAGCAGCTCCTCGCGCGAGCGGTTCATCACCTCGGTGATGACGTCTTTGACGCGGTGCTGCACCGCGCCGCTGCTGTCGTCGGAGAAGTGGCGCTCGAGCGCCTTGGTCAGGTGCCCGCTCTCCGGCCCGAAGACCGCCTCCATCTGCTTCTCGAGCGCCTGCGCGGCCTCGCGCGCGCGCTCGGTGAACGCCGCCTCGACCTCGCGCGAGACCTTGTCGAACTCGCTGCGCACGAAGTCGGCGTTCGCGCCGGCCTGCTCGCGGTCGAGCACCCGC
>DASVWC010000006.1:0-42839 GCA_036389835.1 Thermoleophilaceae bacterium | reverse complement strand
AGGTCCGGCACGAGCCAGACGAGCGGCAGCGCGGCGAAGCCGCACGCGGCGACCACGACGTCCCGGCGCGGCAGCGCGGCGAAGCCACTGCGCGGCACCGCCGACCGCCACCAGAGCCACGCCGCGTACAGCGCCAGGAACGGGACCACCTCCGTCCGCATCAGGGCCGCCGCGAACCCGAGTGCCAGCGCCGCGCGGTGGCGCCCGTCGAGCGCCAGCGAGAACGCCCCGAGCACGAGCGCGAGCATCAACCCCTCCGCGCTCCCGAGCCAGCCGTTCCACACCCACCCCGCGCGCAGGGCAACGCACGCGGCGGCTACCCCGGCCGCGAGCACCGAGCCCGACGCCAGCCGCCAGGCAAGGCGCGCCGCGAGGGCGACGGACGCGAGCACGCCGGCCCGGGCGATCGTCAGCCACAGGGCCGGGGCGAGGTCGCCGAACGGGCCGCCGATCGCGCCCACCAGCACCGGCAGCGGCTTCCACGCCGGCCCGACCGACGTGTCGAAGTCGAGCCCACCCGCGATCTCGCGCCCCCACGTCATCCAGGCCCACGAGTCGTAGGTGGGGGTCGATCCGATCAGCAGCGACAGGGCCGCGATCGCGACGCACGCGCGCAACACGGCGCGTCAGGCTATCCCGGCTCGACGCGCTCCTCGCGCACCTTCACCCCGTCGACGAACCAGATCCGCCGCCCGTCGGGATACGACGCGGCGGGCCCGTCGTCGCGGTGGCGCAACCCGTGCCGGTACCACTT
Source organism: Thermoleophilaceae bacterium (assembly GCA_036389835.1). GTDB lineage: Bacteria > Actinomycetota > Thermoleophilia > Solirubrobacterales > Thermoleophilaceae > AC-37. Next base: position 42,085 of record DASVWC010000006.1, on the reverse strand, counting down.
CTCGATGCCGTTCACGTACACGCAGGCGGGCGCGCCCTCGCGGTGGCGCACGCCGTCCTCGTACCACTTCTCGGACCCGTTCGCGTGCACGACCGCCGGCCCGCCGACGCGGTGCAACCGCCCGTGCCGGTACCACTCCTCGCGCCCGCTCGCGAACACGCGCGCAGGGCCGCCCGAACGGTGCAGGCGCCCCTGCGCGTCACGCCATTCGAGTACCCGACCGTCGGTCAGAGCACGGTGCCCGCGACGACCACCCAGGCCACCGCGATGACGAAGCCGACCACGCCGAGCACGATCGCGGTGGTGCCCATCTGCTCGCCGCCGCGCGCGGGGTCCTGACGCGCCTCGTTGCGGCCCATCGCGCCGAGGATGATCGCGAGCGTCGAGAACACGAGCGGCGGGAAGACGAAGAACGCCGTCGGGATCCCGACCACGCCCAAGCCCAGCGCCCATGCGGACTTGCTGTTGGTGCGCACGCCCTGCTGCTGCTGCTGCGCGTACCCGCCGCCGAACTGTGCCGGCGACTCCGGCCGGCCAAAGGTCTCAGTGGTCATCCTGCCCCCTTCGCTTTCCGGGTCTGCACCAAAACCCGTACCCGGGGAGGGGCGCGGTTATGCCAGCGGGCGTCAGGCCGCGGTGCGCTGCCGGCGCAGCTCGGCGAGGTCCTCGTCGAGCGTCCGCGTGTCGTCCCGCAGGACCGGGAACGACACGTCGAGACCGGTCCTGAGCGCGGAGGCGATCCGCGCCAGCGACCCGAGCGTCAGGTTCTCGCGCCCGGCCTCGATCGCGCTGACGTACGCCGGCGCCGCGTCGAGCCGCTCGGCGAGCTCGGCCTGCGTCAGGCCCTGCCCCGTCCGCGCCTCGCGAATCGCGTGCCCGACCACCGACTGGGTGACCGACGAGGAGTTCGTGCGCGGCATCAGCGCGCTCCAGGCGAGGCAGCGACGGCCGATCGCGCGGCGGCGGCATCCGCCGGCGCCTCAACGCCCTTCGCCTCGATCACGGTGTCGCCCGTGCGGAACGCCTCGTGCAGGTGCAGCGCCCACAGCTCCGGGTCGTCCTCGAAGGTGAGGTTCCGCGTGCGATCGTCGGGATGGTTGAGGACGGTCTCCTTGATGAGCTCCCAATCCCGGTTGCCCTCGACGACCTCGAGCCGCCCCCGCTCCACCTCGATCCGCGCTGCGGGCTCCGTGACGACACGCCGGCTGTCCCGGTCGTACCGGCGGTTGGAAAGCTCGATGACGATCATGGCCTCTCCATAGTCTCGGCCGCTGCGTATGCGGACTTAAGTCTTGGCTTGGCCAATTTAACGTAAGCCACAGACTTAATCAAGTTCACACCCTCGGAATCATTCGGTGCTCCCCGAGCGACTCGAGGCGGCGCGTCATCTCGTCGGCGCGCTCGGGCTCGAGGAGCGGCGTTATGCCGAGCAGGTCGCCGCTGCCGAGCACGCGCTCGATCAGCTCGACCTCCTCGTCGGTGAGCTTCATCTGCTTCCAGCGACGCTGGTTCCGGAGGACCGCGCTGCGAACGCGGTGCTCGGCGCCAACAGCGGGGAACGCGAAGCCATGATCGAACAGCCCGAGCCTCCCGCCCTCGGCATCCCAGAGGAAGTTGTTGCCGTGGCGGTCCTGCTGCCCGATCAGTACGTCGAAGAAGCCGGCGTCGTTGACCTGGTCGACCGCATGCACGAACGCGGGCCGGCCCGGCTTGGTCCCCGGCAGCTCGGCCGCGAGGGAGCCCCACCTGCCCTCGATCCGCCGGTAGACCGTCGTCGGCAGCAGCCGCTCGTAGCGCGGCCCGAGGGCCTTCGCGAAATGCCAGGCCGCGCACTCGTGCAGCGGAGGCCCGTTGACGTCGTGGCCGAACGCATGGACGTTGGCGGTGTGGAGCGAGTCGTGCCGCTTGTGGTACGCAGCCGAGCCGTCTGGGAAGGTCGCGACGTAGGTGCCGCCGGACGCGCCGGTGTCGAGCGGGTCGTACGACGTGATCTCCCCCTCGAACAGCGCGCGCTCGCGCTCGTCGCCGCCCTGCATGCCGAGCAGGTGGTCGACCCTGCGCGCATGGTCCGAAGCCATGCGCAAGAACCCTAGGGCGGGAGTGGCCTACTTGATCTGGTCGTAGACCTTGAACATCGGCATGTACATCGCCACGACGATGAAGCCGACGATCCCGCCCACGAGGAGGATCATCACGGGCTCGAGGATCGAGGTCAGGGCCTTCAGTCCGGCGGCCACCTCGTCCTCGTAGAAGTCCGCGATCTTGGAGAGCATCTGCTCGAGGGCACCGGTCTCCTCGCCGACGCCGATCATCTGCGTGACCATGATCGGGAAGGCGTTCGGCTCGGCGCGCATCGGCGTCGCGATCGCGCCGCCCGCGCGGACCGACTCGCCCACCTGGAGCATGGCCTTCTCGATCACCTTGTTGCCGGAGGTCCGGCCGGTGATCTCGATCGCCTGGAGCATCGGCACGCCGGCTCCGATCAGCGCCGAGTAGGTGCGCGAGAAGCGGGCAAGACAGACCTTCTGGACGAGGTCGCCGATCCCCCACGGCACCTTGAGCTTGAAGCGGTCCCACTGCTCGCGGCCGCGGTCGCTCGCCTTCCACTTCTTGAAGCCGAAGACGATCCCGAACGCGACGGCGATGCACAGGTACCACTTGCCGGTCAGAACGTTCGAGAACCAGACCGTGGCCTTGGTGATGGCCGGAAGCTCGCCGCCGAAGTCCGCGAAGACCTTCTCGAAGACCGGCACGAGGAACACCACGAGTGCGATCAGCACGGTGAGCGCGAACCCACCGATGAGCATCGGGTACATCATCGCGGCCTTCACCTGGCGGCGGAGCGAGTCGTCCTTCTCGAGCTGGTCGGCCACGCGGTCGAGCGTCTGCTCCAGGATGCCGCCCACCTCGCCGGCCGAGACCATGGCGATGTAGAGGCCGTTGAAGATGTCGGGGTGGCGGGCGAGCGCGTCGGAGAGCGAGATGCCGGCCTCCACGTCCATGCGGATCGCGGTGATCGCCTCGCGGAACTTGTCGCTGCGGGCCTGCTCCTCGAGCACGTACAGCGCGCGCAGCAGCGACATGCCCGACTGGATCATCGTCGCGAGCTGGCGCGTCGCGATCGTCAGCTCCTGCGCCTTGACGCGCTTGAAGCGGTTGAAGAAGTCGATGTCGTTGTTCTTCTGCTCCTCGATGTCGAGGACGATCAGGCTCTTGGCCCGCAGCTGCTGGGTGACGGCGGCCTTGCTGTCGGCCTCGAGCTCGCCGCGGCTGTGGACGCCCTGGAGGTCGACGGCCTTGAAGGTGAACGTGCCCACGGCCTAGCGCATCCCTCCGGGGGCGCCGTTCGGCATCCCCATCGTGGGCTGCATCTGGCCCATGCCCTGGCCCATGCCGCCGCCGCTGAGGAGCCGCTTGAGCTCGCCCGGGGTGGACGAGCGGCGCTCGGCCAGCTCGCGGCTGATCTTGCCGGTGCGGACGAGCTCGACCAGCGAGGCGTCCATCGTCTGCATCCCGTGCGAGGCGCCGGTCTGCAGCGCCGAGTAGATCTGGTGGGTCTTGCCCTCGCGGATCAGGTTGCGCACGCCCGGCGTGGGCACGAGCACCTCGGTGGCGCAGACGCGGTTCTTGCCGTCCGGGGTCGGGAGCAGCTGCTGGGTCACGACGCCCTGGAGCGCGATCGAGAGCTGCACGCGCACCTGGTGCTGCTGGGCGGGCGGGAAGGCGTCGACGATCCGGTCCACCGTCTGCGCGGTGTCCTGGGTGTGCAGGGTGGCGAAGACGAGGTGGCCGGTCTCGGCCGCGGTCAGCGCGGTCATCATCGTCTCGAGGTCGCGCATCTCGCCCACGAGGATCACGTCGGGGTCCTGGCGCAGCGCGGCCTTGAGGCCGGCCGCGAACGAGGTCGCGTCGGTGCCGAGCTCGCGCTGGTTCACCACGCAGTTCTTGTGGCGGTGGAGGAACTCGATCGGATCCTCGATCGTGAGGATGTGCTCGTGCCGCTCCTGGTTGATCATGTCGATCATCGCGGCGAGCGTCGTGGACTTGCCGGAGCCGGTCGGGCCGGTCACCAGCACGAAGCCGCGCGGCTTGCGCGTGAAGTCCTCGAGCACCGGCGGGAGGCCGAGGTCGGCGAGCAGCGGGATCTCCGTCGGGATCGTGCGCATGACGGCGCCGATCGAGGCGCGCTGGAAGAACGCGTTGACGCGGAAGCGGGCGCGGTTCGGGACCGAGTAGGAGAGGTCGATCTGCCAGTCCGTCTCGAGCCGCTTGCGCTGCTCGTTGTTGAGGATCGAGTAGACGATCTCGCGCGTGTCCTGAGCGCTGAGGATCGGGTAGTCGAGCGACTCGAGCTTGCCCTTCTTGCGCACCATCGGCGGGGAGCCGGCGGTGAGGTGAAGGTCGGAGGCACCGGTCTCGATGACCTCTAGGAGGATGTCGGCGAAATCGAAGTCCATGGGGAGGGTTTCCAGGGCGTTTCTCGGCGTTTGCCGGGGCGGCCTTTAGGAGGCGACGCGCGCCACCTCCGCGATCGAGGTCACGCCGAGGCGCACCTTGTCGAGCCCGTCGTCGCGCAGCAGCCGCATGCCCTGCTCGACCGCCTTGGTGCCGATCAGCGCGGCGTCCTTGCGCTCGATGGTCATCTCGCGGATCTCCTCCGAGAGGGTCATGACCTCGTAGATGCCGACGCGGCCCTTGTAGCCGGTGTGCGAGCAGCGCGCGCAGCCGACCGGCTCGTAGGCCTCGATGTCGAACGCGGCATCCACGAAGTTGGCCGACTTCAGCGCCTCGGTCGTCAGGACCGTGCGCTTCTTGCAGTAGTTGCAGAGGCGGCGGGCGAGCCGCTGGGCCACCACCACGTCGAGGGCCGAGGCGATCAGGAACGGCGCGACGCCCATCTCGCTCAGGCGCGTGATCGCCGACGGGGCGTCGTTGGTGTGGAGCGTGGAGAGGACGAGGTGGCCGGTGAGGGCGGCCTCGATCGCGATCCGCGCGGTCTCGGAGTCGCGGATCTCGCCGACCATGATGATGTCGGGGTCGGCGCGGAGCATCGAGCGCAGGCCCTGGGCGAACGTGAGCCCGGCCTTGAGGTTCACCTGCATCTGGTTGATGCCGGGGATCTGGTACTCGACCGGGTCCTCGATCGTGATGATGTTCTTCTCGACCGAGTTGACGGTGTTCAGCGCGGCGTAGAGCGTCGTGGACTTGCCCGAGCCGGTCGGGCCGGTGACGAGCACGGCGCCGTGGGCCTTGCGCACGCCGCGCTCGAAGCGGTCGCGCGAGCCCTCGCGGATGCCCAGCGCGTCGAGCGTGAGCATCACGGACTCCTTGTCGAGCAGTCGCATGACGACGGCCTCGCCGCCCGCCTGCGGCATCGTGACGATGCGGACGTCCACGTGGTGGCCCTCGACCTGGAGCGTCACGCGGCCATCCTGGGGCAGGCGCTTCTCCGAGATGTCGAGGTCGGCCATGATCTTCACGCGGGAGACGACGCCCGGCACCATCCGGCGCGGCACCGACGTGGTCTCGTGGAGCACGCCGTCCACGCGGAAGCGCACGCGCATGTCCTTGTTGTGCGGCTCGAAGTGGATGTCGGAGGCGCCGTCCTCGACCGCCTGGGCGATGATCGAGTTGACGAGCTTGATCGTCGGCGCGTCGGCGGCCGACTCGCGGATCTCGGAGACGAGGGCCGCGTCGTCCTCCTCCTCGTCGACCTCCGTGGCCTCGGCCACGGCCTCGTCGAGGCGGTTCATCTTCACGATCAGGCCGGCGATGTCCTCCTGCGACGCGACCGTCGGGCGGATCTCGTAGCCCGTCATCAGCTTGAGGTCGTCGATCGCGAGCACGTTCGACGGGTCCGCCATCGCGACCAGCAGGTGGCCGTTCGAGTGGAAGCCGACCGGGACCGCGTTGTAGCGGCGCGCGGCCTGCGGGCTCAGCAGGTTGGTCGCGGCGATGTCCGGCTTGTAGATCGTGAGGTCGACGTGGTCGAGGCCGAAGCGCTCGGCGGTCGCCCTGGCGAGCTGGTCGGCGCTCAGGTTGCCGGACTGGAGGAGCATCTCCTCCGGCGAGCGGCCGGTGGCCTTGCCCTCCTCGACGGCCGCGTCCACCCGCGCCTGCGGGAGGAAGCCGAGCTCGACGATGACGTCGGTGATGAAGCGGGCGGCTCCGCCGCGGCGGCGCGGCGGCGTGATCCCGGTGAAGCCGTCGGCCGGCTCGTCGCTCTCGACGCCCTCGACCTCGACGAGCTCACCCTCGCTCGGCGGCGGGGAGTCGCTCAGCGGGGAGGCGGGGATCGGCTCGGCCGCCGGGATCTCCTGGGAGAGATCCTCCAGCCCGAGTGACCGCGTGTCGGCCGGGGCCTGGGGCTCGTTCATCTCTGGGCGTCCGCGACGTTCTGGCGGAGGGTGCCGGCGTCGACGAAGCCCTGGAGCAGGACGGCGCGCTTACCAGGGCGAACGATCGCCGTGGCGGGCACCTGCGAGATCTCGAGTTGCGCGAGCATCGGGCGGTAGGCCCCGACCTCGGCGATGTCGGCCTTGAAAACCTTGACGCCCTTCATCCCCTCGAGGGAGCTGACGGCGATCCGCGCGCCGGTGTCGTCCGCGGCACCGGGCTTGGTGAAGAAGAAGACGACCACGTTGTCCTGCGCCAGCGCGGCGGCGGCGCGGCGGACCTGCGGCGGGACGTCGGGCTGCGGCTTGGGCTTCGCCGGCGCGGGCTTGGGCTGCGGCTTCGGCGCCCGTGCGGCGCGCGCCTCGGCACGCGAGGGCTTGTGCGCGGCCGGCCCGGACTGCGGGGCGGCGGGCTTCGTCGGCGTGGCCGGCGGGGTCACGGACTCGCTCTGGCTGTTGCGGGTCGCCAGGAAGGCGGCGATCAGCAGCGTGAGTCCGACTAGCGCGATGAGCAGAGGGCGAGGGACGGCCATTGCCCGCTCTATCGGCAGGCCTACGACGGTTGTTTAGGCGTCTGGTGAGGTTTTCTCAGGCGGCGTGCGCCGCGGCGCGCATCGCGTCGAGCGGCGCGGACTCTCCTGTCCACAGCTCGAAGCTCCGCGCGCCCTGTCGCACGAGCACCTCGAGGCCGTCCACGAACGCCGCCGCGCCGCGCCGCGCCCAGGCTTCCACCGGCGTCGTGCCGGTGCCGCGGTAGACGAGGTCGACCACCAGCCCCGGCGGCTCGACATGCGTCAGGCCGAGCTGCTCGAGCGCCTCGTCGTCCGCCGTGGCGGCGTCGAGGCCCACCGCGGTCGCGTTGACCAGGAGGTCGCCGGCGCGCGGGCGCTCGGCGTGCGCGACCCCCAGCTCGGCCGCGAGGGCGGCCGCGCGCTCCGGCGTGCGGTTCCACACCGCGACCTCCCCCGCCCCGGCCTCGCGCAGCGCCCACGCCGCGGCGCGACCGGCGCCGCCGGCGCCGAGCACCGTCGCCCGCAGCCCGCCCACCGGACGGCCGATCGCGTCGAGCAGGCCGCCGGCGTCGGTGTTCTCGGCGGCGATCCGGCCGCCCGCGAACGTCAGCGTGTTCGCGGCGCCCACGGCCCGGGCGGCGGCGCTCGCCTCGTCGGCCACGTGCAGCGCGGCCACCTTGTGCGGGATCGTCACGTTGGCACCGCGGTAGCCCGAGCCGGGCAGGCCACGGACCGTCTCCTCGAACAGCTCGGGCGGGACCGGCAGCTTCACGTAGCGCCAGTCGAGGCCCAGCTCCGCGTAGGCGGCGTCGTGGATCGCGGGCGAGCGGCTGTGGCCGACGGGGTGGCCGAGCACCCCGCAGAGCGTCTGCATCAGCAGGTCGTGGGGGACTTGCCGCCGGCGGCCCGGCGGGCGCGATCGTAGGCGGCGACGTTGCGCTGGTGCTCGGCGTCGGTCGCGGCGAAGCTGTGCTCGCCGCACGTGCCGGGCTTGACCACGTAGAAGAGGAACTTGGTGCGCTTCGGGCGCGCCGCGGCGCGCATCGACTCGAGGCCGGGGTTGCCGATCGGTCCCGGCGGGAGCCCGGCGTGGTTGCGCGTGTTGTACGGGGAGGACGACCGCAGCTCCGACTGCCTGAGCGGCCCGGTCCAGTTATTGACCGCGTAGCGGGTCGTGGCGTCGATCCCGAGGTTCATGCCCACGCGCAGGCGGTTGTATATGACCGAGGCGACCAGCGGGCGCTCCTTGTCGAGCTGGGCCTCGCGCTCCACGAGCGAGGCGATGATCAGCACGTCGTACGGAGTCAGGTTCGCGCGGCGCGCGGCCCTGAGGTTCACCTTGCTCCAGTTCTGCTCGAACGCCTGGAGCTGCTTCTGGACGAGCTGCCTCGCGGTCGAGCCCTTGCGGAGCTGGTAGGTGGCCGGGAACAGGAAGCCCTCGAGGTCCTTCGCCCGCGCCGCGCCGTAGCGGCGCGGGTTCAGCTCGCGCGAGCGCGCGCTCGCCCTCACGTAGCTGCCGCGGACCCCCGCCTGCTCGATCTGGCCGGCGATCTCCCGCCGGGCGCTGCCCTCCGGGATCGTGACGTTGATGAGGTCGGGGGCGGGGCCGGTGCTGAGCGCGTCGATGGCGGCGCCGTAGCTCATGTCGCGCTTGAGGTTGAAGATGCCCGGCTTCAGGTCGCCGCTCTTGCCGGCGAGCCGCGTGCGGACCTCGAACAGGAAGGCGCTGTCCACCACGCCGCGGTCGGCGAGCAGGTCGCCGATGTCGCTCACGCCCGCGCCCCTGGGAATGGTGATCGCGACCATCCCCTCGCCGTCGCCCTTGCCGGGCTGGAAGAGGGCGAGCACGATCCAGAGCGCGCCGGCGGCGAGCAGGAGGAGCGTCACGAGGGCGACGATGCGCCCGCGGCGGAAGCGGCCGGAGCGCTGGCCGGGCGCGCCACCGCCGGGCGGCTTCCCGCCGCGGCGCGAGGCGAGGAGGGCGTCGGTCCGCTCGCGGACGGAGGGGCGGTGGACCGCGGGACGAGCGGAGGGTGCGCCGCCCTCGGCGCGGTCGGGAACGGCGCTGGGTGGGGCGGCGGCCCTCGGTGCCGCGCGGTCCGGCTCCGCGCGCGGCGGCTCCGCCCGGTCCGCGCGAGCGGGCGGCTCGGCGCGCGGCGGCTCCGCCCGGGGCGGCTCCGCCCCGGCTTCGCCGCCCGGGCCGTCGCGGCGGCCGCGCAGGAAGCCGGGCACGCGCGGGTCGCGCCGCGGCTTCGCCGCGCGCGGGTCGCCCGCGTCCCTGCCGCGCGGCGGCTTGCCCGCCTCGCGCGCGGCCTGCTTCGCCGCGCGCTCCGCGCGCGCGCGCTCGCGCTCGAGGCGCGCGGCTTCGCGCTCCTCGTCCGAACGGTCCTGACGTGGGGGCTCGCCGGTCAAGCGTGCCAAGCCTACGCGCTCGCTCCCACGGCGGCCCGGGTGGGAAGCCGCCGCGCCCGGGCGTCTCAGCCGGGCGACCGGCCGGCGGCCGGGTGGGCCGCGAGCCAGGCCTCGAGCAGGTGCGCGGCGGCGCGGGAGTCCTCGTCGGCGCCGCCGCCGGTGCGCTGGGCCTGGCGGGTGGTGAGGCGCTCGTCGTGGAGCTCGACGGGCACGTCGACCACGCGGGCCACGCGGCCGGCGAACGACCGCGCCGCGGCCGCCTGGGGACCTTCCTCGCCCGCCATCGTGCGCGGCAGGCCCACCACTACCCGCTCCGCCCCCAGCGAGCGCACGAGCTCGGCGATCGCCTCGAGGCCGCGCTCGGTCTCGGGCCGCTCGATCGCGCCGTGCGGCGAGGCGAGGGTGCCGGTCGGGTCCGACACCGCGACGCCGCAGCGTGCCGAGCCGTGGTCGAGCGCGACGACCCGCGTCAACGCAGGACGCGCTCGATCGCCAGGCGGGCCGCCGCGACCGCGTCCGGCAGCTTCTCGGGGTCGCGGCCGCCGGCCTGCGCCATCGTGTCGCGCCCGCCGCCTCCGCCGCCGACCACCTGGGCGGCCTCGCGCACGACGTCGCCGGCCTTCACGCCCCGCTCCACGACCGGCGGCGCGACGTTGACCACCAGGTGCACGCGGCCGTCGACCGCGGTGCCGAGCACCACGGCGCTCTCGCCGAGCGTCTGGCGCACCCGGTCCGAGAGCTCGAGCAGCCGCTTGGCGTCGAGCGACTCCACGATCTGCGCGACGAGCCGCACGCCCGCGACCTCCTCCGCCCCCTCCGCGAGCCCACCCGCCAGCTCGCGGTCGGACTCGCGCGGCTTGCGCTCGAGCTCCTTCACCCGCTCGGTGAGCTTGCGCACCGCGTCGCCGACCTCGCGCTCGGGCACCCGCAGCAGCGCCGCCAGCTCCCGCAGCTCGTGCGCCCGGGCGCGGGAGGCGGCGACGCCCTCCGAACCGGTGAGCGCCTCGATGCGGCGCACGTTGGCGGCGCTGGAGGTCTCGGTCACCAGCTCGAACAGGCCCACCTCGGCCGTGTGCGCCACGTGCGTGCCGCCGCACAGCTCGCGCGAGACCTCCTCGACCTCGACCATCCGCACCCAGTCGCCGTACTTCTCGCCGAACAGCGCCATCGCCCCGAGCGCCTCGGCCTCGGTGCGCGTCGTCTGCACGGCGCGCACCGGGTGGTTGTCGATCACCCAGCGGTTGACCAGCTCCTCGACCTCGCTCGCCTGCTGCGCCGACAGCCGCTCGCCGTGCGTGAAGTCGAAGCGCAGCTTGTCGGGCCCGACGTACGAGCCCGCCTGCCGCACGTGGGTCCCGAGCAGCCTGCGCAGCGCGGCGTGCAGCAGGTGCGTGGCGGTGTGGTTGGCCATCGTCGCGAGGCGCCGCTCGCGGTCCACGACCGCCCGCGCGCGCTCGCCCGCGCCCGGCGAGCCCTCCTCGACGTCGAGCGCGACCACCTGGTCGTCGCCCACGCGGTAGACCATCTCGATCCGCGCGCGCCCCGACGGCGTCTCCACGACGCCGGTGTCCGCCACCTGGCCGCCGCCCTCCGCGTAGAACGGGCTCTCCTCGAGCTTCGCGAGCAGGCGCCCGCCGGCGGCCGGCTTGAGCGCGCCGAGGACGGTCTCGGCCTCGAGCGTCTCGTAGCCCACGAACCTGGTCTCGAAGCCGGAGAGCTGGGCGAGCTCGAAGACGTCGTCGTGGCGGCCGTCGGTGCTGCGCGCCGCGCCGCCGCGCGCGACCTCGCGCGCCTGCTCCATCAGCTCCTCGAAGCCCTGGTCGTCGACCGCCAGCCCCTCGTCGGCGAGCAGCTCCTTGGTCAGCTCGTAGGGGAAGCCGAACGTGTCGTGCAGCTTGAACGCCTCCTCCGCCGGGATCCACGAGGTTCCCTCGGCCTTCGCCCGCCCGACGAGGTCCTGGAGCAGCCGCTCGCCCTGGCGCAGCGTGCGCGTGAACGCCTCCTCCTCCGCGCCCGCCCAGCGCGCGATCTCGCCGGCGCGCTCGCGCAGCTCGGGATAGGCGCCGCCCATCACCTCGATCGTCCGCTCGCAGAGCGCGGTGAGCAGGTCGGACTCGATCCCGATCGAGCGCCCCTGCTGCACCGCCCGGCGCATGATGCGCCGCAGGATGTAGCCGCGGTCCTCGTTCGACGGCACCACGCCGTCGGCCAAGAGGAACGTCATGCCGCGCCCGTGGTCGGCCAGGATGCGCAGTGCGCGGACCGGCGGGTCGTCGACGGTCGCGAGCTCGCGCCCGAGCTCGACCAGCGGCGCGAACTGGTCGTTCTCGTAGACCGACGGGACGCCCTGGAGGATCGCGGCGGTCCGGTCGAGGCCGAGGCCGGTGTCGATGCCGGTCTTGGGCAGCGGCGTGAGCGAGCCGTCGCCGTGCAGCTCGTACTGCATGAACACGAGGTTCCAGTACTCGAGGATGCGCTCGGTGTCGTCGCCCGGCCGGTCCGCGTCGGGGCCGAAGTCCGGCCCGCGGTCGTAGTAGAGCTCCGAGCACGGCCCGCACGGCCCCGTCGGCCCCGCCTGCCAGAAGTTGTCCTCGCGGCCGAGCTGCACGATGCGCTCGTCCGGCACGCCGACCTCGCGCCAGAAGCCGATCGCCTCCTCGTCCGGCCCGAGGCCGAGCTCCTCGTCACCGCCGAAGACCGTCACCCAGATCCGGTCGGCCGGGAAGCCGAACCCCTCCGTCGACAGCTCCCAGGCGAACTGCACGGCGCCCTGCTTGAAGTAGTCGCCGAAGGAGAAGTTCCCGAGCATCTCGAAGAAAGTCAGGTGACGAGCCGTGAGCCCGACGTTCTCGATATCCGTCGTCCTGAAGCACTTCTGGCAGGACGTGAGCCGGTGGTGCGGCGGCGGCTCCTCGCCGCGGAAGAACGGCTTGAACGGCTGCATCCCGGCGGTCGTGAGCAGCACCGACGGGTCGTAGGTCGGCGGCACCAGCGAGGCCGAGGACATGCGCCGGTGGTCGCGCGACTCGAAGAACGAGAGGTAGCGCTCCCTCAGCTCGGCCGCCGTCACGCGGCCAGTGTATCCCCGAGAAAACCCCCGACCGGCGCCCCTAAAGCAGCTTTCTGGGGCACCGCTTTCGCCGAGGAAAGGTGCGCAAAAGCTGCAGCTTCTCCCGCGTATGCGCGCGCACGCCGAGAAAGGTCAGCGCATGGACGTCGCTGAGCTCGTCGGAGAGGCCAGGGAGCGCGAGCAGCGCCCCATGCCCGCGCGCGAGCGCTTGGTGGCCGGCGGGATAGCCGTCAGCTTCGGCGCGGCGGCCACCGTCGTGGCCCTCATCGTCCCGGCGAACCGCGACGCGGACCCGTTCGTGCTCATGGCCCTCGTCGGCCTGCTCGCGATCGCCCGCCGGATCCGCTTCGAGGTCGGCACGGTCGAGGCCTGCGTCGACCAGCTCGCCTTCGTGCCGCTCCTGCTGATCGCGCCGCTGCCGCTCGTGCCGGCGCTCGTGGCGGCCGCCTACGTGCTGGCCAGGATCCCCGACTTCGTCGGCGGCCAGATGCACCCCGACCGCTGGCTCTACTTCGTCGGCGACGCCTGGCACTCGATCGCCGCGGTCGCAGCCATCGCCCTGCTCGCCCCCGGCTCGGTCGCGGTGGCGAACCTGCTCGGCTACGGCGTGGCGCTCGCCGCCCAGGTGGTGGCCGGAGGCCTCGTGATCCTCGTCAACGACTCGCTGATCCACGGGTTCAAGCCGCGCGACGCCTTCAGCCTCTCGTTCGCGCACAGCGCCCGCATCGACGCGCTGCTCAGCCCGATCGCGCTGATCGTCGCCGCCGTCGCCGAGCAGGCGCCGGTCGCGCTTGCCGGGATCGTCCCCTTCTTCCTGCTGATGCAGCTCTTCTCGGACGAGCGCCGCGAGCGCTACGCCGCCGCGCTCGAGCTCAACCAGGCCTACCGCGGGACCGTGATGGTCCTCTCCGACGTGGTCGAGGCCGAGGACAACTACACGGCGAGCCACTGCCGCTCGGTCGTGGAGCTGGCCGCCGCCGTGGCCGACGAGCTCGGCATGGGCTACGAGAAGCGCCAGGAGCTCGAGATAGCCGCGCTGCTCCACGACGTCGGCAAGATCGCGATCCCGAACGAGATCCTCAACAAGCCGGCGAAGCTCACCGACGAGGAGTTCGCGCTGATGAAGACGCACACGCTCGAGGGTCAGGCGCTCCTCGACCGCGTCGGCGGCCGGCTCGCCAAGGTCGGTGCCATCGTCCGCTCCTGCCACGAGCGCTGGGACGGCCGCGGCTACCCCGACGGCCTGACCGGCGAGGACATCCCGGAGGCCGCTCGCATCGTCTTCTGCTGCGACGCCTACAGCGCGATGACCACCAACCGGCCCTACCGGAAGGCGATGCCGGTCGCCGAGGCCGTTGCCGAGCTGCGCTCGAACTCCGGAACGCAGTTCGAGCCGCGGGTCGTCGAGGCGCTGGTGGCCGTCGTCGAGGCCGACCTCGCGCGGCCCGACGACGCGCGCTACACCGACGCGCTGCGCGCGGTGCTGGCCGGCAACGCCGAGCCGGCGCTCGAGCTCTCGGCGTAGCTCGGCTCGGGCGCCCGGGTCCAGGTCGAGCGCAGGGCGAGCGCCGCGCCCGCCCAGATCAGGCCCGCGCCGCAAGCGGCACCGAGCAGGACCGCCTGCGAGCCGAACTGCGCGAGCAGGGCCCCGGCGCTCGCGAACGCGATCGCGAACGCCCAGCAGCCGGCCGTATCGGCGAACGCGAACGCGCGTCCGAGCAGGCGGTCGGGGACGACCTTCTGGAAGATCTGGCGCTCGTGCGTGAGCAGCAGGCCGTTGCCGACGCCCGTCAGGCCGAGCCCCACCAGCGCCAGCACGTAGACCGGGGCGATGCCGAACAGCCCGATGCCGAGCGCCATCACGAGGATCCCGCCGAGGTAGCGGCGCTTCAGCTCCGCGATCGGAGCCCCGTTGGCGCCCGCCAGGGAGCCGAGCACGAAGCCGAGCCCGGCGGTGGCGACCAGCGCCGAGTAGCCGGTGTCGCCGGATCCGAGGTCCTCGGCCACCAAGAGCTCGGTGACGTTCAGCATCGCCGCGAACAGGAGCAGCCCGCTGGACGCGCCGACGAGCACGCGGATGCCCGACATGCGCGCGGTGGCGCTCACGCCCTCGCGCGCCTCGCGCAGGAGGCTCGCCGCCGCGGCGCCCGCCGCCCGCTCGAGCCGCTCGCCGAAGCGCAGCGTGGCGAGCACGAGCGCCGAGACCAGGAAGGTGAGGCCGTTGACCGCCGCGACCGCCTCGGCGCTCGCGACCAGCAGGCCGAGCCCGGCGATCGCCGGGCCGACCGCGCGGCCGGCGTCGGTGAGCGCGCCGTAGAGCGAGGTGGCCGCGGGGAGGCGCTCCTCGTCGTCGAGGAGGCTCGGCAGCGCCGCGAGCGTCGCCGGGCTCGAGATGCCCGCGCCGGCGCCGGCGAGCAGCGCGAACGCGACGATCGCCCAGATGCCGCCCACGAGGGCGACGCCCAGGAAGGCCAGCGCCCGGACCACGTCGCTGAGGATCGCGAGCCGGCGCCGCGACCAGCGGTCGGCGGCCGCGCCGAAGAGCGGGCCGAAGAGCATCGCGGGCAGGAAGTCGGCCAGCAGGACCAGCGAGATCGCCCACGGCGAGTGCCAGGCCTGGTAGGCGAGCACGACGAGCGCCACGTAGCCGGCGCCGTTGCCGAGCGCCGACTGCCCGTAGGCGGCGAAGAAGCGGCGAGCGCGAGGCTCGAGCCGGAGAAGGTTCAGGGTTGCGCGCAAGTTCTGAGAGCGGAGCGGGGTACCTGCCAGGAACTGACGCAAAAGGGCGGGGCAGCCATTGGGCCGTCCCCGCCCAGTGCGTATCAGCTAGCGCCTCGAGGCGGGCATATCGGGCTCCCCTTGCGTCCGAGACTTTTCCCGAACCGCCAGACGAACGTCCAGGTGGTCGGGCCGTTCCTATGCGTGATCCACACTAAGCGTGGAAGTTCGAGACTGTCAACACCCCCATTTGAGTGAATAAGTCCGTGCAATGCCCGATAGGGGGCTAAAGGTCCGCTGGTGGAGCGGGAACCGCGGCGAGCAGCGCCCGCGTGTATTCGTGCGCGGGGCGCTCGAATAGCTCGTCCGCGGCCGCCAGCTCCACGATCCGGCCCTCGCGCATGACCGCCACCCGCTCGCACATGTAGCGGACCACCGCGAGGTCGTGCGAGATCAGGACGAGCGTGAGCCCGAGGTCACGGCGCAGCTCGCGCAGCAGGTTCAGGATCTGGGCCTGGATCGAGACGTCGAGCGCCGAGACCGGCTCGTCCGCGAGGATCAGCCGCGGCCGCAGGGCCAGGGCGCGCGCGATGCCCACGCGCTGGCGCTGGCCGCCGGAGAACTCGTGCGGAAGCCGGTTGTAGTGCTCAGGGTTGAGCCCCACGCGCTCCATCAGCTCCTGCACCGCCCGCCGGCGCTCGCCGCGCCCGGTCAGCAGGCCGTGGACGGCGAACGGCTCGGCCACGATCGTGCCCACCGTCTTGCGGGGGTTGAGCGACGAGTAGGGATCCTGGAAGACCATCGCGACGTCGCGGCGCAGCGCCTTCGTCTCGGCGCGCGAGAGCCGGGCGAGGTCGCGGCCGGCGAAGCTCACGGTCCCGGACGTCGGGTCGATCAACCGGGCCACGATCCGCGCGGTCGTGGTCTTGCCGGAGCCGGTCTCGCCCACCAGCCCGAACGCCTCGCCCTCGGCCACCTCGAACGAGACCCCGTCCACCGCCCGCACGCCGCCGAACGACTTCGCGAGCTCGCGGGCCTCGATCAGCGGAGCGCTCACCGGTCCTCCCACGCCTTCGCCCAGAGCTCGCGCCGCGTCCTGGCCGGAAGCAGGCACGCGACCTCGTGCGCCGGATCGCCCTCGGCGGGCTCGAGCGGCGGGTCCACCCGGCGGTGCGCGTCGCGGACGTAGGGGCAGCGCGGGTGGAAGCTGCACCCGGCCGGCCGCGCGAGCGGGCTCGGCGGGCTGCCCTCGATCGCCATCAGCGGGGCGTCGCGCGGCGTGTCGAGGCGCGGCACCGAGCGCAGCAGCCCCCAGGTGTACGGGTGCTCGGGGGCGCGGAAGATCGTCGCGGCGGGCGCGCGCTCCACGATCCTGCCGGCGTACATCACGGCGACCCGCTCGGCGGTCGCGGCGATCACCCCGAGGTCGTGGGTCACGATCACGAGCGCCATGCCGAGCTCCTCGCGCAGGCGCCCGAGCAGGGCGAGGATCTGGGCCTGCACGGTCACGTCGAGCGCGGTCGTGGGCTCGTCGGCGAGCAGCAGCCGCGGCTCGTTCGCCAGCGCGACCGCGATCATCGCGCGCTGGCGCATGCCGCCCGAGAGCTCGTGCGGGTAGGCGCGCGCCACGCGCGGCGGGTCGCGCAGCTCCACCAGCGTCAGCAGCTCGAGCACGCGCGCGCGGGCGGCGGCGCGGCTCACCGGCCGGTGCGCGCGCACCGCCTCCGCGACCTGCGCGCCGACGCGCTTCAGCGGGTGCAGCGAGGAGAGCGGGTCCTGGAAGACCATCGCGATCTCGTTCCCGCGCACGTGGCGCATCTCGGGCTCCGAGAGCGCGAGCAGGTCGCGCCCCTCGAAGACCACCTCGCCGCTGACCTCCGCGCCGCGCTGCAGGCCCATCACCGCGAGGCTCGTCACGCTCTTGCCGGAGCCGGACTCCCCCACTATCCCGAGCGCGCCGCCCGGCGCGACCTCGAAGGAGACGCCGTCCGCCGCCACCAGCCGGCCGGCCTCGGTGTCGAAGGCGATCCGCAGGTCGCGGACCTCGAGCAGCGGCGTCACCCGTAGCGCACCCGCGGGTCGATGAACGCGTACATGAGGTCCACGAGCAGGTTCGCGGCGACGATGAAGATGCCGCCCAGGAGGACCGTCCCCTGGATCACCGGCAGGTCCCCGGCGAGGATCGAGTCGTACGCGAGCAGCCCGATCCCGGGGATGTCGAAGACGCTCTCGGTGAGGATCGCGCCGCCGAGCAGCACGCCGATGTCCACGCCGGCCACGCTCACGAGCGGCGTGATGGCCGCGTGCAGCGCGTGCCGGCCCACCACGCGCCGCTCGCGCAGGCCCTTGGACCGCGCCGTGCGCACGTAGTCCTCCCCGAGCGCCTCGAGCATGCTGCCGCGCAGGAGCCGCGCGTAGACGGCCGCGAACGACGCCGACAGCACGAGCCACGGCAGGATCAGCGACTGGAGCCACCGCCACGGGTCCTCGGTGATGCCGGTGTAGCTCCCGGCGCCCTCGAAGACCTCCACCGTCCCGATGTCCTTGGCGAACAGGTAGAGCGCGACCAGGCCGAGCCAGTACACCGGCGCCGACACCCCGATCAGCGCCGCGCCCATCGCGAGCCGGTCGGCGAGCGACCGCGGCCGCGCCGCCGAGAGCGTGCCCACGGCGATCCCGGCGATCAGCGACACGACGGCCGCGCCCGCCGCCAGCGAGACCGTGGCCGGCAGTCGGTCCGCGATCTGGTCGCGGACGGGCGTGTTCGTCTGGTAGCTGTAGCCGAGGTCGAAGTGGAGGACCAGGTCCTTCAGGAAGTGCCAGAACTGCGCGTACCAGGCCTGGTCGAGCCGGAGGGCGTGGCGCACCTGCTCGATCCGCTCCGGCGTGGCCCCGCGCCCCGCGCGCAGCACCGCGGGGTCGCTGGTCGGCAGCGTGTAGAAGACGACGAAGGTGATGCCGCTCACGAGGAGCAGCAGCACGATCACCCACGCCAGCCGGCGGGTGACGTAGCCCGTCACCCCGTCGTCTCCGCCCCTACTCGATCGAGACGAAGTTCAGGTCGTAGGTGGAGTTGAAGGCGTTCACGACGCCCTTCACGTCCGACGACCTGATGTTGACCTGGTTGTCCCAGAGCCAGGGGACGACGACCGCCAGGCCGGTGATGTCGCGGTCGAGCTGGCCGTACGCCTTCGCCCGCTCGCGCGGGTCCTGGATCGCGGCGGCCTCGGTGATCCGCTTGTTGATCTCCGGGTCGTTCAGCTCGGAGTGGTTGTAGTTGCCCTCCTGCTGGATCTGCTCGCCGCTGAACAGCAGGTCCATGAAGCTCTGGGCGTCGTAGAAGTCCTTCGCCCAGCCGAGGTTCGGACAGATCGCCACCTTGGCCGGCGGCTGCTGGCAGAACTCCGACAGGACCGTCTCGTGCGGGACCTGGCGCAGCTTCACCTTGATGCCGATCTTCGCGAGCTGGGCCTGGACGGCCTCGGCCGTGCGGTTGCTCGGCACCTCGTCGTCGCCGACCATCAGCAGCTCGGGCCCCTCGTACATGCCGGACTCGAAGCCCGCCTTGCGCATGTACTCCTTCGCCAGCTCCACGTCGCCGTTGGGGTTCTTCACGAAGTCGAAGTCCGGCCCGGCCTCGCCGCCCGCCTCCTCGAAGCCGGGGATGCCCGGCGGGATGAAGTGGGTGCCCACCGTCCCGAGCTGCTCGCCGCCGCGCGTCAGGCGCAGCTCGTCGCGGTCGGTGACGGCGAAGATCGCCCTGCGCACGTTCAGGTCGTCGAGCGGCTTGATCGTGGTGTTGAGCGAGACGTAGCGGTTGCCCTGGCTCGGCACGATGTCGATCTGGTCCTCGCGGGACTCGAGCGCCTGCTTGAGGATCGGGGTGGGCGGCGCGGCGAAGTCGCCGTTGACCATGCCCTTGCCGTTCAGGATCTGGCGGCTGGCCACCGTCGCGTCGGCGCCGAGGTTCACGACGATGCGGTCGAGGTTGGCCTCGCGGAAGTCGCCCTCGGAGCTCCAGCTCGGGTTGCGGACGAGCTCGATCCGCTTGCCGGGCTGCCAGCCGGTGAGCTTGCCGGACTTGTCGTTCTTGACCATGTACGGGCCGGTGAACACCGCGTGCTCGCCGTAGGTCGAGGTCTCGCCCTTGTCGTACTTCTCCGCGTAGTCCTTGGGGACGGGCGCGCTGCCGGGCAGCGCGAGCGCGTTGGCGCTGGCGAGCGCGAAGGACGGCTCGGTGAGCTTGATGATCAGCGTCTGCGGGTCGGGCGTCTCGATGCCCTTGACGTCCTTCGCCTTGCCCTCCGTGTACTCGGCGTTGCCCACGATCCCGTTCATGTAGGTCAGCGCGTAGCCGTTGCCGACCTGCGGCAGGAAGAGCCGCTCGAGGGCGTACTTGACGTCGGCCGAGGTGACCTCGCGGTTCACCGGCGGGCTGAACTTGACGCCCTTGCGGAGCGTGATCTTCAGCGTCTTGCCCCCGTCGCTCACCTGCGGCATCGAGGTGGCGAGGTCCGGCACCGGCTTGGTGTCGCCGGCCTTCCAGCCATAGAGCGCGCGGTGGCCGGGCTGCGCCAGCACCATGTAGTCGAACTGGTAGTACATCGCGCCCGGGTCCATGTACTGGATGTCGTCCGTCGCCATGACGGTGAGGGTCCCGCCCTTCTTCGCCTCGTCGTCGCCGCAGCCCGCGAAGGCGAGCGCGCACGCTACGAGCACCATCAGCCACAGACCGCGCATCTTGGACACTCCCGGTTGCTTGCGGATCGGGGTTTCGCGGCGGCGCGCCGTGTTCCTGCGCCGGCCCGGGGGGTAGTTTCAGGCGCGGACGGCGCGGCGGTCGAGGGCGTCGCGCAGCCCGTCGCCGAGGATGTTGAACGCGAGAACGGTCAGCAGCAGCGCCGCGCCGGGGAACAGCATGTACCACCAGGCGGACTCGAACACGTCGCTCGCGTCGGCCAGCATCTTGCCCCAGCTCGCGTCCGGCGGCTGGACGCCGACGCCCAGGAACGAGAGCGCCGCCTCGAACAGGATGTTCTGCGGGATCAGGAGCGTCGTGTAGACGATCAGCGGCGCCGTGAGGTTGGGCAGGATCTCCCGCGCGAGGATGCGGCGGTCGGAGGCGCCGAGCGAGCGTGCCGCCTCCACGAACTCGCGCTCGCGCAGCGAGAGCACCTGCCCGCGCACGATCCGCGCCACGACCGTCCAGTTGACGAAGGCGATCACGAAGATCACGACCCCGAGCCCGGGCTCGATCAGCCCGCCGAAGCAGCCCTGGCCGAGCGAGCAGGCCGCCGCCACGCCGAGCGCCAGCAGCAGGATCGGGAACGCGAGCACCACGTCGACCAGCCGCGAGAGCAGCGTGTCGACCCAGCCGCGGTAGTAGCCGGCGATCATCCCCACGAGCGTGCCGATGGCCACGGCCAGCCCCGTGGCCGCCAGCGCCACGAGCAGCGAGACGCGCGCGCCGTGCAGGACGCGGCTGAACAGGTCGCGCCCGAGCGGGTCGACGCCGAAGAGGTTCTCGGAGCTCGGGCCCGTCGGGGTTCCGAACGCCGGGTCGAGGAACCGCTTGCCGGGCTCGTTCGGCGGGCGCGCGCCGGCGAGGTCCTCGATGACCGGCGCCAGCGCCGCGACGATCACGAGGAAGACGATGAACCCGAGCGAGACGAGCGCGAGCCGGTCCGTGCGCAGGCGGCGCCAGAACAGCTCGAGCGGCGAGCGGATCGCGACCGCGGGGACGTCCGCGTCGGCCGTGGTCGGGACCGGCTCCGGTACCTCGGTGGTCACGCGGAGCTATTCGCCGCGCGGGCGCCCCGCGCCTGCCTACGTGAGCTGGTTGCGCATCCGCTCGAGCGAGCGGCGGATCAGCCGCGAGACGTGCATCTGCGAGATGCCGATCCGCTCGGCGATCTGGGTCTGCGTGAGGCCCTCCTCGAAGCGCATGCGCAGGATCTCGCGCTCGCGGTCCGGCAGGGCGGCGAGCGCCGGCTCGAGCGAGGTGCGGTCGTCGGTGCGCTCGAACTCCTCGTCGAGCTCGCCGATCGTCTCCATCGGGTCGAGCTCCTCGTCGCCGCTCGGGCCGGCCGACAGCGACAGCGGCGCGTAGGCCGAGCCGGCCTCGAGCGCCTCCAGCACCTGCTCGGTGGAGACGTCGAACTCGGCCGCGATCTCGGCGATGCTCGGCGAGCGGCCCAGCTTGGAGGTGAGCCGCTCGATCGTCGGGCCCATCTTGCCGTTCAGCTCCTGGAGCGCGCGCGGCACCCGGATCGCCCAGCCCTTGTCGCGGAAGTGGCGCTTGATCTCGCCGACGACGTTCGGCGTGGCGTACGTGGTCAGGGCGACCTCGCGCGAGAGCTCGTAGCGGTCGATCGCCTTGATCAGCCCGATCGCGCCGACCTGCTCGATGTCCTCGAGCGACTCGCCGCGGCCCGCGTAGCGGCGCGCGAGCGAGCGCACCAGCGGCAGGTGCCGGTTGACGAGCTCCTCGCGCGCGCTCGGGTCCCCGTCCACGTGGTAGCGGCGGAGCAGCTCCCGGTCGTCGGATGCGTGCTGCAACCCGGTCACTGTCCTCTTACGAGCTTCTCCAGGCGGACGATCAGATGGCCGTCGGCGACCTCCTCGATGCCGTACGAGTCGACGACGGTCGAGAGGATGCGCGGCAGCGTGAGCACGCCCGGCGGCGGCTCGGGACCCTGGAGCGCCTCGGCGAGCGCCGTGTCGCGCAGCGGCCCGATGCGGGCGCGCACCCCGCCCTCGGTCAGCTCGAACGAGAGCGAGACGGGGTCCTTCGGGTCGCCCTCGGCCAGCAGCCGCTCGACGGCGAGCTGGAGGTCGTCGAGTTGGTCGAAGCCGAGATCGAGGCGGTCCGCGATCCCGCCCAGCACCATCCGGACGACGGCCTCCCAGGCGCGTCCCACCGGCGTAGTCAGCTCGATCCTGTCACGTGGCAAGGGCCACCTCGCTCATCGGTAGGGGGGTTGACGGTGGGGCATGTGCGTCGCCGGCGCCAATGGTCGCCCATCCGACGACCTCGTCGCGCCGCAGCAGGCAGGCGGTCTGGCCGGGGGCCACCCCGTGCACCTCGTCGCCGAGCTCGAGCTCGAGGCGGCCGTGGCGGCCGGCGCGGGCATCGCCGCTCACGCGGCAGGGGACCGGCTCGGAGCGGTAGCGCAGCTTCACCCGGTCGACGGCGGCCGAGTCGCGGTGGAGCGTGACCCCCGCGACGGCGACCGACCGGCGGGCCAGCGAGCTGCGCGGTCCCACCGTGACGCGGTTCGAGGCGGCGTCCTTGCGCACCACGTAGAGCGGCTCGGGCGCGGCGATCCCCAGGCCGCGGCGCTGGCCGACGGTGAAGCGGTGCTGGCCGGCGTGGGTGCCGAGGACGCGGCCGCGCTCGTCCACGACCTCGCCGGGGCGGTCCCCCGGGCCGTCGTGGCGGCGCATGAACGCGTGGGCGCTCGTGCCGGCGAGGAAGCAGAGGTCCTGGCTGTCGGGCTTGCTCGCCACCGGCAGGCCGGCCGCCCGCGCGATAGCGCGCACGCGCGGCTTCGCGAGCTCGCCGAGCGGGAACTCGAGCCGGTCGAGCAGCGCCGGGTCGAGGCGGGCCAGCATGTAGGCCTGGTCCTTCGCCGGGTCGGCTGCGGTGCGGACGAGCGGGCCGTGCTCGTCGCGCGCGATGCGGGCGTAGTGGCCGGTCACGAGTCGTGCGGCCCCGGCGCGCTCGGCCAGGCCGAGCATCGCGGCGAACCGGACCAGCCCGTTGCAGCGCACGCAGGGGTTGGGGGTGGTGCCGGCGGCGTGGCCGGCGAGGAAGTCGCCCACCACCTCGCGGCGGAACGCCTCGCTCAGGTCGAGCGTGAGATGCGGGAGGCCCATGCGGTGCGCGAGCGCGCGGGCGCCGGTCACGGCCTGGGGCGAGCAGCAGCTGCGGGTGCCGTCATTCGCGGCGTCGGACCACAGCTCGAGCGTGACCGCCACCACGTCGTCGCCGCGCTCGCGGCAGAGGTGGGCGGCCACCGCGCTGTCCACGCCGCCGGACATCGCGACGAGGGTGCGGCCGGCAACCGCCTCGGGCGCCAGCGCGGCGCCCGGGTCGGCCGCGGCCGCTCCCAGCGCCCGGTGCAGCGCGTCCGCGGCCAGCTCGGCCGCGTGGCGGCGCTCCGGCGACAGGCCGCCCAGCTCCTCGCTGACGCGCGCGGGCGAGATCCGCGCCGCCACGAGCGCCGGGCGCCCCCGCACCAGCTCGACGACGGCGCTGCCCGCCGCGCGGGCGGCGGCGCACCCGTGGGCGTCGAAGCCCGCATCCGCGACCTCGCCGTCGCGCAGCTCGACCCCGATCCTCACGAGGTCGCCGCACGGAGCTCCGCCCGCGCTGCCGGCGTGAGCGCAGCCGCGCAGGCGACCGCGACCGCGCGGGGCCGCGAGGTGGTCCTCCAGGGGCGGGATCGAGAGGCCGTCGGGCACGGGAGCCAGTTCCTCCCTGTATTAAAGAGAAGGCTCCGGCGCGGCGCGCAAAGGCAGCCCCGGCGTGCCGCTGCCGTCCTTGTGTTGAACCTGCTTCTGCAAGTTCGGGCGCCCTCCGGGACGGCCCACGAGCCGGCCCGAGTGGGGCACCCTTATTCGGTGGTGTTGGCTCAACCGAACCGGACGGCTGGCGAACAGGCCAGGGCCGGGGCGAACGTTAGCGCCGCGCGCGCTAGCCCGTCGACGGCGGCTGCGGCGGCTGGGTGACGCGCACGCCCAGCTCGCGGAGCTGCGCCTCGTCGACCGGTGCGGGCGCACCCGTGAGCAGGTCCTGGGCCGTCGAGGTCTTGGGGAAGGCGATCACGTCGCGGATCGAGTCGCGGCCCGCGAGCAGCGCCACCACGCGGTCGAGGCCGAAGGCGATCCCGCCGTGCGGCGGCGCCCCGTAGCGGAACGCCTCGAGCAGGAACCCGAAGCGCTCGCGGGCCTCCTCGCGCGGGAGGCCGATCGCGTCGAAGACCTTCTCCTGGACGTCGATCGTGTTGATGCGGATCGATCCGCCGCCCAGCTCCCAGCCGTCCATGATCACGTCGTACGCGCGGCTGCGCCACCGCGCCGGGTCGCCGTCGAGATCGCCGGTCGGGGCGGTGAACGGGTGGTGGAGCGGGTCGAGCCGCCCCTCCCCCTCGTCGTACTCGAACATCGGGAAGTCCACGACCCAGAGCAGGTCGTGGCCCTCCTGCGGCCCCGCCACCTCGAGCCGCAGCTCGCCGAGCACCTTCGCGGCGACCGGAGCGTCGTCGGCCACCAGCAGCAGCACGTCGCCCTCCCCCGCCCCGAGCGCCTCGATCGCGGCCGTCATCTCGGCCGCCGAAAGGAACTTCGCGACCGGCGAGCGCCAGCCCAGGCCGCCGTCGCCGGACTCGACGATCGCCCAGACGAGCCCCTTCGCCCCGAGCGACTTCGCCCGCTCGGTCAGCTCGTCGAAGCGCCGCCGCGGCCACTCGCCGCCGCTCGCGCGGAAGCCGCGCACCACGCCGCCGCCCGCGATCGCGCCGGCGAACGCGTTGAACTCGGAGGACTCGAACACCGAGCTGAGGTCCTCTATCTCCATTCCGGGCCGGCGGTCGGGGCGGTCGGTGCCGTAGCGGAGGATCGCCTCGTCGTAGGCCATCCGAGGCAGCGGGATCTCGATCTCGATCCCCGCGAGCGCGAGCACCGACTCGAGCAGCGGGTCGATCAGCTCGTAGACGTCCTCCTCCTCCACGAACGACATCTCGATGTCGAGCTGGGTGAACTCGGGCTGGCGGTCGGCGCGCGGGTCCTCGTCGCGGAAGCAGCGGACGATCTGGAAGTAGCGCTCGAGCCCGGACACCATGAAGAGCTGCTTGAAGAGCTGGGGCGACTGCGGCAGCGCGTACCAGGAGCCGCGCTGCACCCGGCTCGGCACGAGGTAGTCGCGCGCGCCCTCGGGCGTGGAGCGCGTGAGCATCGGCGTCTCGATCTCGAGGAAGTCCTCGCCGAGGAGGTGGTCGCGGATCGCGGCGCACACCCGGCTGCGCAGCGCCATCGCCTCGCGCATCCGCTCGCGGCGCAGGTCGAGGTAGCGGTAGCGCAGCCTGAGCTCCTCGGCCACGGCGCCCTCGTCGTCGATCTGGAACGGCGGCGTGTCGGCGTCGGCGAGCTGCGCGAGCTCGTCCACCTTCAGCTCGATCTCGCCGGTCGGCAGGTTCGGGTTGACCGTGCCCTCCTCGCGCCGCGCCACGCGCCCGCTCACGCTGATCACGTCCTCGCCGCGCAGCGCGTGCGCCGCGGCGTGCGCCTCGGGAGCGCTCTCCGGATGGAAGACGACCTGGAGCAGCCCGGTGCGGTCGCGCAGGTCGATGAAGATCAGCCCGCCGTGGTCGCGGCGGCGGTGGACCCAGCCGGCGACGCGGTGCTCCTGGCCGTCGTGCTCGGCGCGCAGGTCGCCGGCCCAGGCCGTGCGGTAGGCGTTGGCCCGCGGCGGCCTCACCGCACGGCCTCCACGAGCTCGTCCTCGGACGCGACCGGGCGCTGCTCGCCGGACTCCATGTCCTTGAGCTCGAGCTCGTCACCGACGATCGCGACCCATCGGACACCCAGCCTGTTCGCCTGCTTGAGCTGACCCTTCATCGAGCGCCCGGCCTGCTCCATCGCGGCCGCGATCCCCTCGCGCCGGAGCCGGCGCACCAGGGCGAAGCCCCTGCCCGCGTGGTGGGGGACCACGTAGACCAGCGGCCCGAGCGGCTCGCCGGCGAGCTCGGACGCCAGCAGGATGCGCTCGACCCCGGCGGCGAAGCCGACGCCGGGCGTCGGCGGACCGCCGAGCTGCTCGACCAGGCCGTCGTAGCGCCCGCCGCCGCCGAGCTGGCTCTGCGCGCCTAGCGCGTCGCTCGAGAACTCGAACACGGTCCGCGTGTAGTAGTCGAGCCCGCGGACCAGCGTCGAGTCGACCTCGTAGTCGAGCTCCTCCTCGTCGAGGAGCGCGCGGACGCTCGCGAAGTGCGCCTCGTCCTCGGGGTCGAGCCGGTCGAGCAGGCGTGGAGCGTCCGCGACCACCGCGCGCGTTCCGGGGTGGTCGGAGTCGAAGGCGCGCAGCGGGTTGCGGTCGAGGCGTGCGCGCACGTCGTCCGAGAGCCGGTCCTCGTGCTCGCGCAGGTGGTCGCGCAGCTCGTCCGAGTACTCGCGCCGCGTCGCGGGCGTGCCGAGGCTCGACACGCGCAGGCGCACGCCGCGCACCTGCGCCCGCTCCAGCAGCTCGGCGAGCAGCAGGATCACCTCGGCGTCGAGCGACGGGTCGTCGGAGCCGATCGCCTCGACGCCCACCTGCGTGAACTGGCGGTAACGGCCGGCCTGCGGCGCCTCGTAGCGGAAGAACGGGCCCCAGTAGCGGACCTTCACGGGCTGCGGGAGCTTGTGCATCCCGTGCTCGAGGTAGGCGCGGCAGACGCCGGCGGTGCCCTCGGGACGCAGGCTCACCGACCGGCCGCCCTGGTCCTCGAACGTGAACATCTCCTTCTCGACGATGTCGGTCGTCTCGCCCACGCCGCGCTCGAACAGCTCGGTCGCCTCGAAGACCGGCGTCTCCATCGGCCCGTAGCCGGCGAGCACCTCGTCGGCCAGGCCGCGCAGGGCGAGCCGGCGGGCGCCCTCGTCCGGGAGGACGTCGAGCGTCCCCCGCGGCGCTTGGACCCTATCCGCGGGCAAGCTCGGTCAGGAAGGGGTTGGTCCGGCGCTCGGCGCCGAGCGTCGTGATGCCCATGTGGCCGGGGTAGACGGTCGTGTCCTCGGGATACGAGTCCACCAGCGTGCGGATCGACTCGAGCAGCGTGTCCCAGTCGCCGCCGGGGAGGTCGGTCCGGCCGACCGAGCCCTGGAAGAGGACGTCGCCCGAGAAGAGCGCGCGCTCGTCCGCGACCGAGTAGGTCACGTGGCCGGGGCTGTGACCCGGCGTGAAGAGCACGTCGATCTCGAAGCCGGCGAGCTCGAGCTTCTCGCCTCCCGAGACGGTGTGCTCGGCGTCGTAGCTCTCGTAGGGGCCGATCCCCGGGAACGGGATGAACGCGTTGATGTCGGCGAGCACCGGCTTCTCGATCCGCGGGACCCACACCTCGGCGCCGGTGGCGCTCGCGACCGGCGCGACCGCGCCCACGTGGTCGAAGTGCGTGTGGGTGAGGAGGATCGCGTCGAGCGTCACGCCGAGGCCCTCGATCGCGGCGAGGAGCTTCGGCGCCTCGTCGCCGGGGTCCACGATCAGCGCGCGGTCGGAGCCGTCGCGCCTGAACAGGAACGTGTTCTCCGCGACGGGTCCGACGGTGAACATCCGAACGTCCATGCGCCTGAGGCTACCGGCCCGCGCCGGCCTTCTGGCGCTGGCGGCGGTTGTAGACGAAGCGGTCGGTCATGTAGCTGAGCGGCAGGTAGATCAGCACCATCGCGATCGTGAGCGGGATCGCCTGGGCGACGCTCCAGCCGAACACGAGGACGGTCAGGACGCCGAAGACGAGCGCCGAGATCGCGGCCCGGTTGAACGAGCTGCTCCACGACGGCGGCTTGTTCTGGCGCTCCTCGCGCCGCGCCCTGCGGATGTCCTTGGCCTCGGTCGCCGGGCGCGAGCGGCCGGTGCGGCCGCGCGCCTCGATCGTGCCGGCCTGGGTGCCGCGGTGCTTGCGTTGACGCTTGCGCTTGGTCTGGGCCATGGCTACGTGCCGAGCGAGCGTAACGCGTTCTCGATCACGTGCCGGTCGGGGTCGAAGCCGCGCAGCGCGACGGCGTCGGCCAGGCCGTCCACGGCGGCCGCGGGCGCGAGCCCGACCAGCTCGGCCTCGGCCACCGGCGTGCGCTCCGCCACCGCCGCGACCAGCTCGCGCAGCGGGGCCGCACGGTGGTCGTGCACGTTGAACGAGACCTGCGCGCGGCCGCGGTGCGGCAGGTGCAGGCCGATCGCGCGCACGCCGGGCGGGCCGCCGCCGGACTCGCGCAGCTCGGCGGCGATTCGCCTCGCGAGCTCGACGTCGTCGCTGGCGAGGTCCACGTTGAAGGCGATCAGCGGCGGGCGGGCGGTCACGAGCACGGCGCCGGTTTGCGGGTCGAGCTGCGCCGGGCCGTAGTCCGGCGCCAGCTCACCGGACGCCACGCGCTCCGCCAGCCGAGCGGGGCCGCCTGTGCGGATGTCCGCGCGCTCGCGCTGCTCGGGCCGTGTGGCCAGGTCGCCGTACAGGAAGACGGGCAGCTCGTCTGCGAGCAGGGCGGCCGCCGTGAGCGCCTCCGCGCACGCCGCGCCGCGCTCGGACTCGTCGAGGTACACGACCGGCGCGACGTCGATCGCCCCCACGTGCGGGTGGCTTCCCGTGTGCCGGCGCAGGTCGATCCGCGCGATCGCCTCGCGCGCGCCCGCGAGGAGAGCGCGTGCCAGCTCGCCCTGCTCGGCGGCGAGCCAGAAGACGCTGCGCCCGTGGTCGGGGTCGGAGTGCACGTCGAGCACGCGCGCGGGCGCGAAGGCGGCGCCGATCGCGTCGATGGCGGCGCGATCGGCGCCTTCGCTGACGTTGGGGACGGCGAGCAGTCGCAGCGACCTTCATCATGCCGATCGATTCGCGTGCGGGACTGGAGACGGGCAGGAGCCTTCGTGGCGGCGGCGGTCGTGGCGGCGCTGGCGGTGTGGGTGCTGCTGATCGCGTACGCGTCGAGCGCGGGGCTCTACGAGAACCAGGAGGACGAGGCCGGCGCCGGTGAGTTCGCGCTGGCGCTGGGCGGGCTCGTGCTGGCGCTGGGCGGCATCGCCGGCGCCGCCGCCGGCCGGACGCGCGCGGCGCTCGCGCTGGCGGGCCTCGGCCTGGTGCCCCTGGCCGTCCTGGCGCTCGGAGACATGGCGCTGCTTGCATCTATCCTGACCCGACCTGGCTCCGTAGCTCAGTCGGTTAGAGCGCAGCACTCATAATGCTGAGGTCGCTGGTTCGAGTCCAGCCGGAGCTACTCGCAGGGGCGCTTGCGGCACTCAGCCGCCGATCTCGAGGACCCGAGGTTCACGACCTCCGACGAGCTCAATCCGCGTAGCGCCTGGTAGACGCGGCGTGAGGGCTTACGCGGGGTAGCGCCCATGCAGACGCTTGTGGGCGCGCTCGTAGACGTTCCGGGTCCTGTCGTTGGACGGGTGCCGTTCTCCGAACGCGATCATGCTCCAAACGAGACTCCCGTCGCGTTTGGCCACTAGCTGAAAGACGAATCCGTAGGGCGCCTCTGAGGGCGCGTCCTTACCCAGCGGGACGTAGAGCTTTAGGCATCCGGGCAGCTTCGTTCCGCCCGGACCCTCGGCCTGGCAACGCCTCCAGAGAAGTTCGACCGAGCCGGTCTCGATCGCCTTGCGGGCGCTCTCGGCACGCGCGCGGGCGGGCGAACGCGGATCGAGACGCCCAACCTCCTCCTGCCATTCGACGGAGCCGAACTCGATCGCCACGGGCGGCAACCCGCGCGCGGCACTCTCTGGCACCGGGTCTAACCCTCGTCGTCGTGAGGCACGTCGCCGGACAGGCGCTCGAAGTCCTCAGCCGAGGCGGGAGCCGTTCCGCGCTGGGCATGCAGCTCGGCGGCAGGCGTGATCGGCGGCTCGAGCGTCACTCCTCCGCGCCGATCAGGCACGACCTCGTAGCGGCGCCCGTCGATCTCAACCAGCTCGCCGACCACCAGGTCCAGCTTCCTCGCCGCGACGGACATCGTGGGAAATAGTAGTCCTGACCCGAGACCTCAAGGCCGCCCGGGTCGCGGGGGTCCCTGCTGCTGAGGTCACACGAGTCCAGTCGAACTATCTAGGCGCTAGCCGCCGGGGCGCCCCCGCCGCGCGGGCTCCGCGGCCGGCGACGAGCAATCCGACGACGAAGACGATCACGGCGAGCTGGAAGGCGAGGGCGGCGGCGTCCTGGAAGCCGCTTTCCAGTCCGGCGTAGCCGACGGAGATCCCTATGGCGAGGGACAGCAACCCCGCGATCGCCAGGAGCACGCCGAGCCAGCTCGGGACGAGGCGGC
Source organism: Thermoleophilaceae bacterium (assembly GCA_036389835.1). Taxonomy (GTDB): domain Bacteria; phylum Actinomycetota; class Thermoleophilia; order Solirubrobacterales; family Thermoleophilaceae; genus AC-37. Next base: position 11,969 of record DASVWC010000006.1, on the reverse strand, counting down.
TGACAACAGCTGCGGCGCCCAGCAGAAGGAAGGCGAGGCCGAGCACGACCCGGAAGTAGCTCTGGAGGCCCCACTCGGCCCAGCGAACGGTCTCGGCGTCGGCGAAGCGGGTCGCCTGCTCGCTCCCGGACGACTCGGCCCAGGCGTCCACCGCCTGCTTGAGCGTGACGCCGTCGATCCCCTGGAGGACCGCCCAGGTCGCGGAGGTCATGACGATCGCGCCGGCGGCGAGCAGCGCGAGGCTCGGCGCCTCTGGCCGTAGCGCGCGGCAGAGCACCAGCAACCCGGCGAATGCCACGAGCACGAGCACGAACTCCAGGAAGTGGGTGAAGACCCAGACGTCGCTCTCGGCGTACTCGGTGAAGATCTCCTCGTGGTCGTCCTCGGCCCCGGACGGATGCAGGAGCATCCTCTGGATCGCGTTCATCACGAACCCGACGAGCAGCAGCGTGCCGCTCAGGGTCAGCGCGCGGTTCGCCGAGGCCGCACGCGCGCGAGATTCATCGCGGTGACTGGCTTCCAATGGCCGCGATCCTAACTGCGCGGGCGCCGCTCAGGGCTCCACGTCGAAGCTGAAGTGCATGCCGCTCTCGTGGTGCTCCGCGATGTGGCAATGGGCCATCCAGCGCCCGGCGTTCGTCACGTCGAGGGCGATGTCGACGGTCTCGCCGGTTCGCACCAGCACGGTGTCGCTCCAGACCAGGTTCGGCTCGATCTCGCCGTCGCGGGCCAGGACCAGGAAGCGGCCGGCGCCGTGGATGTGGAACGGGTGGTGCATCGGGTGGTCGGAGTCCATCTCGTTCACGAGCCGGATCTTCACGCGGTCTCCGACGTGGAAGGTCCATTCCGGCGGATGGACGTCCGCGCCGGTCGACCTGTCGACGACCTTCCAGCTCGTGTTGGCCGGGGTCGTCTGGCGGTTGACCTCGACCATGTCGTCCTCCCACTCGATTCCCTCCGCGGCTGCGTCGCCGTGGCCATGGCCGTGCTCGTGGCCATGGCCATGGCCGCCCGCCTCCTCGACGAGCGCGGCGGGAACGAGCTTCATGCCGCACTTGGGGCAGTGGCCGGCCTCGTCGCTGACGACCTCGGGATGCATCGGGCACGCGTAGGTGGTGTCCTGGCCGGGCTCCCCCATGTCCATCTCGGCGACGAACGCCAGCGTCTTGTCCGGCTCCGCGGAGAGCAGCGGCGTCAGTCGCTCGCGCTCGGCGCTCAGCTCCGGGGCCGTCCGCAGGCGTTCGAAGTCCGAGGCGTACGAGGGACGCGCCGGCTCCTCGCTCACCGCTACCGCGCCGAGCGCGTACGTGCGCTCCGGCGTGCGGTGCTCGAGCCCGACCTCGCCGGCCCGATCGAAGAGGACGTCGACCACGACGCGCTCCGACGGCGCGAGCACGACGCTCTCGACGAGCTCCTCCCGCTCGCAGCGGCCGCTGTCGCCTCCGACGAGCTTCATCCGCGCGCCCGCGAGCGCGAGGTCGAAGACGCGCGTGTTCGCCGTGTTGATCAGGTAGAGGCGTACCACCTCGTCGCGCTGCGCGGCGAGCCGGAGGTCGGTCTCGCCGTTCGCGAGCAGCACGTTCCCGAAGCGCCCCATCGCGGAGAACGTGGTCTCGGAGCGACTGAACGGGGCGATCTGCCCGTCCTCGACGAGAACGTCGTCGAGGGTCAGCGTCAGCTCACGATTGGCCGGCGCCCAGTAGTCGTCGTCCGCCGGCACCACGACGACGCTGCCGTAGAGACCGAGCTCCTGGCCGTAGTCCTCGCGGATGTGCGGGTGGTACCAGTAGGCGCCCGGATCGGGAAACGCGACGCGGCACGTGAAGCTCCCGCCGACGGGGATGGCCGCCTGGGTCTCGAGCGTTCCGTCGGAGCGGTTCTCCAGACGCAGGCCATGCCAGTGGACCGTGGTCTCGAGGTCACCCTCGTTCTCCACGACGGCGTCGATCTCGGCCCCCTCGGGCACGCGCAGAGTCGGGCCCGGCACCGAGCCGTTGTAGGCGAGCATTCGAACCGTCGTGTCGCCGAGCCGCTTCGCGATGGGCGCGATCCGCAGCCGGTACTCGTCGCCGTCGCGAAGCTCGACGACCTCGGGCGGACGCGACGGATCGAGCCCCTCGACGTCGCGCGGAAACTGCTCCTGAACGGCCACCTGGCGACCCTACGCACAGCCGCGCCCGAGTGCAAGCACGTGCGCGAGGTCCGAAACGAGCCCGCCGGCGGTTCGACGCGCGCAGGACGGGTAGCGCGACCAGAGGCGGCGCGGCGACACGGGCGGTGCATCCCGGGTACGCCGTGCGCTGGAGCCGCGTCGCCCGTCAGTACGTCTGCCGGACCGCGGTCCTCGCGGGAGGATCGGCGCGCGGTGTGTGGAAGAGGCCCGGCATGGACGGCCTCCAGCGCCTCGTTCCGCTGCTGACGCTCGTGATCGCGATCGCCTCGGTCGTCGCGGCGATCGCCCTCTGGAAGAACGCCGGCGCGACCGACGACCGCGCCTGCATCGAGGCCGCCCAGGCGCGCTATCCGGCGGTCGGCGTGTCGGCCTTCGTCACCCGCGACCGGCGGGACACCGGCCCGCTCAAGCTGTCGTTCGTGACCGAGCGGCAGAAGGCAGTCGCCGCCTGCGACTGATCGCCTCGCGCTGCCCCGAGCAATGTCCCCCATACGGGGAGTCAAGACCGGGGGAACCGCTCCGATAAAGGCCTCCGCCCCGAGGACCGATAGGAAGCGGGATGCTTCCGTGGACCTCGTCCAAGTGGTTTCGCCGTGGCGTGACGGGACTCTCCACGATCTTCGTGGCGATCGTGCTCGCGACCTCGCTCATGGCCGAGGGCAGCGCCCTCAAGCGCGCTGACGTCGAGTACGAGGAGATCGACTGCAAGGCCGACGCCGGCGCCGCGGGCGGACGCGCGCGGCCCGTCAAGGGCTGCAAGCGCAAGAAGCGCGTGGTCATCCCCATCTCCGACAAGCAGTCGATCACCGAGGAGGAGCTCGAGCGCGCACTGGCCGAGCTCCCGCCGCTGAAGGGCCCGCGCGGCCTCGCCGGTGCCAAGGGCGGCCGCGGACGCCAGGGCAAGACCGGTGCCGCCGGCACGCGCGGCCCGGCCGGAATCGGCCGCCCGGGCAAGCGCGGTGCTCGAGGCGCGACGGGGACCGAGGGTTCCGCGGGCGCGCGCGGGGCGCAGGGGGAGCGCGGACTTCGTGGTGAGGACGGCGAGGAGGGCCAGACCGGCGCGCAGGGCACCCCTGGCGTGCAGGGCCAGACGGGTCCACAGGGCCCGCAGGGCGATACCGGTCCCGCCGGGCCGCAGGGTCCGATCGGGCCGCAGGGTTCGATCGGGCCGCAGGGCGACGTCGGGCCGCAGGGGCCGCAGGGCGATCTCGGGCCCGCCGGTCCGCAGGGCCCGCAGGGCGACACCGGCCCCGCCGGCCCGCAGGGCGACGTCGGGCCGCAGGGGATACAGGGACTGCAGGGAATTCAGGGCATCCAGGGCGAGACCGGCGCGACCGGTGCCCAGGGCCCGCAGGGCATCCAGGGCGATGTCGGTCCGACCGGGCCTCAGGGCATCCAGGGCATTCAGGGCATCCAGGGGATCCAGGGCGAGACCGGCCCGCAGGGCCCGATCGGCGACACGGGGCCGGCAGGCCCGCAGGGCGACGTCGGGCCCGCCGGTCCGCAGGGCGCCGTCGGCGCGCAGGGACCCCAGGGCATCCAGGGGAGCGTCGGCCCGACCGGCCCCCAGGGTCCGCAAGGGCCGCAGGGACCCCAGGGCCCGACCGGCGCGACCGGAGCAACCGGGGCGACCGGCCCGCAGGGTCCGGCCGCGGCCGAGTACTGGGCGGTGGTCGACAGCGGTGGCACGGTCGTGCGCAGCAGCAGCGGCGTAACCAGCTCACGCCTGGCCTCCGGTGATTACGCCGTCGACTTCAACGCGGACGTCAGCCAGTGCGGGTACATCCCTCAGATCGGCGGGGTCGGCACCTCGCCTCCGGTCCAGGGGCTGACCGATGCGTACCTGCGCTCCGGCTTCACCGACCAGGTGCGTGTCGAGACCTGGGAGGACGCCCAGGGATCGGGCGGCGCCAGGCAGGATCGACCCTTCCACATCGTCGTCTATTGCTGAGGCCCCAGATGGCGTCAAGTAAGCCCACGGCGGCTCCGATACGTAATCGATGCTGCCCTGGACACGGTCCAAGTGGTTCCGCCTTGCGGTCACTGGCTTCTCCACCGTCTTCGTCGGGGTCGTGCTCGCGACGTCCCTCATGGCAGAGGGCAGCGCGCTCAAGCGGGCCGACGTCCAGTACGACGCGATCGACTGCAAGAAGGGCAAGACGAACGGTCGCGCACGCCCCGCCAAGGGCTGCAAGCGGAAGAAGCGCGTCGTGATCCCGATCGAGAACGGAGCGGCGATCTCGAAGGAGGACCTCGAGCGGGCCCTCGACGAGATGCCGAGGCTCCAGGGCCCGCGCGGCCTTCCGGGTCCGCGCGGCGAGCGCGGGAGCGACGGGAAGGACGGCAAGCAGGGCGAACGCGGACCGGACGGCGAGGGCCCACCCGGCAAGCAGGGCGAGCCCGGCAGGGACGGCGCGGCCGGCGAGCCCGGCGAGGACGGCGCGGCTGGGCGCCAAGGTGACCAGGGCGCGCGAGGCGCGCAGGGATCCGACGGCGCGCGCGGGCCGGCGGGCGCGAAGGGCGAGAAGGGCGACTCAGGGGCCGCCGGCGAGCGGGGCGAGCGCGGCGAGACGGGCTTCACCGGGCCGCAGGGCCCGCGCGGCGAGACCGGCCCGGCCGGCCCGCAGGGCGACACGGGCCCGCAGGGGATCCAGGGCGAGATCGGCGCGACCGGTGCGGAGGGGCCGCAGGGCATCCAGGGCGCAACCGGCGCCACTGGCGCCACCGGCGCCACGGGTGCGCAGGGGCCGCAGGGCATCCAGGGCATCCAGGGCATCCAGGGCGTTCAGGGCGAGACCGGCCCGGCCGGCCCGCAGGGCGACACGGGCCCGGCCGGCCCGCAGGGGATCCAGGGCGCCACCGGCGCCACGGGTGCGCAGGGGCCGCAGGGCATCCAGGGGAACCAGGGCATTCAGGGCGAGACCGGCCCGGCCGGCCCGCAGGGCGACACCGGCCCGGCCGGCCCGCAGGGTCCACAAGGTCCGCAGGGCGCCACCGGATCGACGGGCGCCACCGGATCGACGGGCGCCACCGGCGCGACCGGCCCCACGGGCGCCACGGGCGCCCCCGGCGCCAACGGCGCCCAGGGGCCGACCGGCCCGCAGGGCGAGGCCGGCCCGACCGGTGCCACCGGCCCGGGCGCCGCCAGGTCCTGGGCCGTGATCGAGGTCGACGGCGACGTCGCCCGCTCGAGCGGCGGCGTGACCGCCAGCCCCCCGACGTCCTTCACCTACCGGGTCGACTTCGGCACGAACGTCTCGAATTGCTCGTACATCGCCACGGTGGGCGACCCGGCCGACCAGTTCGGCCCGTTCGGCGTCGCCCGCCCGCGCCGCGCCAGCGACGACGTCGAGGACGTGCTCGTGAGCACGGTCGGCGACGTCGGCAACGGCGACATCGGCGGCACCAACCTCCCCTTCCACATCGCGGTCTTCTGCTGAGCATGCTCACCCTCGCCGACGACCCCACGATCGCCAACGAGGCTCCGCCCGCGGACGCCGAGCGCCGCGAGCTGCCGCGGCCGGTCGCGACCTTCCTCGTCGCGCTGCGCGGGTTCGCCGCCGGCGCCACCATGCTCTACGCGGTCTTCCTGCTCTCTGGCATCGGAGGCGACTCCTCGAGCGAGCAGCTGGCGCACTGGTTCAACGGCGTGCTGCTCGGGATCGGCGCCTTCCTCTGCCTCGCGCGGTCGGTGCTGGTGGGCGCGCAGCGCTCGGCCTGGTTCGTGGCCGGCATGGCGCTCGCGACCTGGGGCGCCGGCGAGACGCTGTTCGCGCTGGGGCACTCGGGCTCGACGTTCTCGACGCCGAACATGCTGTCGCTGTCGTTCTACCCGCTCGCCTGCCTCGCGATGGCGCTGCTGCTGCGCGCTCAGCTCAAGGCGTTCTTCACGACCCTCTGGCTGGACGGCCTGGCGGGCGCCCTGTCGGCCTCGGCGCTCGTGGCAGCCTTCGTCTTCCCGCCGGTGCTCGCCAACACGCACGGGAGCACGCTCGAGATCCTCGGCTCGATCAGCTACCCGCTCGCGGACCTGCTGATCGTCGCCTTCGTGCTGTTCACGCTGGCGATGACCGGCTGGCGGCCGAGCTCGGCCCTCGGCGGCGCCGCCGCCGCCTTCGTGGTCATCGCGATCACCGACGCCTTCTCGCTCTGGGCCGCGGCCACCAGCACCGACACCCACAGCGAGCTCGACTGGCTCTGGCCCGCCGCCGCTCTGGCGCTCGCCGAGGTCGGCTGGCGTGCTGCGCCCGTCCAGGCGCGGGTCAGCGGCACGAGCCTGCGCCTGCTGATGTTCCCGGTCGTCGTCTCGCTCACCGCGCTCGGCCTGCTCCTCTCGGGCCTCGTCCAGGAGCTGCACATGGCCGGCTACGAGCTGGCGACCGCGTCGCTGTTCCTGATCGTGGTGCGGCTCGCGCTCACCGTGCTCGAGAACCTCCAGATCGCCGACGCGAGCAAGCGCGAGGCCCTCACCGACGCGCTCACGGGGCTCGGCAACCGGCGCCGCCTGATGGGCGACGTCGAGACGGCGCTCGAGAAGGACGGCGGCCCGACGATCCTCGTCCTCTACGACCTCGACGGCTTCAAGGGCTACAACGACACCTTCGGCCACCCCGCCGGCGACGCGCTGCTCACGCGGCTCGGGGCCGCGCTCTCGAAGGCGGTCGTGGGGTGCGGCACGGCGTACCGGCCGGGCGGCGACGAGTTCTGCGCGCTGCTCTCCACCGACGGCGTCGAGATCGACGAGAAGATCGCCGACACGGTCGCCGCCCTGTCCGAGCGCGGCCGCGGCTTCGCGGTCACGCCCTCCTACGGCTCGGTCGTGATCCCCGACGAGGCGCGCGACGTGACGCTCGCGCTCCAGCTCGCTGACAAGCGCCTCTACGAGCAGAAGGGCGACCGCCGCCGCACGCGCGACGGCGCTCAGGTCCGCGACGTGCTCATGCAGGCGCTGCGCGAGCGCCGCCCCGACCTCGACGAGCACATCGGCGGCGTCGCCTCCCTCGCGCACGCGGTCGCCCGCCGCTTCTCGCTCAACACCGAGCAGGTCGACGAGGTCACCAAGGCCGCCGAGCTGCACGACATCGGCAAGATGGCCGTGCCGGACGCGATCCTCGAGAAGCCCGCCTCGCTCGACGACCGCGAGCGCGCGATGATCAAGCAGCACACGGTCGTGGGCGAGCGCATCCTGGCCGTCGCGCCGGCGCTGCGCAGCATCGGCAAGCTCGTGCGCTACTCGCACGAGCGCTGGGACGGGACCGGCTACCCCGACCGGCTGAGGGGCGACGAGATCCCGCTCGGCGCGCGCATCATCGCGGTCTGCGACGCCTTCGACGCGATGACGACCGACCGCCCCTACCAGCCCGCGGTGCCGCTCGACGAAGCGCTCGACGAGCTCCGCCGCTGCGCCGGCACGCAGTTCGACCCCGCCGTGGTCGAGGTCTTCTGCGAGGAGGCCGAGGCCGTGCTGAGCGACATCGAGGACGCCCAGCCCGAGCGGATCCACGCGCCCGGCGGCGACGAGCTGGCGAACCTGGTCCTCCGCGTGCCGGAGGAGGAGGTCGACCCGGCCGCCCGCGAGCCGGGCGCCTAGCTAGACCTTCGCGCCGGTCTTGCGCGCGAGCGCACGGCGCGCCGTGCGCACCTCGACCGAGTGGCGCGCCAGCTCCTGCACCTGGGTGCGCGCCTCCGCGGCGTCGCCGGCCGTGGCGGCCTGCGAGATCTCCTTGAGGTCGCCGGAGACGACGCCCATCACCGCCGACAGGCGCTTCGTGTCGGCCTCGTACTCCGGCGGCGGCTCGAGCGCGTCGAGGCGGCGCTTCAGGCCGTCGACTCGCGTGGCGAGCGACTCGAATTTGGTGGCCAGCTCGGCGTTGGACTTGCCCTTGGCGGTCTTGATCGTCTCGCCGGTCTCGTTGCCGAGGGCCACGAACTCGTCGTTGATCGGCGGGTAGTCCCTGTCGAAGGCCTCCTTGAGCTCGGCCTTGTCGTCGCCCTTGCCGCCGTCGTCGCCGCAGCCGGCGAGGAGGCCCAGCGCGAGCAGGGCCGACACGAGTGCGAGAAGCAGGGCGCGCGGCACGGCGTGCGACTGAGCGCCGGTCGTCGAGTTCGCGCGTATTCCCTTCTGTGCGGCGCCTCGAGCGACACCAGCGCCTCCCCGGCAGCCCCGCCGAGGTGTTCCCGTTCTTCGCGGACGCGCTCAACCTCGAGCGGATCACGCCGCCGTGGCTCGGGTTCCGCGTGCTCGCCCCGGGGCCGATCGAGATGGGCCCGGGAACGCTGATCGAGTACCGCCTGCGCCTCCGCGGCGTGCCCGTGCGCTGGCTGACGCGGATCGAGGTCTGGGAGCCGCCCCACCGCTTCGTGGACCTCCAGCAGCGCGGCCCGTACCGCGCCTGGCGCCACGAGCACGCCTTCGACGCCCTCGACGGAGCCACCCTCGTGCGCGACCGCGTGGACTACGAGCTGCCGCTCGGGGCGCTCGGCGGCGCCGCGCACGCGCTGTTCGTGCGGCGCGAGCTCGGTCGGATCTTCGATTACCGGGCCGCGAGCCTGGCCGCGCACTTCACTAAGTAAAGTAAGGGCCCGTGAAGACCTTCATCCGGCTGCTCGGGTTCCTGCGCCCCTACCGCGGCGGCGTGGCCGTCTCGTTCGCCCTCGCGGCGGCGGCGATGGTCGCCGGCGTGGTCATCCCGTTCCTCGTCGGCGAGACCGTCGACGACATCCGCCGTGGCGAGACCCACCTCTGGCCGCTCGCGGCCGCGATCGTCGGCGCCGGGGTGCTGCGCCTCGTGTTCAGCGTCGTGCGGCGGCTGATCGCGGGCCGGGTCTCGCTCGGCGTGGAGTACGACCTGCGCAACCGCGTCTACTCGCACCTCCAGTCGCTCGAGGTGGCGTTCTTCGACGAGCAGCAGACCGGGCAGCTCATGTCGCGCTCGACGGTGGACCTCCAGGCGGTCCGCTTCTTCCTCGGCTACGGCCTGATCTTCATCGGCCAGTCGATGGTCACGCTGGTCGTGGCCGCGGCCGTGATGCTGTACACGAACGCGGGGCTCGCGGCCATCGCGCTGGCGCCGGCCCCGTTCGTGTTCGTGGCCGCCTACCGCTACGGGGCCCGCAACCGGCCTGCCTCGCAGGAGGTCCAGCAGCGGATCGCGGAGCTCACGGCGGAGGCGGAGGAGAGCATCTCGGGCATCCGCCTGGTCAAGGCGTTCGCCCGCGAGGAGCGCCAGCTCGCCCGCTTCCGGCGGGCGGTCGGGCGCGTCTTCGAGCAGTCGATGGTCTCCACCCGCCTGCGGGCGTTCTACAACCCGTTCATCGGCTTCCTGCCGCAGCTCGGCCTGGCGGCGCTGCTGCTGGTCGGCGGGCGCCAGGCGATCGACGGGACCATCACGGTCGGCGAGTTCGTCGCGTTCTACGGCTACACGCTGCTGCTGATCGGCCCGGTGCGCATGCTCGGGATCGCGCTCGGCATGGCCCAGCGCGCCGTGGCGTCGGGCGCGCGGGTGTTCGAGCTGCTCGACCGCGAGCCGCGCATGAGCTCGCCCCCCGGCGCGCAGCCGCTGCCGGCCGGCGACGGCCGGGTGGAGCTGCGCGGCGTGTCGTTCGCGTACGGCGACGGCCCGCCGGTGCTCCGCGACGTGGACCTCGAGGTGCCGCCGGGGCGCACCGTGGCGATCGTGGGCCCGACCGGGTCGGGCAAGACCACGCTGGTCGCGATGCTCCCGCGCCTGTACGACCCGGACGCGGGCCACGTGCGCATCGACGGAGTGGACCTGCGCGAGGTGGACCTCGAGTCGCTGCGCTCGGAGGTCGGGCTGGTCTCCGACGACCCGTTCCTGTTCTCGGCCTCGATCCGCGAGAACATCGCCTACGCGCGGCCGGAGGCGAGCGACGAGGAGGTCGAGGAGGCCGCCCGGCGGGCGGGGATCCACGACTTCGTGGCCGGGCTGCCGGACGGCTACGAGACCCGCGTGGGCGAGCGCGGCATGACGCTCTCGGGCGGCCAGCGCCAGCGCGTGGCGATCGCGCGGGCGATCATCAAGGACCCGCGGATCCTGATCCTCGACGACGCGACCTCCAGCGTCGACGCCACCACCGAGGCGCAGATCAAGAGCGCGCTGCGCGAGCTGATGCGCGACCGGACCACGTTCGTGATCGCCCACCGCCTGTCCACGATCTCGCTCGCCGACGAGGTGGTCGTGCTCGAGGACGGGGCGATCGCCGCGCACGGCACGCACGAGGAGCTGCTCGAGAGCTCCCCGCTCTACCAGGAGATCGCCGAGCGCGGCCTGCCCGACCGCGTGTTCCTCACGCGCAAGCCGGTCGAGCCCGAGCAGGAGCTGGCGGGCCTGTGAGCGCGCGCGACGACGCCCGGCTCGAGCGCGGCGTGCGCGCGCAGCGGCTCGCCGGGCTGGTCCGGCTGCTGCGGCCCTACCGCGGGCGGGTCCTGCTCACGTTCCTCGCGATGCTCGTGGCCACCGGCGCGGCGCTCGTGCCCCCCTACCTGGCCGGCCGCGCGATCGACGACGGGATCCGGGCCCGCGACGTGGGCGCCCTCGAGCTGGTCGTCGGGCTCTTCCTCGCGGCGGCGGTGCTCAACTGGATCGCGACGTACGCGCAGACCTACCTCGTCAACTGGGTCGGCCAGCGCGCGCTCCAGGACCTGCGGCTCCAGATCTTCCGGCACCTCGAGCGGATGTCGATCGGCTTCTACGCGCGCCGCAAGACCGGGGTGCTGATCTCGCGCATCACCAACGACGTGCAGGCGCTCGACCAGCTCGTCACCGACGGGATGGTCACGCTGTTCTCCTCCACCCTCACGCTGGTCGGGATCACCGGGATCCTGCTGTTCCTCGACCCCGGGCTGGCGCTCGTCACGTTCGCGGTCTTCCCCGTGCTGCTCGGGATGAGTCTGGCGTTCCGGATCGCGTCGGCGGGCGCGTACCGGCTCACGCGCGAGACGGTCGCCTACGTGACCGCCTACCTCCAGGAGACCCTCTCCGGCGTGCGCGTGGTGCGCACCTTCGGCCAGGAGGAGCGGCACAAGGGGCGCTTCGCCGAGCTGAACGACGACAACCGCGTGGCGAACATGAAGACCGTCTACCTGAACGCGGCGTACTTCCCGTCGGTCGAGCTGGTGTCGGCGGTGGCGACCGCCGCGATCCTGCTCTACGGCGGGCACCAGGTGGTGGAGGGCGCGGTCACGATCGGCGTGCTGGCGTCGTTCGTCTTCTACCTCCAGAGCTTCTTCGACCCGATCCAGCAGCTCTCGCAGCTCTACACGACCTACCAGGCGGGGATGGCGGCGCTCGACAAGGTGTTCGAGCTGCTCGACGAGGAGCCCGACCTGGCCGACGCGCCCGGCGCGCGCGAGCTGCCGCCGGCGCGCGGCGAGATCCGCTTCGAGGACGTGTCGTTCGCCTACTCGCCCGAGTCCGAGCCGGCGCTGCGCGACGTCGACCTGACCGTCCCGCCGGGTCAGACGATCGCGCTCGTGGGCGCCACCGGCGCGGGCAAGTCCACACTCGCGAAGCTGGTCGCGCGCTTCCACGACCCGACCTCCGGTCGCGTGCTCGTGGACGGCCACGACCTGCGCGAGGTGACCGAGCGCTCGCTGCGCTCGCAGCTCGGCATCGTGCCGCAGGAGGGGTTCCTGTTCTCGGGCACGATCGCGGACAACATCGGGTTCGGGAGGCCGGACGCGACGCGCGAGGAGATCGAGGAGGCCGCGCGGGCGGTGCGCGCGCACGAGTTCGTGGAGCGGCTGCCCGACGGCTACGACACCGAGGTCGGCGAG
>DASVWC010000005.1:0-1834 GCA_036389835.1 Thermoleophilaceae bacterium | reverse complement strand
CGGGCCCGGCGAGTACGCGTGCCTGATGCTCGGCTCGATCGGCGGGATGATCCTGCTGGCCGGCGCCGAGAACCTGGTCACGCTCTTCATCGGCATCGAGCTGCTGTCGATCCCGCTGTACGTGCTGTGCGGCTCGCGCGTGCGCGAGGCGCGCTCGCTCGAGGCCGGGCTCAAGTACCTGATCGTCGGATCCGTGGGGTCGGCCACGCTGCTCTACGGGCTGGCGCTGATCTACGGCGCGGCGGGGTCTACCGACCTCTCCGAGATCGGCGGCGCCATCGGCACCACCGCCGACCTCGACGATCCGCTGCTGCTGACCGGCGTGGCGCTGACCGCGGTGGGGCTCGGGTTCAAGGCCTCGGTCGCGCCGTTCCACCAGTGGACTCCCGACGTCTACCAGGGGGCGCCGACTCCCGTGACCGCGTTCATGGCGGTCGCCACCAAGGCGGCGGCGCTGGCGATCATCCTGCGCTTCTTCGCGGAGGGGCTGTTCGGGCTGCACGACGACTGGGCGCCGGCGCTGGCCGCGCTGGCCGTGGCGACGATCGCGATCGGGAACGTGGGCGCGATCGGGTCGCGGTCGCTGAAGCGGCTGCTCGGCTGGTCGGGCGTGGCGCAGGCGGGCTACATGCTCGCGGGCGTGGTCGTGGGCACCCGGCTGGGCCTCCAGGCGACCGTGTTCTACCTCGCGGGCTACCTCGTGATGAACATGGCCGCGTTCGCGGTGATCGTCGCGCGCGAGCGGGTGGACGAGCGCGGCGATGACCTGACGGCGCTCGAGGGCCTGGGCCGGTCGAACCCGTGGCTGGCGTGGCCGATGACGATCGCGATGCTGGCGCTGGCCGGCTTCCCGGCGACCGTGGGCTTCATCGGGAAGTTCTACCTGATCGACGCCACCGTGGACGGCGACTACGCCTGGCTCGGAATAGCGATCGTGGTCGGCTCGATGATCTCGCTGGTCTACTACCTACGCGTGGTGGCGACGATGTGGATGACGCCGCTCGACATCGAGATACCGGCGGCGCCGGGGGGGTCGCGGCGGGTGCGGCCGGTGGCGGGCTGGTCACCGGAGGCGGACGCCTCCGCTCAGCCCGAGGTCACCTTCGTGGCGCTGGTCTGCGCGGCGGCGACGGTGGTGCTTGGTGTGGTGCCCGGGCCGCTGTTCGACGTGGCGCGCGACGTGGGCACGTCGCTGTCGCGGCTGCTGTAGCCGCCGCGCTCACTCTCGGCAGCCTCAGCCGCCTCGCGCTTCCGCGCCTCCTTCCGCGCCGCCTTCTTGTGCCGCTTCTCCAGCACCGCGCGCTCGCGGTTGAGCTTCGCCATCGTGGTCTTGCGCTTGGCGCCTGAGGCCATCGTTGATCCCCTCTGTCGAGTTCCGGGCAGGTCGGTCGCCGGAGCCCCGCCGGTCGTGCGCGCTGGCGCCGGTCGGCGGGGCTGCAACGGTGAGCTGCGGGCTAGAGCGGCGTTACGTTCGAAGCGGCCGGGCCCTTGGGCCCCTGCTCCGAGTCGTAGTTGACCTTCGCGCCCTCGGCGAGCGACTTGAAGCCGCCGCCGGCGATGCCGGTGTGGTGCACGAACAGGTCCTTGCCCGAATCGTCGGGCGTGATGAAGCCGAAGCCCTTGTCGTCGTTGAACCACTTCACGGTTCCTGTAGCCATCTGGTTCCCTCCCGGGAGTTATGTGCAGCGAAACGCGGGAGGTGCAGAGCAACAACTACGAACGCAGACACTTGGTACGCCGAGCGGATTTGCTCGGCTGGATGCAGACGAGTGTAGGCGACGCGCCGTCGCGCGACTTCCGGCTGCGACGCCCCGCCCTACGCGCGGCCGCAGAA
>DASVWC010000004.1:0-108430 GCA_036389835.1 Thermoleophilaceae bacterium | reverse complement strand
CGCCCGGCGGGTCCGAGCTTGGCCCTAGGGTGCAGGTTCATCCGGGTCCTCCTTGAGGTGTGAGTTCGCAGACCCACAGCCTCGGGACGGGCCCGGATGTCCTTTCAGGCGTTCACAACGTGTGTGGGTGGCTCACCTAGGGGGACCGCTACTTCGGCTCTAAGCGCGCGTTCGGCCGTGAGCCGGGTTAGTCGGCTCTGCCTCTTGTGTCGCCGCCCAACTGCCGAGCAAGCTGAGAGTTTGTGCGGATTTCGTGCCGGGTTCGGCGGTATAGGCGACGATGCTCAGACCGGGATCGGCCGCGACCTCGACCCGGTTGTAGCTGAGCTCGAGTTCGCCGACGGTCGGGTGGTTGAACGACTTTTCGCCTTTGCTGTGGAGGCGCACGTTGTGTGCGGCCCAGTGGCCGCGGAACTCCTCGCTCTGCGTCGACAGCTCTCCGACCAGGTCGGAGAGCCCTCGGTCGTAGGCGTTGCGGCCGGCCGCGGAGCGAAGCAGTGCGACGCTCTCCCTGGCTGCTCGCTCCCAGTCGGCATAGAAGTCCCTCGAGCGCGGGTCGAGGAAGATGAAGCGGGCGAAATTGACGGGACGGCCAGGGCCTCCGAAGAGGTCTGAATAGAAGGCCCGTGCGAGGTGGTTGGTGGCGAGGGCGTCGAGCCTTGCGTTCTCGGCGATCGCTACCGATCCGGTCATCGAGTCGAGTAGCCACTGCACGCTCGGGCGGACGTTCTGCTTAACGGATCGGTGGGGCGAAGCGCTCGGCTGCGAGGCGCGAGCGAGGTCGAAGAGGTGTGCTCGCTCTGCCTCATCGAGCCGGAGGGCACGAGCCAGCGCATCCAGCACGCCGTCGGAGGCGCCGCCGAGATTGCCACGCTCCATCCGGTTGTAGTAGTCGACACTGACGCCGGCCAGGGTCGCCACCTCCTCGCGGCGCAGCCCCGGCACGCGGCGGGGCCCGTAGGTCGTCAGCCCGACGTCCTCGGGCGTGATTCTCGCTCGTCTCGAGGTGAGGAAGTCGCGGATCTCGCTCTTGGTGTCCACAGGCCGAGAGTAGACCCGTCCGCGCAGTGCTGGGGTGCCCTGCCAGTACCTGGGTCAAGCAGCCCTCCCACCCCTGCGAGATCGGTGCCACGGTGTTTCGGCAACGAGATCAGGAGAACAGGAGAACCTCAATGATCAAGGACAAAGTAGTGGTGATCACAGGCGCATCGTCCGGGATCGGCGAGGCCACCGCGAAGCAGCTCGCCAGCAACGGCGCGAAGGTCGTCCTTGGCGCCCGCCGCGAAGACAAACTGAAGCAGATCGTCGACGAGATCGAGCGGGACGGCGGCGAGGCCGCCTATAAGGAGTTGGACGTGACCAGACCGTCCGACAACGAGGACATCGTGGAACTCGCCAAGGAAACATTCGGCGGGATCGACGCCATCTTCCTGAACGCTGGCCTCATGCCGAACTCCCCCCTGTCCGCGATGCGGACCGACGACTGGCACCAGATGGTCGACGTGAACATCAAGGGCGTCCTCAACGGCGTTGCGGCCGTGCTCCCAACGTTCACCGAGCAGAAGTCCGGGCACGTCATCGCGAACTCCTCGGTCGCCGGGCTCAAGGCCTACCCCGGCGGCGCGGTATACGGCGGAACCAAATGGTTCGTACGCGACTTCATGGAGGTTCTCCGCATGGAGTCCGCCGAGGAGGGCACGAACATCCGCACTGCAACTATCTATCCCGCCGCGATCAACACCGAACTGCTCGGCACGATCGAAGACAAGACCACCGCCGACTCGATGCAGGACATCTACAAGCAGTACGGGATCTCGCCGGACCGAATCGCCAACGTTGTCGCGTTCGCGATCGACCAGCCCGCCGACACCACCATCAGTGAGTTCACGGTCGGTCCGGCCAACCAGCCCTGGTAAGGACAACTAGCGCGAAAAGCGGGACTGTGCGGCAGGAGGACTGGGCCCGCCTGCCGCAGTGCCGGTTCGCGCGAGAAGCGGCAGCGGCGTCAAACCTCGGGAGCCCTCCCACTAGGGAATGCCGTTACATCATTTTCAGAAGCGCACCTACTCGCAGTCCCGCGCGAGCCGGTCGCGCCGGTCCGCGACGACGCGGTCGCGTCCCGTGCCGCAGCGCAGCAGCTCGCGCCGGCCGTCGCGGGCCGAGAGGCGGTCGCCGTGCGGTCCGCCGGAGAAGCGGTCGAGACCGCTGCCGCCGCTGAGCAGATCGGCGCCGCCACCGCCGGCGATGAGGTCAGCTCCGGGGCCACCGTAGGCCCGGTCACGCCCCTCGCCCGCCCGGATGCGGTCGGCGCCGGAGCCCCCGTAGGCGCGGTCGGCGCCGTCGCCGGCCGAGATCCGGTCCGCGCCGGATCCGCAGCGGATGATGTCGGCGCCGGCGCGGCCAACAGCGCGGTCGTTGCCCGCCCCGCAGACGATCACGTCCTTCCCGCGCGAGCCGACCAGCAGCTCGGAGCGCCGCGTGCCGACGACCTGGAGCGCCGCCTCTCCGGTGGCCAGCGTGGTCTGCGAGCAACGCACGGTCGACGAGTTGCCGCGCGGGCAGGCGACCCGGGTGCCGCCGGGAGCCGCCGGCGCAGCGGGCCCGCCGCCGTCCGCTCCCGCGCCGCGCTCCGGGCACGTCAGCGCGGCGGCCGGCGCCGCGTCGGTGACTTCAACCGAGACCGCGGCGGCGCCGCGGCACGCCCGCACGACGACGAGCTGCGCGCCGGCGCCGACCTGCTCGCCGCCAGTCACTGCCACGCGGAAGCCTGCGCCGTAGTGCAGCGGCGGCACGAACACCTCGCTGACGGCGTCCCCCGCCGGCGCCCCGCCCGGCAGCCTGGTTGTCCAGCGGGCCCGGAAGCGCTTCGACTCGCGGTCGTACGAGTACGACTCGGGCGTGCCGGCGATGACCCGCGGGAAGGGCCTGACCACCGCCGCCAGCACGCCCTGGTGGAGGTTCTCGGGCGTCGGCGGCTTCGCCGGGTCGATCTTGATCTGTCCCGCCGCGCGGAACCAGCCCCAGACGGTCCAGCCGACCATGAACTCGTCGGCCAGGTCGGTGACCCGCTCATGTATCCGCGCCTCGTGCACGTCGCCGAACTCCGTCAGGAGCAGCGGCACGCCGCCGACACTCGCGCTGTGGTCCTCGGCGTTCTGGAACACGCGACGCTCGCCCTGGTCCTTGCAGATCTCCGTCGGATCGGGGGCGTGGGGGAGCCCCGGCGCCGCCCCGAGGCAGTAGTTGTGGAAGCTCATCCCGGCGTTCGGGTCGCTCACCTTCCCGTGCCCGGTCCGCGCGCCCACGTCGAACTGGAGGTTCGGCTCGTAGTACGCGGTGCGATGGGGGTCGCCGCGCCGCACGCCGGCGATCACGCGCTCGTGGAACGCGGTCAGCGCGGTCTGGTCGAAGCCACCGGACGGGCAGCCCTCGGTGTTGGCGCAGGTCGGCCAGGCGCTTCCGGGCCAGGGTTCGTTGAGGAGGTCGTAGCCCGCGATCAGCGGAGCGTCGGCGAAGCGCGCCGCCACGCGGCGCCAGCCCTCGGCGAAGTGATCCTGGAGGCCGGCGCCGTCGGGGGCGGGCACGTTCGCCCACAGGTTGTCGTAGGCGCGGTTCAGCGCGGGGTTGAGGAAGTAGTTGCCAGGGAAGCCGGCCTGCGGCTGGTTGGGGAAGCCGTCGTCCCTCGCGAACCAATCCGGGAAGCCGCGGCCCTGGTAGCGCGGGTTGAGCATGTCCTGGTGGAAGTCGAGCAGTGTGAAGATCTCGCGGTCGGCGAGCAGGCGCTGGGTGCGGGCGAAGCTGTCGATGTAGGCCTCGGTGAACTCGCCCGGCTGGCGCTCGTAGCCGCCGTAGAACGCCCCGAGCCGGACGAGGTTGAAGCCCTGAGCCGCGAGGAAGGCGGTGTCGGCCTCACCGAAGCCCGCCTCCTCGGCCGTCTCGAACGGCTTCGCGAAACCGTCCGGCGTCACGGCGGCGCCGTGGAAGATCACCACTCGCCCGTCCGCATCGGTGATCCACCGGCCACTGTGGCCGAGCGGCTCGCGCGGCGCTGCGGCGGCGGTCCCCGCGAGCGCCGCGAGCAGCGTGACCAACGCCGCTGCGGACAAACGCGCGACCACGACCGAATTCTATGTGGCGAGCTTGAACTGCGCGCGGGCGCGCTCGCGCGAGGTCGCCGGAGGGCACGGCCACCCTCGCGCCGGTCACGCGCGTCACGCCATAGTTCGGATCCGCCCGCGCGACAAGCTCGCTCGGTGCAGCTCATCTCCCCCGGTCGGGTGATGCGCATCCGGGGACGCCGGGTTTCACTGGAGCGAGCGGCCGCATGCCGCCTGGCCTTTCAGACAGGGGAGAACCGGGATGGACTCGTCACGCAGCGCAGGGCTTCCACACGGGAGCATCCAGACCCGACGGCGCCTGCTCGCCGGCGGCGCGGCCGGAGTCGGGGCCGCCGGGGCGGGCCTGCTCGCGGCGCGGACCGCCAGCGCCCAGGATCCGCCGGACGACCGCTACGTGTTCCGCAACCGGATGCCGCTCAACGTCAAGGACTACGGGGCGGTCGGCGACGGGTCGGAAGACGACACGATCGCGATCCAGCAGGCGCTCGACGACGAGACCGGAGGCGCGGTCTACCTGCCGCCCGGCGACTACTCGATCACCGGCCTCACGCTTCCCACGGACACCATGCTCTTCGGCGCGGGCTGGAACAGCCGGCTCGTGCTGTCCGACACGCCGGACTTCTACCCGCTCCACATCCCGGCCGGCGCCCACGACATCCGGCTCTGGGACTTCGCGGTCGACGGCAACAAGGACGGCATCGCCGCGGCCCACTCGACCTGGGACCCGGACACGCTCAACGGCGGCCCCGCATGTGTCCTCATCGCGGACGGCGCCACGAGCACGTGCCGGCGCATCTTCATCGACCGCCTGCGCGTGTACGACTCGTTCCGGCTCGGGCTGGTCCTCCAGTCGACCGAGCACGCGGCGATCAGGGACTGCGTCGTGCAGGAGCACAACCGCGACGGGATCACCCTCTACTACAACACGAAGAACGTCGCGCTGCGCGGCAATCACATCATCGGCTGCGCCGACGACCACATCGGCATCAACTCCGAGAATGAGACGCCGTACGGGCATCTGTGCGAGGGCATCGTCGTCACCGACAACACGATCTCCGGCCCCAGCCCGCGCAACAAGGGACGCGGGATCACGATCCGCGGCGGCAAGGACATCGTGATCGCGAACAACGTGATCCGCGACATCTCCCAATCCGCTATCTGGGTGAGCGACTTCGCCACCACGCCGGCGACCGACATCGTCGTCGAGAGCAACTCGATCTATCGCCCGGGGCTGAACGGCACAGCCGACAAGATCGGGATCAACGTGGAGGTCGGCGGCTCGCACATCAGGCGCGTCAACATCGTCGGGAACATGATTCGGGCGACCTACCACCTCGCGCTCCGCCTCAGAAACGTCAAGTCCACCAAGGCCGACGACGACATGCGCGACATCGTCGTGGCCCAGAACTCGATCGAGGACTCGGGCCAGGAGGGGATCAGCGTCGGAGAGAGCATCAACGACGTCCTGATCGAGGGCAACCGCGTCAAGGGCTCGACGCTCACCGGCATCAACTGCACCTCCCCTTCGAAGCGCATACACATCCGCGGGAACCTCGTCTACCGCGGGGCCGCGTCGGGCATCCGGATCTCGATCAACAACAGCGGCTCGTGCGAGGGCAACCAGGTCTACGACGACCGCGGCGGCTCCGCGACGCAGACCTACGGGATCTACCTGAACGCGCTCAGCGGCGTGTGGGCCTTCCGCGACAACACGGTCTGGGGCCACACGACGGCCGACTACGACCTCCACCAGGGGAGCCACAGCGCGAAGTTCGACGGGCCGTACCGGACGCTGTTCGGCACGACCGGCTGGAACCCCCCGCCGCTGGCGGATGGGGCCTCCACCACGACGACCGTGACCGTCACCGGTGCGACCGTCGGCGATCCGTGCAGCGTGGGCATCAGCACCGTCGTCCCAGGCGGGATGCTGCTGACTGCCAACGTGACCGCGGCCAACACGGTCACGGTCACGCTCTTCAACAAGAGCGGCGGCACGGTGGACGTGGTGGGCGGGACGGTCTGGGTGCACGCCCAGAAGCCGCCGCCGCTGCCGTAGGGACGGCCGGCGGGCGACGGGCGAAGCCCCGGGCGTCCCCGGGCTCGGTTGTTCTGCCCAAAAGGGCAGCCCGCGAGCGGTAGCGTGACGCCGGGTCCTTGGCAGGGGCCGTTGACGAAAGGGGGACGTGCCGATGTCGTCGCCACTGGAGGGGCCGCTCGAGATACCGGAGGGGATGTTCGACCAGGCGCAGGAGCTGGCCGCCGCGGTCCCGGCCGACGTGAGCTTCGGCGTCGGCTTCAAGGCGACCGGCAGCGAGCTGACCGACACCGTGGCGCTGGTCGTCTACGTGCCGGAGAAGAAGCCCGAGTCCGAGCTCTCGCAGGAGGAGCTGATCCCGCGGGAGTTCGCCGGTCACCCGACCGACGTCGTCGAGTGGAACCCGATCCCGATCGAGGACTCGAAGGCCTACGAGAAGCTGCACGGCGGGATCGAGATCGTGCCGGCCCCGATCCCGATCGGCGACGTGGCCGGCACGGGCGGGATCTGGGTGGAGCGAGGGGGCGGCACCCTCGGGGCTATCGCCCGGCGCCGCTCCGACGGGGTCCAGGTCCTGCTGACCGCCTCCCACGTGGTCATGGAGAAGGGCGTGCTGGTCGGTGACATCCAGCAGCCCCGCCACGGCGCGGTCATCGCGAACACGGGGAGCGGGACGGTCGAGCGCCACGACAAGGGGCTCGACTGCGCCGCCGTCGAGCCCAACGGCAAGCGCAAGCTGCTCGGCACGGTGGAAGGCGTCGGGCCGGTGATGGGAGCGCGCCGGCTGTCCGTCAAGTCGCTCGGCGTGGACGTGAAGAAACGTGGCCGCACGACGGAGCTGACGACGGGCCAGATCACGGCGATCAAGCAGACGGCGATCGACGAGGCGACGCTCGAGATGACCATCGCCCCGCCGCGGTCCGGGATGCGGTTCGCATGGGAGGGCGACTCGGGCTCGGTCGTGCTCAACACGCGCGACGAGGTCGTCGGGCTCCTTCACCACAAGATCATTCCTAAGTGGGACCCGACTCAGTCCCTCGGAGTCGCCACGCTGATCGACTTCGTGCAGGACGCACTCGCGGTCGACGTCCTGGCCATGCGGCCCGCGCTCAAGAAGGGCTCGAAGGGCGGCGCCGTGCGGCTGCTCCAAGACGGGCTCGTGTCGGCGGGCTATCTCAGCGGGCCGGCCGACGGCGACTTCGGCAGGGGGACGCTGGCCGCGGTGAAGAAGTTCCAGGCCAAGCACGCGCCGCCCGCCGACGGCGGCGTCGGGCGCATCACCTGGGCCAAGCTCGCCGAGCTCGGGCACGTGCCGTGGCCGTGAGGCGTCGAACGCGCACGTCCGCATCGCCGTTCGGGACCGCGCTTGCGCTCGGCTTCGAGGAGCCCGGGGGCTTCCGCAAACGCCGTCGTTCCTCGTGACCGACGGAGATCTCGGACCTCGCGTGTTGCGGTCGCAGACCGCCACGCCGTTTCCCCTTTGCCAGGAAGAGGACGTTCCCGGCGAGCTACGGCGCGTTCAGCAGGGCACGCCGCCGGTCAGCGTCGCCGGCGCCAGCACCGACACGTTCACCGCCGCCCAGCTCGCCCCGAACAGGTGCGTCCCGCCGGGGTGGGCGGCGAGCGCGTCGCCCGTCACGCCGAGCGGGCTGCGCAGCGGCTGGAGCGTGGTGCGGTCGAGGACCAGCAGGTCGCCCGACCGCGCGACGAAGAGCGTGTCGCCGGCCACCGCGAGGTCGCGCACGCCGTGCGACGGGTCACCGGCCGTCACCTTCGCGATCTGGTTCAGCGAGCTGCCCGCCTGCCGGTAGCTCGCCACCGTGTCGGGGGTGGCCACGTACACGGTCCCGTCGCTCGCCGTCGACACGCCGACCGCCCAGTCGCCCAGGGCCAGGCTCCCGATCTCGGTGAGCGCGGAGACATCCGAATTGGGCTGGTAGAACCGCAGCGTGGGCTGGCCCGCGTTGGGCCCCTTGCCGTTCGCGCAGTAGACGGGCGCGCCGCCCGGTCCCGTGGCGAACGCGCGCGCGGCCACCTCGTAGTCCAGCGTCACGGTGCCGCTGGCCGGCACCATGTCGCCGCTGTTGTAGACCATCAGCCCCGTGAGGTACGTGGACCCGCCTCCCTCCTCCCCCATCACGTTCCAGACCAGGTCCACGCCCTGGAAGGGGTACGCGTCCACCGCCAGGAGCTGGGGGGACCAGAGGTCCGGCTTCGCCGCCAGCACGGTGGGCTGAGCGGTCGGGTCGGCGGGAAGCCCGAGCACCGTCACCGACCCCCACGCCACCACGTACAGCCGTCGCCCGTCCGGCGACACCGCCACGTCCACGGGGTGACCCGCAACACCGCCCAGGTTCCCGATCTGCACCGGCGCTCCCCAGTTCAGGGTCAGCGTCGAGGGGGTGGTGCCGGCGTCGTTCGTCGCCTGGAGGTCGAGCGCGCCGATTCGCGCCGAGCGGACGGGCACCGGCAGGCCCTGCGGCGGCGACTTCGGCGCCAGCTCCTGCGCCCCGGCCTCCGGGACGAGGCAGTAGCGGGCGTCCGTCGCCCAGTGCAGGGTGGCCGTGAACGCGCCGGTCCCGTCGTACGCGAGCTCGCCCTTGAAGCAGTCGATCGTCGGCGGCGCCTCCGCGACGGTGACCGTCTTCTGGACCTGCGCGTGGTAGTGGCTGCCGTCGATCGTCTCGTCGACCGTGAGCGTGTAGACGGTGGTCCGCGCGGGGACGAGCGGCGGGTCGTTCTGGCCGGGGTAGGTGCCCGACGATCCGAGCGGATCCGGGTGACCCGGTCCGGGGACGTTCACGACGCCCTGCTGGGTCGTCCACTCGAGCGCGTAGGCGGCCTTGGCCGGGCCGTCCCAGCTGAGCGTCGTCGGCTGCCCGGCGTTCACGTCGGACGGCTCCACCCAGAACGAGACCGTCCCCCAGCCGCCCGGCCACTTCGTGATCCAGCCGTCGAGGTCAGCGACGGGGCAGTCCGGCGGCTGGCAGCCGCCGCTGCCCTCCACGACCTGGAGCCCGCGGACGGGGCCCGGCTGCGCGTTCACCTTCACGCCCACCAGGACGAACGAGACGCTGGTGGCGCCGACCTCGATCTCGGTCGCGGGCGGCGCGGGCACGAAGGCGTAGACGCCCGCGTCGGTGCCCGGCTGGAGCTTCCAGCCCGCCGGCGCCACCGGCGTGATCGCGCTCGGGGCGTCCGTCAGCTCGATCGGATCGCCGCCGAGCGGCAGCTTGATCTGGATCCCCGCGATCGCGACCGGGTTCTTCGCCGGGTCGGCGGCCGGGTTCGCCGCGGTGAAGGTCAGCGTGCAGGTCTGGCCGGCCTGGACCGGGAACGGCCGGGACGTGACGGCGTAGGCGAGCCGGGCGTCCACGTCAGGACCCGGGCGTCCCGCCCGTCAGGGAGCTCGGGGCCAGCAGCGACACGTACGCTCCCGCCCAGCTGGAGCCGAACAGGCGCATGCCGTCCGGGTGGGCGGCCAGGGTGTCGCCGGTCACGCCGAGCGCGGTGCGCACCGGCTGGAGCGTGGTGCGGTCGAGGACCAGCAGGTCGCCGGCCCGCGCCACGAAGAGGGTGTCGCCGACCACCGCGAGGTCGCGCACGCCCGTGCCCTGCGTCCAGTCGCCGACGGTCGCCTGCGTGATCTGGCTCAGCGAGCCGTTCGCCTGCGGCTGGTAGCTGGCCACCCAGTCGAGGCTGGCCACGTACACCGTCCCGTCGCTCGCCACCGACACGCCGACCGCCCAGCCGCTCGGGGCCAGGCTCCCGAGATCGCTGAGCGAGTACTGCGGGCTCGGCATGTAGATCCACACCCTCGATTCGAACTCGTCCGAGCCCTCGCCGTTCGCGCAGTAGAGGGGGGCGCCGCCCGGTCCCGTGGCGAGCCCGTAGGGGCCGGCACCGATCCCGAAGTCCTGGCTCGTGGTGGGGCCGGCCGATTGGATCCCGCCCCCGGCCGCGACGAGGAGCGGCGTGATGTACATGGTCGCGTTCCCCCCCTCCATCGGCTCCCAGGTGGACAGGACCCACACCAGGTCCTGCTGGCCGGCGGACACCGCGGTCACCGCCTGGAGCTGTCCGTTCGCGCCGCCCCAGGTCGACAGCCGGACCGGCGGGGCGGCCGGGTCGTCCCGGAGCCCGAGGACCGTGAGCGTCGACGCCGCCACCACGTACAGCCGCTGGCCGTCGGGCGACACCGCCATGTCGAGCGGCTGCGAGCCGACGCCGCCCAGGTCCCCGATCTGCTGCTGTGCCGCCCAGGCCAGCGTGAGCGTCGAGGTGGTGGTGCCGGCGTCGTTCGTCGCCTGGAGGTCGAGGGCGCCGATTCGCGGCGAGCTCAGGGGCACGCCGAAGCCCTGCGGCGGCGACTCGGGCGCCAGCTCCTGCGCCCCGGCCTCCGGCACCAGGCAGTAGCGGGCCCCGGTGGTCGTCCATTTGAGGGTCGCCGTGTACGCGCCGCTCCCGTCGTACGCGAGCTGCCCGTTGAACGAGTCGATCGTCGGCGGCGCCTCGGCGACGGTGACGGTCTCCTGCTCCTGCGCGCCGTAGTTCGTACCCGCGATCGTGTCGGTGACCGTGAGCGTGAAGACGGTGATGCCGGGGGGCGGCACGAGCGGCGGCTGCCCCTCGCCGGGATAGGTGCCCTGGCTCGCGAGCGCCGGCTGGCCGACCGCGGGGACGTTCACGACTCCCGAGGGCGTGCCGTACTCGATCGTGTAGGTGGCGCCCTCCGGGCCCGACCAGTTCAGCGTCGTCGGCTGACCCTGGGCCACGTTGGGCGGGTTGACCCAGAAGCGGACCTGGCCCCAGCCGTACGGGAACTTGGTCACGAGCAGGTCCACGGTCGGGCAGTCCGGCGGCTGGCAGCCGCCCGACCCCTCGGCCACCTGAAGCCCCTGGACGCCCCCCGGCTGGCGATTGACGTAGACGTCGTTGAAGGTGAACACGACGCTCTCGCTGCCGACCTGCACCTGCGTCGCCGGCGGCGCCGGGACGAACGTGTAGACCCCGGCGTCGGTGATCGGCTCCAGCTGCCATCCGTCGGGGGCCACCACGTCGGCCGCCGTCGGCGGGCTCGAGGTGAGCTGCGAGCCGCTCTCGCCCAGCGGCAGCGTGACCTGGATGCCCTCGAGCGTGACCGGGTTGCTCGCGGGGTCCGGGGACGGGTTCGACGCGATGATCGCCAGGACGCAGGAGACGAGCTCGCCCGCCTCGGGACTGGCCGTGAGCGGGAACGGGTCGGTGCTGGCCGAGTAGCTGAGCAGGACGGATGCCATCAGGGCGCGCCTCCAGAGTCGTCTACCTTCGTCAACCGCAGCCACCCCTCGCGCAGCTCGAGCTGGGCGTCGGGCAGCCGCGCCACGTCGTCCGCGGCCACGATCGGGTCCTGCTCCCAGCCGCCCGGGATGGCCTGGATCCAGTCCCAGGCGCCGTGCTGGCGGCCCGGCAGCGGGATGCGCAGCGCGCCCGGGTCGGCCAGGACCGGCCCGGTCCGGAAGGTGATCGCCAGCTGCTTGACGAAGTCCTCGACCAGGCGCGGCGCGAGGGCCGCCGTGGTGACCGGCAGGATGCCGGTGAACGCGTGCACCGGGCCGCGCGGGTCGAGCACCAGCGTGACCGTGGTGGGCGCGGCGTTCACCTGGAGCGCGAGGTCGCCCTGGTACTGCGGCGAGCCGCCGTTCCGCGCCGTGGCGATCTGCTTCAGGTAGGTGTCGCCCGCGCTCACCTCGTCGGGCAGGTGGACCGTGTGGAACGTCGAGTAGGCCTCGCTGGGCAGGTAGTAGCCGACCAGCCCGTCCGCGCGGACGTCCAGGTCGCCCAGCCGGACCGGGAACTGCGGCTCGCCCACGTCGCCGGCCTCCTGCGTCCAGGTGCACTGGGCGGGCGACGTGGCGCCGGTCGGCGTCGCCATCGCGTTCCAGGTCTGGTCGAACGCCGGCGCCCCCATCAGGGACAGCCCGAGCTGGGCCTGGACGACGGCCAGCGGGCGCCCGATCAGGACCGACAGGAACTGGTCCTTGCGCCCGCCCAGCGGGTCGACCATCCAGAGCGTCTCGTCGATCGTGCCCAGCACGTCCTCGAACACCGCCACCGTCTGGCTCGCCATGCTCTCGACCACCGCGCGCAGCGTGGGGTTGGGGATGTCGGCCGGGCTGGCCGGCGGCGGCGTGGGGACGGGCGCGCCCGGGCGCGGGCGCCAGTTGTCGGGCTGCTCGAGCGGGATCAGCTCGCCCAGCATCGTGCCGTCGCCGTCGTAGACCGCCACGCCGCCGTCGAGGTGGTTCGGCAGCAGCCAGCCGCAGACGGGGTTGGGGTTAGGGGAGACCGCAACGTCCAGGCCGCTGCCGTCGTTGGCCAGGAAGCGGAAGTCGAGCCTGGTGTCCTGCACGACGCGGGGCGGCAGCTCGGCTGCGCCGGCGGGAAGGCCCGGCGGCGCCGCCTCCGGCGTCAGGCCCTGGCCCAGCAGCGGGATGAAGCCCTGAGGCGTGTTGGGGTGCTGCTGGTCGAGGGTCACCATCTGCCCGTACGCGTCGACGATCCGCAGCGAGTCGATCTGGAGGATCCCCCCGCGCAGCGGGTAGAACGTGCTGACGTTCGCCCCGCGCGTGCGGGACGTGATCGGCTGGAAGCGGTACTGCTCGCCGACCAGCGTCGAGATGTCATCCCCGCCGGCGGCCGAGGTGGGCGGGAACGTCTCCTGCGCAAGCAGCGTGATCAGCTGGTCGGTGAAGCCGCTGAGCGTCTGGGCGAGCACGTCCCAGCCGCCGACGATCCCGATCAGCTCCTCCATCTGGGCCGTGTCCAGCGTGGTGTGCGCCTTCAGGTACGCCTCGATCTTGTCCTTGAAGAGGAGCGGCGCGTGCGGGGTCAGGAGCGTCCGGCCGGCGTAGGTCAGCGCGTCGTCGAGCTCGAAGCCCGTCCCCCGCCAGTGCATGTCCTGGCCGTCGAACGACCAGTCGTCGAGCGAGAACGGGCGCCCCTGGCCGGTGCCCGAGCCGGTCGGGTAGTAGGTGACCTCCCACTCCATGTAGAGCGGCGACCAGGCCTGCGACCAGGCGGCCAGGGCGAACGGCGCGGGCGGCACGCCGTCCCAGCCGCTGCCCGCCTCGGGCGCGCCCCCGACCAGGTCCGCGATGCCGGTCTCGAGAGCGCTCTGGTCCGCCCCGAGCGCGGTGGCCATCGCCTGCGCGTTGGCCGGATCGGCGACGAACGCCTCGGCCACCAGGCCGGGCACCGACGGCACCTGCGTGTAGCCGGACAGGATGTTCCCGGCCAGCCCCTTGGCCTGGAGCGCCGCGACCGTCACGTCCGGCTGGCCGCCGACGTGCACCCCCGTGATCGCCTGGCCCGGCAGGCGGCAGGGCATCGTCCCGTCCGGGTTCAGGCCGTCCTCCCCGTGCTTCTGCGCGCGGTTCGCGCCGCTCAGCATCACCACGGGGTCGGTTGGGTGCCAGAAGCGCGCGTCGGCGCCCGCCTTCAGCGCGAGCCCGAGCCCGGCGAGGGTGGTGGTCGACTTGCCGTCGGCGGACGGGAACGTCCAGTGCTGCTCGGCCCAGGCGTTCGCCTCGGCCGGGTCGGTCGGGTCGGGAAGCGCCTCCGCCTGAGACCGCACGGCGCCGAGCTGCTGGGTCACCTCCGTGACCAGGCCGGGGTAGATCGTGTTCTGCATGAACGGGTGGAGCACGTTCCAGGGCGGCTCCGTGGTCGGCGCCTGGCCCCAGCCGAAGGTGTTCGCGCGGCCCACGCGGAGCCACATCCCGTACAGCGTCTCCTGGAGCGAGGCGAGCTGGCGCCGGGCCTCGTCCAGGGTGCGCTGGCCGGAGTTCAGCTGCGCGAGCTGCTTCGCGAGCGCCGCCGACTGGCCGGGCGTGAGCCGCGGCGTGGCCTCCGAGTCGCCGGCGGCCTGGGGGGTCGCGCCCACGGCGTCCCAGGCGGTGCCGCCGGGCGACGAGCCGAACCAAGCGTCCTCGATGCCCTGCTGGAGGAGGACGGACCCGCCGGGCGTGCCGTAGACGTCCAGCAGGTCGTACATCGCGGCCTGGACCAGGCCGGCCAGCTCGCTGCCCGCCGCCGTCCAGGCGGCCGCGTCCTTCGGGTCCTCCTTCGCCTGGAGCTGGGCGTACGCCTGGACCAGCGCCGCCAGCGCGTCGGTCGACGTGTTGCCGAGAGCGACGACCACGTCCTCGGAGCCGACGGGCGGCGCCGCGGACTGCTGGGGGGGCGGGTACTGCACCCCGACGGCGGTCGCGTGGTAGAGGCTGGTCGCCGGCGGCGCGGCGGGCGGGTCGCCGGCGACCGCCCAGCGCGCGTCGGCGAGGATGGCCTCGAAGCGCTCGGCCGGCGTCTGCTCGGCCCACGTGGCCTCGTCCTTCCAGACGCCCGGGATGAACGTGTTCAGGCCGCGCAGCGGGTCCGCCGCGGCCGGGTCGCTGTACCAGCCGACCACCATGTACGTGTAGGTGTGCGCCCCCTGCGCCGGGACGGTGCCGTCGACGAACGCGAAGACGTCCCGGACGAAGCCGGCGTAGGCGGCGAACGAGACGTTGGCCGGCCCGGTCGCGGTCAGGAACTGCTGACTCCCGGGCTCCTGCCAGGTCCCGGCCGGCTCGCTGGTGCCGAGGTTGACCTGGTTGATGGTGAAGGTGGTGGTCGTGCCGGCGACCGTCATGGTGCTCGGCTCGGAGGGGTTCAGGAACGGGCTCGTGCCCTGGCTGCCGGTGCCGATGAAGTCGCTCTGGACGACCCAGGCCGTCTGGTTCGGCGGGCCGCTCGGGGTCGCCTCGAAGCGGGCCACGAGCCAGCGGTTCGGGACCAGGGGGAAGGCCAGCGGGCTGGCAGCGTCGGCCTTGCGGCCGTGCGTGAGCGCGTCGGGCAGGGCCCAGTGCAGGTGCACCCCGACGTCGGGCAGGTCCCCGGTGGAGGCCGCGATCGGGCTCTCGAGCTGCGCGAGGTTCTCGTACTGAGCCTGGTAGGTCATCACGACCCCCGCGTTCTGGACGGCCTGGTTCACGCACCAGACGTCCAGGTGCACGGGGACGAGCAGACTCGAGGCGTCGCTCGGCAGCGTCACCGGCCCACCACCGGTGTGAACAGCATCTGGTCGGGCACCCGCACCATCTCCACCGCCAGGGCCGCCGACCGGAGCGCCGGCGCCTGCCCGGGCAGCGCGCCCTGGAGCGCGGCCGCCAGGCCGCCGTTGCCCCCGATCTGGAGCGGGCCCTCCGTGCCGAGCGGCCCGCTGCGCCGGCAGGCGGCGATCCCGGTGAACCAGAGCGGGTCCTCCTCGCCGCCGATGACCGTCCCCAGGTTCGCGCCGGTCTCGCCCTGGGTCCCCGGCAGGTAGCGCAGCGCCACCCCCTCGGGCTCCACCCCGAAGACCAGCCCCTCGGACGGCTCGTTCAGCTCCAGCCGCACCGGCACGTCGGGGTAGATCCCGATCATCACGCCCGGCGCCACCCGCTCCAGCCGGAGCGGCTTCATCGGCTTGGCCGAGTCGGCGGTCGAGTAGGCGCGCACCTGGAGCCCGGGCCAGCCCGAGACCAGGGCGGAGCGCAGCACGAAGCCCGCCAGCGACCCCGGCGGCGGCGGGTTCTCGTTCGGCGGCACTGCGCGCAGCTTGTCGCGCACCTCCACGATCGCCGCGTCCACCGCGTCGTGAAGCGGGTCGCGCAGGAGCCGGTGGAGCAGGCTGTCGCGGCTGGACTGGATGCCCGCGCTGAGCGCCCCGTCGATCAGGGCGTCGATCCAGTTCGGGTCGAGGTAGAAGAACCGGACCGACTCCACCGGCAGCATCCGCTCGTCCGGCACCAGGTTCGAGAACGGGACGCCCTCGAGCAGGGCCGTCTGGGCCAGCCACTCGACGATCTGGTCCGGGAGGATCGAGGCCTCGAACTCGCCGGAGCCGGGCGCGCCCGTCTGCAGCCCGCTCAGCTGGGTGAGCAGGTTCACGACGGTCGGGTCCTGCATCAGCGCGCTCAGGTCGGCGGGCACGGCCGGCGGCGCAGTGGCCGGGTCGGTCGGCTTCGCCTGCGCATCCGCCGCGCTGAAGCCGCCGGCCAGCCCGATCTGCTGGGCGATGCCGTTGGCCAGCTCGGTGGCCAGGACGTCGACCAGCGCGTTCGGCGTGACACCGGCCTCCAGCAGCGCCGCGAGGTCGTCGACCCCCGCCGCCGGAGTGAGCTGCCCGTTCGCGTCGAGGATCCCGTCCGCCTGGAGCTTCGAGGCGACCACCGGGGTGCGCATGAGCTCCAGGAGCTGGTCGACCAGGCCGTGCGCGGCGCGCCGGTACTGGAGCAGGGCGGTCGCGAACGGAAGGCTGGCGAGCGCCAGCGAGCGCCCGGTCTGGAACGCGACGGCGTAGGACTCGTCGAACAGCCCGGTGACGGAGTCGTACACCATCGCCTCGGACGCGCTCATGGGCGCCTCGGGGTTGTCGGGCGTGCCGGGCGGCGCGTTGCCCATGAACTCCTCGGCCGGCACCGGGGCGAGCGGCCCCCTGTACCAGGCGAAGGTCTGCTCCCCGCTCTGGACCGAGTAGCTCAGCGCGGTGTAGCCCTGCTGGAGCCGGACGAGCGCGGTCAGCCCCGGGCCGGGGGCCGGCGGCGCGTCCGCCACCCAGCCGGGCGCCGGGATCCGCATGAGCAGGTCAGAGCCGCCGTCGCTGGCCGGCGAGATCAGGTTGAGCGCCAGAGTGGGGAAGTCCTCGACCGGATCGGGCAGCGCGGTGAAGGCCCAGGCGTAGAGCGAGATCAGGCGCACGCGCTGGTACTGGCCGGGGATCGAGGCTCCCTGCTCCGTGAGATAGGTGTCGAAGCCCTCGAGCGAGACCAGGTGGGCGACGTTCGAGCGCCCCGTCGTCGCGTCCTTCGCGGGCGCGAGCGCGAAGCGGTTCGCGATCACCGTCGAGAACCAGCTGTGGGCGGCGGCCGAGGACACCTTCTCTTCGGTCGTGACCTCGCGGACGTGCGCCAGCAGCGGCAGGTCCTGGACCCCGGGCACGAGCGCCTCGAAAAGGTCCGTCCCGACCTCGATCACGTTGCACTGGATCGCGTTCGGGTCCTCGTCTTGGGCCAGCGTGAGGTCGGGCGCCAGCGTGCCCGTGGGCGGGTCGAGCGCGTCCTTCAGGAGCATCCCGGCGCTGCGCGTGGGCGACTGCTGGCTGCCGGGCGGCGGCGGGCTTCCGCCGCCGGGCACGAGCAGCTCGTCGGCGCCGAACACCAGCAGCGCGACCCAGGGGCAACCGGCCGGGTCCGGCCCGGTCACGTTCATCTCGCGCTCCCACGGCAGCCCCCGGCGTCCCAGGATGAGCATCGGCAGGTACGGGTCGTACACGCCGCTCGAGCCGGACGCCGGGAACGCACGCTGGACGTCACCGGGATCGACGGCGAAGCGGGGACCGCGCAGGACGAGGGTCTGCGAGCTGCTCGCCTGGGGGCTGGCCGGGACCGCGGGGTCGTCGGAGGTGACCTGCTGGCCGACGCTGACCGTGTACTGGCCGTCCTTCACCGGCGGCACCCAGCTGTCGTAGAAGCTGACCTGAGTCAAGCCGCCGCCTTCTCCATCAGCGGGTTGCCGGTCAGGTAGGCGCCGGGCTGGCCGGCGAGGAGCTCGAGCGGCCCGTCGGTGCCCGGGTCGACGCCGTACTGGCGGAGGGCCGCGAGCACCTCGCCGCGGGCGGTCACGACGCCGCCCGCCATGAGCGTGTCGCCGATCGTCTCGAACGCGTCGGGGTCCAGGACGGGCGGGGTCGCCGGCGGCTCCGCCGCGGGCGACAGCGGGAGGTGCTCCGGCGTGTACGGCGCCTCGTCGTCGACGACCTCGTAGGTGAACGTCGTCTCGACCACCATCGCGAGCGCGTCGACCCCGATCGGGCTGAGCGTCGGCTGCTTCGGGGCGATGCCGTCGAGCCCCATCAGCCGCCCCGGCAGCAGCGTGTTCATCTCCGGGTCCTTGCCGGCGGCGAGCGGCTCGCCCCATTTGGCGGCCGGGACGCGGGTGAACGCCGGCCGGTAGTCGAAGTCGGTGGCGATCGGGACGACGGCGTCGCCGTGCTCGTCGTCGGTCACGGTCACCTGGAGCTTCGACGCCTGCACCATCGCCTTCATCGGGCGGATGCCGACGTAGTAGGCCTGGCCGTCGGGGTCGGGGCTGGGCGCCGCGATCGTGGTCGCGACCGTGTCGTTCGGCCCCATCAGGTCGATCTCGGTCGCGGGCATCTGCGTCGCCACCGAGAACGCGAGCTCGGTCGGGCTCACCACCCAGACCGTCGCCGCCCCGTTCTGGAAGGTCGTGACCAGGCCCGAGGTGAGCGCGATCGTGTACACGCCGGCGGGCTGCGGCGCCGGGTCCGGCTGCGCCCCGGCCGCCAGCGCCGCGGCGGGGCTCGGCTGCTGCGCCTGCTGCTGTGCGGGCACGGAGTGCGGCAGGAGCGTCTGCGCGAAGCCGGTGCCGGCGTCGTTCGTCCACGGCAGCGGCGGCGGCGCGCCCTCGGAGCCGGCGCCGAAGCCGACCGTGAACGAGATCACGTACCAGTCGATGTGCACCCGGCCGCCGGTGGGCGGGCCCCAGATCGTCAGGTCGGCGCTCAGCTCGACCTTCAGCGTGACGCTGACGAACAGCAGGTTCAGCTTGAAGGAGACGCCGATGCTCACCCCGATGTCGAGCTCGTAGTGGAGCGGCGCCCACTCGATCAGCGCGTCCATGTGCGCCGTCAGCCAGGCGTGCAGGTCGCCGCTCGAGAACAGCACCTGGAGCGCGCCGCCGGCCATGACCGCCGACGGGGTGAGCGCGAAGTAGGCGTCGCCGCTGACCTCGACGCCGCCGCCCATCGGCCAGTCGAACCCCAGCCGCGGCACCGCCGGGTAGTAGCTCGGGGGGTGGAAGTCGGGGTGGTAGCCCCCGAGCGTGAGCACGAACTCGCCGGCGTGCGGGTTGTCGCCGAACCAGACGTAGAACGCGAAGCCGCCGGTCAGCTTGCAGGCGGGGTCCAGCACGAACGAGTTCGGCGTCAGGATCGCGGTGGCGCTGAACTCGCCCTCCGCCGGGAGCAGCTTGATCTCGATGCCGAGCTCCGCGTAGGCGTAGCGCTCGCCGGGGCCGGCGGCCGGCGGAAGGGCGATCGACGACAGGCCCAGCAGCGCGATCTCGAGCTCGTTGCCGAACTCGACCACCAGCAGGGCGGTCGAGTGGATCAGGTCGAACGAGGTGAAGCGCACGCCGGCCGAGAGCCAGTACTCGCCGCGCTCGGGCGGCACGAACCGGTCGATGTGCGAGAGCGCCGTGGCCGGGCTCGGCATCTGCCAGCCGCCGCCCGGGTTCTTCTTCGCCCCGATCGTCGCGGGATCGCTGGCCGCCTCGACGAGCGGGAACGTGGTCACCGCGTCCTGCGCCGGGAGGATCAGCCCGCGGTTGTAGCCGAAGCCCGCCGCGACGCCGGTGACGTAGAAGAACGGCGGCCCGCCGAGGTCCGCGTCGAGGACGCCGAAGATGAACAGCGACGTGTAGCCGTCGCCGTTGCCGACGTGCGCGTAGGAGCCGAGCGCGGCGATCGTGAAGGCGCCGGCGCTGAGCACCACCTCGCCGTCGTACTCCGTGTAGGTCCGCGGCGGCTCGGGCGGGAGCTTGACGAAGGCGCCGCTCAGGTCGATCTCGCCCGCCTGGAAGGTGATGCCCAAGCCCTCGAGGTCGAGGTCGTACTTCGAGAGGTCGCCGGGCGTGGTGACCGGGATCCCCACCGTGAGCCCGACGAGCTCCACGTTGAGCTGGCCGACCACCACGCCGCCGTCCACCAGCAGCGACAGCTCGTCCTGCGCCTCCACCCATCCGACGCCCAGGCGCTGCACCGACAGCGGGCCGAGCGAGCGCTGCACCGGCAGCATCACCTCGGGCGCCGGCCCGCCGCTCTGGTCGTAGAGCTGGAAGGCGAACGTCCCGCCCTCGACCCAGGCGGCCGACATCGAGAAGGTCGGGTTGACCGGCTGGGGGTCGCCCCCGGTGCTCGAGCTGGACGGGGACCCGGAGGCGAGCAGGTTCTGGGCGACCGGGTTCGAGTTGCTGCCGGCCGGCGGCGCGGTGAGCTTCGGGCCGAGCGGCACGCCCAGGTCGTCGAGCCGCGCGGCCGCGCCGAGCTTCCAGTCCGCGTGCTCGTCCAGGTAGACCCGGGCCTCGAAGCCCCCGAGCGTGACCCCCTCCACGGTGAAGAGCGGGGCGTTGGCGCCGCCCTTGACGTTGACTCCCACGCTCGACAGGGCGAAGCCCGGCGCGAAGCCGACGTCGCTCGGACTGGGGCCCTCGCGCAGCAGGTAGACGGAGACGCCGGGGTCCGGCACGTCCTTGACCGTGGTGCCGAGGCTGCGGTGGATCCAGCCGCTGTCGCCCTGCTCCCCGGTCAGCCAGCTGCCCAGGCTCAGGTCCACGGAGGGACTGCCGGCGGTCACGCTCTCGACGAGCGGCACGTCCAGCACCAGGCGCATCCCGTAGTCGATCGTGCCGTCGGCGTTGAAGCGGTCGGTGAAGTAGAGGCCGCCCTTCGGGAGCTCGATGGCCGCGTACGGGGCGTCCGAGTCGGAGAGCGACTGGAGCGCGCCGAAGACGAAGGCGAGCACTATGTCCTCCGCGCTCTGGCCCTTGAGCGCGGATATCGAGAGGTGGTAGGCGCCCTTCCCGTCGCCCGTCAGGAAGCCGGCCTGGACGAGGATGTCCCGGATGGTCACCGGCGCGTCCCCGATGAACGTCCCGAGCCAGGTGCTCGCCTGGAGCACCACCTCGGCGATCCAGGCGTCCACGTTCGCGTCGAGCAGGGCCGCGAGCGTGTCGTAGGTGTCCGGCTGGTTCGTCCCGGCGAGGTTCTCGAACTTCAGCTCGAAGAACTTCGGCAGCGGCTTGGACTCGTACGCCGTCGAGTTCAGGTACAGGTAGCCGGTGACGTCCATCGCGTCGAACGTGACGGCGTCCGGCTGCCCCGCATCGACCGTGAAGCCCTTGCTGTCCAGGGCGCGCACGCCGATCTGCATCGGGTGCTGGGCGCTGGTCGCCACGAGGCTGGCGCCGTCCGTGCTGTAGTCGACGAGCGGCAGGTACGCGAAGACCTCGAACGTCACGTCCCCGGAGGTCGTCGTGTACAGCGCGCCGAGCCCGAGCTCGCCGGCGCCCGGGGCGCCCGCGGGCGCGACCACGCAGAACGGCGACGGCGCGTTCGTGCTGGGATCGGGTATCGCGTACCAGGCCGCGCCGGGGAACACCGGTGGCGGGGCCCCCGTCGCGGGCGACAGCGACGACTCCAGCAGCTCGACCAGGGCGCCGAGCCGGTGGTGGGCGTTGGCGAGCGAGGGCGTCGGCGCGGCGGCGAGCGGGTTCTCGAACCAGCCCGGCTGGAAGGTCGTGCCGCCGCCGTTCTCGGTGAGCAGTCCCGTCAGCAGGCCGACCGACTCCACCTCGGGCGGCAGCTGGACGGTGACGCTCATGGTGTCACGCGATCCGTCAGGGCAGGACCTGGGCGCCGGCGACGTAGTCGTAGCCCGCCGTGTGCGCGTTCGGGTTCGTCCAGCCCGCCCTGCCCTGGGCCCAGGGGTCGCTCAGCCAGGCGGGGGCCTGGGTGGGGTCGTAGCGGATCGAGAGGCCGCCGACGGGGGCCGGGAAGGTGTTCGTGCGGGCGACGTTCACGAGGTGGTGGGCGGGCAGGCTGAAGTCGCGCACGAAGAGGAAGCGGATCAGCCACTGCTCGGCGAGGCTGACGGGGCGGAAGTAGCCCCCCGGTACGACGGTGACGCTGCAGATCCGAACGACCTGCCCGGCCAGGGCGTTCATGTCCAGCCCCAGCTCGTGCAGGGCGGCGGCGCGCGCCCAGAAGCGGGTCTGGATGTTCGTCGCCTTACCGGCGTAGACCGGGATCCCGGCCGGGTTGTGGATGACGTAGAGCCCGGAGTCGTCCGAGAGCTGGAAGGCCTGGGGCGGGTCGAGCCACTCGATCCACGGAATCCAGTTGGCCGCGACCGGGCCGCCGCCCCCCGGTGCGGTCAGCGTCCACGGGAAGTTGTCGTCCGCTGTGAAGGGGTCCGGATCCCAGTTGAGCGTGAGCGTGGGCAGGCGCCGACTCTAAGCTTCCGCAGCGCCCAAGGTCAAGGCGCCGAACCGCTTTACACGAACTTCACGCCTTACAGCGTTCTGGACAGCCACTCCGTCTACCACGTCGACTCGACCGGTGCGACCGCGTTTCACTGGTACCTCGACTGCCCCGCGCTCGCCACCGCCGTTCACCCGATCGTCGAGCGGCGCGTCGAGGGCTTCGCACTGAGCGTCCTGGCGGACCGCCATGGCGAGCTGCGCCTGTGCGAGCGCTGCCGCTCCCGGGTCGAGGCCGAGCAGGGGCCGGCCCATGCGTGGGTCGAGCGCGCCGAGGCGCTGCCGCTCGCGAACGCCGGATCGGGCGAGGCCGCGACGCTGCTCGCGCGCGGCTCCCCGACG
Source organism: Thermoleophilaceae bacterium (assembly GCA_036389835.1). GTDB lineage: Bacteria > Actinomycetota > Thermoleophilia > Solirubrobacterales > Thermoleophilaceae > AC-37. The sequence continues at coordinate 85,813 of DASVWC010000004.1, read as the reverse complement.
CCGGAGATGCGGGCGGGGCGCGAGCCGCTGCGCACGTACCGGCAGGACTTCTCGCGTCTCCGCGTCTTCGCCGATCGCGTCGAGATCGAGCGCCCTGCCCTGCTGAGGTCCCCGACGCCCTCCGTCGTCTACTTCAGCGACTTGACTGACGTCCGCGCCGTTGGCTGGATACCGGTCGTCCGGGCGCCGGCGGTCGAACTCGACTTCGTCGACGTGGCCGGCGACGCCGTGACCGAGCGCTTCGAGCTGGATCTGCGCGACTCGCCCGAGCTCCTGACCGAGTGCCTCCGCGAGCTCGCCGGAGCCACGGCCACCGAAGCCGCTGCCGCGGCCCTGGCCGGACCTGGGGAGGCGCTCCCCTGGTGGGCGGACGTCGGCGAGTGGGCGGGCGAGTACACGTGCCGCTGGAAGTGGCGGTTTTGGCGGGCCGAGGAGTTGGACCAGGACGAGGGGACCGCGAGCTCGACCTTCAGTGGCTCGCTGACGCTGTCCCGCCGCACGTCGAGCAGCGAGGTCCGGCGCTGGGAGGGCACGCTCGACGGCTCGTACTCGATGGAGGAAGCGCGCACGAGCTACGGAGACAACTACTGGCAGCGGAGCAGGACGACGGCCACGGGCGCGCTGAGCGTCGGGCTCGCCGTCGCGGGCGAGGACGGGGGCGCCTGGGCGTGGCAGCTGCTCGACCGCATCCCCGAGGTCAAGGGGCTCACGACGTGGTCGGACAGCGAGGGCAAGAGCGGCACGGAGGTGGTGCACTCGGTGCCCGCAACCGGGTTGTGGGCGCTCGTCGACGAGCCGACGGCGCTGCCCACCGCTCCGGGCCCGCTCGGGACGACGAGCGAGTCCGTGGAGGACAAGGCGAGCTCGCACATGGTCGAGACCGTGACGTGGTCGCTCGCGCCGCGCTCGGCAGGCGGCGGCGGCGGGCCACAGTGGGACCCGGGGTCACCGGGCGGCGATCCGAAGAACGGACCGTACTCGCCCGAGGCCGACCACCGCAATCCGGTGACCATGCTCGCCAGAGGCTTCACCCCGGACAACTCCAACTGGGTGAGGAACGCCGAGAACTGGCTGGCCGAGGGCGTCAGGTACAAGCATTGGGCGAAGCTCCGCGCGACCTATCGATACCTGGAGGAGCACCGCGACATCCAGGTCACCTATCCCGAGGTCGCCGAGTTCCAGCAGCACCTCGGGGAGAAGCTGTTCAACCTGTGAGGCGGCCCGCGTGCCGGGCCCGTCGATCAGCTGCTCGTCCTCCGGTCACTTCACGAGCGCTGGGCCCACCGTGCGACGCCACGCCGTCGCCGCCGCCGAATGTCAGGTCGAGCGGGGAGGCTGGAGCGGAGGCGCAGGCTCCGGCCAGACCCATGAGGACCATGCCGGCGACGGTGGCGAGCCGAACGATCCCGATGTGCTGTCTCAAGCTCGAGGCGACCTCATGCCTGCTTTGCGTTGCATCCTTGCGACCGTACCCGCAGCGCCCTCGCAGAACATCCCCCACCTGGGAGACATCTCGCCTGGCGCCAAGTGCGCAGCCACGCGGCAGCACGGTTTCGCATGTCCTTCGCGAGGCGCACCTTCACGATTCGCGGCATTCCGGGCCCGACCTCGATTCGAGCCCGCAGCCCGTCCGGGGCGGAGCTCAGTACGGCAGCCGGCTGCGCCCGCAACGCTTGTCGACCACGTCGCGGGGGCCTAGACCCACCCGGCTCAGCCCCCTCACGCAATAGCAGAAGTAGTCGCGCCGCCCGACCTGCGACAGCGCGCGGAAGCGCAGGGTCGCGGCCGCCCTGCCACGACCGGTGCGGCGCAGGCCCCCGCTGCTGATCCGCACGACCTGCTTGCGCCCGACGCGGACCAGGTAGAAGTGAATCCGCCGGCCCCCCAGCGCGACCTCGGGCGGACCCGTCATGCGGACGGTCGCGGTGATGTCGTTGATCCTCCGGCCCCGCCCGCGGCGGATGCGGTACTTCATGCGGGGGTAGACGAAGATCGTCCCGCCCGCACTTGCTGGGGCGTCCGCACCCGCGCGGGTGCGGTAGCGGGTGTTCCGGGTGGGCTTGACCTTGAACCCGAAGGTGCCGTCCGCGAGTGAGGTCGTCTGGTCGGCGTTCGTGAACCTGCCGTTGGGGAAGCGGTCGGACTCGAGCGTGACCGGCTGCGGCCCGCGCGCTCGCAGGTCGCGGCCGACCGCCCCGAACAGCGACGTGCTTCCGCCGCCGTAGACGACGTAGTCGCGGAAGGTGTTCTCGTCCGATCCGTTAGGCGGCGGCCGGAGGGCGCTCGTGTAGGCCCGCAGCCGGGAGCCGTCGGGCACGGCCAGGATGCCGTCGCCGATCGCCATCTCGCTGCGGCTGCGGTTGTCCGGCCCCTGGCTGGCCGTGAGCTTCGCGTTCCAGCGGCTGCGGCCGGATCGGAGCTCGACCGCGGACAGCAGCCCGTCCTGGGCCACGTATACGAATGCTCCCGAGACCACGGGCGGCTGGCACACGCCGAAGCATGTGCCGCCGTCGCCGAACTGCCACAGGCGTCGACCGGTCCCGGCCTCGGCCGCGAGCAGCCCTCCGTCGCGGTTGTTCTGGGCGAGCGCGACGTCGCCGGCTACGGCGACCGGCCTCGACTGACCGAAGTCGAACAGCTTTGCGCCCGACTCCGCGTTCAGGACCGGGTTCTCGTAGGGGTGGTCCGTGTAGACCCGCCCGCCGGCCACCACCACGCGCGAGTTCTGCCCGCTCGAGCAGCCCTCCGAGCTGCGCCAGAGCTCGCGGCCGTCCGCGGGGCGGTAGGCGGCGGCGCCGCCACACGGCGTGCCCGTGATCACGCGCGTTCCGTCGCCGGCGGGGGAGCCGATGCTCGGTCGCTCCCAGGCGGACGCCCCGTCGGACGTGCGCAGCGCGCGGAGCAGTCCGGGGTCGCTGTCGGAGTGGCCGGGCCGGCTGCTGACGACCAGCAGCTCGCCGGTGACGATCGGCGGGTCCTCGTAGGCGAGGTTCCGGCCGGTCAGCCCGCGCTCCCAGAGCTCCTGCCCGGACGCCGGGTCGAGGGCATGGACATACCCGTCGGTCTCGACCGAGAAGAGGCGCCCGCCGCCGTAGGCGAGCAGGAAGTTCCTCTGGGACGTGCGGGTCCAGATCTGCTTTCCGGTCGAGCGGTCCAGCGCGACGATGCGCGAGCTCTGGACCCCGCCGTCCACCGCCACGAACACCCGCCCGCCGGCGATCAGGGGATAGGAGACGGGGCCGCCGAGGTCGCTCTCCCAGACCTCCACCAGCGGCGGGATCAGCGAGTCGTCACCCGAGACGCCGCTGTGCCCGATGTCGATCCGGAACGCCACGGCCTCCAGCGGGCTGCCCGGCGATGCCTGCGGCGGGAGCGGCTGAGGCCGCTCGGCCGGCGGCTCGTGCTGCGGGGGGACCGGCGCGATCGGCGGCAGGGGCGGGAGCTGTGCGGCCGCGGCGCCCGCGGTGACGAGGTAGACGAGGACGGCGAAGCCGAGGCTCGAGAAGCGGACTCGGCTCGCCACGAGCGCAAATCTGCTCCTCGACACAGAACGGAACACGTCGCGACCGTACGCCGCCCGCGGAGCGAGAACATCTGCCGGCTGGGCGATTTTGCGCGCGCTCCCGTGGACCTCGAGCTCGAGCGGCTCGGCCACCCGATCGTGCGCCCGCCCGCCTCTAGGGCAGGTACGGCCAGCCGCTCGCGCTCCAACCCATGTAGTTGATCCCCAGGAAAGGCGTGTAGTTCAAGCGCTGGTCGTAGTAGTGGTAGACGAGCAGGTCGGAGTCGTCCGCCGGGTCGTACACCGGGTTCGGCCCGCCCGGCCCCGCGTAGTCGCCGTGCGGTGCGAGGACGGTCTTCCCGCCGCCCGAGAGCATGCCGGTCCCCGCGTCGTCCACGTATGGCCCCGTCGGCGAGGTCGAGCGCCCGACCCGGATGCGCTCGGTCGGCGGGCTGGCTCCGACGAGCGGCGGGCAGCAGCTCCCGTAGGCCGCGAAGAGGTAGTAGTGGCCGTCGTGGTAGTAGAGGGCGGGCGCGGTGATCGCGCCGTCGGTGGCGGCGGCCACCTTCACGGGCGACGCGCCGCTCTTCACCTTGCCGGTGGACGGGTCGAGCTCGACCACGTGCACGCCGCGCGAGACGTTGCCGAAGGCGAGCCACCAGCGGCCGCTCGGGTCCACGAGCAGGTCCGGGTCGATCGCGTTGTACGCCGACGCGGAGCTCGAGTCGATCACCATCCCCCGGTCGACCCAGCTTCGCGGCTCGGCCGTCGTGCTCGTCGCCAGGCCGATGGCCATGCTCGACCCGGTGCTCGTGGCGGCGGTGTAGTACATCCAGTAGCGGCCGTCGCGGAACGTGACGTCCGGCGCCCACATGCCGCCGTTGCCGTAGGGGCGGGTCCACTCGGGGACCGGCTGAAGCGGGCCCTCGAGGCGGACCCACGCCGTGCGGTCGGTCGAGATGCGCGCCTGGTTGTGGGTCGAGAAGAGCATGTATCGCGGCGTGACCCCGCGGGCGACGAGCGACGGGTCGTGGACCTGGGTGTCGCCCACGGCGAGGCGCGGATTCGGGTACTGCGCGGCCGCCGGCGCCGCGGCGGCGAGCGCGGCCACGACGGCGAGCGTCGACATCGCCCCGCGCCGGTTCACTCGACCACCGGCCAGCCGCCGTCCCAGCGCAGGTTGTTGATGCCCAGGAACGAGGTGTAGTTCAGCCGCGAGTCGTACCAGTGGTAGACGAGCAGGTCGCGGCCCGTGTTCGGATCGTGCACGACGGTCTGGCCGCCCGGCCCGGTCACGTGGGCATGCTCGCTGAGAACCGGCGAGCTGCCCCCGGCGGTCATCGCCGTGCCGTTCCTGTCCACGTACGGCCCGGTCATCGAGGTCGAGCGGCCCACGCGGATCTCATATGTCGGCCTCGAGGGGTTGATCAGCGCCGGACAGCACGAGCCGTAGGACGCGAACAGGTAGTAGAAGCCGTCGTGCTTGAAGACGTACGCGCCCTCGATCGCGCTGCCCGAGGCGCGCTTGGCCAGGTGGATCGGGCTCGCGCCGCTCTTCACCTTCCCCGTCGAGGGATCGAGCTCGATCGTGTAGATCCCGTTCCAGTACGAGCCGAACGTGAGCCACCAGCGCCCGTCGTCGTCGACCAGCAGGGCCGGGTCGATCGCGTTGTACGGGTCCCCGGCGCGGCTGGCGAGCACGAGGCCCTCGTCGTTCCACGACCCCGGCTCGGCGGTGAGGCTCGTGGCCAGCCCGATCGCCGAGTGCTGGCTGCCGACGCTCGACGGCGCGTAGTACATCCAGTAGCGGCCGTCGTGGTAGGAGACGTCGGGCGCCCAGTAGTTGCCGTTGCCGTACTGGCGCGTCCACTCCGGCACCGGGTCGAGCGGATTCGGGCCGCGCACCCAGACGGTGCGGTCGGCCGAGTAGCGCACCTGGTTGTGCGTGGAGAACAGCGCGTAGCGCGGCGTCCCGTTGCGGACCACGAGCGAGGGGTCGTGCGTCTGGGCGTCGCCGACGGCGGTCTGCGGCATCGGGAGCTGGGCGCCGGCGGGCGCGGCGGTCGCGAGCGCGGCGAGCGCCGCGAGCGCGAACGACCGCCTCAGCCCCCCGAGTCGCATGGCGCGGGTCTACCACCCGCGCCGGCGGGCCAAACGCGCTTCGACGGCGGTCGCGACGCCGGCGCTCTCCCGGTCACTTCACCAGCCGCACCGTGAAGGCCGCGAAGCCCGCGTCGCCGGCCCCGCCGAGCAGGCCGAGGATGCGCGACACGTAGCCGCGCGTCTCGGGGTAGGGCGGGATGCAGCCGCAGCGGGCCACCGCGCCCGGCCCGGCGTTGTAGGCCGCGAGCGCCAGCGGCACCGAGCCGAAGCGGCGCAGCAGGTCGCGCATGAGGTGCGCCTGGGCGTCGATCGCCTGGTCGGGGTCGAACGGGTTGCGCAGCCCCATCCCGCGCGCGGTCCCCGGCATGAACTGCGCGATGCCCTGGGCGCCGGCGGGCGAGCGGGCGAACGGGTTGAAGTTCGACTCGGCGTAGATCTGCGCCGCCAGCAGCTGCGCGGAGACGCTCCAGCGCCTGGCCGCGCGCGCGATCGTCGGCGCGTAGCGCGCCGGCACGAACGACTGCACCGCGGCGCTGGCGCGCCCGTCGCCGCCCCGCACGCCGAAGCCGACCGACGCCGTGCCGGGGTTGCGCGTGTAGCCGAAGTGCCACGGCTCCCACGAGTAGCGCTTCACGAAGCCGAAGCGTCCGGCGTTGCGCGCGAGCCAGCCGTAGGCGCCCGGCGGGCCGAGGTCGAGCTCGGTGCCGAGGCGGTGCAGCGACCTGCCGGGCGGCGCGACCCAGCGCGGGTCCGGGTGGCGGGCGAACAGGCCGGCCTGCTCCGCGTTGCTGCGGAAGCCGCTGTTGACGATCAGGCGGTGACCGGCCGCGGCGGCCGCACGGGCCATGCGGTCGAACGCCAGGGCGACGTCGGGGCGCATCGGCTTGCCCTGGCGGTGGGCGAGCGGTCCGGTGTACTCGCCGTGCCCGCGCGCGTCGAGCCCGCTCGCGTCGGGGGGCGAGAGCTCGGCCTCGGCGGTCGCGCGTGCGCGGATGCGGCGGCTCCGGCCGCGCTGGACGACGCGGACGTGGGTGTCCTCGGCCGTGGCGACCGCGATGCGGGTCGGCGCGAAGCTCGACCCGTCGGGGAAGCGCACCGCCGACGGGCGCAGGATGACCCCGTTGCGCCGCGCCGCTCGAAGCGCGGCCGCGCGGGCCCGAGCGAGATACTCGGCGCGTGAGGTGGCGCGGGTTCGGGATGCCCGGGCCGAGCTCGGGCGGCTCGAAGAGGCGCGGGTACGCGTCGCGCATGGCGTGGGCGCCGCTGACCGCGGCGATGTCGGCGACGCGCTGCGCGCGGCCGCGCCCGCCGAGGGCCTGGCCGAACGCGGCCAGGATGAGAGCGACCGCGATCAGCGTGGCGAGCACGCCGAGCAGGAGCACGGTGGCCTGGCCGCGCTCGGCCGGTCCGTGGAGGCGAGGGCGAGGCGGGCCGCTTCGCGAGCCGCTCACTCGATCACCTCCGCCAGGCAGCGCTCGGCCAGCTCTGCGGCCACCGGCGCGAGGGCGCCGCGCGGCTCGCGGCACGCGAGCGTGAGGCGCGCGGCGAGCGGCGACTCGGGGACGGCGAGGGCGCGGGCGAGCCCCTCGACGCCGGGGGCGTGCGCGAGCTCGTCGCGGGCCAGGTCGTCGATTCCGAGGCCGCGGGCGAGCTCGTCGCGGGCGAGCTCCTCGACGCCGGGGCCGCGGGCGAGCCCCTCGACGCCGGGGCCGCGGGCGAGCCCGCCCGGCGGGTCGGCGGCAATCCGTGCGACCACGAGCGAGACACCCCGCCCCGCGGCTCGCAACGATTCCTCGACCGCCGCCGCGAGCGCGGGCTCGAGGTCGGGCGGCGCCACGAGCACGACGTGGTCGGCGAGCGCCACGGCCGTCTCCGACGGGGCGCCGTGGCCGATGTCCGCGACCAGCGGAGCCTCGCGCCGCGCGGCGATCGGGGCGAGCGGCTCGCCGGCCGGCACGACCGCGAGGCGGCCCACCGCGCGGGGCCCCTCGCAGCCGGCCCCGGCGAGGCGGCGAGCGAGCCGGCCGGCCGCGGCCGTGGCCACGCCGCGCGGTGGACGGTCGGTGGACAGGACCGCCGCGCCGCCGGGATCGAGTCCCGCGAGCCGCGCCGCGAGTGCACGGGCGAGGGTGGACGTGCCCGCCCGCGCGGCCAGCCCGACGACCGCGACGACCGGCCGGAGGGGGAACGCGGGGGATGTGCCGCATCGGCGCGCGCGGACGGGGGCGCGGCGACCGACGCGGAGCCGGGGGCGTGCGACGGAGGCGGCGGCATCGCCTCCGGCCCTTCGGCCCCCGGCTCCGGTGGCCGGAGCACGAAGGCGGAGAGGCGCTCGAGCAGTGTCGCCACCGGCGCCCGGCGCCACCGCTCCGGCCAGGCGCTCACGGGCTCACCGCAGCGGTCGCCTCGACCTCGAGCCGCCGGGCCAGCACGCGCAGCGGCGACGGCGGGCGCATCCGGACGCGGATCACGCCCGCCCGGACCCGCACCCTCATCCGCGCGCTCGACCAGCCCGGCACCGCCGCGCGAGCCGCCGGCTCCGCCGGATCGCCGCCCGCGGCGGCCAGCGCCGCCGCCTCCGCGGCATTGCCGGCCAGCACCTTCGAGTACCCGAGCGCGAGGAGCTGGAAGGCGATCAGGCCCGTCAGCAGGATCGCCGGCAGCGCGCCGAGCAGCTCGACGCTCGCCTGCCCGCGCTCGCTCACGGGACCGCCCTCGAATCGGCGGCGGGGGCGACCGCCGCGCCGCCCTGCGGCAGCGAGGCCGAGGCGCTCAGCGCGACCGGGCTTCGCCACCGGCGCGCGATCATCGGGACCCGCAGCTCGACGCGTACCGCGCCGCCGCGCCCGCCGCCTACGCGCAGCCCGGGCTCGAGCGAGCGCGGCACGACGGCGCGCGCCGCCGCCTCGCCGTCCCCTCCCACCGCCTCCGCCCGCGCGGCCGAGCGGGCAGCCTGGGCGCAGAGCCACAGCGTGTGCCCGGCCAGCGCGAGCTGCCACACGATCGCGGCGACCAGCACCACGAGCGGCAGCACGGCCACCACCTCCACGCTCGCCTGGCCCCGCTCGGCGACGGCCAGCCGAGGGAGATGTGGCGAGGGCCCGGGCACGGCTCCACGGTGGCGCTCGGCGCGTTACGGCTCAAGGCGCGCTGGTTACAACTCAGCCTCCGCTCTGAAACGGGTCGGTCACATGAGCCGCCCGCGGTTGCGCGTGCGGTAGGCTCGATGCGAGGTGGGCTCTCTTTGGGCCGATATACGACCATTAGAGAGCCCACCTCGTTCTCGCTTCCCGCCGGCGGCGCGCCCGCGGCCTACCCGTACTCCTGCGACGAGCGCCAGGTCCAGTAGACCCCGTACGACGCCAGCCCCAGCAGCGCCAGCCACGCCAGCACGCCGATCCCGCCCTCGTCGAACATCTGGCGCGTCGCGGTGAACGTCAAGAGCGCGAGCCCGATCGAGCCGTAGAGCACCTGGCGCTCGCGGTCCGAGAGCGAGTCGATCGTGAAGCGGTGCTCGCGGTAGAGCCGTGCGGCGAGCATCGCGATCGCCACGAAGAACGCGATCGAGAGCAGCGTGAGCATCACGTCGAGCGCGTTGCCCCCGCCCGGGATCAGGAACAGCACGAGTGCGATCAGCGCCACGATCCCGAACTTGCCGAGCGTCTCGAAGCGCGCCATCGCTACAGGCGGTCCGCCGGCTCGTGCCCGGCGCCCTCGGCAGCGGGCTCGTTCCCGGCCGAATCGGAGCCCGGCTCCTCGCCGCCGGAGTCGGAGCCCGGCGAGCCGGCTCCGTCGCGCGGCCCGTCCGGATTGTCGCTCAGCGACTCGACGGGGGTCGCCCCGGCGAGGGAGTCGTCGCCGCCGGCCCTGCCCTCGGCGCGGTGCTCCGCGCAGCGCCGGCGCGAGGCGTCGATCTCCGTCAGCGCGTCCTCGCGCCCGTACCAGCCGTCGACCTTCACCTTCTTGCGCTCGAGGTCCTTGTAGACCGAGAAGAAGTGCGCGATCTCCTGGCGGAGCTGGTCGGGCAGGTCGTCGAGCTCCTCGAGGTGGTTCCAGGCCGGGTCCTGGAGCGGCACGCACAGGACCTTGTCGTCCACGCCCTTGTCGTCCTCCATCCGGAACAGGGCGATCGGCTTCACGTCGATCAGGCAGCCGGGGAAGGTCGGCTCCGACACGCACACCATGGCGTCCAGCGGGTCGCCGTCGAGCCCCAGGGTGTCGGGGATGAACCCGTAGTCGGTCGGATAGACCATCGAGGAGAAGAGGAAGCGGTCGAGCTTGATCCCGCCGGCCTCGTGGTCGAACTCGTACTTGTTGCGGCTCCCCTTCGGGATCTCGACGAAGCAGGTGAGCGGCTCGTCGGGCATCAGAGCCAGCGAGGTTACCCGGTAAAGTGCGGTGCCGATGCTCCGCAACCGGCTCCTGCTCGGCGCGTTCGCGCTCGTGACACAGCTCTACCTCGCCGTCCCGGCGCTCGCCTCCGACGACGGCGAGGGCCTGGCGGGCGAGACCGACGACAAGGTCATCACCTTCTTCGCCCTCGGCGTGCTGCTGTTCTTCACGCTCGTGGTGATCCTCGGCACGATCATCCAGAGCAGCCTGGACAAGCGGAAGACCGCGCGCATGGAGGCCCACAAGCCCGGCCGCTCCGGCTGGTAGCCGCCCGCGGCCACCGCCAAAAAGAGGCGCGGCCCCGGGCGGGGGCCCCGGAGCCGCGCGATACGACGAGAGGGAGGGAGATCTCGCTCGTCGAGGAGACCACTATCGCGCGAGGCGTTAAGGGTCCCCTAAATGCGAAGATCCGCCCGTGGCGAGCCCCGTCACATACGGGCGGATCGGCGCGGCCGCGGTGCTGACGATCGACCGCCAGGAGCGCCGCAACGCCGTCGACGGCCCCACCGCCGAGCTGCTCGGCGAGGGCTACCGGCGCTTCGTGGACGACGACGGCGCCCGCGTGCTGGTGCTCACCGGCGCCGGCGGCGTCGCCTTCTGCGCGGGAGCGGACCTCAAGGCGATCGACACGTTCGGCCCCCGCCAGGACGACCCCGGCGGCCCGCTCGGCTTCACTCGCCTGACCCCGCCCAAGCCGACGATCGCCGCGATCGGCGGCTGGTGCCTGGCGGGCGGCCTCGAGCTCGCGCTCTGGTGCGACCTCCGGATCGCCGCGGCCGGATCCACGCTCGGCTTCCCGGAGCGCCGCTGGGGCGTCCCGCTCGTGGACGGCGGCACCCAGCGGCTGCCCCGGATCGTGGGCATGGGCCGCGCGCTCGAAATCATCCTGACCGGCCGCATGGTCCCTGCCGAGGAGGCGCTCGCGATCGGCCTGCTCAACGAGATCGTCCCGCCCGGCGACCACCTCACCCGCGCCCTCGAGCTGGCCGAGGCGCTCGCCGCCTTCCCGCAGGAGACCATGCTCGCCGATCGCCGCGCGGCGATCGAGGGCTTCGGCATGACGCTCGGGGAGGGGCTCGCGCTCGAAGCCGAGTCCGGCCCCGAGGTGTTCGAGGTGGCGCGGGCGGGCGCCGCGCGCTTCGCGGGCGGGGCGGGCCGGCACGGGGAGGGCGTGTAGGCCCGCTGGCATAGTTGGGCCGTGACGGAAGCCGCCATCAGCGTCCGCGACCTGCGCAAGAGCTACGGCCCGGTCGAGGCCGTGCGCGGGATCTCGTTCGCGGTCGCGCGCGGCGAGGTCTTCGGCCTGCTCGGCCCCAACGGCGCCGGGAAGACCACCACCGTCGAGATCCTCGAGGGCTACCGGACCCGCAGCGGCGGCGCCGCCCACGTCCTCGGGCAGGACCCCGAGGCGCGCGACCCCGAGCTGCGCCGGCGCGTCGGCATCGTGCTCCAGAGCTCCGGCTTCCACCCGCGCGCGACCCCGCGCGAGCTGGTCGAGCTCACCGCGGCCGCCTACCCGCACCCGCGCGAGCCGGCCGAGACGATCGCGCTCGTCGGGCTCGAGGACAAGCAGGACACGCATACGAAGTTCCTCTCGGGCGGCCAGAAGCGCCGCCTGGACCTCGCGCTGGCGCTCGTCGGCGACCCGGACGTGGTCTTCCTCGACGAGCCCACGACCGGCTTCGACCCCGCCGCCCGCCGCACCGCCTGGGAGGCCGTCCGCACGCTCAAGGAGCTCGACAAGACCGTGCTGCTCACCACCCACTACCTCGACGAGGCGCAGGCGCTCGCCGACCGGGTGGCGATCGTCAAGGACGGGCTCGTGGTGGCCGAGGGCCCGCCGTCGGAGCTGCACCCCGACAGCGCGCGCTACCGCGTCGCCTACAGCCGCCGCGGCGAGCGCGTCGTGCACGACACGGAGGACCCCACCGAGCTGCTGCACCGGCTCACCTCCGAGGCGCTCGAGCGCGGCGAGCGGCTCGAGGACCTGTCGGTGTCGCGACCCACCCTCGAGGACGTCTACCTGGAGCTGACGAGCGAGGAATGAGCACCGCGGCCCTCGCCTGGCGCCACTTCCGCCTCGAGCGGCGGATGTTCTGGCGCAACCCGACGGCGGCCTTCTTCAACTTCCTGCTGCCGCTGCTGTTCCTGTTCCTGATCGCGACCGCCTTCGGGAGCGAGCGCGACGACCTCGAGGTGCTCGTGCCCGGCATCGCCGGCATGGCGGTGATGACGACGACGTTCACCGCGCTCGCGTTCAACGTCACGTTCCTGCGCGAGCAGGGGATCCTCAAGCGCGTCCAGGGGACCCCCACCCCCGCGCTCTCCTACTTCGGCGGCCTGATCGGCAGCGCGGTGCTGAACGCGCTCGTCCAGGTCCTGCTGGTCGTGGTGATCGGTCACCTGGTCTACGACCTGCCGTGGCCGCGGGCGTGGCTCGAGCTGGCGGTGTTCACCGTCGCCGGAGTCGCCGCCTTCGCCTCGCTCGGCGTCGCGTTCTCGCAGGCGATCCCGAACTACGACGCGGCCGCCGCCTACGTGAACGCCGTCTTCCTCCCGCTGATCTTCATCTCCGGGACCTTCTACTCGACCGACTCGCTGCCGGCGCTCCTCGACGCGGTCGCCGGCGCGCTGCCGCTGAAGCACGCGATCGACGGTCTGCGCGACGCGATGGTCGCGGGCGACGGCCTGGCCGACAACCTCGGGGCGCTCGCCGCGCTCAGCGCCTGGGCGGCGGCGGGCATCTTCGCCGCCGCGCGCTGGTTCAGGTGGGAGTGACCACGAACGCGGCGGGCGGCTCGCCCTCGATCTCGTAGGGGACCCGCGCGACGTCCGTCGTCTCGAAGCGGTCGCGGAGCATCCGGAGTATCGCCACGTCGCGCGGCTCGCCCTCGTGGAAGTGGTAGTCGCGCAGCACGCCCTCGGTCCAGAAGCCGATGCGCTCGAGGGCGCGCAGCGAGCGGCGGTTGTCCGGGTTCGCGAGCGCCGTGATCCGGTGCAGGCCGAGGTGGCGGAAGCCGAGCGAGAGGACCAGTGCCTTCGATTCGGTGTTGGCGCCGCTGCCCCAGTGCTCGCGGCCGAGCCAGGTGCCCATCGTGGCGCGCCGGTCGCGCCGCACGAAGTCGCTGAAGCCGGTCAGGCCGATCGGGCGCCCGTCGCGGACGATGCCGAGCTCGAGCCGCGTGCCCGCCTCGCGCTCGCGCTCGAGCCGCTCGATGAACGCGCGCGGCTCGGACTCGTCCTCGTACGGGCCCCAGGAGAAGAACTGCGTGACCTCGGGATCCCGCGCCAGCTCGAAGAGCGCCGGCGCGTCGTCGGGGACCAGGTACCGGAGGCTCACCGTGGGGCCGCGGAGGACCACCCCAGGGAGACTAGATGCTCGGCTAGAGGTGCAGGGTGCTGCCGTAGCGGCGCAGCCAGCGCTCGTGCTCGCGGTAGTCCGGGCAGCGGCGCTCGACGAGCGCCCAGAAGCGGCGCGAGTGCCCCATCACGTCGAGGTGGGCCACCTCGTGCTCGACGACGTAGTCGAGCACGGCCTCCGGGGCCAGCAGCAGGCGCCAGTTGAAGCTCATCGAGCCGTCGTCCGAGCAGCTCGCCCAGCGCGTGCGCTGCCCGCGGATCGTCAGCCGGCCGTAGGAGGTGCCCGCGCGGGCCGTGGCGGCGTCGAGGCGCGGAGCCACCTCCTCGCGCGCGCGGCGGCGGTACCAGCGCTCGAGCGCCTCGCGCAGCGCGGCGCGGCCGGGCCGCGCCACCGCCGCGTGCAGCTCGGCCGCGGGCACGAGCTCGAGCTGGCCGCCGGGCGCCGGCGCGGCGGCCTCACGCCGCTCGCGCAGCGCCACGTGCGGGCGCACCCGCCCCGGCTCGACGTGCACGCGCAGCGCGAGGTCGCGCCCGAGCAGCGGGACGCTGCCGCCGTCGCGCAGGTCCACCAGCGGCCCGTGCTCGCGCGCGCGCTCGTAGCGGCGCCGCGTGCGCTCGATCCACTCCTGCTTCTCCGCGACGAACGGCGCCACCTCGCGCAGCGGCATCCGGCGCGGGACCACGACCTCGACCCCGTCGCGGTCCACGACGATCCGCGCGCGGCGCGCCCTGTCGCTGCGGCGCACGGCGTACGGGATCCCCGAATTGAGGTACGGCGAGCTCACGCGAGCGAAGATACGCCGCCGTCCGGTCGTCGTCCTTCCCGGACCTCGTCGTAGACCGTCGCGAGGCCCTCGATCAGGGCCGGCCAGGAGTACCGCTCCCGCGCCACCTCGTAGGCGGCCTCGCCGCGGCGGCGGCGCTCGTCGCCGTCGCACACGAGCTCCACCAGCGCCTCGCAGAGGGCGTCCTCGTCGTCGGGCGGCACGAGCCAGCCGGTGTCGCCGTCGTCCACGATCGTGGCAGGCCCGTGGGCGTCGACGGCCACGGCGGGCAGGCCGCAGGCCATCCCCTCCACCAGCACCTGGCCGAACTGCTCGTGCACCGAGGCGAGCACCACGGCGTCGGCGGCGTTCAGCCCGTCTGGCAGGTCCTCGTGCCCGCGCCAGCCCGCGAGGAAGACGTCGCGGGCGCCGCTGTCGCGGATCGCCTCGAGCGGGTGCTCGCCCTCGTGCTCGCCCGGATAGCCGCCGAGCAGCACCAGCGGCGCGCGGCACCCGAAGCGCTCCTGCGCGCGCGCGTAGGCGCGGATCATCAGCGGGATCCGCTTGACCTCCGTGTAGCGCCCCACGTAGAGCAGCACCGGGCCGTCGCGGAACGCGTCGAGGTCGTCCTCGGAGTACGCCACGCTGCCGGCATCGCCGCCGGGCTCCCAGCCGCGCGGCTCCTCCACGAGCCACTCGCGCCAGAGCGCCACGCGCTCCTCGCCGGTCTTCGGGCGCCGGTCGAAGCTCTCGGGCTCGAACCCGTTCGGCGCCCACACCACGCGCTCGGGGTCCACGTCGAGCAGGCCCGGCACGCGCTCGACCGCGTCCGGCGACAGGACGAGCAGCCGCTCGCAGCGCTGCGCCCACTCGCGCAGCCGCTCGCGCCAGCTCTCCGCGTGATCCCAGCCGTCGGGCGGGCCGTCCTCGATCGCCTTGAGCATGAGCAGCTCCGTGCCGTGCAGGTGGCCCACGACCGGCACGTCAGCGAACGAGCGCGCGGCGGCCTCGTTCACCGGCGTGAGGTGGTTGAGGTGCAGGACGTCGGCGTCGGCGGCGCCGGCCCGCTCGAGCTCGCGCTCCCACACCGCCACCAGCCGCTCGAACGCCTCGTCGTCCACGCTCGCGAAGACCCGGTCGGGCGCGTCCGGGCGGTCCTCGAACGAGGGCTGGAACGGCGGGTCGGCGGCGAGCGGGTCCTCGGCCTCGGCGGCCGCGCTGTAGTCGAGCGCCTGGACCTCGAGCCCGGAGAAGAAGGTCGCGGCGTGCGACTGCTCGCCCTCCTCCCCCAGCGACCCGGCCACGAGCGTCACCTCCCAGCCGGCCTCGGGCAGCCCGCGCGCCACGTAGCGGGCGACCTGAGACGACCCGCCGCGCGGGAAGAACATCAGCGCCATGACCACCCGGCCGCCGCTCACGGCGGGCGACCCTAGCGCGCGCTCACTCGACGTACGTGAGCGCGAGCTCGGTCAGGTCGTGCTGCGTGCGCCGGTTGCCGCCGCTCGCGCTGAAGATCAGCCGCACGGTCACGTCGTTGGCGCGTGCGGCGGTGTTGACGGCGGTCAGCGGCAGCGAGTCGGTCACGAAGCCGGGGCCGGAGTTGCACCCCACCGGCGTGGCCGAGCTGCCGTAGGTCGCGATCAGCGCTCCGGCCGAGTACAGCTCCGCGTACCAGCAGGCCGTGTTGCCGGTCACGACCGGGCGGTACGCGTGCTTGAGCGTGGCGGCGGTGACCGCCGCCCCCGCGGGCACGTAGGCCGGGAAGGCGACCCTGAGGTAGCGCGTGGTGTTCGAGGTGTTGGGCCAGTTCGAGCCGATGTCGAAGGTGGTGTTGTCGACGGTCATCTGCGACCACGGATACGTGGTCGACGCCCCGCCCGCCGCCGTGTCGATGTAGTTGCGGGTGTAGAGCGTGAACGGGGTCGTGCCGGCCGTGCCGGTGATCGTCGCCACGTCGATCGTCGTGGCGCGGCTGCCGCTCGACCGCGAGTAGACGCGGACGCGGGTGTCGTTCGCGATGTCCGTCGTGCTGATCTCGGGAAGCGGCGTGGTGGTCGTCGTCAGCGTGGTGCCGGTGACGCAGCCCAGCGGGGTCGCGGCGTCACCGTGGGCGGCGAGCACGGCGCCGGTGGAGATCCGCCGCACCTCGAGGTAGTAGCAGACGACGTCGCCCGCGGCGGAGGCCGCGCGGCGGTAGTTGAAGGTCGCGCCGGTGACCGCCTTGCCCGCCGGAAGCGTGGTGTTCGAGTCGAACTCGACGTAGCGCGTGGCCGAGAACGCGGTGGCCCAGTTGCCGGTGGTGAGGGTCAGGCCGTCGCCGGCGAACGCCGGCTGCGCGGAGGCGTCGACCGCCGTGCCCGACGAGACGTCGGAGACGCTCCAGGCGGAGGTGGTGATGCTCGTGGGCACCGCGACCGTGATGTCCGCGCCGGCGGCATCGCCCGCCGATCCGACCACGTAGATCCGGTGCGTGCCGTTGGAGGTGCCCGACGGCAGCGTGACGCTGAAGGTGGCGGACCCGCTCGCGGGGACCGAGCTGGGCGTCAGGGTGCCCGTCAGCAGCGTGCCGGTCGAGGGGTCGTCGAGCCTGAAGGTGGCCGTCTGCGCGGTGATGTAGTTGGCGACCGACCCCGTGACGGTGGCGGGGAGCGAGCTGACCGTGGTGGAGTTGAGCGTGACGGCCGGAGCGCCCACGGTGACGGCGGAGCTCTGAGCGCTCGCGGAGCCGCTCCAGTTGCCCTGGACCGGCGTGATCGTGTAGCGCCAGGTGCCGCCGGGCACGCCCGTCTCGGTGCACGACGTGGCCGTGATCGTGCCGGAGCACGAGGAGCCGATCGACTGGAGCACGCCGCCGCTGGAGTAGCGGCGGACCGTGTAGCCGCTCACCGAGCCGCCGCCCGGGAGCGTGGTGGCCGACCAGGTCAGCGAGACGCTCCGGTTCGACACCGACGCCGAGGGCGTGCTGCCGGTCCCGAGCGTGATCGCCTTGGCGGCCTGGCCGCCCGCGCCAGGGGACTGCCAAGCGGCCCTCGACGCATCCGCTGCGCCGAGGGCCGTGAGCAGTACCAGTGCGGCTGGGAGCAGACGCCCCATCCGCGTGCGGCTAGCCGGAGGCGCCGCTGAGCGTGACCGGGATCGTGAACGTCGCGCCCTGGCAGCCGTTCACCGAGGCGTTCGACATGCTCGCCGCGCCCGAGAGCGTGGTCTGAGTCTCGCCGTTCACGCCGCCGCTCTTCGCGGGGACGCTGATCGAGAGGCCCGTCTGGTCCGTGAACGACACGCCGGTCGTGGTGCACGAAGCGTGCCCAGCGTCCGCCGTGATCGAGCCGCTGCCGGCAACGCCGGTGACGGTGACGGGGTAGGTGTTCGGGTTGCTGATGCGGATCGTGACGTCGCCCGCGGGGCCGCCCGGGTAGAGGGTGGCCGTGGTGCTGGCCGACACGTCGACCGTGCTCAGCGCCTGCGCCGTGCCCGCCTTCGCGTAGCCGGAGCCGGTGCCGTTGGTGGTCCACGCCGCGTAGACGAGGCCGACGACCGTCAGCGCGATCATCGTCGTCACAACGGCGAGCTTCCTGCTCACTTGCTTGCGCATAGGAGGGCTTCCTTTCGTTGACCCCGCCCTGGGGGTCCTCAAAATCGAGTAGACGGGTTGGGCATCGGCCTGGCGCGCCCGCACCTTTAGCCCGGTTCCAGTCCAAGCGGCGGCGGCCGATAACCGAGGGTGTGAATCCTCGGCCTCTGACCGTTGCGCTCGTCTGCGCGCTCGCGCTGCCCGCCTCCGGGGCGATCGCGGCCGCGCAGGAGCCGCCTCCGGCACCCGCGGACGCCCCGCCGGCCGCCGACGGCGCGGCCCCCGCCGACGCCGAGCCGCCGCAGCTCGTGCTCGGCGGCAGGCGCTGGCAGCGGCTGGCCCCGGTCCTCGAGACCTACGCCACCTGCAGCGAGCGCTGCGAGTTCGACGCCTCGGCGCGCGTGGCCGGAGTGCCCGGGCTGCGCTACCTGCGCGTGGTCACGCCGGCCAAGGCCGGCGAGGGCGGCACCCGGATGCGCTTCGAGCTGCGGGTCTCCCGCCGAGCCCACAAGCTGATCAGCGAGGCCCTGAGCGACGCGCAGCGCGTCGTCGTCGAGGTCGACGTGACGGCCTACGACCTGGCCGACAACTCCACCGAGCGGACGCGGCGCATCCGCGTCGTCCCCCCCGGCCCGCCCGGCCCGCCCGGCCCGGCGCCGATCAGACGATCGTAGGCACCGATCCGCCGTCGGCCGACCAGGCGGCGCCGGTGACGTTCGAGGCCTGCTCCGAGCAGAGGAACGCGATCACCGCGGCGATCTCCTGCTCGCTCCCGAAGCGCCCGAGCGGGATCTTGTCCCGGGCGGCCGCGAGCACCTCGTCGCGGGTCCTGCCCTGCGCCGCCGCCGCCTGGTCGGCCAGACCGCCCTCCGCGAGCCAGAGCGGAGTGTCCACCGGTCCGGGTGCGACCGCGTTGACGAGCACCCCGCGGCCCGCGTAGGTGTCCGCGAACACCCGCGAGAGCGAGAGCTGGGCGGCCTTGCTCACCGAGTAGGCGGCGTTCGAGAGCGACGGGCGCTTGCCCGACGACGAGCACACGTTCACGATCCGCCCCCAGCCGCGCTCGGCCATGCGCGGCGCGACCGCGCGCATCAGCCGCATGGGCGCCATCACGTGCAGGTCGAGCTGCTCCTGCCAGTCGGCGTCGGTGAGTTCGGCGAGCCCGCGGGCCGCGCTGGTGCCCGCGTTGTTCACGAGCACGTCGACCGAGCCGAAGCGCCGCTCGCACTCCTCCACCACCCGCTCGGCGGCGTCCGGGGCGGTCACGTCGAGCGCCAGGTCGGCGCCCTCGCCGCGCGCGATCCCCAGCACCCGCGCGCCCTCCGCCGCCAGCAGGCGGGCGGTCGCGCGCCCGATGCCGCGGCTCGCGCCGGTCACGACGCAGGCGCGCCCCTCCAGTCCCAGGTCCATGCCGTCATGATCCCAGGCATGCGCTCACACACCGTCTACCGGACCTTCAACACCGACCGCCGGCGCGAGTTCGTCCGCATCACCGAGGACGTCCAGCAGGCCGTCGAGGACGCCGGGATCGCCGAGGGGATGGCGCTCGTCTCGGCGATGCACATCACCGCCGGCGTGTGGGTCAACGACGACGAGCCCGGCATCCAGGCCGACGCGCTCGAATGGCTCGACAAGGTCGCCCCGCCGAGCTGGCAGCCGCCGGCGGGCGACGTGGCGCGCGAGCTGCTGCCCGAGGGCGGCGACTACCGGCACCACCGCGGGGGCGAGGACAACGGCGACGCCCACCTGAAGAACATGCTCGTGCACCACCAGGCGATCGTCCCGGTGACCGGCGGCCGCCTCGACCTCGGCCCGTGGCAGGCGATCTTCTACGCCGAGTTCGACGGGCAGAGGCCGAAGCGGCTGATCATCAAGGTGCTCGGCGAGTAGCTAGGCGGAGCTCGTCCCGGCGGTCGCCTCGGCCAGCTCCTCGTGCTCGCCCTCGCAGAACTCCTCGACGATCTTCGCGTTGAACGCCGGCAGGTCGTCGGGCCTGCGGCTCGTGGTGAGGCCCTTGTCGACGACGACCTCCTCGTCGACCCACTCGGCCCCCGCGTTGCGCAGGTCCGCCTGGATGCTCGGGTACGAGGTGACCTTGAGGCCGTCGACCACGCCCGCGTCGATCAGCGTCCACGGGCCGTGGCAGATCGCGCCGACCGGCTTGCCGGCCTCGAAGAACGCCCGCACGAACGCGACGGCGTCCTCGTCGGCGCGCAGGTTGTCCGGGTTCTGGACGCCCCCCGGAAGCACGAGGCCGTCGTAGTCGGACGCGTCGGCGCCGGACACCGCCTTGTCGACCTTGAACGTCTCGCCCTTGTCGAGCTTCTCGACGCCCTGGATCTCGCCCTCCTCGAGCGAGATCAGCTCGGTCCTGGCGCCCTCCGCCTCGACCGCCTTGCGCGGCTCGGTCAGCTCAACCTGCTCCACTCCGTCGGCGGCCAGGAACGCGATCGTCTTGCCGTCGAGCTTGCCCATGCGGCGCCTCCTCCTGTCTCGGGTTCGGGTCCCCTCTCAGGTACCCGGCGCCGCCGTGGCGAACCCGGCGCCGGCGGGCGCGCGCTCGGCCCCGCCGCCGATGGCGCGCAGCACGTCGGCAGCGGTGCGCTCGCCGGTCCGGACCGCGCCGTCCATGTAGCCGTTCCACACCGTCGCGGTCTCCGCGCCGGCCCAGTGGATCGGCCCGATCGGCTCGCGCAGCGCGCGCCCGTAGCGGGTCCAGCCGCCCGTCGGCATGTAGCAGCCGTAGCAGCCGCGGGTCCACTCCTCGTCAGCCCAGACGCGCTCCACGAACTGCTCGGGCTTGCCCGCGCGCGGCCCCATGATGCGGGCGAAGCCGCCCACCACCGCGTCGCGGCGCTCGTTCGCGGGTCGCGCGCCCCACTGGCGCGCGCGGTCGCCCTCGAGGAAGCCCAGCAGCACGCCCGGCGAGCCGCTGTGGGGCGTGTTGTCGAAGAGGACCTTCGCCGGGCCCTCGTCGCTCAGCACCTGGCCGGAGAGCCCCTCGGCGCGCCAGAACGGCTCGTCGTAGACCGCCATGCACTTGATCACGCTGCCCTGCGGCATCCGCTGGGTGAGCTGGTCGCGGAGCCCGGGGAGGGCGGGCGCGTACGCGATCCGCCCGGCCAGCGGGGGCGGGACCGCCACGATCGCGCGCTTCGCGCGGGCCTCGACCCCGTCGGCGTGCACGGTGACGCCGTCCGCCGCGTGCTCGATCCGCCGGACCGGGGCCGACAGGCGCACGGCGTCGCCGAGCTCCTCCGCGACCCGGATCGAGACGAGCTGCGACCCGCCGACGAAGCGATCCTGCTGCGCGCCGCCCTCGGTCGACAGCAGCGAGTCGAGGCCGTTGCCGGAGCGCGTGTAGAACAGGACGTGGAGCAGCGAGAGATCCGCCGGCTGCGCCGCCCAGACGCCCTCGATGAAGAGCCCCAGCATCGCCCGCCCGCCGCGCGTGTAGACGTTGCGGCGCATCCAGGACCAGAACGTCTGGGAGTCGAGGCGCTCCGCGCCCGGCGCCGACCACGGGGCCTCGAGCGGCACCCGCTTGGCCATCCGGTCGATCTTGGTCTGCGCCTGGAGGATGTCCGCGAGCACGTGCGGGCCGAGCCTCGGGATGTCGCCGGTGTAGCGGCGGAGCTTGCCGTCGAACTCGACGAGGTGCTCGCCGTGCACGTGCGTCGGGTACGTGTCGACGCCCACCGCCGCCGCGAGCGCGGCGAGCCGGTCCTGCGTCGGCCCGATCCACTGGCCGCCGACCTCCACCACCTGGCCGTCGCCCAGCGGGTGGTTGAGCGTCCGCCCGCCGACGCGGTCGCGGGCCTCGAGCACGGTCACAGTCGCCCCCGCCGCGGTCAGCTCGCGTGCGGCGGTCAGGCCGGCGAGGCCCGCTCCCACCACCACCACATCGGTCTCGAGCGTGTCCACTCCGGTCATTCTGACAGCGATGCCACCGTTTGCTCGGGAACCTTTATTACGAGGATCGCGATGTCGTCGCGCGGCACGGCGCCGCCGTTGCCCGAGTCGAGGGCCAGCTCCATCAGGCGCTGGGCGATCGAGTCGGCGGACTCGAAGCGCCGGCCGCGCAGCGCCTCGGCCAGCTCGTGCGGCTCGTGCACGTGCTCCGGGGCCGCGGCGTCGGTGACGCCGTCGGTGTACAGGACGACCGCGTCCCCCGGCTGGAGGTCGATCTCCTCGTCGGTCAGGTCGGGGTCCGCGACGATGCCGAGCAGCGTCCCGGGCGTGCCGACCTCGATCGCGTCGCCGCCGGCGCGCAGGATCAGGGGCAGCGGGTGCCCGCCGCTCGAGAAGCGCAGGCACGTGCCGCGGTCGTGGCCGCCGCGGTCGAGGCACGCGTAGAGCACGGTCGAGAAGCGCCGGTCGTCGCGCTGGCGCAGCATCGCCTCGTTGAGCGTGGCGAGGATGCGGCTCGGCACGTCCTGCGTCATGGCGGTGGCGCGCAGCGTGTAGCGCGCGAGAGCCGTGATGGCCGCCGCCTCCGGCCCCTTGCCGCAGACGTCGCCGATCACCGCCGCCCAGCGCGACGAGCCGGTGTCGAAGACGTCGTAGAAGTCGCCGCCCACCTCGTAGCCCTCGCCGGCGGCGCGGAAGCGCGCCGCGACCTCGAGGCCCGGCGGCTGGGGCAACTCGGGCGGCAGCAGGCTCTCCTGGAGCGTGCGCGCGATGTGCGTGCGCTCGCTGAAGAGCCGCGCGTTGTCGACCGCCAGGCCGCAGCGCGACGCGAGCTCCTCGGCCAGCAGCACGTCGTCGTCGTCGTAGATCCGCCCCGACTCGGCGCTCACGAACGTGATCGCGCCGAGCGTCCGCCCGCGCGCGGTCATCGGGGCGACGATCGCCGAGCGCATGCCGATCTCGTCGATCAGCCGCAGGTGCTCCGCGTCCACCGCGCTCTCGACGAGCAGCTCGCGCGGGATGTAGGGATAGACCTCCGGCTCGCCGGTGCGCAGCACCCTCTGCACGCCGCGGTCCTCGCGCGGGTCCGGCGGGTAGCGCTCGCGCAGCTGCTTGGCCCACTCCACCTTGCCCGGGTCCACGTGCGCGACCACGACCGAGCGCGTGGACCCGTCCTCCTCGAGCAGGTCCACCCCGCACCAGTCGCCGATGCGCGGGACCGCCAGCCGGGCGACGTTGGTGATCGTCTCGTCGTAGTCGAGCGACGAGGAGAGGATCCGGCCGGCCTCCGCGAGGAAGCGCTGCGCCTCGGCGGCGTCGCGCTCCTCGGTCACGTCCTCCATGATGTTGATCGCGAGCACCGGCTCGCCCTCGGCGTCGAAGACCGGCAGCGCCTTCACGCGCACCCAGCGCAGCGGCTGGTCGCTCCCCTTCAGGCGAAAGCGCGTGAGCGCGGGCTCCGGGGCCGGGTCGCCCGCGAGCGCCATGCGGCCCGGGAGCCGCTCGAGCGGGAACTCCCGCCCGTGCTCGTCCTCGAACTCGAACCGCTCCACGATCTCGGGGAGGGGCGTGGCGAGGAGCTGGTCGAGCGAGTCGAACCCGAAGGACTCGACCGCGGCCTGGTTCGCGAACACGAGGTGGTCCATCCGCCCCTGCGCGGTCACCGCGTCGGCCACGCCGTCGAGGATCGCCTGGAGCTCGTCGCGCGACCGGCGCAGGCTGCTCTCGGTCGCCGAGAGCCGCTCGTAGAGGCGTGCGTTGTCGACGGCGGCCGCCACGCGGTCGGCAAGCTCGCCGGCGAGCATGAGGTCGCCGTCGTCGTAGACCCGGCCGGACTCGGCCGCCGCGACCGCCAGCGCCCCGAAGGTCCGCCCGTGGGCGGTGAGCGGGACCACCAGCGCCGACCTCATCCCGAGGGCCTCGAGCAGGTGCAGGTTCTCCTGGTCCGCGGAGATCGAGGCGAGCAGGCGCTCGTCGACCTCGCGGTAGAGCCGCGGCTCGCTGTCGCGCATCGTCGCCGCCGGACCCTCCGCGCGCGAGGGCTCGAGCGGGTAGCGCTGGAGCAGCTCCCAGGCGAGCCGCTGGCGCTCGGCGTCGCGGTGCATGGCCGCGACCTGGCGGATGCCCTTCGGCTCCTCGCGCAGGAACACGAAGCACCAGTCGCCGAGCTCGCGCGCCAGCAGCCGCGCGACCTCGATCATCATCACCTCGGGGTCGAGCGTGCGGTGCACGACGTCGCTGACGCCCGCGATCAGCGTGTAGCGCAGGCGCGCGACGCGCTCGCGGACGCGCCCCCGCGCGATCCAGACGGCGATCACGCCGCCCACGACGACCGTCAGGAGCCGCGTGATGTGCTCCTCGGGCTCCAGGAAGACGTCGTGCACGAGGCCCACCCCAAGGCCGAGCACGACGGCGTAGGCCGCCACGAGCGCCGTCGTCCGGGCCGAGGCGCCGAACGAGGTGAGCAGCGGCCCGGCGACCAGGACCCCGATGAGGATGGCGTCGCGGCTCGCGAGGGAGTCGATCACCGCGAGGACGGTCGCCACCGCCAGCCCGACGAGCGTCCAGACGACCTCCAGCCGGCGCTGACGCGACCACGCGGTCACGTCCCGGGCAACCTCTCCCGGGACCGAGTCCCGCGCGCGTCCGGCCGTAGCCATCTCTCCGATCAACCCCTGCCGTTGCGAGTCCAGCCGACCCCGAGGGCCGGCTGCTCACTCTAGCTTCAAATCGGCGCGCGGCGCTATGCGCAGTTCGCCCACGGCGCGGTGCCGCGGGCGCGGTACAGCTTGAGCGCGAGACGGTCCTGAAGCGCCTCGGAGGCCTGAGCGGGGTCGCCCTTGCCGCCGAGCGAGCGCCACGTCGCCAGGTCGAACTGGAACTTGCCGCGGTAGCGGCCGTCGCGCGAGACCGCGCGCGGGTTGCCACCCGACTCGCACTCGGCGATCCGCACGAGCACGGAGGGCAGCCTGACGCGCTTCGAGCGCGACGTGTTCGAGCCGTTCGACCCGGCCGCGGCGCCGCCGCTGGCATAGGACGCCTTGCCGAGCCGCACGCCGAGCGCGCGCGCCGTGGCGGCGCCGACGATGCCGTCGGCCTCGAGGCCGCGCCTGCGCTGGAAGCGCTTGACCGCCGCCTCGGTCTGGCGTCCGAAGTACCCGGTCGCCGAGACCCGCAGCTTGCGCTGGACGGCCCTGACCGCGGAGCCGGTGCTGCCCAGGCGCAGGGAGTTCGAATCGTCCGCGCTGGAGGACTGCGTGCGGGTGCTGGTCTCCTCGGCGGTGGCCAGCGCGGCGCCCGAGCCGAGCGTCAGTACCGCGCAGGCGGCGAGCGCGGTCGAACGAGTACGGAAGCGTGAGGTCATGGTGCCTTTCGGTTCTCTCCGGCGCCTACGAGGTGAGCTGACGGGCTCGCGCGGAAAGAACTCGCGCTACACCGCACTGATGGCGGCGATTCGCCCCACGGACCGGACTGCCCGGCCCAGTTGGTTCCCCCGTTCCCCGCCGCCCTGAGCGGCGGGAACTCGGCGTATGGCTAATTAGATCTAAGCAGAAGCCTCGGCGGGCGTGTACCCATCCTTTAGCGCGGCCACACATGCCGGCCCCTGCGCGGCCACACGTTCCGACCCTCGAACGGCGGCTCGTAGCCTGTTTGCGCTCCCCTCGACTCGGCTAAGGAGAACGCATGAACCTGAACTCGCTCATCACCGGCCCGGCGCGGATCGGGCTCACGCTCGGAGGCCGCCTGGTCGACCTCGTCCGGAGCCGTCTCGGAGGCTCCACCCAGATCGACGACGACACGCTCAGGGAGCGCGTGGAGGCCGACGTCTTCTCCTCGCGGCGGGTGCCGAGGTCGAAGGTCGAGCTCGAGGTGGCCGAGGGCGTCGTGTGGCTGCGCGGCGAGGTCAAGTCGAAGGCGGTGGCGGAGGAGGTCGAGGCGCGCGCGGGCGCGATCGAGGGCGTGAGCCGCGTGGAGAACCTGCTGCGGGTCGCGAAGGCGCCGCAGAAGCCCAAGACCCAGAAGCCCAAGACCCAGAAGCGTCCGGCCCCGAAGCGCTCGGCGCGGCCCAAGCCGGCCGCCGCGACGGCCCCGCCGCCTAAGGCCGAGCCGGCGCCCGCCCCCACTCCGCCGCCCGCGGCGCAGGAGGAGCGCGAGGTGACCCGGCGCTTCAACGCCGAGAGCACGCCCGCCGAGGCCGAGCCCGGCCCGGCCGAGCTGGCCGAGACCGGCCGCGGCCGCCAGCCGGCCCCGCTCGGATCCGGCGAGGGCGGATCGCCCCCGGCGCCGTTCCCGACCGTCGCGAACGGCGCCGGCAGCGACGACGGCGCCTCCTAGGCCCCGCCCGCGGGCGACAGGCTGCGCGCGAGAGCGCGTTTGGCCCGGCGGCCGGTGCGGGATCCGGCCGTCGGCGCCTGCGCCGAGCCGGGCGTATCCTCGCTGCATGGCCGCTGACGACCCCGGCGAGCGGGGCTATCGCATCGCCTTCGAGGCGCTGGAGCGCGGCGTGCGCGTCGAATCCTCCGACGGCCGCGAGGTCGGCCGCGTCAAGCGAGTGATGATCGTCCACGAGAAGCACCTGTTCGACGGGATCGTGGTCAAGACGCCGCGCGGCGACCGCTTCGTGGACGCCCCCGAGGTCGACGAGATCTACGAGCGCCTCGTGACCCTCAAGATCGACGGCGACGAGGCAGAGCGGCTGCCCAAGCCGTCCGCCAACCCGGGCGCGATCAAGCTCAACGCGAGCAGCCTCGGCGGCCGCCGGCTGAGGGACCGCTTCCGCGGGCGCCGCTAGCGGCCGCGCCTCCTCGCGCGACCTGGTCGACATTACCCACCTATACGGTGGGTTAGGTCGACCACCCCCTAGTCCGCGGCGACGAAGCGCCGCAGCAGCAGGGCGCTGCGCTGCGGCGCCTCGAGCTGCGGGTAGTGGCCCACGTCGGCGAGCGCGTGCAGCTCGCGCGCAGGGACGCGCGTGACGATCCGCTCCGCCATGTGCGCGCCCGACACCGGGTCGAGCATGCCCCACACGAAGGCGCGCGGCACCTCGGTGCGCTCCAGCGCGCCGGTCCAGCGCGCCTCGTGACGGCGGCGGTCGTCGATGTAGCGGATCACGCGGTGCTGGACGTGGGGGCCGCCGCGACGCTGGATGCCGAGCCAGTGCTCGTGCAGCTCCTCCTTCGACGGCCGGTGGTCCGGGCCGAACACCCGCCCGAGCCCGCGGCCGAAGGCCCGCTCGTCGATCCGGCTCGAGACCAGCGGGCCGATCCGCGGGTGGAGCAGCGCCCGCTGCGCGAGCGTGGCGCGGTGCACGTCGGGGTAGAGGCCGCCGTTGAGGAACGCGATCCGCTCGATCTCGACCGCGAGCTTGCCCTCGGCGTGGCGGGCGAGCAGCTCCTGGCCGACGCTCACGCCGAAGTCGTGCACTATCAGCGCGGTGCTGGTCACGCCGAAGTGGCGCCAGAGCGCCTCGGTCAGATCGGCCTGCTCGTGGATCGAGTAGGCGTGGTCGGGCGGCTTGTCGGAGTCGCCGAACCCGAGGAAGTCGAACATCAGCAGGCGGCGCTCGGCGGCGAGCGCGTCCGCGACCGCCGACCAGTCCCACGAGCACGTCGGAAAGCCGTGCAGCAGCGTGAGCCACGGCGAGCCGGCCGCGCCGGCCGTGCGCGTGAAGAGGCCGAAGCCGCCGGCCTCGACCCGCTCGCCCGCGGCGAACCAGTCCTCGATGCGGTCGGTGGCGATCACCGGCCGGATTGTCGCGCCTCGGGCCGTGCTATGCGGTCGCGGGGCGCGCCACGCCCTCGGCGCGCTTGCGCTGGTCGCCCGCGGCGCGCAGCGGGCCCGGGATCAGCGCGGCCGCGACCACGATCAGGCCGAAGGCGGCGATCCGCAGCGTCGCGATCAGCGGATCGCTTCCGATCGGGTCGCCGAACACCACGACGCCGGCCAGGATCGAGGTGGCGTTGCCGGCGATGGCGGTGGCGGCGATCACCGGCACGGCCTTGCCGACCTGAAGCGAGCGCGCGGACACGAAGAAGGCGACCACGCCGCCGACGGCGATCACCGCCGTCCACGGGCTGACCAGGTCGACTGGACCCGCGACCTCGCCCGTGAGAGCCTTCATCGCGACATGGGTGACCGTGAAGAGCACTCCGGCGCCCGCCCCGAGCAGGACGCCCACGCGCGAGCCCGCGGCGAGCCGGCCCCTCTCGCCGACGATCAGCAGCGCGCCCACCCCGATCATCGCGAGCTGGAACGCGACGATCGCGACCGTGCCGTACTCGGACTGCTCCCCCTTCACCTGGCCGGCGGTGAGCGCGAGGAAGGCGAGGCCGGCGGCGGCGAGCAGCACGCCGGTCCACTCGCGGCGGCCGAGGTCAAAGCCGAAGAACCGGTCAGCGAGCACCGCGAGGAAGACGAATCCGGCGGCGAGCGCCGACTGCACGATCGAGAGCGGCGCCAGCGCCATCGCGCCGACGTGCAGCAGCCACGCGACCAGCGCGGCCACGTAGCCGATCGTCCACCACTTCGAGCGGAACAGGCCGACCGCGCTGCGCAGGGGATGCCGGAAGTCGACGTCCGGCGCGGCCACCGCGCCGCGGTGGCGCCACAGGAACCCGAGGTTCGTGACGAACGCCGACGCGAGCGCGAGCCCGGCTCCTCCCTCCCAGCCCATGCGGCCGCCGTACCCGGCGCACCCCCGCCGTCAACCTTTCCCCGCAAACGGCCGAATGATTGGCACGTGAGCCGCCGCTCGACCGTCCTGCTCGCCCTCGCCGCGGCGCTCGCCGCCGCACCGGCCTCGGCCGGGCCCGGCAACACCTGCGCGCCGGTCTCGAACGCCGGGATGACCTGCACCGGCACCGACCGCGACGAGTGGCTGACCACGGGCAACGGCCCCGACACCCTCGACGGCCGCGGCGGGGACGACCGGCTGAACGCGCGCGCGGGCGACGACGTGGCCTACGGCGGCAGCGGCGACGACAACGCGATCCACGGCGGCCCGGGCGACGACCGGCTCTACGGCCAGGGCGGCCGCGACGTGGTGCTCGGCGACGAGGCCGGCCCCGGCGGCGCGGACCTCGTCTCCGGCGGGTCCGGCGGCGACCGCGTGTTCGGGATGGCCGGCGCCGACGTGGTGCGCGGCGACTCCGGCAACGACGTGGTGCACGGCGGCGACGGGCGCGATCAGATCCAGGGCGGCGACGGCCGCGACGTGCTCGACGACGCCGCGCGCAGCCGCCAGGATCCCGACAGCTTCAGCGGCGGGGCCGGCAACGACGAGATCTACAGCCGCGACGGCAGGCGCGACACCGTGAAGTGCGGCTCCGGCAGCGACGTGGCCAAGGCGGACTCGCGCGACAAGGTCGCGAGCGACTGCGAGCGCGTCATCCGGGTGGGCTAGGGAGCGGCCGCGCCCGCTTGGCGATCCCCGCCCACGGGTCGCCACCCTCGCTCTCCAGCCGCTCGCCGATCGTGCGCACGGTCCACGCGTTCGGGCGGAGCCTCCGGTCCTCCAGCTCCTCCCAGCGCAGCGGCGTGGCCACCGGCGCGTCGGGCTTCGCGCGCACCGCGTAGGGCGCCACCGCGTGCTGCGCATACGCGTTGCGGCCGGTGTCCACGTAGATCCGGTCGCCGCGCTCGGCCTTGCTCCACACGCGGGTGAGGCGCGTGGGGTCCTGCTCGACCATCAGGTCGCCGACCGCGTCGGCGAACGCGCGGACCTCGGCGAACGTGCGCGTGCGTCGCAGCGGGACGGTCACGTGCAGCCCGCGCGAGCCCGACGTCATCGCGTGCGGGGCGAGGCCGAGGTCGCGCATCAGGTCGCCGAGCGCCCGCGCCGCGGCGCGCACCTCGGCGAAGCGCTCGTGCTCGGGGTCGAAGTCGAAGATCAGCCGGTCGGGCTTCTCGATGCTGTCCGCGCGCGAGAGCCACACGTGCGGCGTTACGACGTTCTGGCCGGCCAGGTACACGAGCGTGTCGGCGCGGTTGGCGACCGCGTGATCCACGGTCCCGCCGCGCTTGGGGACCGTCACCCGCTTGACCCAGGCGGGGAAGTGCTTGGGCGCCTGCTTGATGTAGATCCCCTCGGCCTCGATCCCGCGCGGATACGAGTGCAGCGTGAGCGGGCGATCGCGCATGTGCGGGATCGCGAAGCGCGCGACGAGGGAGTAGTGGTCGGCCAGCTCGCGCTTGGTGACGCCGTTCGGGAAGAGGACCTTGTCCGGGCTACTGATCCGGACGCTCACGCACCACGTCCCGCGGATCCTTGTCCTCGCGCAGCCCCACGAAGCGAGGGTGCCGCAGCCGCCCGTCGCGGGTCCACTCGGTGAAGCCGACCTGCGCGACCAGCTCGGGCTCGACCCAGGTCGCGCTTCGCAGCCGCGGGGAGTCGGCGAACGGGCTGCCGTCGCGGCGCAGCGGGGCGAGCCGCGCGGCGAGGTCGCGCAGGGTCGCGCGTCCGAAGCCGGTCCCGACCTTGCCCGCGTAGCGCAGCCGCCCGTCCTCCCAGACGCCCACGAGCAGCGCTCCGAGCTCGATCCGCGAGCCCTTCGGCGCGGTGTAGCCGCCGATCACGAGCTCCTGCTCGGAGTCGCACTTCCACTTGAGCCAGTCGCGCGAGCGCTTGCCGACGTAGGGGGAGTCGGCGCGCTTCGCGATCAGCCCCTCCCAGCCGCGGCGGCAGGCCTCCTCGTAGAGGGCGATGCCCTTCTCGCGCCGGTAGGGGGTGAGCCGGATCGGACCGGCCGGCTTGACCAGCTCGCGGAGGCGCCGCTTGCGCTCGAGCAGGGGGAGCGGGCGCAGGTCCTCGCCGCCGGCCTCGAGGACGTCGAACACGTAGAAGTAGACCGCCCTGCCGCGCTCGCCGAGATGCTGGAAGCTGGTCCGCGAGCCCGAGAACGTCACCACCTCGCCGTCGAGGACGGCGGCGGGCAGGGCGTCGAGGGCCGCGGCGACGGCCGGGAAGCGCGCGTTGAGGCTGAGGCCGTTGCGGGACTCCAGCCGCGAGCCGAACGCCAGGCACCTGATCCCGTCGAGCTTGCGCTCGAAGATCCAGTCGGGGTCGTCGAAGCGCGCGTCGGTGAGGGTGGCGGCCATCGCCTTCACCCCTCCTCCGCCACCTGCTCGATCGTCCGGCCGCTGACCACCGACTCCGGCCGCGTGCTGACCGGGTTCAGGCGCGCGTCGGCCTCGTCGTCGCGCTTCTTGATCAGCAGCCACTTCGGCTTCGCGCCCTCGTGGGTGCGGCGCAGCGACCAGCCGCCGCGGAGCTTCTCGCCCTCGAGCCAGAACGACGCGTGGCCGGCGTCGAGCGCCTCCCCCATCGAGACCTCGTTGAGGTTGCGGTAGGTGCCGCGGTCCCACACGATCACGGTCCCGGCGCCGTAGCCGCTCGCGATCACGCCCTCGAAGTCGTTCCACGACCTCGGGTGGTCCTCCACCTGCATCGCCAGGCGCTTGTCGCGCGGGTCGGTCGACGGGCCCTTCGGCACCGCCCAGGAGCGCATCGTGCCGCCCACCTCGAGCCGGAAGTCGTAGTGCAGCGACGACGCGTCGTGCTTCTGGATCACGAACTCAGGCAAGGGCGTCGGCCACCAGCCGCAGGTCGGCCGTGAACGCCTCGCGCTCGGCCTGGCGGGACTCGTCGTCCGGCCCGCGGAGGATGGCCGAGGGGTGGATCGTGGCGGTCACGAGCGGCGCCAGGTCCGACTCGATCGGCCGCCCGCGCTCGCGCGTCACGCGGAAGCTCGCGCCGAGGATCGCCTTCCCCGCCGTCGCGCCGAGCAGCACCATCGCCTCGGGCCTCAGGAGCTTCAGCTCCTCCTCGAGCCACGGCCTGCACGCCTCGATCTCGAAGCGCTTGGGGGTCTTGTGGATCCGGCGGCTGCCGCGCTCCTCGAACTTGAAGTGCTTGACCACGTTGGTCACGTAGGCGTCGCCGCGGTCGATCCCGACGGCCTCGAGCGCCCGGTCGAGCTCGCGCCCGGCCGGCCCTACGAACGGCCTTCCGGCTCGGTCCTCCTTGTCGCCCGGCTGCTCGCCCACGAACACGACGCGGGCGCGCTTCAGCCCCTCGCCGAACACAGTCTGCGTGGCGCCGCGCCAGAGGTGGCAGCCCCGGCAGCCGGCCGCCGCCTCGCGGAGCGCTTCCAGGGTGCGCGTCTCCGGCAGGAACGGGGCCGCATCGTTCGGCTCCGACGCTTGTTCGATCAGTGAACGCTGCTCGTGCGTATCACCCCGAGGCACGGCGCCGGAGGATACGCCCCAACCGTGTTGATCCGCCCCTAACCCGGGTACTTCCCCGGAGATGGCCGTTCAAGGAGAGAAATTGGCGCTGGACGAACGAATCGAGGCCCTGATCGACGCGGCGGAGTCGCGCGGCTCGCAGTGCGTGAACCTCTCGGACGTCAGCGAGCTGGCCGCCGAGCTCGAGCTCGACGACGAGCAGGCTCAGTCCGTCCACGAGCGCATCGAGGCGCGCGGGCTCCAGCTCACCGACGACTGCGGGCGCAGCGAGGTCGAGGCCACGAAGATCGTGAACGGCGAGCTGGCCACGACCACTACCGACGCGCTCCAGCTCTTCCTCAACGAGGTGCGCCGCCACCCGCTGCTGACCGCGGACGAGGAGATCGAGCTCGCCCAGGCGATCGAGCGCGGCGACCTCGACGCCAAGGAGCGCATGATCAACTCGAACCTGCGCCTCGTCGTCTCGATCGCGAAGAAGTACCAGGGCAACGAGCTGCCGCTGCTCGACCTGATCCAGGAGGGCATCCTCGGCCTGATCCGGGCGTCGGAGAAGTTCGACTGGCGCAAGGGCTACAAGTTCTCGACCTACGCGACCTTCTGGATCCGCGA
Source organism: Thermoleophilaceae bacterium (assembly GCA_036389835.1). Lineage (GTDB taxonomy): Bacteria > Actinomycetota > Thermoleophilia > Solirubrobacterales > Thermoleophilaceae > AC-37. Next base: position 53,358 of record DASVWC010000004.1, on the reverse strand, counting down.
GTCGATCCAGCGCGGGCTCGCCAATCGCGGGCGCACGATCCGCCTGCCGGTCCACATCGGGCAGCGCGAGCGCAAGATCGCGCGCACGCAGCGCGAGCTGTCGGTCAAGCTCGGCCGCGAGCCCACCGACGAGGAGGTGGCCGAGGCCGCCGAGCTCACGATGGAGGACATCCGGGAGGTGCAGGAGGCCGCGCGCACCGTGACCTCGCTCGACCGCCCGGTCGGCGAGGAGGAGGACACCGGCCTCGGCGACCTGCTGCCCAGCGACGAGCGCGGGCCCGAGGAGGAGGTCGAGATCACGCTGCGCGAGTCGGCGCTGCGCAGGGCGATCGAGCAGCTTCCGGACACCGAGAAGCAGGTCGTGCAGATGCGCTACGGCATCAACGGCGGCGGCGAGCCCACACCGCTGCGCGAGGCAGGCCGGCGGCTCGGCATGTCCGCCGAGGGCGTGCGCAAGCTCGAGTCGCGGGCGCTCCAGCGCCTGGCGACGGCGCGCGAGCTCGAGGGCCTGCGCTCCGCGGCCTGAGGCCGCGCGGCGGCCCGAGGCCGCGCGGCGGCCCCAGCCCGGCTAGCGGCGGAGCGTGCGCGACGCCGTGACCGCCGCCGTGTCGCGGTCGGCGAAGGTCGCGGTGATCGAGATCCGCGCGCCGGCCACGCGGGTCAGCCGCCGGTAGGCCGACTTGCGGACCTTGATCTCGAACGAGGTCGAGCCGGCGTAGCGGGTGGCGAAGGAGACCGAGCCGACCTCGAACGTGCTCCCGCCGGCGGTGGCGGTCGCCCGGATCAGGCCGGAGCCGGGCGTCGGCTGCGTGAGGAACAGACCCACGATCAGCTTGCCGTACTTCGCGACGCGGCCGCGGCGCAGGAGGTGCGGGAGGCTCGGGTTGCGGACGCGCAGGAAGCAGGCGCCGGGCTGGCCGCGCACGGACTCGAGGGCCTGGCCGGACCCCGCGAGCCGCATGATCGCCGGGCCGAACTCGAAGCCCGCCGGGCGCAAGCCCTGGCGGCCGTTCTCGCCGCCCAGGATCAGCCCGCCGTCGGGCAGCGCGAGCAGCGAGTCGCCGCTCGGGACCGAGAACGCCGTGAGCACGCCGCCGAGGCCGAAGGCGGCGTCGCGGCGCCCGTCGGCGGTGTAGCGGACGAGCGGCCCGCGCCCGGTCGCGACCGTCAGGCGCCCGTCCGCGTCCAGCGCCGCGGCGGTGGGCAGGACCATCGCGTACAGGCCCTGGCCGAGCGCGTCGAGCACCGAGCCGTCGCCTGCGAACGCGTCGTCGCGCTCGCCGTTCTCGAGGTAGCGGACGATCGCGGCGCGGCGGGTGGTGCCGCCGCCCTCGTCGTCGCCCCAGAGGTCGTCGGTCTCGCCGACCGCGTAGAGGCGGCCGTCGGGGAGCGGCACGAGCGCGGTGGCGCGCGAGCTCTCGTCGAAGGTCTCGGTGACCGACCCGGTGCCGCCGAAGCCGAGGTCCGGCCCGCCGGTCGGCGTCAGCCGGGCCACGGTGAACGCGAGGTCGCTCGAGCCGGCGTTCGTGTGCCCGGCGGCGACGATCCGGCCGTCCGGGCGCAGGAACACGGCCGCGCCCCGCCCGTTGGGGCGCGTGGCGCTCGCGACCCGGGCCACGCCGCCCTCGCCGAAGGCGGGGTCGATCGTGCCGTCGTCGCGGTAGCGGACGACCGCGAAGCGCCCGTCGACCTCGCCGGCCAAGACGAGCGCGCCGCCGGGCGCAGCCGCGATCGCGTTCACGGCCGCGGTGGTCGCCCCCGCCGGCGCCTCGTCCACGAGCCCGTCGCCGGAGAAGGTGGTGTCGGGCTCGCCGGAGGGCGTGAAGCGGGCGATCACGAAGTGCTGCTCGAACGAGGTGGCCTCGGCGGTCCGCAGCCAGCCGGCCGCCACGACCTTCCCGTCGGGCTGGATCGCGACCGCGGTCACCCGGGTCTGGTCGAAGCGCCCGCCGAGGGGGACGAAGGCCACGCCGTCGCCCCCGAAGCTCGTGTCGAGGGTCCCGTCCGGGTTGAAGCGCGTGGCCCCCATGCCGCGCGAGGCGGGGCCGGCGGCCACGATCTTCCCGTCCGGCTGCGCGGCGAGGGCCGATCCGGCGCCGTAGCTGAACTGGCGGCCGGCGATGTCGCGCGGAACGAGCCCGGTCGCCTGGCCGCAGCTCGCGAAGCGCGAGTCGATCGCCCCGCCGGTGATGGCGCCCGCGGGTGTGGCCGCCGCTGCGGAGACGGCGACGGCGACGGCGGCCGTCAGGGCAACGCGCACGGGCCGCGTGCGAGCGGGGCCCCTCATCGCCGGCTCACCCGCTCGCAGTCGCGCGCCACCCGGTCGCGGCGGTCGGCGGTCACGGTGTCGCGGCCCGAGCCGCACGCGACCGTGTCGGTGAAGCCGTCCCGCGCCCGGACGCTGTCGCCGCCCCTCCCGGCCGAGATCCGGTCGCGGCCGCTCCCGCCCGTGACGAAGTCGTCGCCCTCGGCGCCGTAGATCAGGTCGTTGCCGGAGCCGCCGTCGAGCGTGTCCTCGGCCGTGTTGCCGGCCAGGCGGTCGCTGCCCGCGTCGCCGAACAGCACGACCCCGCCCACGAACCGCTGCGCGCCGAGGCGGTCGTTGCCGGCGCGGCCGTGCACGGTCGCCGGGCCGCGGTCGGCCACGATGCGGTCCGCGCCGGGACCGCCCTCGTACTCGAAGCCCTGGTCGGTCACGAGCACCTGCCGCTCGCACCCCTCGACGGTGTCGCTGCGGTCGTAGTACACGGTGTCCGTGCCCGGCCCGCAGACCCCGCGGTCGGCACCGCGCGTCTCGAGCCCGACCGCGTCCACGCCCACGTCGTTGTAGCTCGCGAGCGTGAGCGTGTCGGCACCGGCGCCGGCGTCGACGTCGTCGCCGCCGTTGTCGCCGTCGAGGAAGTTGGGGCGGTCGTTGCCGCGGATGCGGTCGGCGCCGTCGCCGCCGGAGACGCCGTCCACGCCCGGGCCGATCTGGTCGCCGCGGCCGGCGGGCCCGTCGTTCGCCACCCCGTCGAGCGTGGCCTCGATCGGGCGCAGGTCGATGTAGCTCACCCGGGCCAGCGACCCGACCGCCGCGCTCACCTCGACCGGCACCGGCACATCCGCCGTGAGGGTGAGCGAATCGGGCGTGAAGTCGAGCGGGCCGCGCTCGCCGAGGAGGAACTCCGCGCGGGCCACGCCGGCGCGCGGGCAGATCACCGTGCTCTCGCCGTCCTGGGCGCACCCGGGCCCGGCGGTCACGCTCTGCTCGTTCACGCGGCTGTCGTACACGACGAGCTCGTCCTCGGCGCGGTGGTGGAAGATCGGGTGGTTGGCCTCGCCCGGCGTGCTCACGTAGCTGAGCGTCGTGCCGTTCATGCCGACCGTGGCGGCCTGGCTCGGGGTCGCCGGAACGGCGGCGAGCAGGAGGGCGACCAGCGCGAGACGCTTCATGCCCGAGCTGAAACCGGCGCGGGCACGGCGAGTTTCGGTCATCACCCGGGGAGCATGTCACGCGGCCGCCGGGCAGAATGCGGCGGGTGAAGGTAGGCGTCCTCACGTTCCCGACGGAGTACTCGGTCCAGCCCGGCGAGCTCGCCCGCATGGTCGAGGGCCACGGGCTCGAGTCCCTGTTCGTGGCCGAGCACACCCACATACCGGTGAGCCGCGAGACGCCGTACCCGACCGGCGGCGAGCTGCCGCGCGAGTACAGCCACACCTACGACCCGTTCGTGGCGCTCACCGCCGCGGCCGCCGCCACGAGCGAGCTGCTGCTGGCGACCGGCATCTGCCTGGTCGTGGAGCGCGACCCGATCCTCACCGCCAAGGAGGTGGCCACCCTCGACCGGATCAGCGGCGGGCGCCTCATGTTCGGGGTGGGCGCCGGCTGGAACCGCGAGGAGATGCGCAACCACGGGACCGACCCGAGGACGCGCTTCTCGCTGATGCGCGAGCGCGTCGAGGCGATGAAGGCGATCTGGACGAGCGACGAGGCCTCCTACCGGGGCGAGCACGTCGCGTTCGACCCGATCTGGCAGTGGCCGAAGCCGCTCCAGGAACCGCACCCGCCGATCCTGCTCGGCGGCAACGGTCCGAAGGTCCTCGAGCGGGTGGTCGCCTTCGCCGACGGCTGGATGCCGAACTGGGGGCTCCAGTCGCACGAGGAGCTGTTCCGGCGGATCGAGGAGCTCCAGGGCCTCGCGAGCGACGCCGGCCGCGAGCGGATCCCCGTGACGGTGTACGCGGCGCGCTCCAAGGCCGAGGTGCTCGACGAGCTGGCGCAGGCCGGCGTCGACCGGGTGGTGCTGTGGATGCCACCCGCGCCCCCGGACGAGGTCGCGCCGCGCCTGGAGCGCCTCGCGGGCCTCGCCCGGAGGGTGAGCGGCGGGGGGTCCTAGGCCGCCTCGATCGGGTGGTTGGCCCGGAACAGGGCGTCCGGGTCGTACTCGCCCCTGACGCGCTGGAGGCGGGCGTACGTCGCGGCCGGGTAGAAGCCGCGGGCGTCGTACGAGCGCTCCACGAAGTTGCCGTACTGGCCGACCTCGTAGCCGCTGAGCGCGTCGGTGAGCTTCGCCATCTGCGCCTCGTTGGCGGCGGTCATCGCGGCGTCGAGCGCCATGCCGCCGCCGAACATCGCGAACGAGCCCTCGAGCTTCGCGAGCGCGCCGTGGTGCGCCTCGGCCCGCGCCAGCGCGCCGCCGGTGTGGCGGAGCTCGACCGACAGGAGCGGCGAGCCCGAGCCCGGCCCGACCACCGCCACGAAGTCGTCGATCGCGCCGGGCGTCAGCTCGTCCAGGAGCTGGGTGCCCGAGACGAACGGCGCGGGGTCGGGCGGGTCCATGTGGATCTCGCTCAGGCCGACGGGCGGCATCGTCGCGAACGTGTCGATCGCCGGACCGAGGTCGCGCACCGGCGCGAGCAGGTTGCGACCGTCGGCTTCGCTGCCGACGAAGAAGCCCTCCACCAGCGCGAACGACCGCCCGCGCAGCGGCTCCGGGACCTCCGGCAGGGGCGGGAACTGGAGCACGCGGCCGACCGTCGTCATCTCGTCGGGCATGCTCGCGGTGAGCTCGTGCCACGCGTGCAGCACCTCGCTGGTGCGCTCGAGCGGGAAGAACATCACGCCCGCGTAGACCTCCGGGATCTCGTAGAGCTCGAATTCCAGCGCGGTCACGACGCCGAAGTTGCCGCCCCCGCCGCCGCGCAGCGCCCAGAAGAGGTCGGACTCGTGGTCGTGGTCCACGCGGCGCAGCTCGCCGTCCGCGGTCACGAGCTCGATCGCGGTGACGCTGTTGGCGGCCAGGCCGTGCTTGCGGCCGTACCAGCCGAGCCCGCCGCCGAGCGAGTAGCCGGCGATCGAGACGTCGGGCGTCGAGCCGTGCAGCGCGGCGAGGCCCAGCTCGGAGGCCTGCGGCACGACGTGCTCCCACTTCATGCCGCCGCCGACGCGGGCGCGGCGGGCTGAGGCGTCGATCTCGACGCCGCCGAGGTCGTCGGTCTTCAGCAGGATCGTGCGCTCGAGCGAGCCGAGCGGGCCCGCGTTGTGGCCGGTGCGCTGCGGGGCGACGCGCAGCTCGCGCTCCTTCGCGAAGCGCACGACCTCGGCTACCTCGTGGGCGCTCGACGGGTAGGCGATCAGCGTCGGGTGCTGGTCGACGGTCAGGTTGAAGGCCAGGCGGGCGGCGTCCCAGCCCGCGTCCACGGGGGTCACGACCTTGCCGACCCGGTCCCTCAGGCGGCTGACCTCGTTGAGCTGTGCGGTGGTCATGGCTGCTCCTCTGTGTGCGTTGGGGTGGTGGTGATCGACCCGCCGAGCAGCGCGTCGATCGCCGCGATCAGCCCGAGCCACCCGCAGAAGGGCCGCTCGACACCGGCGGCGGAGGTCGCCGTACCGGTGAGGCAGTCGCCGGCGAGGTGCATCTCGAGGCTGATCGCGGTGGTCGTTCCGTCCATGGCCACCAGATTCGGCCATCCAGCGCGCCCGCACATCGAGGACAACCCCAAACAACGACCCCAGACTTTCGCCGCCCTCGCCCTAGGGGGTCTAAGGGGGTCCCGGCCCCGAGCCTGGCGCGCTTGCGCTCACCGGCGGGGAGTGGTACGGATACCCGCCCCACGAAGGAGCGCCGATGAGCTCTGCCCGGAAGTTCTCGCCGTCGCCGGCGCTCGTCCTGTCCGCCATCGCCCTGGTGGCCGCGGCCGGAGGCTTCGCGGTCGCCGCGGTCCCGGACAGGCAGGGGCGGATCGAGGCGTGCTACGTGCCCAGGACCGGGGCCGTGAAGCTCCTCGTCAAGGGCACGAAGTGCCCCCGGGGCCAGAGGCTCGTCCGCTGGAGCCAGACCGGCCCGGCGGGACCGCCCGGAACCGCCGGGCAGAACGGCGCGGCGGGTGAGAACGGCAAGCCGGGCCAGGACGGCACGCCCGGCGCGCCCGGCTCCCCCGCGGGGAGCCTGCTCACCGGCAACACCGAGAACATCCCGCTGACCGATGGCGTGACGCGCTGGCTCGCCCCCTCCGGGCCCTCGCAGATATGGGGCGCGCCGACCTTCGCCGAGACGCTCTCGCCGGACCACGCGATCGTCGCGCGCGACCTCGCGATCCGGCTCGGCGACGAGCCCGGGGCCGACGAGGCATACGTCGTCACCTTCCAGCTCGACTCACTGGACACGGCCCTCACGTGCACGGTCAGCGGCCTCGACGAGACATGCGGCAACACCACGGCCGCCGTGACGGTCCCCCCGCGCAGCCGGATCGCGCTGAAGGTCGAGGTGACGCCGGGGGCGATCAACCGCCGCGTGCTGTTCGGGTGGCGCGCGCTGACGCCCTGAGGAGAGCTACGCCGCCAGGGCCTGCGAGAGCTCACGCCGCGAGCGGATCCCCAGCTTGCGGTAGGCGTTCGTGAGGTGGACCTCGACGGTCTTCGGGGTGACGTAGAGCGTCTGCGCGATGTCGCGGTTCGTCTGGCCCTCGGCGGCCAGCGCGGCGACCTTGCGCTCCTTCGCCGTGAGCGCCGCCGGGCCGCTCAGGGCCTCGGTTCGCGGCCGCACGCCCGCCGCGTTCAGCTCCGTACGGACCTCGTCGGCCAGCCCCGCCGCGCCGCACACGAACGCCAGCTCGAGCGCCTCGCGCAGCGGCTCGCGCGCCTCGGTCGGCTGGCGCGCGCGGCGCAGCGCCCCGCCCAGCGCGGCCAGGCACTTCGCGTGCTCGAGCCGCGCGGGCGAGCCGGCGACCGTGGCGACCGCCTCGCGCAGCCGCTCGACCCCGGCCTCGCGCTCGATCGTGCCGATCGCGCGCAGGGTCTGCGCGACCGTCCCGGGCGCGCCCCAGGCCCGCGCCAGCGGCAGCTCCTCCGCGGCGACGGCCAGCGCCTCGTCGGTGCGCCCGAGCCGGTCCAGCGCGCGCGCCTTCTGGCTCCGCCACGGGATCCAGGCCGGGTTCACGACCCGGTCGGCCGCCGCCGCGCCCGCCTCGGCGGCCGCCAGCGCCTCCTCCGGCCGGCCCCGCGCGAGCATCAGCTCGGCGTGCGCGGCGTGGTAGAGCAGCGTCGAGTGCGCGTCCGGCGCCAGCTCTTCGCCCGCGAGCGCCAGCACCTCCTCGGCGGCGGCCAGCTCCCCGCGCTCCACGCGGATCTCGCACCAGACGGTGGCCGTGTACGCCATCACGGTGCCGGTGTTCTGGCCCCACAGCACCATGTCGTCGTAGCCCGCCTGCGCCTCGGCCTCGGCGTCGAGCAGCTCGCCGCGGCGGCGGAGCGCGAAGGCCCGCCAGCAGTGCGCCCCGAGGACGGCGAACAGCGCCCCGCGGCGGTGGGCGTCGGCGCCGGCCTCGTCGAGGTGCTCGAGGGCCTCGTCGCGGTCGGCCAGGGCCAGGGTCGCGATCGGCGGGATGTTGGAGAGCCCGTTGTCCTCGCGCACGAGCACGCCGCCGGCGAGCGACTCGAGCGCGAGCTCGGAGCACTCGTCGGCACCGCCGCCGGTCACCGCCCAGTCGTAGGCCGCGACGGCCTGGAGCATCTTCGTCCCGGGGCCCCCGTCCGGGTCGCTCACGCGATAGCGCTCGAAGCGCTCCAGCCCGGCCTGCTCGGCGCCGCCGAAGACCGTCCCGTAGTAGATGAGGCTCTCCAGCCCCTGCTTGAGCTGGAGCATCTCGTCCGGAAGGGCGGCCGCCGTGCGCTCGGCCAGCGCCGCTCCCTCGGCCGGGGCCCCGGTGAACAGCAGCGTGCGCGCGAGCGCGTAGGCGGCGATCGCGCGCTGGACCGGGTCGGCGAGCTCCGCGTGCGCCTCGCGCAGGTGCGTGACCGCGTCCGGCCCGAAGGTCGAGACCTCCGCCAGCCCCAGCTCGAGCAGCAGCGCCCCGCGCTGCCCGGCCGGCGGCGGCTCCTCGAGCGCGCGCGTCATGTACGAGACGGCGCTCTCCGGCGCCCCCTTGCGCAGCGCCTCGCGGCCAGCCTCGACCAGCAGGCTCGACACCCACTCGTCGCCGCGGCGCGGAACCGTGAGCAGGTGCGAGGCCACCTGCTCGGGCGGCGCCCCCGCGCCCGACAGCATCCGGGCTGCGCTCGCGTGCTGGAGCTCGCGCTCGCCGGGCGGCAGGTCATGGTAGATCGCGTCGCGCACCAGGGGGTGCACGAACGACAGCGGCGGGTCGGGGCGCAGGATCTCCGCGCGCGCGAGCGAGGCGGTGGCGTCGGCGGTCACCCGCTCGTCGAGCTCGGCCAGGGCGGCCACGCTCGGCACGTCGGCGCTCTCGCCGAGGACCGCCACCGCCCGCGCCACCGCGGTAGCGGCGGCGGGCAGCCGCGCGAGCCGGAGCAGCACGGTGCGGGAGACCGCCCGCGGGCCGATGTCGCGAACCATCGCCGCGTTCCTCGCCTCGGGCGCCACGCCCTCGGCCTCGAGCGAGGTCAGGAGCTGGCGCAGCAGCAGCGGGTTGCCCCCCGTCGTGCCGTGGCAGGCGGCGCTGAACGCGTCGTGCGCGTCCTCGGAGAGCCGCTCGCGCACGAGCTGGGCGACCCCCTCCGGGCTCAGCGCACCCGGCTGCACCGGCACCGTGGCCGGGTCGTTGGCGATCTCGGCGAGCAGCGCCGGGTCGCTGCCCGGCTCGGTGGTCCGCAGCGTCGTCGCCACGAGCACGGGCAGGCCCTCGAGGCGGCGCACGAGGTAGGCGACGAAGCGCAGCGAGGGGCGGTCGACCCAGTGCAGGTCGTCGAGGGCGAGCAGCAGCGGGCGGTCGGCCGTCGCGTTCACCACCAGCCAGTAGAGCCCGTGCAGCGCCGAGAAGGAGACGTCGCGGGGCGCGTCGCCGGGCGACTCGTCCACCGCCTCGAAGATCGCGCGCGCCGCCGCGGCCGCGCCCCCGAGCCACGACTCGCGCGTCTGCGCGTCCATCAGCGCCGGCTCGAAGAGCTGGCGCACGACGCCGAACGCGAACTCTCCCTCGAGCTCGCTCCCCTTGGCGGTGAGCACCCGCATCCCCGCCTCCTCCGCGCGCCGGCGGGCCTCGACCAGCAGCCGGCTCTTGCCGATCCCCGCCTGCCCCTCGATGAGCGCGAGGCGGCCGTCGCCGTCCCCGGCGCCCGCGAGCAGGCGCTCGAGCGCCTCCAGCTCGCGGCTCCGCTCGAGCAGCAGTGCGTCCCTCGTCTCCGGCACGGCGCGCGTCAGTGGTCCGCCACGGCCCCGCCCTGCGGGTCGAGCGGGAGCCCGCGCTCGACCCACGCGGTGATGCCGCCGGTCAGGTTGTACGCCTCGTACCCGGACGCGCGGAAGGCCTCCGTCACCATCGCCGAGCGCGCTCCGATGCGGCACTGGAATACGAGCGGCCGGTCCTTCGGGAGCTCCTCGGCGCGCCCGGCGACGCGCTCCAGCTCGATGTGCTTGGCCCCCGGGATCCGGCCCGCGTCCCACTCGTACTGCTCGCGCACGTCGATCAGCTCGACCTCGCCGCGGTCGAGCATCTCCTTGACGCGCTCGGGGCCGAGCTCGTGGCTGGGATCGGAGGTGAAGGGCACGGCTCCAATCTACGCGCTGGGCGGGGCCGCTCGCAATACGCGCTCAGCCGCGGCTCACCCGCCAGCGGAGCGGCCCGGCGGTGCAGGCGACGGGGCCGTCCCCGCCGGGCGGGCTGGTCAGCCGCAGCCGCCAGCGCCCGCTCCCGCCGCGCGCGCCGAGGCGGCCGGTGAACTCGAAGCGCGCGCTGCCGGTCCCGCCCGGCCTGAACTCCGCCGGCTCGGAGCGGCCGAGCCGGAAGCGCCCGTCGGTCCCGATCGCGAGCAGCGGGGTGCCGCGGCCCGAGAAGTAGCGCCCGCGCACCACCGTGCCGTCCTCGCAGCGCGCCACGTAGCGGACCCGCCAGGCCGCCCGGCGGTCGTAGCGCACGCGGATCGAGAGCGGCAGCTCCTGCGCCGTGGAGCCGCCGTAGGTGCCCGCCCTCACCTCCACGGCCGGGCTCGCGGGCCCGCCGAGGCTCCCGCTCGAGGCGAGCGCGAGCGCGGCGAGCGGCACGAGGGGCGGGGCGTTGAGGTCCACCGCGCCCACGGTAGCCAGGCTCCCGGCCGGTCCGCCCTAGCGCACGAGCCGCACGGACTTCCTCACGGGGCGCGCGTTGCCGGCGGCGTCGGTCGCCACGACGCGCAGCTGCACGAGTGCGCTGCGCGTGCGGGCGAGGCGGCGGCGCAGGGCGCTCGTGAGCCTGATCGTGACGACGCGCCGGCCGGCGGCGAGCCCGGAGGCCCTGCGCCCGGCGGTCACGTCCGCCCGGCGCCGCGCGAGGCCGATCCTCACCGCCTCCTTGCCGGAGACGACCACCGTGGACTCGAGCCGGCACGCCTCGTCGCAGGCGACGCTCACGCGGATCCCGCTGCGCGAGACCGTGGCGATCCGCTGGCGGCTCGCCGTGGAGAAGGAGACGAGCGGCGCCGTCACGTCCGCCGGGGGCACGGGCGGTGGCGGCGGGGGCGGGGGCGGGGGCGGCGGGTCCGGCCGGTCCACGGTGAACGAGTCGCCCGCGGCGGAGAGATCCGGCGTGCCCGCCCGGTCGACCGCCCGGACCGAGAACGTGTGCGGCCCGTCGCCCAGCTCGCCGGTCGTGTGCGGCGAGCCGCAGGCGGACCAGTCGCCGCCGTCCACGCGGCACTCGAAGGCGGTCGCGCCGCTCGGCGACGAGAACGTGAAGGTCGGCGTCGGGTCGTCGGTCGTCTCGGGCGGCACGGAGGCGAGGGCCGTGTCCGGGCCGTACGGCCGGATCAGGAACCCGTAGTAGCGGTTGCCGAGCTGCGGCTGCGCCGGGTCGGCGAGGACCGGCGCCGCCGGGTCGCCCTGGAAGCCCGCGCTCGGGCGCGCGGCCCGGAAGCCCTCGGCGTCCGAGCGCAGCCGCTGCACGATCTGGGCGGGCGTCATCCCGGCGCACGGCCCGTCGGCGCCGGCCTCGCGGATGCACAGCGCGGCGAGACCCGTCGCGTGCGGCGCCGCCATGCTCGTGCCGGAGATCGTGCGGTAGCCGCCGGCGGGCGCCTTGTCGAGCGGCCAGGTGGACCTGATGCACACGCCCGGCGCGGCGACCATGTGCACGGCCTCCTCCTGGCTCAGGGTGAAGTTCGAGAAGGTGGCCGCCGCGTCGTCGGCGTTGCCCGAGCAGCTCGCGCCGGACCCGCCGGGCGCCCCGTCGCTGTCGGCCATCGCGCTCACCGTGAGGACCTCCGGGTACGAGGCCGGCACGTCGTAGCGGAACTCGCTGATGTTCCAGCCGTCGTTGCCGGCCGCGGCCACGCTCAGGATCCCGGCTGCCGTCGCGCGGCAGATCGCGTCGTGCAGCGGGTCCACGAGCGTGCTGCTCGGGTCCGCGCTCGCGCGGCCGCAGTTGCGGTTGCTCTCGCCGAGGTTGCCGAGGCTGAGGTTGACGAGCCGTATGCCCCTGGCCGCCGCGTTCGCGACGGTCCAGTCGATGCCGCAGATCACCGACGAGTCGAGTCCCTCGCCGGCGTCGTCCAGCACGCGCACCGCGTGGATCTTCGTGCCCGGGGCCACGCCGGTCACGCCGCTCCCGTTGTTGAGCGCGCCGACCGTGCCGGCGACGTGCGTGCCGTGCCCGTTGCCGTCGTCGGCGCTCGTGCCCGGCGCGACGCAGTCGGTGCCGTCCGCCACGTTGAGGTCCGGGTGCTCGAGGTCCACGCCGGTGTCGACCACCGCCACGCCCACGTCGCTCGGGCCGCGCACCCAGTCCTGCCCGCCCGCCCCCATGCGGCGCACGCCGGTGGGGGGCGCCGGCTCGCCCGGCACGAGCGACTGGAAGGCGCGAGCGCGCACGGGGCGGTCGGGCACGACGGCGCGAACGTCCGGGTCGGAGCGCAGGGCCCGCACCTGCTCGGCGGTCAGGCGCGCGGCGAAGCCCTCGATGGCGCGGCGGAAGCGCAGCCGGCTGCGGAACCCGCGCCTGCGCTCGCGCGCGTCGGTCGCGCGGTCCACGTCGCCGACCGACCCGCGCTCGTACACCACGATCCAGCGGTCCTCCGCCGCGGGGGCGGCCGGCTTGCCGCGGGCCGCCGACGCGGCCGGGTCGCTCTGGGCCGCCGCGGAGGCGGGCGCGAGCAGGGCGAGGATGGCGAGTACGAGGGGGAGCACCGCCCCTTCGAGGGTAGGCGCTGCGAACATGCGCGTCCCACCATCAGCGACCCGAAGGAGGAGCATGGGCGAGCGCACGGAGTACACGCCGGGAACGTTCTCGTGGGCCGACCTGTCCACCACCGACCCCGACGACGCCAAGCGCTTCTACGGCGGGCTCTTCGGCTGGGGCTTCGACGACCTGCCGGTGGACGGGGGCGCCACCTACACCATGTGCACGCTCGACGGCGCGACGGTGGCCGCGCTGTCGGGGCAGCGCGAGGACGAGCGCTCGGCGGGCGTGCCGCCGCACTGGAACAACTACGTGACCGTCGAGGACGCCGACGCGACGGCGGCCAGGGCGGGCGAGCTCGGGGCCACGGTGATGATGCCCCCGTTCGACGTGATGGCGGCCGGCCGGATGGCGGTGATCCAGGACCCCGCCGGCGCGATCTTCTGCGTCTGGACCCCGCGCGAGAGCATCGGTGCCACGCGCGTGAACGAGCCCGGCTGCCTGACGTGGAACGACCTGATGTCGACCGACCCGGACGCCGCGCGCGAGTTCTACGGCGCGCTGTTCGGCTGGCGCTACGAGGCGATCCCCGGCGCCGGCTACTGGGTCTGCTTCAACGGCGAGCGCTCGAACGGCGGCCTGCTCCCGGCGCCGGCCGAGGGCATGCCGTCGTTCTGGTACCCGTACTTCGCCGTCGCGGACGTGGACGCCGCGAAGGAGGCGATCGAGTCCAGCGGCGGGCGCGTCTCAGCCGGCCCGCAGTCGGTCCCGCAGGGCCGCTTCGTCGTCGCTGCGGACGCGCAGGGTGCGACCTTCGCCGTCTTCGAGGGCGAGTTCGACGACTAGGAGCGGCGCGAGCCCTTGCCCTTGGCGGGGCGCTCGCGCGGCGGGTTGGCCTTGCGCTCGGCCGGCGTCATCTGCCGGATCGTGACCGTTCCCTCGCTCACCTGGCGGTCGAACTCGGCGACGCTCTTCTCGCGCCGCTTGTCCTGCGCGCTCCGGGTCGGAGAGACCGGCTCGTCCGGCTTCTTGCCCTTGTCCTTCTCGCTCATCGAGAGAAGCCTATTGACACCGCCGGGCGGCAGGAGCAGCGGTCCGGTCGTGCCGCCGGGCGGCGGGGGCAGCGGTCCGGTCGTGCCGCCGGGCGGCGGGGGCCGGCAGCCGCCCGCACTCAGCTCACGCCGTCGAGCAGGCGCCAGTTGGCGCGCACCGCGGCCTCGGCGGCGTCGAGCAGCGCGTGCTCGTCGCCCGCGCCCGCCAGCTCCTCGATCAGCTCGCGCACCTCGGCGGCGTGCTCCACGTCGAGGCGCTCGTGCAGGCGGAAGTACTCCGTCGCCGGGCCGTCCTCGTAGCCGTAGAGGTCGACCAGCCCCTCACGCTTGACCCGCGCGATCTCGGGCTGCGCGCGCTCGATCGCGTACATGCGGGCGAGCGTCGGGAGCAGGCCGTCCTCGGCCGCCCAGGTCTCGACGCACGCGCGGGTCTCGAGGTTGGGCGCGTCGCCGCCCTCGTTGCCGGCCGCGCGCGCGAAGTCGTCCCACAGCGCCACGTGCGCGGCCTCCTCGGCCGCGTGCGCGCCGAGCGCGTCGTTCTCCGCGGCGGCGTTCGCCGTCATCGCCGCCAGCGCCTCGACCGCGTGCCGGTACTGGCCGGCGTAGCGGTTGAGCTCCTCGGGCTCGAGCTCGCCCGCCGACCAGCGGGCGTAGAACGGGTGCCGAAGCACGTTCCAGCGCTCGCAGCGCTCGTCGATCCGGTCCCACAGCGCACCGCTCACGACCCACCTCCTCGTCACCCGGCCTGCCAGAGGGGCCCGAAGATATCCGCTGTAGCCTGCGCGGCCGTGGCCGAACGGAGCGCAATAGACGGTGTTAGCGGGTTTTTCGGGATGCGCTGGGAGAGCGCGGAGCGGGTCCGGCTCACGATCAGGCCGGAGCTGATCAACGCCGCCGGCCTGCTCTCCGGGGCCGTGGCATACGCGCTCGTGGACTACTGCATGGGCTCGACGCTCTGGAAGCACACGGCCGAGGACGAGCGCATCGCCACGATCAACATCGCGATCAACTACCTCCAGACGGCGACCGAGGGCGACGTGGTCTGCACCTCGACGCTCGACCGCCGCAACCGCAGCGTCGGGGTGATGCGCAGCGAGGTCCACCACGAGGACGGGCGCCTGCTCGCGACGGCTGTGGGATCATTCGCGATCGTGAGGAGGCGGGGGTCTTCTGAGTAGGCGGGGGAGGATTGCGGTCGCGGCGCTCGCCGCGCTGGCGCTGACGCCGTCCGCGGCGGCCGCCGACGAGACCGTCTACGCGGTGCCCGTGGACCGCTACTCGAGCGACGTGATCACCGTCGACCAGGGCGAGGCGCTGATCTTCCGCAACGCGGACCTGAACCGCCACGACCTCGTGTCCAAGACGCAGGCCGGCGGCAAGCCGCTGTTCTCCACGCCGCTGCTGTCCACGGGCGGCGAGGCCCTCGTGCAGGGCGTGCAGCAGCTCCCCGGCGGGAGCTATCCGTTCTTCTGCACCGTCCACACGTACATGACGGGCACGCTCGTGGTGACCGGCGCCGGCGCACCGGCGCCGCCGCCGCCGTCCGGCGACACGACGCCGCCGAAGGTGAACGTGCGGGTGCTCGACAGCAGCGTCTCGAAGGTGCGCGGCAACGGCAAGCTGCGCGTCGAGCTGTCGGTGGACGAGGCCGGCAACGCCGACCTGGCCGCGACGATGAAGAGCGGCAAGAAGACCGTGACGATCGCGCGCGGCTCGCGCGGCTTCCCGCGGGCGGGCAAGGCGACGGTCTCGATGCCGCTCACCAAGTCCGGCCGCTCGGCGCTCAAGGGGCGGAGGTCCGCGGCGATCACGGTCGCCGCGCACGCGAAGGACGGGGCCGGCAACGACGGCAGCGGCACGGGCAAGCGGACGTTGAAGCGCTAGGCGGCGGCCGCCGCCGCGGCCTCCTCGAGCCGGTCGTCGCCCCAGTAGAGCTGGTCGCCGACGGCCACGGTCGGCACCCCGACCACGCCGAGCGCGATCGCCTCGTCGGTGAACGCGCGGAGGGCGTCCTTGACGGCCTGGTCCCCCACCCGCCCGCGCACCTCGCCGGGGTCGAGGCCCGCGGCGCGGGCGGCCTCGAGCACGTTGTCGAGGTCGTTCATCTGGCGGCCCTCCTCGAAGACCAGCCGGAAGCACTCGAGCGCGAGCTCGCGCTGCCGGCCGTGCTCGTCGGCGACGATCGCGGCCCGGAGGGGATTGAACGACCACGCCTCGGCCGGCCAGCCCTCCGGCCAGCGCAGCGGCGGCAGGCCGCGCTCCGCGGCGCGGCGCTCGCACTCGGCCATGCCCGCGGCGCGGTCGGGCTGGAGCGACCACGGCACCTTCCCGATCGCGCGGAACAGGACGCCGAGCGGGAGCGGCCGCCAGACCGCGTCCGGGATCAGGTCGCCGACGCGGTGGGCCGCGAGGTAGGCGTACGGCGAGTTCGTGTCGTAGTAGAAGACCGGCGACGCGCTGCCAGGCACGCGGTTAACGTACCCGGCCGCGTGCCCCGCCGAATGCTGCTGCTCACACTCACGGCCGCGATCGCGGCGGCCGGCTGCGGCGACGACACGCCGGACCTGGTCCCGCTGAGTCAGGCGGAGGCCTGCAGGGCCGTCAAGGAGCGCCTCGACGCCGAGGAGCTCGAGACGCGCTTCGGCGAGCCGGACTCGACCCAGGACTTCTTCGGCGACCAGGTCCTCGCCTATGAGGACGAGGCCGAGGACCTCAGGTGGCAGTTCCAGGTGAGCCAGCAGGCCGGCACGTTCCGCGCGCTGCGGGTGAAGGGATCGCGCGAGGAGATCGTGGACTGCCCGCGCTAGCGGCAGACCCGCCGCGGGACTGCCCGCGCTAGCGGCAGACCCGCCGCGTGTGCTTGGTCTTGACCAGCTTGCCGCTCGTCGTGCGCCGCGAGATCCGCAGCACCAGCGTCTTGCCGCGCAGCTTGCGGATGTCCACGACGGCGTAGAGCCGCCGGCCGCGCCGCACCAGCCGGGCCGGCCCGTTGGCGGCGATCCGGGTCGAGCGCACGCGCTGGCCGCGCACCTTGCGCGAGACCGCGACCGTGCGCGAGCTGCCCTTGATGCAGCCCGCGGCGGTCGAGCGGCCGAGCTCCGGCACGTCGTGCTCGAGGCTGTTCTCGAGCACGTAGAGGCCGCTGTAGGTCGGGCCGTAGTCGCGCAGGCCGTAGCGGTGGTCGAGGTCCTCGGAGGGCGTCGGCAGCGCGCCGCCCATGATCCGGATCAGCCCCTTGCCGAGCTTGAGCTCGCCGATCGACGCGCGCGTGCCGTCGTCGCCGTCGCCGGCGTTGTTGCCGGTGGTCGCGACCGTCTTGCCGCCTGCCCCCTCCCACGCGGAGCGCGTCACGATCGTCATCGGCGAGGCGTTGTTGCCGATCCCGTAGCCCAGGATCGCCGCCTCCACGAGCTGGCGCGCGTTCGGCCGCAGGCCCTCCACGAGCGGGTGCTCGAAGTCGATGATGTTCGCGTACGGCTGGTAGACCTTGACGTCCTGCACGGCGTCCTTCGGCACCACGCCGAGGTCGGCCAGCGCGTGCAGCGCGCGGTCGGTCAGCACCAGGTTGCCGCCCGACTCGACCCAGGACTTGACGTTGCGGAAGTACGCCGCGCGGTCCACCGGCCGCTTCCTCGTGTCCGCCGGCACCGGCTCGTCCGCGAGCACGAGCGTGTCGACCGCGGAGAGCGTCTTGGCGTCGCCCGCCACGTCGGCCGCGGCGAAGCGCGCGAACGGCTGCGGCATCAGCCTGTTCGTGTCGCTGAACCATTGCTGGTTCGTGACCTCGTAGGAGCGCTGCTCGACCGGCTTGCCGTCGGCGCCGATGCCGTCCTTCTTCGGCCCGGGCTTCGTGCCGGCGCCGTTCTCGTCCTTGTCGGTGACCGTGTCGGGGTTCACGACGTATCCGGCGCGCCCCTTCGGGTCCACCCTCACGTTCTCGTCGTTGAACTCCGTCGCCTGGAAGCGCGCGTAGGCCATCGCGGTCTTGACGATCGCCCGCGTCGCGTTGATGTGGTTCTCCTGGAGGTACACGTTCCAGTTCTTGTCCGGGACCGTGTGGTTGAGGAAGATCTCGTAGTCCATCCCGGTCACGCCGAGGTCGGTGGCCATGTAGTCGCCGATGAAGCCGGTGTCGGTGTAGCCGAGCGTGTCCCAGACCGTGCCCCAGTGCGCCGGCTGGTTCGGGATCGGCGTGCCGGCCTCGCTCTCGTTGCCGCCGCTGTTCGACTCGATCTGGTCGATGATCCCGCCGTAGAGCGTCGCGTCGATCACGGACTTCGTGCGCTCGGCGATCGCCATGAGGCGGCGGTGGTCGACCGAGTCGAACTGGCCCGCGGGGTACATCACGTCCACGTACGCCTGCGAGGTCAGCTCGCCGTGCACGTCGGCGCCGTAGGCCATCTTGCCGCCGGGCCCGGAGGCCGCCACGTCGTGCATGAACCGGTGGCCGAACAGCGCCTCGGTCTCCTGGAGCGGGTTGCGGCTGGTGTTGATGCTGCCGATCGTCGGCATCTGGCGGTTGATGTCGGTGCCGAACGAGTTGCCGCGCGCGTACGGCTGCGTCGGCACGTTCCAGACGTCGCCGATCGCCCAGCCGTCGATGTTGAAGTCCACGAGGTAGACGACCTCCTTGGCCAGGAGGTCGCGCGCCTCGTAGGAGTGGAACTCGGGCTTGCGGCCGGTCGTGGACTCGTAGTTGGCCACGCCGTCGGAGACCTTGCCGCCGTCGGTGGCCGCCCGCGCGAGGTCCTCGGCGGTGCGCACGCCGCCCTCGAGGCCGCCGCGCTCGTTGCCGTGCACCGACAGGGAGAAGGTCAGCGGCTGCTTGCCGGAGTCGGGGACCTGGTGGTCGGTGATCTTCACGACGAGGATGTCGCGCCCATCGCCGGTGTCGGCGGGGTCGTAGGCGCGCTTCTGGTCCGGCCCGGCCGAGACGGCGTCCTCGCCGTAGCGGTCCTTCAGCGTGAAGACCGAGATCCAGCGAGGGTACTTCTGGGCGAGGTACTCGAGCCCGTGCCTGTACTCCGCGAAGCCCTGCGGGTTCTGCGTGTACTGGATGTAGGCCTGGGTCATCGAGGCTTCGGGGAAGATCCGGCCGCCGCACTGCGACGCCGGCGGCCCGCCCTTGTACCCGTCGGTGCACACGGGAGTGGCGCCCGCCTGGCCGGCGAGCGTCAGCATGCAGACAGCGGTCGCGAGCGCGACCCCGTTGAGCCCCTTCCCCACTTGGCAACCCCCGGCTTGTAGGCGGTGAGCGAGGATAATGACCCCGATGTCGAAAATGCTCCGGTCGATCGCCCTCGGCGTCCTGACGCTGACACTCGCCGCGCCGGCGGCGGGCGCCGCGCCGGTGCCGTGGCCCCCGCGCGAGGGCGGCGGCCACCTCTTCGTGCACTACGGCGAGGAGCACTGGAACGACGACGACGGGCTCACGCTGCTGCCGAAGGTGGTCGAGGACAGCGCCCGCTACCGGCCGGACATGGTCACGATGTCCGGCGACAAGGTCAACAACGGCAACGTCGACGAGCTCGAGAAGTGGCGCGAGATAATGAGCGTCTACGACCGGGCGGGCGTGCCCTACTTCGCGGGGATCGGCAACCACGACCGGCTCACCCCGCCGCCGAACCAGCCCGGCTTCCCGCCCGGCGGCTCCACGGCCAACTACCTCGAGGTCTTCAAGGGCCGCCCCTGGCCTATGGGCGACGCGAAGCCGTACTCGAACCCGAACTTCCTCCAGCGCGAGCGCCCGGCCGAGGATCCGCCCGGCGCCGCCACCCACTACTTCGTGGACTACGGGAACGTCCGCTGGATCTTCGTGGACAACTCGTGCTGGGACATCACCTACTGCAGCACCAACCAGCAGAACCCGGCCGACGGCGACCCGCGCTCCCAGCTCCCCTGGCTCGAGTCGCGCGCGCTCGAGGCGTCGAACTCCGGCCGCGTGGTGTTCGTCGTGATGCACATGCCCACGCGCGACCCGCGCGACCAGTCCTACGTCGACCCGACCTCCGCCAACCACACGATGGGGAAGGGCGTGACGCAGACCGACATCGCCGACTTCGAGCGGATCGCGTCGGAGACCGGGGTCGACGGCGTCTTCGTCGCGCACATCAAGGGCCAGTTCCAGTACGTGGCCGGCAGCGTGCCGTACTACATCGACGGCGGCGCCGGGGGCGAGCTCTACACCGAGGGCCCGGTCGGCACCGACCACGGCTACTGGCACGGCTATCGCCTGCTGCGCGTGACCGGCCGCGACGTGATCACCGACTCCGTCCCGATCTTCGTGCCGGGCTCCCTGCGGGTCAACGGACCCGACACGCTCGCGTCCGGGGCGTCCGCCACCTTCGAGGCGTTCGGCACGCAGCCGGTCTACAACGACCCCGCCAAGGTGCCCGCGCTCGAGCTGCGCGATCCGGACCCGATCCCGCGCGAGGGCGTGGGCGCCGGCTCCGGGCCGCCGCCGGCGATCGTGTTCGGCAGCCCGCTGCTGGTGTTCGTGCTGCTCGGCGTGGTGATGTCGCGCCCGCGCGGGCGGCGCCGGCTCGCCACGGCCGCGGTGCCGGCGCTCGCCGGCGCGGTGGCGATCACCGGCATCGCGCTCGCCCAGCGCAGCGAGCCGACCTCCACGCCGAAGGAGGACCTCCCCAATCCGGCGCGGATCTGGACGACGTCGAACCCGCACGTGCTCGCGCCGGCGCCGTCCGGCACCGAGGACCCGCGCCGCGACCCGCTCACCCAGACCCACGACGGGCGCTTCACCGCGGCATGCCCGGGCAAGGCGACCGTGCGGATCGTGTCGGGTTGGGAGACCAAGGGCCGGCGCGTGGTGGTGCCGAGCGCGGGCGGCGCGCACCTGCGCAGCCTCGCCGCGCGCGCGCAGTCGGTGCGGCGCGGCAGGGGCGGGACGCTCGGCAAGCTGCGGCTCGCGCAGCGGGCGGAGGTGGAGGTCCGGATCGTGCGCGGCGGCAAGCGGGTGGCGACCACGCTGCACCGCTGCCTGTCGGCCGGCCGCACCTACAGCGTCAGGTGGGACGGCCGCGCGGGCAGGAAGCCGGCGCGCGCCGGGCTCTACCGCGCCGAGGTGATCGTGCGCTCCGAGCGCGCGCCGGTCGTGCGCCGGCTCGGCTTCCGCGTGCGCTGAGACATTCCGCCGCGGACTGCCCGCGCCAACCGATCGACCGTGACAACCGTCACACCTGAGGCGCGTGGACGCTCGCGTCGGGAACAATCAAGGCCATGGGGGCTACGGCGGCGGGTCACTGTCCGGTTCAGTTCACCTCGGCACATGAGGGAACCGAGCTCGTGCAGCGCACGCGCCGGCGGCTGAACCGCCTCGCGATCCTGGCGAACACGCTCGGCGCGACCGATACGTTCTTCTTCCTCGCGTTCCTGCTGCCGCCCGCCTTCAAGGGCGTCGACCCGCACAACGCGATCCTCGTCAACGCGGCGGTGCTGCTGGTCTTCATGCCGGCGACGTTCATCGTCGGGACGCGGCGCGGCTACCGCAAGTCGGAGTCGCTGATCGACTGGGTCGGCATCCGCGACCCGACGCCGGCCGAGCGCGACCAGGCGCTCGACATCGCGCGCGCCCACGCCTTCCAGGCGGCGTTCTTCTGGATCCTCGGCGCGCTGGTCTTCGGCGTGCTGAACATGATCGGCGGCGCGCTGAGCGACGCCGGGCCGATCGCGGGCGTGCTCGTGATGATCACGCTGCTGCTCGGCGGGATCACCACCTCGGGCGTGCAGTACCTCGCGGCCGAGCGCGTGCTGCGGCGCGTCACCACGCTCGCGCTGTCGGCCAACCCGCCGGTCGCCCCGAGCGGCCCCGGCGTGGGGGTGCGGATCCTGATGGTCTGGCTGCTGGCGACCGGCACGCCGCTCGTGGGCCTCGGCGCCGTCGCGCTGTCCGGCCTGTTCACGAACATCGACGTGGAGCTGCTCGCGAGCGGCGTCCTGTTCCTCGTCCTCGTCGCCGCCTGGAGCGGGCTGATCGCCACCAAGCTGACCGCGCGCTCGCTGAGCGAGTCGCTGGCCGGGATGCGCGGGGCCCTCGCGCGGATCGAGGAGGGCGACTACGACGTGCAGGTCCCGGTCGACGACTCGAGCGAGATCGGGCTCGTGCAGGTGGGCGTGAACCGGATGGCCGCGGGCCTCGCGGAGCGCGAGCGGCTCCAGGACCTGTTCGGGCGCCACGTGGGACGCGACGTAGCGCGCGCCGCGCTCGACGGCGAGGTGGAGCTCGGCGGCGAGGTGCGCGAGGTGGGCGTGCTGATGGTGGACCTGGTCGGCTCCACGTCGATGGCCACGCGGCTGCCCCCGGAGCAGGTCGTGGCGGTGCTCAACCGCTTCTTCTCGATCGTCGTCGAGACCATCGAGTCGTACGGCGGCATGGTGAACAAGTTCGAGGGCGACGGCGCCCTGTGCGTGTTCGGCGCGCCGGTCGCGCGGCGCGACCCCGCCGACGCCGCGCTCTGCGCCGCGCGCGAGCTGCGCGTGCGCCTCGCCGACGAGCTGCCCGACGTGGACGTGGGCATCGGCGTGTCCGCGGGCGAGGCGGTGGCCGGCAACGTGGGCGCGCTGGAGCGCTTCGAGTACACGGTGATCGGCGACCCCGTGAACGAGTCCGCGCGCCTCTCCGAGCTCGCCAAGCGCCGGCCGGAGCGGCTCGTGGTGTCGGGGGCCGCGCTCGAGCGCGCCTCCAACGGCGAGCGGGCGCGCTGGCAGGTCGGCGAGGAGGAGGTCCTGCGCGGCCGCGACGAGCCGACCCTCCTGGCCTTCCCCGGCGACGCAGCGCCGCGCGCGAGCGCCGCTGTGGACTAGCCCCCGGTCTCCGCCAGGAAGTCCAGGAAGCGCCGCGCCGACGGATGCGGCGCGCGCTCGGCGGCGGTGATCACGACGAAGGTGCGGGCGAAGCGCACGCCCTCCACGTGCCGGATCACGAGGCCGTCGCGCTGGCCCTCCGAGATCGCCAGCCGCGACAGGAGCGCGGGCGCGCGCTCGCGCAGCGCCGCCTCCTTCGCGGCGCCGGTCGAGCCCACCTCGGCCAGCGGCGCCGGCCCGTCGTGGCCGAGCTCGCGCAGCGTGTGCTCCATCACGCGGCGCGTGTTGGCGCCGGGGTCGCGCATCACGGCGGGCGTGGCCAGGAATTGCTCGAGCGGGATCTCCTCGTGCGCCGCGAGCGGGTGCGCCGGGTGCAGCGCGACCACCACCTCGTCCTCGAGCAGCGGCCGCTCGTGCAGCCCCGGCGAGTCGCCCTCGGGGTCCTGCGCCGCGATGCCGAAGTCGGCGGCCCCGGTGGCCACGCTGCGCCGCGCGACGTTGGAGTTCGAGATCAGGAGCTCCACCGAGAGGTGGTGCTCGTGGCGGGCCTCGTACTCGACGAGCTTGGCGGGCAGCACGTACTCGGCGATCGTGTGGCTCACCGCCATGCGGACCGGCCGCTCGCCGGACTCGAGCCCGCCGAGGAGGTCCGTGATCACGTCCGACTGCGCGAGCAGCTTGCGCGCCTCCTCGTAGAGGCGCCGGCCGGAGTCGGTCAGCTCGACCCCCTGCGAGGTGCGCTCGAGCAGCTTCACGCCGGCGACCGCCTCGAGCGACTGGATCCGCTTCGACAGCGCGGGTTGGGTGACCCTCAGCAGGCGTGCGGCGCGGCTGACCGAGCCGAGGTCGGCCGCCGTGCAGAGCGCGCGCAGCTCGGCGATCTCGGGCGGGCGGACTGGCCTCCCCATGGGTGAAATCTACGCTGTAGCCTGCTCCGGGTGCGCACGCTCGCCCTGGCCTGCCTGCTCGTGCTGACGCTGCCCGCGGCCGCGAGGGCGGCGGATGCCTCCGTGCAGGACGTCTCCGTGATGACGCGCAACATGTACGTGGGCGCGAACCTGCTGCCGCTCGCTACGTCCGCGCCGGGCGAGGAGTTCGAGCGCGCCGCGACCGAGCGGCTGCGCGAGATCGACGCCACCGAGCCCGACGCGCGCATGAAGGTCATGGCCGCGGAGATAGTGCGGGCGCGGCCCGACTTCGTGAACCTCCAGGAGGCGACCGCCTGGTACACCGGGCCCAAGGGCGACCCGGCGAAGGCGCCGTGGACGCGCTGGGACTACCTGGCCGACCTCAAGCGCGAGCTCCGGGCGCTCGGCCTCCCCTACTACGTCGCCACCTCGTCGCGGGCGCTCGACGTCGAGGGGCCGTCCGACCTCGGCGTGGACGTCCGCTTCAAGACCGGCAACGCGATCCTCGTGCGCAAGGGCGGCCGGATCCGGATCGACCGGGCGAAGTCGGGCGCGTTCCCGACGCAGCTGCGGATCCCCACCGCCGCCATCGGCGAGGTCGAGACCACGCGCGGGTGGAACTACGTGGACTTCACGGTCGGCGGGCAGAGCGCGCGGCTGGTGAACGCGCACCCTGAGGCGTTCTCGGCCGACATCCGGCTCGCGCAGGTCAAGGAGCTCGTGGCCGGACCGCTCGCCACCAAGCGCCGCGTGATCCTCGCGGGCGACCTGAACACCGGCCCGGACCTGCCGAAGCCGGAGGACCGCGCCCCCTACGCGGAGCTGGCCCGGGCGAAGCTCGTGGACCGCCGCACGCCCGCCTTCAACTGCTGCTTCAGCGACGACCTGCGCACCGGCAGGTGGGACCACATCGTCGACCGGATCATGAGCCGGCCGAAGCTGCCGCTGGTGCGCTCGTTCATCGGCAGCACGAAGGACACGACGCCGTCGGGTCTGCTCGCGAGCGACCACGGAGCCGTGACGAGCGTGCTGCGGCTGCGCTAGCGGCGGGCGGCGCCTCGGCCGCTCTCAGGAGACGACGGTGATCCACACCGCCGACACGCGGCTCCGGCGGACCTCGAACACGGTCTGGAGGCCGCCCGCCGCGCTGTCGCCGACCACGCACCAGCGCGTCGACGGCGTGTCGCCCGCGCCGCACTCCGCCCGCTCGATGGCGCGCGCGACCCGGGCCTCGGTCGAGCCCACCCGGACGCCCTCGCGCGTCCGCTGGGCCGGAGATCGCGTCGCAACCTCGACGACGTGCCCGCCGCCCGTCCGCCCGTCGAGCGTGACCTCGAGACCGCGGCCGGGATAGACCCAGGTGCGCAGCGGATCGCCCGTGTGGGCCCTCGAGCCGCGCTTCACCTTCGCAGGCCGGCCCAGCGCGGCCGTGACCTGCTCCTCGCTCATCTCGAGCGCGACGCGGTCGATGCTGCTCCCCGGCACGATCAGGCCGGCTCGCGGGGCGGGCGGCCCGTTCGCGTCCCCGTCGTCGGACCCGCATCCGCCCGCCGCGGCCGCCGCTAGCGCGAGCGTCGCGAGCCCGGTCGCTGCCGCGACCGCCGGTCGGGCGGGCCTGCCTCGTGCTGCCACGCTCAGTACAGGTTACGCGGGCAGTTCGACCCGCCGCGGGTGCCCTTGACGACCGCGATGTAGCCGTCGAAGGGATGCCCCTGGAACCTGCGGTCGCCGCCCGGGTACAGCCGCCAGCGGCTGCGCCCGCACATCGACTTCATCGCGTGGTTGACCGCGTAGTTGCGATACCCGTTCCAGCGCCCGGAGATCCGGTGGCAGCCGCCGTACTCGCGGCCGAGGTACTTCTTCTTGCAGCGGGCGATGTCGCGATGGATGCCAGACAGCCCCCACTGGTTGCGGTCCCCGTGCGAGCGGGTCGCGTCGTCGTGCGCCTGGTCCATCCACATCCGCAGGTGGTACTGGCTGAAGCACCTCGACGACGTGGATTCCTGGAACTCGTTCGTGACCGTGCGCCGTCCGGTGCCGTTGTCGCTGCGGAACGTCGCCTTCTGGCGCCCGTCGCCGAACACGCGGGTGAGGTCGGACTGCCCCTGACAGGTCTTCCCGTGGTTCATCTGCCCCTTGCTCGGACGCCCGCGCCACTCCTGCTCGATCATGTCCTCGAGCCGCGCCTCCGAGGCGGGGCTGTAGGAGGACCCGGGCAGCCACAGCATGTTGAGCGGGTCGAGCTCCTTGCCCTTGCCGTTGGGGTTCTTGGTCCCCAGGTGCCAGTACCAGCCGAACCGCTTCTTGGACACGTGCGCGTGGGCATCCGGGGTCAGCACGGCGAGCTGCACGGGCACCGCCGCCAGCGCCGCACAGCAGGCGACGAGGATGGACCGCATCGGCCACGAGTTGCTCATTGCGCTGCCTCCATCGACGCGAAGATGAGGGGGATCTGGTCGCGGGAGAAGGTCCCCTTGACGGTGTAGACGCTCGTCGCGGTCGCCGCGAGCACCGCGAGCTCGGTGTCGGAGTACGGCACGACGTAGGCGATCGCGGGCTCGAGCACGCCGACGGTCACGGGCATCGTCCCCGCCTGGAGCGCGCCGTCGTCCTGCGGGTCCGACAGGTACTCGACCACGGCCTCGCGGTACGCGGTCACCCACGCCGCACCCACCGTGCTGCTCGCCGCGTAGGACGAGATCGTCAGCGACGGCTCGTCGAGCGATCCGGTCCCGGGCTCGCACGTGGCGCCGGGGGCCGAGACGTTGTAGTCGGAGTTGATCGCGGTGATCGGGCCGGATGGATCGCCGGCCGTCTCGGGGTCCTCGTCCGGCGCGGGCGAGTAGGCGGGCTCGGCGACGTCCTCGGTGAACCGCGAGACGGCCGCGAGGCAGAAGCTGGTGCTCCCCACCACCCTGCTCGAGCCGAGGTTCCGCGGCTGGAAGAGCTGGCCCGTCTCGCGGTCGGCCGCCGGAAGCGCGCCGCCGGTCCACCCGAGCTGCTCGGTCTCCTCGGAGCCCGGCGTCGGCGGGCGCGGGACCCGGAACAGGTCCGACGGCACCTCGCTCGTCGTGAGGCGGCCGACGCCGTAGTCGTAGTACGTGACGGCCGACTCCGTGGTGCCGACCACCTCGTGCGTCAGCTTGAGCGGGAACTTCATGAGGCTGTCCACCCAGAGCTTCACGACCACGTCACGCGGAGTGCCGGCCTCGTCCTCGACGCTCTCGACGTGCTGGTAGAGCTCGTAGTCGGGCCCCGCGGCCGGGGGCGCGTGCTGCCAGGGCTCGAGCGCGGACACGAGCGGCCCGCGCGCGCTCAGCTCGGCGGGATCGGTGCGGCGGTCGGCCAGGTCCGAGACGGGCTCGAGCCGATTGTCGGAGCGCTCGCCGACGCGCAGCGAGAAGTGGTCGTCGGGCGAGAACGTCTCGTCCTCGCTGTCGAGCAGGCGCGCCCGCACCTCGTCGCAGACGGCTCCGAGCCTCGAGTTCGAGGGACACGACACTGGAGCGCGCGTGACGATCTGGTCGGGCTCGACGCTGCGGGCCTCGGTGGTCCCCGCACGCGTCCACTCGCGGCTCGCGAGCTCGCCGGTGACGTCGTTGCCGCCCACGTAGGTGCTCGCGGTGTAGATGTCGCCGCGCCGGTCGACCGTCACGCGGAACTCGGTGGTGGTCGGGTTGTCGAGCTGGTCGAGCGCGCGGACCCGCACGATGTGCTCGCCGTCGGCGTAGTCGTCCGGCCGGAAGACCCAGGGGCGGGTCTTGCCGCAGCTGCCCGCCGGGCACACCTGCGGGACCGGGTCCGGATCCGAGCGCTCCACCTGCATCGTCGCGGGGTTGAGCACCTCGACGTCGAGCCGCTTCACCCCGGAGCGGCGGGCGGCGTCGCTCGCCGTCGTGCCGTCGGTCGCGGAGATGCTCAGCGAGTAGGCCGCGTCGTAGAGGCCCTCGCGCCTGTGGTCGTCAGAGCGGTTGCGGCGGTCGTAGAGGCTGCCGGAGACGTCGGTGATCGTGGGGCCACTCCGGTCCACCTTGAGCGACGACCCGTTCGTCACCGCCGCCTTGCGCCCGACGATGTCCCAGGCGTCGACCCCGACGCTGTTGACGCCCTCGGGCACGCTGTTGCTGCTGAACGACCAGCCGTAGCTCTGCGACAGCGGGCACTGCCGGTTGCGGTCGCCCTGGTCGGGGCCCGGCCGCGTCTGCCCGTGCCAGGGGCCGCCGTCGTAGTCCGGCGTCGTGTCGTGCGGGAGCAGGCCGCCGTAGCACGGCTCCGTGGTCCGGGTCGCCGGGGTCACGAGCGCCCCGCCGCTGCGCGAGACGAGCTCCGCCTGGCGCAGCCCGAGTCCGCGGTCGCTGGCCGGGGTCGAGACGCCGACGGTCCGGTTCGGGCCGATCCAGTCGTTCGTGTTGTGCCCGTTGCCGTCCTTGGTCCACGAGCTCGACCCGACCGACGGCGCGTGCCGGTCGTGGACCATGAACATCGTCCAGTCGATCTTCGAGTACGAGCCGTACAGGTACCCGTTTGCCGTGGCCTCGAGCGAGTGGAAGAAGAAGTTGCCGTCGGTGCCGTTGATCCGCCCGTCGGGGAACGCGCCGCCGCAGAAGTTGGCGATGCAGAGCGTGAACGTGGTGCCGCCGAGCGACCAGTCCCGCGCCAGCTCCCAGCCCTGGTCGGGCCAGAACCCCTGGAGCACGCGCGTGCCGTTCGGCGTGTAGGTCACGCTCGTGTCCGCCCTGAAGACGAACGCGTCGCGGTAGTGGGCCTCGCTGGCGACGGGCGGGTTCGAGCCCGACGTCGTCGGCCAGCGGAACTGGTGCCACTGCCCGACCCCGTACCAGACGCCGCCGAGCGCGGCGTTGGTGAACGGGCTCCCGTCGCGGTAGCCCGAGGCCCAGCTCCCGTACTGGATGTTCTCCCAGTACTTCGTGTCCGGCCACCCGCGGAAGTCCTCCCACACGTGGGCGTCGGGGTCCACGAGGATCGGGTAGCGAAACGACCGCGACCGGTGAGGGATCCTCACGACGAGGCGGCTGCCGTCGATCGCGTAGCTGGCGGGAACCGGCCGGCCGTCGGCGTCCATCGCGGCCGGCGGGTCGATCAGGACCACTCGCCGATCACCCCGGGCGACCTCGAGCGAGCCGGGGAGCGCATCCGCTCCGGCCCGCCGGAGGTGCGTGCCGCTCGGCAGCCGCAGGTCGAGTGCCGGGTCCTCCGGGCTGTCCACCGAGCGGAGCTGGGTGAACGTCTCGACGCCGGTGAGCGTCGGCTCGACGATCAGGTCGGTGTCGGTGTCGACGTTCGCGTAGAAGACCTTGCCCCCCGTCGCGACCGCGGGCTCGCCGGCACCGCGGGCCGGCGCGATCCCGAGCCCGGACGACCCCACGACCGCGCCGTGGCGCGGCGAGCGCGAGATCCGCAGCGGGATCAGCGGCGTGTCGGGCTCGAGCGCGCCGCCGCGCTCGACGAGGCCGAGGTCCACCGGCTGGCCGGCCTCGGTCACCAGCGGGAACGACGCGGTCGCGAGTGCGTCGAGCTCACCGGTGTCGACCAGGGCGGTGTTGCGATCGAGGTAGCCCTTGATGCGCTCGCCGGCCTCGAGCCGCGGGCCGCGCCACGGGCGGCGGTCGACGTCGGCCGGGAAGGCGGCGCGCGCGACGCGGAGCGCGGAGCTGCGCCGCAGGCCGCGGAACGCCTTGCGCGAGCGCGCCCTGGCGCGCCGGCCCGCCGCGCTCCGGCGCGCGACGCGGCGCCTGGCGGCCCTGCGCTCGGCGCTGCGCGTCGTGCTCCTCATGCCGGGGAGGGACGCGGTGGAGAGCGACTGGGCGCGCGAGCCCTTCGTGGCCGTCGGTGCGCTGCTCGGCACGAGGGCGGCGGCCGCCAGGAGCGCGAGGAGCGCGAGGAGCGCCGTCCTCCGAGAGCTGGAAGAGCGCTGGACGTCCCGTGGGTGCATACCCAGTCAGTACGAATGGAGTGAGCGATATATGACACTCGCAACCAAAAAAACCGCTTAACGTTTTGTTACGCGTAGTGCCAAGCAGAGGAGACGTTCAGGTGAGGCAGGGGGAACCCGTCCTGCGGAGGGGCCGCGACGGCCGCGTGCCGGACTCCAGGCCGGGCACGTACCGGGTCCTCGACGAGCTCGCCGAGGCCGGCGACGGCGACTCCGAGATCGCGCGGATCGTCGCCTCCGCCCAGGCCGGCGACGACCTCGCGTTCGCGGAGCTCTACGTGCGGCTCTTCGACCGCGTCTTCCGCTACCTGCACCTCGCGCTGAAGAACGCCGACGACGCGCAGGAGGCCGCGCAGGACGCCTTCCTGACGGTCTTCAGGATGCTCGACCGCTACGACCCGGGCCGCGGGCCTTTCGAGCCCTGGCTGTTCAGCGTGATCCGCAACCTCGCGAACGACCGGCTGAGGCGGATGCGGCGCGCGCGGGCGATCGAGGAGGCCGATCGCCTGCGGGCGCCCCCCACGTCGGTGGCCGAGCGCGCGGCCTCCCTGCTCGAGCGGCTCGACCCGGAGAGCGGTGCGCGCGCGATGGTCGACTCGCTGCCCGAGGCGCAGCGGCGCGCGCTCGTCCTGCGCTTCGTGTTCGACATGGGCGCCGCGGACATCGCCGACGTGCTCGGGTCGACTCCCGACGCGGTCCGGCACCTCCAGCACCGCGGCCTGAGGGCGCTGGCCGCGCGGATCGACGGAGTCGAGTAGGGCCCTAGCCGCGCTCGTACGAGCGCGCGAGGGCGCGCAGGCGCTCCACCTCGCGGCGGATCTCGGGCGCGCGGTTGCCGGGGTCGGCGTTGAGCGCCTCGATCCGGTCCGCCGCGGCGATCACCTCCGCGGCCAGCGGGGCGGGTGGGCGGTCGCCGTCCTGCGCCGCGCGCGGCTGCGCCGCCCGCGCCGGCTGCAGGCGGCGCACTATCGGCGTCAGCGCGGTCGTCAGCAGCATCAGGATCACGAGCACTGCGACTAGCTGGGCGAAGCTCTCGTCCACGTCCTCGAACGCCTCGGCGATCGCGAGCACGCCGAGGGTGGAGTCGAACGTGGCGAGGGCGATCGACGACCAGCCCAGCGCGCGCACCACGTCGCTGTCGGTGTCGCGGAACGCGCCGGTCATCAGCGAGGCGTGCGAGGCCGCGAACGCCGCGAGCGTGGCCACGCCCCACCACCTCCAGAGCGCCTCCGTGTCGCCGTCCTCGGTCCACAGCGCCGGCAGCAGGAGCAGGAAGCCGAGCGCGGAGAGCGCCATCGTCGCCAGGCCGAGCGTGCGCAGGTTCTCCGACGCCCTCAGCCGCAGGGACGCCCCGGAGGCGCCGACGGCGCTGTAGATCGCGAACGCCACGCTCGTGGCGATCGTGCGCCCGTCGTCCTCGTCGAAGTCGCCGCTCAGCACCGCGACGATCGCCGTGAGCGCCGACACGCAGAGCGCACCGATGAGGACCCACCCCAGCGTTCGGCGGATCGCGGCGCGCTGGGCCTCGACCGCGGTCGCGCTCATCCGCCCGCGTGGAAGGCGCGGCAGTGCGCGTCGCGCGTGGCGCGGTGGCCCGGCAGCGTCCCCGAGGCGATGAAGTCCGCCCAGGCGTTCGCGCCCACGACGATCGAGCGCTCCACCTCGCTGCGCTCCTGCGGGGTGCGGGCGTTCATGAGACGCTCGGCGTTGCGCCAGGCCCCCTCGCGCCAGCCCTTGACCATCTCCTGCGTCCCCAGCTCGTCGAGCGGCGACGGCTTCATGTCCACCCACTCGAAGGTCGGGTCGTAGCGGCGCGCGTACTCGTCCTCGATGTAGTCGAACACGCGCGTGTTCGCCTCGTTCACGCCGTCGTGGTTGGGCTTGCGGGTCGCGCCGGACGGCGTGCGCATCCCCAGCTTCGCGTACACGTGAGGAAGGTCGTACTGGGTGTGCGCGTTGCTCGCGAGCAGGATGTCCTGCCCGGCGTGGAAGTCACCCGCCTCGGCGGCGTCGAAGGTGACGCCCCACGAGTAGGGCACGCGCTCCGGATGGCCGCCGTAGCGGTCGGCGTACGCGCGGAAGTAGCGGTTGGAGAAGTCGATGACCACGTAGATGAACCACTTACGGTGCGGGAACCAGCGCGGCACCTCGCGGCGCAGGTCCGCCCGGATCGCCTTGGTGATCTGTATGTACGCGAACGGCCAGAGTGCGCGGTGGTCGCAGCGGGCGTCGAGCGGCGCCCACTGCTTGCGCAGGCGGCGCAGCAGGCCGTCGACGCAGCGGAGCGTGGCCCTGCGGCAGTTCCTCACCGGCTTCGGCTGGACCGCCGCGCTCACGTCCATCGGCGGGAGCGCGGCCGGCCACGGGAGGTTCGAGTCGGCGTGGTCGGCGTGCGCCGGCGCGGCGAGCGCGAGTCCGGCGAGCGCGGCTGCCAGGCCGGCGCGCCTCACCGCCCGTTGCAGTACGCGTCGCGGCGCTCGCGGTCGCCGGGCGTCTGGAACGCGGCCATCCCGCGCGCCCAGTCGGCGGCGTTCGACTGGATGTCGGCCGCCACCGCGCGGCGCTCCTCGTCGGACGACGCGTTCAGCAGCCGCTCGGCGTTGCGCCAGACGCGCTCGCGCCAGACCTTGACCATCTCGAGGCCGAGGACGTCGTCGCCGGGGCTCCACGGCGCGTTGGTCGTGTTCACGAACGGGTCGTAGCGCGCGGACACCTCGGCGATCACCGCGTCGTAGGCGCGCTCGAGCTCTTCGTTGACGATGTCGTGGTCGGGCTTGCGCGAGCGTCCGTCCCTCGTGCGCAGGCCCAGCGACGCGACGACGAACGGCATGTCGTTCTGCACGTGCGCGTTGATCCCCAGCAGCATGTCCTGAGCACCGTTGACCTCGCCGCTGCGCGCGATCTCGAACGCGATCCGCCACGCCTCCGGCACCGGCTGGCCGCGCTTGAAGCGCTTGAACGTCTCGAAGTAGACGTTCGCGAACGCGGCGACCTCGCGGTAGAGGTAGCGCACGTCCATGAGGCGCTTTTTCATGCCGGCGCTCAGGTCCTTGCGGTACTGGCGCGTGAGCTCGAGGTAGGTCGTCGCGAACACCGCGCGGTGGTCGCAGCCGAGCTCGCGCTGGAGGCGGCGCATCCGCTTCATCTGCACGTCCACGCAGCGGATCGTCGCCTTGCGGCAGTACGGGACCGCGCCCGGCTGGGTCGCCGACGAGCTCGGCATCGCCGGGAGGTAGGACGGCCAGTTCACGTTGGCGGGGTGCGACGACCCGCCCGCGGTCGCGGTCACTCCCCCCAGCGCGACGGCGCATGTCGCCGCGAGCACACGAAAACGCATCGCAACTGGCGAGTTCCCCGCCGCCGTACGCGGGAAACGCCCAGTTACGCCAGCTCGGCGTCGACCGGCTCGCCGTCGGGCGTGCGCGGCAGCGCGTCGAGCTCGGCGGTGTCGAGCGGCAGCGCGGCCTTGCAGAAGTCCTCGCCGAACGGGGTGAGGTGGATGCTGCGCCGCACCGTGCGCGCGCGGCCGGCGCGCTTCATCGCCTCGACCACCTCGGGCTGCGCCTCGACCACCTGGTAGGCGCCCTGGTCCTCGAGCGTCTCGCGCGAGAACCAGATCAGCCCGAGCCGGTGGAGGTTGTTCAGGTACATGTGGATCCGCTCGGGCCGGCGGCAGCCCGCGTTCGCGCCGATCATCGTGAGCCCCGGCGCGATCAGCTGCGAGCTGACCATGCCGATCGGACCGCCGGTGCGCACGTCCACCGCCGCCTGCGGGCCCTCCGCGCACATGTAGCGCATGATCCGGGCCTCGTCCGGGGCCATCTCGTCGAGGATCCGCTCGAAGGCCGGGTGGCACTCGTCGTCGTGGTAGACGTCGGCCGAGCGGCGCAGCAGCTCGGCGCCGCGCTCGCGCAGCGGCACGTGGCCGTTGCCGGACGCGGGCGGCGCCGGCGCGGACTCGGGGGCGCCGCCGCCCGCGGCCGCGGCGCTGGCGCTCTCGTCGACCACGTCGACGAAGCGCCGCAGCCACACGCGCAGGTCGCGGCCGCTCTCGGCCAGGAGGTCGCCGGGCGCGCGGCCCGAGGCGGCGTAGCGGACCACCCGGGACCCCACCCGCACGGACGTCTCGGCGCTCCACCGCGCCCCGCGCCACCACGCCACCGCGCCGAGGCGCGCGAGGCCCGGCAGGATCTCGGTCAGGCCCGGCTCGGAGACCGCCTCTGGCTCCGACTCCGCGTACGGCAGCTCCCGGTAGCGGGTGAACTCGCCGTTCGCGCCGCTCACGCGATCACCCGAACACCGCCAGGTGAGCGAGCCCGCCCCCGAAGCCGAGCACCGCGCCGTGCAGGTAGAGCAGCCACTCGTCCTCTCGCATCGCGCTCCGAAGCATCTCAGAGAAGTCCGCGGGCGGCAGCTCGCGGATGCGCGCGGCGAACATCTCACGGATCTTCTCGCTCTGCTCGCGACCGAACTCCTCGTCCACGAGCGGCACCATCGTGTACTCGGCTCCCTCGGCCGCGACCGAGTCGCGGATCGCGTCGTACTCACGCGCTCCCACCGCCACCCGCACGGCCGGCCGGGCGCGCCCCACGGCGCGGTCCACGGCGGGGCGCAGCGCGTCCTCGATCATCCGCCGCGTGCGGTCCGAGCGCGGCCCGTGCATCAGCTCCTCGCCGATGTTGCGCAGCGTCACCACGTCGTCGGCGATGACCTTCGCGTACACGTCGCCGGCCTCGTCCTGGCGTCGCAGGAACAGCCCCTGGAACGGGATGATCCCGAGGTAGCGCTTCTCCTCGACCGGCTCGAAGATCATGTGGATCGCGACCAGGTTGGTGATGTAGCCGACGAAGATCCCGAGGATCGGCAGCACCCACCAGCCGTGGATCAGCAGCTCGCTGATCGCCG
The DNA here is from genome assembly GCA_036389835.1 of Thermoleophilaceae bacterium. Lineage (GTDB taxonomy): Bacteria > Actinomycetota > Thermoleophilia > Solirubrobacterales > Thermoleophilaceae > AC-37. Next base: position 19,132 of record DASVWC010000004.1, on the reverse strand, counting down.
CGACCGGGAAGCCGAGCAGGAACCCGAACAGGAACCCGAGGTTGATGATCAGCCGCAGCTCCCGGCTGCCGACCTCGGTGAAGACCTTGTTGGCCAGCTCCGGCTCCTCCTCCATCCGGCGGATCACCATCAGCTTCACGTCGAGGAGCTGGTCGATGTTGCGCTGGATGTCCTTCGTGACGATGTCGTGGACGATCTCGGGGAGCTGCTCCTGCACCCGCTCGTGGATGCGCTCGCGAAAGCGGGGCGGGAGGTCGCGCCACAGCTCGGGGTTCTCGCGCTGGATGATCCGCTCGACCACGTCGCGCATGTCGCGGCGCGTGCTCGCCAGCACGTGGTCGGCCATCTTCTCCGGGTCGAGCTGGCGGTAGAAGTCCGAGGCGTTGCCGAGCTTCGCGATGCCCTTGTCGACCGCGATGCTGCCCATCTTCGCGGCGCGCGACGGGATGATCCCCTGCCAGCCGACGCCGCCGACCATGAAGCCCGGGATCTGCTGGATCTTGCGCGGCATCAGGTGCACGAGCGGCGCCAGCCCCGGGATCCGGATGCCCCTGAAGCGCACCGGATAGAAGAGCATGATCACGCCGCTCCAGTTCGTGACGTAGCCGATCACGCCCGAGAAGATCGGGATCGTGATGAAGTGAAGCCAGACGCTGTCCAATCGGTGCCCCGGCGCGCATTCTCCCGGAGCGCTACCGTCCGCGCCTCACGCCGGTGCCGGAGAGCAGTCAGCACGTACGCGAGGACTACCTCGCCGCCATACTCGAGCCGGATCCGGCGCGGGCCCGCGCGGTCGTGCGCGCCGCCGTGCGCGAGGGGCTCCGGATCGAAGCCGCGTACGCCGAGGTGCTCGGTCCGGCGATGGTCGAGGTGGGCCGGCTCTGGGAGCGGGGCGAGATCTCGGTGGCGCACGAGCACCTCGCGACCGAGGTCGCCTCGTCGCTCGTGTCCGAGCTCGCGGCGCGGCTCGAGCCGGCGGCGCCCACGGGCCGCCTCGCGGTGGTCTGCTGCTCGCCCGAGGAGCTCCACTGCCTGGGCGGCCAGATGCTGACCGGCCTGCTCGAGGCCGCGGGCTGGGAGGCGCTGTTCCTCGGGACCTCGCTCCCGCTCGGGGACCTGGTCGTCCTCGCGCAGGACGAGGCGGCCGACGTGCTCGCCCTGTCCACGACGATGCCGCACCACCTGCCGGGGGTGGCCGAGGCGATCCGCGCGGTCCAAGAGCTGGAGGAGCCGCCGTTCGTGATCGTCGGCGGCCAGGCGTACGGCGGCGAGGACGACGCGCGCCGGATCGGGGCCGACGCGTACGCGGAGAGCGCGGTCGAGGCCCCCGCCCTGCTCAGCTCGCGACTGCCGCCGGCCGCGTGACCGGCTCGGCCTCGCGCACCTCGCGCCACGCGTCGAGGCCGCCGCGCAGGGCGGCCGCGTCGAACCCGTCCTCGATGAGCTGCCGCGCCGCACGGGCGCTGGTGGCCTCGTCGGGTCAGGTGCAGTAGAGCACGACGAGCTTGTCCGACTCGTTCTCGCGCGCCCAGTCGGGGATGTCGTCGGGCCGCACCCGCTGCGCGCCGGGGATCTGGAACGGGTCGCGCTGATAGCCGGAGCGGGAGCGCACGTCGAGCAGCAGCGGCGGGTCGTCCGAGTCGAGCAGCTCCGCCAGCTCCGCCGCGTCGATCCGCGGCGTCTCCCGCGGGGCGGCGCCGCCCAGCAGCCCGTCCATCCGGCTCTCGCGCTCCTCCGGGTGGGTCGCCTCGTCAACGCGGTGGCCGTACCACGCCGACAGCGGCATGGCCGAGATCCCGTGGAGGAACGTCGACGCGATCACCACCACGCCGGCCACCGCGAACACCTCGCGGCCCTCGGGCACGCCGGCCTCGAGCACCAGCAGCGCGAGCAGCAGCGAGTTGAGGCCGCGCGGACCGAACCAGGCGATGAACGCCCGCCCGTGGTTGCTGAGCGTGGCGGTCCGCAGGGTCAGGAGCGAGCCGACCGTCAACGGCCGTATCAGGAGAAGGGCGAGCGCGGCCAGGACGGCCGACTCGGCCAGCGGGGCGCCGCTCAGCTCGGTGGAGAGGACCGCGCCGAACAGCACGAACGAGATCAGCATCAGCAGCTCGGCGATCACCTCGCCGAAGTCCAGGAAGCAATCGCACATGCGGCGGTTCGACAGCGACACGGCGGCGCCGGCGGCGAAGGCGGCGAGGAAGCCGTCCGCCCCGATGGTGTCCCCCGCCACGAACGCGCAGAGCACGAGCCCGACGCCGTAGAGGGCCTGCCACTCGGTGCGCACCGGACGGCGCTTGTCGACCTCCGCCATCAGGCTCGCGCCGGCCACGCCGACCCCGGCGCCGATCGCGGGGCCCACGACCAGCAGCTCGACCAGGAAGCGCACCCAGTCGAACGCGCCGCCCACGTCGCCGGCGGCCGCCGCCGCCAGGACGAGCACGGCCGGCAGCACGATCAGGTCGTTCATGCCGGCCTCGAGGCTGAGGGCGCGGCGCACCGCGCTCGGGATCCGCTCGTCGTGGACCACGTCGCGCAGCACGACCGGGTCGGTGGACGCCAGGATCGCCCCCAGCAGCAGTGCGATGACCGGGTCCACCCCCACGACGGCGAGCGCGGCGACGCTGATCAGCGCGATCACGATCAGCGTGCCCGGTCCGAGCGTGAGCGCCGGCACCACCCAGTAGCGGCGCAGGTGGCGCAGGTCGAGCGACATCGCCTCGAGGAAGAGCACGAGCGCGAGCGTGGCGAACGCGATCGTGCGGAGGGCGTCGTTCTCGAGGTCGATGTCGGTGACGCCGAAGGTGCCCTCGCCGAGCAGCAGCCCGAGCGTCAGGAAGATCATCGGGAACGACACCGGCGCGCGGTCGATCACCCCCGCCAGCAGCGCGGAGATCATCAGCACGGCGGCTCCGAGGGCGAAGAGTCCGACGGGATCCAAGGCCCGATCGACGATACTGCCGGGTGTGGGCGTGCACGCTCGAGCGCTGACGGCCGTGCTGGTCCTGGCGACGGTCGCGGGCACCGCCGCCGCGCAGGAGGTGGTGGGCCCCGACGGCGGCCTGACCCCGAGCGGTCGCAAGCTCGACCCGGCCGGGCGCATGACCGCCCTGGGCGCGTTCCCGACCGGCGGCGCGCTCACGCCCGACGGCCGCTTCTACTGGGCCGTGGACGCGGGCCGGGGCAACAACTTCATCCGCGTGATCGACCTGGGCACCGGCGAGGTCGCGCAGACGATCCCGATCCCCGGCGGCTACGTGGGGATCGCGTTCGCACCGGACGGGCGCCGCGCCTACGTGTCCGGCCAGCCCGCCGAGGGCAAGCAGCCGGCCGGAGCGAAGGCGACCGAGGGCGACGCGATCCACGTGTACGACGTGGCGGCGAGGACCGGGCACGCGACCGAGCTCGACCCGATCGGCCTGCCCGACGCGCGCGACGGCGCCGCGGCCGGGGACGAGCTGCCGCCGGCGTCGAACGTGAACGCGTGGCCCGAGGGCATGGACGTGACGCGCGACGGGCGCCACCTCGTGGTCGCGCTCGGCCAGGCCGACCAGGCCGCGATCGTGGACCTGCGCACCGGCGCGTCGCGGCTCGTCGACGTGGGCCGCTACCCCTACGGCGTGGTGACCGATCCGCGCCGCGACCGGGCCTACGTGACGAGCGAGCGCGACGGCACGGTCGCCGCGATCGACATCCCGACCGGGGACGTGCTCGCCACGATCGCGGTCGGCGGCGAGCGCGGGAACGCGTACGCGCACGCCGAGGGCATCACGGCCGACCCGGAGCGCGACCGCGTGTACGTGGCGGTGACCGACCGCGACCTGGTGGCGGTGATCGACACGAGCAGGCTGGCGCTCGAGCGCCAGATCGACGTGGGCCGCGCGGACGCCGGCATCGGCACCGCGCCGGTCACGGCCTCGGTCGCCCCGAACGGCGACACCCTCTACGTGGCGAACGCGGACGAGGACGCGGTCGTCGCCGTGGCGCTCGAGCGGCGGCCCGCGGCCGCGCCGACGCGGCGCAAGGTGGTGATCCCGCGCTCGGTCGCGAAGATCGGCCGCTACCTGTCCGGCCGCGCGAAGGCCAGGCGAGCGTTCCTTCGGGCGCGCCGCAGCGCGAGGGCGCGGCGCACGTACTCGAAGCGCGAGGCCAAGCTGAGGCGAGCGCACCTGTACGGCAAGCGCACGCGGTCCTGCGGCGGCCCCACGGCGGCGCAGGACCGCACCTACGGGCGCGCCGTGCTGAAGGCGTACCGCGACCGGGCGGCGGCGCTCCGGCGCGGGAAGTCGAGGAAGGCGGCGAAGCGGGCGTTCGCGAAGGCCGTCGCCCGCGCGCAGAAGCGGCTTCCCGAGGTCGTCGAGTGCCCGCGCTCCGGCTTCGTCCCCAACGCGGCTCCGTTCCAGGTGCTGGGGCGGATCCCGACCGCCGCCTACACGACCGACGTGGAGGTCACCCCGGACGGCGGGCGGCTCGTGTGGCTGAGCGCGAAGGGGCTCGGGACGGGGCCCAACACCGGCGCGGTGGACAGCATCAAGGAGCTCACGCGCGGCCGCGCGGGAGTGCTCGCGCGCCCGACCGACCGGGAGGTGGCGGAGCTCACGGAGCGGGCGAACCGCGCGATCGTGCCGACCAACTTCAGGGCGCCGCCGCCCAACACGCCGATCGTCGGTCCGGCGGGCGGGCCGAGCGAGAAGATCAAGTACGTCTTCTACGTGGTGCGCGAGAACCGCACCTACGACCAGATCTTCGGGTCCGAGCCGCGCGGCCGCGGCGACCCGCGGCTCCAGGTCTTCGACGACAACGGGGTGCCCGGCCCCACCGGCGGCGTCACCCCGAACGTGCACGCGCTCGCCCGGCGCTTCCCGCTGCTCGACAACGTGCACGCGAACTCGGAGGAGTCCACGGTCGGCCACAAGATCACGGCCGGCGGCTACGCCAACGACTACACGCAGCGCTACGTGCACACCAACCGCGGCCGCAAGGGGAACCCGGACATCTTCCCGATCGGCATCCCGCCGAACGCGTTCGTGTTCGACCAGGCCGTGCGCCAGGGCGTCACGTTCCGGGCCTACGGCGAGCTGGGCGCGGGCAACCAGCCGTTCGCCGACGACGGCCGCGACACCTACGACGGCGTACAGGCGAACACGGACCCGTCCTACCCGTCGCAGGTGCAGGGCACCTGCCGCACGCCCGTGCCGGTCGTGAACCAGCTGCCGAACAGCTTCCGCTGCGCGGCGGACTCCGGCTCGGTCGGGGCCACGGTCGGCCCGCCGGACGCGCAGAGTCGCGTGAACGCGTTCGCGCCGCAGTTCCAGGCGCAGCTCGCGGCGGGCACCGTGCCGCGCTTCAACTACCTGATCTTCTTCAACGACCACACCGACGGCACCACGCCCGGGACCTACACGCCGAAGGCGAACGTGGCCGACAACGACCTGGCGGTCGGCCAGCTCGTGGAGCTGGTCTCGAGCTCGCCGATCTGGCACGAGAGCGCGATCTTCGTGATCGAGGACGACTCGCAGGACGGGATCGACAGCGTGGACGCGCACCGCATCCCCGCCCTGGTGATCTCGCCGTGGGCCAGGCGCGGGGCGGTCGTGAGCACCCGCTACGACCAGTACTCGTTCCTGCGCACGGCCGAGATGATCGTCGGGCTCGAGCCGCTGTCGCTCAACGACGCGCTCGCCACCCCGCTCTACGACGCGTTCGTCTCCGCCGACGAGCAGCCCGACGTCGACGGCACGCGCTTCCAGGCGATCCAGCCGCAGCAGTCGATGACGGAGACCAACCCCTCGAACGCGGCGAGCGCCCGGCTCTCGGCCTCGCTCCCCTGGAACCACGTGGACGCGGTGCCGCAGCGGCTGGCCGACCGGCTCATCTGGCAGAGCGTGTTCGGCGCGGACTCGAAGGTCCCGCCGCCGGGGCCGAACGCGTCGGCGGTGGAGCGGGCGCGGGCGGTCGGCGCGCTCGAGCGCTACCCGGATCGCCGGAGCATGCGACGCTTTCTGCTGCGCACCGCCGAGGAGGAGGAGTAGGAGCGATGGGCAGCTGGCACGAACAGGCGCAGATCGACGCCCCCGTCGAGGAGGTGTGGGAGCTGGTGGGCGACCCGCGGCGCTATCCCGAGTGGGTGAGCGACGAGGTGGTCGAGGTCACCGGCCTCCCGACGGTCGTGAAGGGCGCCGAGTACGAGCAGGTCACCCGCAGCCCGTTCGGCAAGTCGAAGACCACGTTCGCCATCGACGAGCTCGAGGACCTCCACGAGATCCGGCTGCGCTGCACCGCGTCCGGCTGGTACTCGCACTGGAAGCTGACCGAGGCGGGCGGCGGCACGTTCGCCGACGTCGTGATCGGCATGGAGCCGCACAACGCCGGCTACAGGGCGATCGACGCCGTGACCGGCAAGCGCTGGTACAGGCGGGTTGCCAACGCGTCGCTGGACGGCCTCAAGCGCGCGCTGAGCGGCGTCAGCTCGCGCTGAGCGGCGGCGGGGTCCAGCCGCCGAAGACGCGCTCGAGCTCCTGCGCGACCGCGATGGTGCGGTGGTCGGCGCCGAGGCGGGCGGCGACCTGGACGCCGAGCGGCAGGCCGGCGCCGTCAAGCCCGAGCGGCACCTGCGTCACCGGCAGGCCGGTGAGGTTGAAGACGAGCACGGGGTGGATCCACCACACCCGCCCGACGGTGCCGCCGTGCTTGGGCGCGACCCGCGGCGCCGGGGGGTGGAGCAGCACGCCGTCGCCGATCGTGTCCTCCAGCTCGCGGGTGAACGCGTCGCGCGCGGCGAGCAGCTTGCGCACGCGGCGCTCGGGCATGATCAGCGACGCGCGCGCCTCGACCATCAGCGTGATCCGGGTGGGCACGGTGTGCGGGCTCGCGCGGCGCAGCGCGCCGCGCAGCGTCGGCACCTCGGCGCCGGCCTCCTCGAGCAGCTGACGGAGCGTGCCGGCCTCGCTGCTGAGCGTGGCCAGGTACATCTCGAGGGCGCGCCGCATGCTCTTCATGGAGACGTGCTCGACGGTCGCGCCGGCCGCCGCCAGCGCCCCGGCGGCGCGCTGGCGGGCGTTCGCCAGCTCGGGCCCGGTCGGCCCGAGCGTCCCCGACTTGCTCACGACCACGCGCAGGCCGTCCAGCGACACCTCGGCGGGGTCGCCCAGCTCGACCTCACGCGGCACCTGCGGGTCCTCGCCGTCGGGGCCCGCGAGCAGCCTCAGCAGCGGCATCAGGTCCTCGGCCCGGCGCGCGAGCGGGCCGGCGTAGGACAACCGGCCGCTGTCCTCGCCCGGGATCGGGTAGTGGCCGGTGAGCGGCACGAGGCCGCGCGACGGCTTGTGGCCGAAGACCCCGTTGAAGAACGCCGGGAGGCGGATCGAACCGCCCAGGTCGGTGCCGAGCCCGAACGGCGAGGCGCCCGCGCCGATCGCGGCGCCCTCCCCGCCGGACGAGCCGCCGGCGGTCCGGCTCTGGTCGTAGGGGTTCGAGGTCCGGCCGTATACGCGGTTGTCGGTCTCGACCCAGAGCGTCAGCTCGGAGGTGTTGGTGACTCCGAGCGGGATCGCCCCGGCGTCGAGCAGACGCTGCACGGCGGGTGCCGCGCGTTCGCAGACGTGGTCGCGGCGGGCGGCCACTCCCGAGCACTGGGAGAAGCCCGGCAGGCTGAACGACTCCTTGATCGTGCAGGGCACGCCGAGCAGCGGCGGCAGCTCGTCGCCGAGCGCCGCGGCGGCGATGCGCTCGTCGGCGGCATCGGCCTCCGCGCGGGCGGCGTCGAAGCGCTCTCCCACCACCGCGTTGATGCGCGGGTTCACGCGCTCGAGCAGCTCGACGTGGGCCTCCACGACCTCGCGCGCGCTCGCCTCCCCGGCCCGGATCGCCGCGGCCAGCTCCAGGGCCGAGGCCCGGGTGTGCGGACGGGTGGTCGTGGGGGCGGCAACCGCTGCCATGAAGTGATTGTGGCGGGTCGGCGAGACTCGGCGCCCCGCCATGCGCCGCCTCCTCCTCCTCGTCAGCGCGATCGTCCTCGTGGACACGATGTTCTACGCGGCGATCACGCCGCTGCTGCCGCGCTACTCCGACGAGCTCGGGCTGTCGAAGTCGGCGGCCGGGGTCCTCACGGCCGCCTACCCGGCGGGCACGCTGCTGGCCTCGCTGCCGAGCGGCTGGCTCGCGATCCGCGTCGGGGTGCGGCCCACCGTGGTGCTGGGGCTGGCCCTGCTCTCGGTGTCGAGCGTGGTGTTCGGGCTGGCCGAGGACGCCGTCCTCCTCGACGCCGCGCGCTTCGTGCAGGGCGTGGGCGGCGCGGCTTCGTGGGCGGGCGGGCTCGGGTGGCTCGTCGCCGCCGGGCCGCCGGAGCGGCGCGGCGAGCTGATCGGCACCGCGTTCGGGGCCGCGATCGGCGGCGCGCTGCTCGGACCGGTGCTCGGCGCGGCGGCGAACGAGGCGACCCCTGAGTGGGCGTTCGGCGCGGTCGGGGCCGCGGGCGCCGGGCTGCTGGCGTGGACGCTGGCGATGCCCGCCCCGGCTCGCGCCGCGCAGGACCGGTCGGGCCTCCTCCCGGCGCTGCGCCACCGGCCGCTGCTCGCCGGGGTGGCGCTGATCGTGCTGGTCGGCCTGTTCTTCGGGGTCGTGGAGGTGCTCGTGCCGCTGCGGCTCGGCGAGCTGGGTGCCGGCAGCGTCCTCGTGGCCGGCACCTTCCTGGTGACGGCCGGCCTCCAGGCGCTGGCCAGCCCGGCCGCCGGGCGCTACTCCGACCGGCGCGGCGCCCTGCCGCTCGTGCGGGTGGCGCTCGCATGCGCCGTGGTGCTGGCGGTCGCGCTCGCCTCGGTCGACGCGATCGTCCCGCTGGTCGCGCTCGCGATGGTCGCCGGGCCGCTCGTCGGGATGCTCTGGGTGCCGGGCATGACGATCCTCTCGAGCGGCGCCGAGGCGGCCGGCCTCGAGCAGGCGCTCGCGTTCGCCCTCGTGAACCTGACCTGGTCGGCGGCCCAGACCGCCGGAGCGGCCGGCGGCGGCGCGCTGGCCGACGCGGCCGGCGACTGGGCGGCCTACGCGGCGGTGACCGCGGCGACGGCCCTGGCCCTGGGCGCGGCCCTCCGCGTGCGCCCGGCGCCTGCGGCGGCGGGGCCCTGACGCGGTCCGGAGCGGCAGCGGGTGGGGATCGGGGCCCGGTTCCGCCGCGCCTCGCGGCGGGTTCTCGCGGCGTTTCGCGGGCTTCTTCGAGAGGTGGGCTCTATTTGGGTCGCATATCGACCCTTAGAGAGCCCACCTCGCCAGGGGGAGCGGCGGAGGCCATCGCGGCCTAGGCTCCGCGCGTGCCGCGCGCGCTGCGCATCGCCCCCGCCGTCCTCGCCCTGCTTGCAGCCGTCGGCGCGGCTCCGGCGGGCGCGGCGAGCGTGGAGACGAGCAGCGGCCCGCTCACGGCGACCGTCAGCGACGATCCGTGGCACATCGAGCTGCGCGGCCCCGGTGGAGTCCGGCTCGCCGAGCACGCCGGCACGCGGCTCGGCTACCGCACGGCGGCCGGCTGGTCGCGCGCGAGCCGGGCGATCGAGCTGCGCAGGGAGGGCGACGCGATCGCCGCTCTCGTGCAGACCGACGGCGGCGGCGAGCTGCACGTGCGGATCCGGCCGGCCGGCGAGGGAGCGATCGCGATCGAGGCGGAGCCGGCGGGCGGCGGCGGCGGGGCGGCCGGTGCGGGCGAGGCGGGCGGCGGCGCGGCCGCTGCGGGCGAGGCGGGCGGCGGCGCGGCCGCGCAGGCCTTCGGCATCGGCTTCGACGCGCCCGCGGGCGAGCGCTTCTTCGGCTTCGGCTCGCGCTCGGACGCCGTCGACCATCGCGGGCTCGAGGTCGAGAACTACGTGAGCGACGGCCCGACCCGGCCCGAGGACCGCCAGTACCCGCGCGCGGTGGTGCCGCCCTGGTCGCACGGCGAGCGCGACGACTCGACCTACTACCCGGTGCCGTGGATGCTCTCGAGCCGCGGCTACGGCGTGCTCGTCGACCGCGACGAGACCAGCCGCTTCCGCCTGGCGAGCGCGGACGAGCGCGCGTGGGACCTCGAGGTCGACGCCCCCGCGCTGGCGCTGCGGGTCTTCGCGGGCCCCACGCCGGCGGACGCCCTCCGCCGCTTCACCGCCGCGACCGGCCGCCAGCCGCCGCCATCGACCGCGTGGGCGTTCGGCCCGTGGTTCCAGACCGGCCAGCCGAACCGCGTCGAGCTCGCTCAGGAGGCCGAGATGATCCGCGCCCAGCGCGAGGCCGACGCGCCCGTGTCCGCCGCCGAGACCCAGATGCACTTCCTCCCCTGCGGCGCCCACCGCGACGACCCCGGGTACAACGCCGCGCGCACGCGGCAGTTCCACGCCGCCGGACTCGCTCACCTCGTCTACTTCAACCCCTCGCTGTGCACCTCGTACCAGCCGGTCTGGTCCGGCGCCGCGGCGCAGGGCCTCCTGATCCGCGAGGCCTCCGGCCAGCCGCACGTGTACCCGGCGTTCGTGGGCGGCAGCGGCCCGGCGGGCTTCACCACCGAGCCGCTCTCCCAGTTCGACTTCACGAACCCGGCCACCGGCGCCTACTACGAGAGCCTGCTGCGCCAGGCCACCGACGGCGGCCACGACGGCTGGATGCAGGACTTCGGCGAGGGCGCGCCGCCGCAGGGCGTCGCGTCCGACGGCACCACCGGCAGCGCGCTCCACAACCGCTACCCGACCGACTACCACTGCGCCGTGCAGCGGGCGGTCGAGCGGATCGGGCGCCCGGTGGTGCGCCACCAGCGCTCGGGCTGGACCGGCGCGGCCCGCTGCGCGAGCGACGTCTGGGGCGGCGACCCGACCACGGTCTGGGACTACGACGGCCTGGCGTCGGGCCTGAAGCAGGCGCTCGGCATCGGGATGTCCGGCGTGAGCCGCTTCGGAACCGACATCGGCGGCTACAACACCTACGGGCCGGGCGAAAACCTCACCCCCGAGCTGCTGGTGCGCTGGATCGAGCTCGGCGCCGTCTCGGCGGTCATGCGCACCAAGTACTCCGGCCTAGCCGTGCCCTCCTACCGGCGGCCGCAGGTGTTCGACCCGGGGATCCTGCCGGTCTGGCGGCGCTACACCAAGCTCCACACCCAGCTCTACCCCTACATCCTCGCCGCGGACGCGACCTACCGCGCGAGCGGGCTGCCGCTGATGCGCCACCTCGCGCTGGAGGCGCCCGGCGACCCGCGCGCCGTCGCCGCCGACGACCAGCTCCTGTTCGGCCCGGACCTGCTCGCGGCGCCGGTCGTCGAACCCGGCGCGAGGGAGCGCCGGCTGTACGCGCCGCGCGGGGGCTGGATCGACTGGTGGCGCAGTGTGAGCTTCAAGCAGGGCGACGGCTCGTTCCAGCCCCGGGCCGCGCGCCTGCTCGAGGGCGGCCGGGAGCACACCCTCCCGGCCCCGCCCGAGGAGCTGCCGCTGCTGGCGCGCGCGGGCAGCGTGCTCCCGATGCTCAGCCCCGACGTGGACACGCTCGCTCCGTACCGCGCCGGCCGCGTGGTGCGGCTCGCCGACCGCGAGGACCGCCTCACGCTGCTCGCCTTCCCGCGCGGGCGCTGGCGCGGGGGCATGCTGGAGGGCGAGCGGCTCGGCTCGGCCGAGCTGCGCGGCGGCGGCTGGCGCCTCGGCATCGACGGCGCCCGCCCGCGCTCCTACACCGTGCGCGCCTCGCTGGCCGCGCTCGCGCGCCCGTTCCGGCCCTGCCGCGTAACGCTGGGGCCGAGCCCGCTGCCGCGCGGCGCCTGGTCCTGGCGCCCCCGCCAGCGGGTCCTGACCGCGAAGTTCGCTACCCGGAGCGGCTCGCTCCGCGCGCTCCCTTGCGCGCGGCGCGCTTCTTCTTAGCCGCGGGCTTCGCCGCCTTGGCCGGCCCCGCGCCGTTCGCCGACGCGATCGCCACCCGCCGGCTCATCCGGATCGTCGTGCCGTCCTTGCCGCCGTCGACCTCGACGGTCTCCATCAGCGCCCGCGCCAGGAGCAGCCCGCGCCCGCGGTCGGTCTCGCGCGGCTCGCGCCAGCTCCCGGTGTCGCTCACCGTCATCGAGAGCACGTCCTCCTCCAGCTCGGCCTCCACCCGCACGATCTCGTCGCCGAAGCGGTAGCCGTGCTCGATCGAGTTGGCGCTCACCTCGTGGCAGGCGACCTGCACCTCGTGGCTCTCCTCCGCGCCCACGCCGGCGCGCTCGAGCCAGCGCGCCACGGTCCTGCGCATCATCTTGAGGGTGTCGGGGTCCGCGGTCAGCTCGAGGACGAGCCTGGTCTCGTGCAGCGCGACGGTCCGCAGCACGAGCACCGCGACGTCGTCCCTCGGCGTGCGGTCCACGAACAGCGTCTCGAGGATCTGGTCGCACAGCGCCTCGGGGTCGGCGGCCCCGCGCGCGGTGGCCGACTTGAGCCGCTCGAGCCCGCGGTCGAGCCCCTGGCCGCGCTCCTCGACGAGCCCGTCGCTGTAGAGGACCAGCGTCGAGCCGGCCTCGATCTCGGCGGTCGCGTCCGCGTGCTGCGCGTCGGGCGCGACGCCGAGCGGCGGGGTGCGCCCGCCCTCGAGGAAGCGAGCCGTCCCGTCGGGCCCCACGACCAGCGGCGGCAGGTGCCCCGCATTCGAGAAGCGCACCGTGCCGAGGTCGGGCTCGAAGACCATGAACAGCAGCGTGGCCATCCGGCCCTGCTCGAGCCGCTGGACGAGGCGGTCGAGCCGCGCCAGGACCTCGGCGGGCGAGTGGCCCTCGAGCGCGTACGCGCGCAGCGCGTTGCGAAGCTGTCCCATCAGCGACGCCGCGCCGATCCCGTGGCCGACCACGTCGCCGAGCGCCATGCCGATCCGCCCGCCGTCGAGCGGGATCGCGTCGTACCAGTCGCCGCCGACGTCGGACCCGAGGCCGCCCGGCATGTAGCGCGCGGCGAGGTCCACTCCGGGCATCCGCGGCAGCCGCTCCGGCAGCAGGCTGCGCTGGAGCACCTCGACGATCCCCAGCTCGCGCTTGTAGAGGCGCGCGTGCTCGATCGCGAGCGCCGCGCGGTCGGCGATCAGCCCGAGCAGGCTCCGGTCCCCCTCCGTGAAGCGCGCGTCGTCCGCCGGCCGCAGCCCGCGGGCGACGGCGATCACGCCGCTCACCTGCCCCTCGAGCAGCATCGGGACGGCCAGCGCGTCGCGCATCCCGGCCGCGGCCAGGACGGCGTCGAGCGCCCCGTCGTCGGCGTTCGGCGGCCCGGACTCGTGCGCCCCGGCCTCGGCTGCGCGCCCGACCAGCCCGTCGCCCACCGGGATCAGCAGCTCGCGGTCGAGCGCGTCCGCCAGCCCGGCGGTCGCGCCCACGCGCAGCCGCCGACCGTCCGGCTCGATCAGCACGATCGCCGCGGCGTCGACCGCAACGATCTCGAGCAGCAGCTCGACGAGGGCGTGCAGCAGGTCGTCCATCTCGAGGTGCGCGAGCGCCACGTCGCTCACCCGCTGGAGGCGCTGGATCGTGTCGGCCACGGCCTCGGCCTCGGCGCGCGCCGCGCGCTCGCGCTCGCGCTCCTCCCGCTCCCGCTCGGCGCGCTTGCGCTCGGTTATGTCCACGAGCTGCACGATCCAGGTGGGCACGTCGTGGTCGGGCCCGTGCGCGAGCGACGCGTTCACGAGCACGTGCACGGTCCGGCCGTCGCTGTGGCGGAGGCGCTTCTCCGCGCGGAAGACGCCGGCGCCGCCCGCGAGCACGCCGCGCAGCTCGTCGCGGTCGCGGTCGCGGTCCTCGGGCTCGCTCAGCTCCCAGAGCGGCCGGCTGAGGAACTCGTGCTGCGGCTGGCCGACCAGCTCGCAGAGCGCGCCGTTGGCCTGGATCCAGGAGCCGTCCACGTCCATCAGCCCGATCCCGATCGGGGCGTTCGCGAACGCCGCGCGGAAGCGCTCCTCGCTCGTGCGCAGCGCGGCCGTCTTGCGGTAGAGCTCGACGAACGTCGCGACCTTCGACCGCAGCACGTCCGGGTCGTAGGGCTTGAAGACGTAGTCGACGGCGCCCACCGCGTAGCCGCGGAAGACCTTCTGGCGCTCCTTGTCGATCGCCGTCAGGAAGATGATCGGGATGCCCGCGGTGCGCTCGCGCCCCTTGATGAACTCGGCGGTCTCGAACCCGTCCATGCCCGGCATCTGGACGTCGAGCAGGATCGCCGCGTAGTCGCGGTCGAGCAGCAGCCTGAGCGCCTCCTCGCCCGACGAGGCGGCGACCACGTCGAGCTCGAGCGGCCGCAGCACGGCCTCGAGCGCGATCAGGTTCTCGCGCTTGTCGTCGACGATCAGGACGCTCGCGCGCCCGTCCGCGCTCACGCCGCGCTCCGGGCCGCGCACGCGTCGAGCAGCACGGCCGGCACCTCGGCCAGCGGGCAGACCCGCATCGCCGCGCCCAGCGCCACGGCCGCGGCCGGCATCTCGGAGCGCTCGGCGTCGTCCGGGTCCTGGACCACGGTCAGCCCGCCGGCCCGCCTCAGCGCCAGCAGGCCCTCGGCGCCGTCGGCGCTCGCGCCGGTCAGCAGCACCCCGACCGCGCGTGGCCCGTAGGAGCCGGCGACCGACTCGAGCAGGACGTCGATCGAGGGGCGGCTGTAGGTCACGGGCGCGTCGATCGACAGCTCGAAGTGGCCGTCCTCGACGTAGAGGTGGTAGTCCGCCGGGGCCAGGTACACGTGACCACCCTCGACCGGGTCCTTGTCACCCGCCTCGCAGACCGGCAGCGCCGTGCGCCGGCCGAGGGCGCCGGTGAGGCCGCCCGGGAGCGAGTCGGCGGCGCGGTGCTGGGCGACCACCACGGCCGGGCCGAAGCTCTCGGGCAGCGCGGCGAGCACGTCGCCGACCGCGCGCAGGCCGCCCCAGGACGCGCCGATCGCGACGAGCTCGCGGCCCACTCAGCGCACCTTCCTGTAGAGCTTCTCCTGGGCATCCAGCTCCTCGTAGCGTTTCTCGTGGCCGGTGAAGCGCATCGACTCCTTGTGGCCCAGCGCCAGGACACCGAAGGTTTCCAGGCTGTCGTAGAAGAGGTCGTGGACGCGGTCCTGCAGCGCCTTCCCGAAGTAGATCATGACGTTTCGGCACACGATCACGTTGAAGTGGTTGAAGGCGCTGTCGGATGCGAGGTTGTGCTGGGCGAAGACGATCTGGTCGAGCAGCGACGGGTCGAAGCGCGCGGTCTCGCCGTCCGCCTGGTAGTAGGCCGAGAACGACTCCGAGCCGCCGGAGCGGATGTAGTTCTCCGTGTAGTCGCGCATCCGGTCGAGCGGGTACGACGCCGAGCGCGCGTGCTCGAGCACGCGGTCGTTGATGTCGGTCGCGTAGATCCGCGCGCGGTCGTAGAGCCCCTCCTCGCGCAGGATGATCGCCAGCGAGTACGTCTCCTCCCCCGTCGAGCAGCCGGCGTTCCAGATGCGCACGAACGGATACGTGCGCAGCAGCGGGACCACCTTCTCGCGGAACGCGGCGAAGAACGTCGGGTCGCGGAACATCGACGTGACGTTGATCGACAGGTCGTGCAGCAGCCGCTCCATCGCCGCCGGGTCGTGCAGGACGCGCTCCTGGAGCGCCGAGAGCGACTTGACGCCCTCCGCCAGCGCCCGGCTCCACAGCCGCCGGCGCAGCGACGCCCAGGCGTAGCCGCGGAAGTCGAACCCGTAGTGCTGGTAGATGCCCTCGAGCAGCAGCGCGACCTCGATCCGCTCGAGGTCGGCGCTGGGCCGGGCGAGCTCGGTCACCGCGATGGCGGGCCCTACCTGTACAGCCATACGCGCATCAGCGACAGGAGCTGATCCACGTCGACCGGCTTGGTGACGTAGTCGGACGCGCCCGACGCGATGCTCTTCTCGCGGTCGCCCTTCATCGCCTTCGCCGTGAGGGCCACGATCGGGAGGTTCTTGAACTCGGGCCGGTCGCGCACCGCGCGGGTGGTCTCGTACCCGTCCATCTCCGGCATCATGATGTCCATCAGGACGAGGTCCACGTCCGGGTTGTCCTCGAGCACCCCGAGCCCGTCGCGGCCGTTCTCGGCGAACAGCACCTCCATCCCGCGCGCCTCGAAGACGCTGGTGAGCGCGAAGACGTTGCGCACGTCGTCGTCCACGATCAGCACCTTCTTGCCCTGGAACACGGCGTCCGCGTGGTGGAGCTGCTCGAGCATCCGGCGCTTCTCGGCCGGCAGGCGCGCCTCCATGCGGTGCAGGAACAGCGCGGTCTCGTCGAGCAGCCGCTCGGGTGAGCGGGCGTCCTTGACCACGATCGTCTCGGCGTACTTCTTGAGCCGCGTCTCCTCCCGCCGCGTGAGCGACTTGCCCGTGTGCACGATCACCGGCGTGTCGCACCAGGTCTCGTGCTTCTTGATCTTCTCGAGGAGCTGGAAGCCGGTCGAGTCGGGCAGCTTGAGGTCGAGCACGATGCAGTCGAACTCGCGCTTGCCGAGCTCGGCCAGCGCCGCCTCGCTCGACCCGACCGCGGCGATGTCCACGTCCTCCCCCGCGCCGATCAGCTCCACGATCGCGGCGCGCTCGGCGTCGTCGTCCTCGATCACGAGGAGGTTTCGCACCCGCCGCTCGACGAACGCCGCCAGCCCGTCGAGCGCCTCGCCGAGCGCCTCCGGCTCGAACGGCTTCTCGAGGTAGCCCATCGCTCCCGTGCGCAGGACCTCCTGGCGCCGATCGGCGTCGGAGGTCACGTGCACGGGCACGTGGCGGGTGTCGGGGTGGCGCTTCAGGTGGTCGAGCACGGCTCCGCCGTCGCCGCCCGGGAGCTGGAGGCCGAGCAGCACCGCGTCCGGCTTGTGCTCGTGGGCGAGCGCCAGCCCGGCGTCCCCGCGCAGCGCGAGCAGCACCTTGAAGCCGCGCTCGCGCGCGGCCGCCATCGCGGCCTCGGCGGTCGCGCGGTCGCCGTCGACGACCAGGACCAAGCGGTCGCCCGGGAGCAGCGACCCGCGGTCGTCCTCGAGGCCCTCGGGCAGAGCGGCCGCCTCGGGCGGCGCGGTCAGCTCCGCCGCCCCGCCGCCGTTCGCGCCCGCCCCCAGCGCCGCGAGCACCGGCTGCGGCTCGGCCGGATCCTCGTCCACGGCCGGCTGCACCTCGACCACGTCCCAGGCCTCCGGCAGATACAGGGTGAACGTGCTGCCCTCGCCCTCGCGGCTCTCGACCCTGATCTCGCCGCCGAGCAGGCGCGCGATCTCGCGGCTGATCGACAGCCCGAGGCCGGTCCCGCCGTAGCGGCGGCTGGTCGTGCCGTCCGCCTGCTGGAACGCCTCGAAGATCAGGCGCAGCTTGTCCTCGGCGATCCCGATCCCGGTGTCGGTGACCGAGAAGGCGATCACGCTCGGCGCCCGGTTGAGCACCTCGCCGGCGAACGCCACGTCGCTCGGGGCCCGCGCGACCACCAGCGTGACCCCGCCGTCCTCGGTGAACTTGAACGCGTTCGAGAGCAGGTTCTTCAGCACCTGCTGGAGCCGCTGCTCGTCGGTCTCGATCGCCTCCGGCAGGTCCTCCGCCAGCTCGATCGCCAGCTCCAGCCCCTGCTTCTCGGCGACCGGACGGAACGAGCGCTCCACGTGGCCGGCGACCTCCGCCAGCGGCACGTGGCGCGGGTGCACGTCCATCTTGCCCGCCTCGACCTTCGAGAGGTCGAGGATGTCGCTGATCAGCGCGAGCAGGTCGGCGCCCGAGTTGTGGATCGTGTTGGCGAACTCGACCTGCTTCTCGTTGAGGTTCTCCTCCTCGTTCTTCGCCAGCAGCTCCGAGAGGATCAGCAGGCTGTTGAGCGGCGTGCGCAGCTCGTGCGACATGTTCGCCAGGAACTCCGACTTGTAGCGCGAGCTGACCGCGAGCTGCTCGGCCTTCTCCTCCAGGCTGCGCCGCGCCAGCTCGATCTCGCGGTTCTTGATCTCGATGTCGCGGTTCTGCTGCTGGAGCAGCGACGCCTTCTCCTGGAGCTCCTCGTTGGTCTGCTGGAGCTCCTCCTGCTGCTGCTGGAGCAGCTCCTCGGAGGCCTTCAGCGACTTCGCCTGCTCCTCGAGCTCCGCGTTCGAGCGGCGCAGCTCCTCCTGCTGGGACTGGAGCTCCTCGGACTGGCTCTGGAGCTCCTGCGCGAGCGATTGCGACTGGGTCAGGAGCTGCTCGGTGCGCGTGTTGGCGATGATCGTCGAGAGCACGACTCCGATCGTCTCCATGAGCTGCTCGAGGAACTGGAGGTGGACCTCGGTGAACTCCTGGATCGACGCCAGCTCGATCACGCCGAGCACCTGCTCCTCGAACGGCACGGGCAGCACCACGACGTTGCGCGGCGGCGCCTCGCCGAGGCCCGAGGTGACCTTGATGTAGTCCTCGGGCGGCTTGGTGAGCGTGATGCTCTTGCGCTCGATCGCCGCCTGCCCGACCAGGCCCTCGCCCGGCTTGAAGCGGTTCGAAACGTTCTTGCGCTTCTTGTAGCCGTAGCTCGCGACGAGCTTCAGCTCGGCGTCGCGGCCGCCGTTGCCGTCGGCGGTGTCGGTCTCGGCGAGGAAGAACGCGCCGTGCTGGCTCGAGACCGTCGGCGTGAGCTCGGACATGATCAGGCGCGAGACCGTCTGGAGGTCGCGCTGGCCCTGCATCAGGCCCGAGAAGCGGGCCAGGTTCGAGTTGAGCCAGTCCTGGGCCTCGTTGCGCCGGGTCGTCTCGCGCAGGTTGGCGATCATCTGGTTGATGTTGTCCTTGAGGTCCGCGACCTCGCCGCTGGCGTCCACCGCGACCTCGCGGGTGAGGTCGCCCTGGGTCACGGCCGTGGAGACCTCCGCGATCGCGCGCACCTGCGTCGTGAGGTTGGACGCGAGCTGGTTCACGTTCTCGGTGAGCCCGCGCCAGGTGCCGGACACGCCCTCGACCTGAGCCTGGCCGCCGAGGATCCCCTCGGTCCCCACCTCGCGCGCCACGCGCGTGACCTCGTCGGCGAATGACGACAGCTGGTCGACCATCGTGTTGATCGTGTCCTTCAGCTCGAGGATCTCGCCCTTGGCGTCGACGGTGATCTTCTTGCTCAGGTCGCCGTTGGCGACCGCCGTCGTGACCTCGGCGATGTTGCGCACCTGGTCGGTCAGGTTCGAGGCCATCATGTTCACGTTCTCGGTCAGGCCGCGCCAGGT
>DASVWC010000003.1:0-30172 GCA_036389835.1 Thermoleophilaceae bacterium | reverse complement strand
CGGCTACGTGATCTACGACGAGTCGGTGCGCAGCGCCGCCGAGAACCGGCTGGCGACCACGCTCGCGCAGCTCCGCGAGATCGGCATCGAGGCCGAGGGCGAGGTGATGGACCCGGACCCGTTCGCGGCAACCACCGACGCCGTCGACCACTTCGAGGCCGACGAGATCATCATCTCCACGCACCCCGAGACGCGCTCGGGCTGGCTGCGCAAGGCGCTGGTCGACCGCGTGAAGGACGCCACGGGCCTGCCGGTCGAGCACGTGGTCGTCGACCTCGACGCCGAGCGCGCCGACACCCGCCGCGTGCTGGTCGTCGCCAACCAGACCGTCGGCGGCGACCCGCTGATCGAGAAGATCAGGGCCGAGTCGGAGGAGACGCCCTCCACCTTCGTCGTGATCCTCCCCCAGGGCGAGTCGGGCGAGCACGGGGACGCGCACGAGCGCCTCGCGCACACGCTCAAGCGCCTCCAGGACGAGGGGATCGAGGCCGTCGGCCAGGTGATGGACCCGGATCCGTTCACGGCGGTCCAGAACGCGCTCCAGTTCTATCCCGCGGACGAGATCATCATCTCGACCTTCCCCGAGACCCGCTCGGGCTGGATGCGGGCCGACCTGATCGAGCGGGTGCAGCGGATCACCTCGAAGCCGGTCGAGCACGTCGTGGTCGAGGAGGCCCAGGCCTGATGGAGTCCGCCTCGATCGCCGCCGGCCACGCCCACGGCCACGACGAGCACCACGGCCCGCCGCCCGCAAATCAGTCCTCGCGGGTCGAGGCCCAGTTCCTCGGGATGCTGCTTTTCATCATCTCGGAGGTCATGCTCTTCGGAGCCTTCTTCACGGCGTACTTCTTCATCCGCGTCGTGAACGGGGCCGAGTGGCCGGCCGAGGGGACCGAGCTGCCGGTGGCGATCGCCGGCGTGAACACGGGGATCCTGGTCTCGTCGAGCCTCACCATGCACTGGGCGCAGCTCGGCGCCCGCAACGAGAACCGCTTCGCCCTCAAGGCGGGCCTGTTCACCACGCTCATGCTCGGCGCCACGTTCCTCACGGTCCAGATCAACGAGTACGTGAACATCGGCTTCGCGCCGGGCGACCACGCGCAGGGCACGATCTTCTACGGGCTGACCGGGCTGCACGGCGCGCACGTGTTCGTGGGGCTCACGCTGCTGCTGTTCGCGACGATCCGCGCCTTCCGCGGCCACTTCACCTCGAAGGAGCATCGCGGCGTCGAGGTGCCGGGCATCTACTGGCACTTCGTCGACATCATGTGGCTCGTCGTCTACTCGACGATCTACCTCCTCTAGGGGGCGCCGTGGGCAATCCGCTCCGGTCGGAGGACGCGGCCTTCCGCCTGCTCATCGGCGTGGCCGTCGTGCTGGCCGTGATCGTCGGAGCGGTGCTCCTGATCCGGGCGATCTCCTGACCGACCTCGAGCTCGCCGAGCGCGCTGCGCGGGTGGCGGGCGAGCTGCTGCTCGAGCGCTTCGGCGGGCCGGCGCGCGGCGTGGGCGTGAAGTCCTCGTCCACCGACCTGGTCTCCGAGGCCGACCGCGCGGCCGAGGAGGCGATCGCGGCGCTCCTGCGCTCCGAGCGGCCCGACGACGGGCTGCTCGGCGAGGAGGGGTCGGCGGTCGACGGCGCGAGCGGACGGCGCTGGGTGGTGGACCCGCTGGACGGGACCACCAACTTCCTCTACGGGATCCCGCAGTGGGCGGTGAGCGTGGCGCTCGAGGACGCCTCCGGCACGCTCGCGGGCGTCGTCCTCGACCCGGTCGCGGGCGAGCTTTTTCGCGCCGAGCGGGGAGGTGGGCTCTATTTAGGTCGCTATTCGGCCCTAAGAGAGCCCACCTCGGTCGAACCGGTGCGGATCCGCGAGTGCGGCGACCTCTCGCGCGCGCTGCTCGCGACGGGCTTCGGCTACGACCCGGAGCGGCGGCGGGTGCAGGCGCAGGCCGTCGCGCACGTGCTGCCCCGCGTGCGCGACATCCGCCGCGCCGGCGCCGCCGCCCTCGACCTCGCGTGGCTAGCCGCCGGGCGCCTCGACGGCTACTGGGAGCGCGGCCTCGAGCCGTGGGACTGGGCGGCCGGCCGCCTGCTGGTGGCCGAGGCCGGCGGCGCGGTGGCGGACCTGCCCGGCGAGCCGCACGGCCTTGCGGCCGCGTCGGCGCCGCTGCTGCCGGAGCTCGTGGCGCTGGTGGCGGACGCCGAGCGCGGCGCCGGCCGGCGCGCTACTTGACGGTCAGCGTCCCCTTCATGCCGCCCTCCTCGTGGCCGGGCACCGAGCAGTAGAACGTGTAGCTGCCGGGCTTGAGGGTGAACTTGAACTGCGAGGTGCCGCCGCTGCCCACCACGGGGCCCTGGGGGCCGCCGGGCTTGAGGGCGATGTTGTGCTGGATCGGCGACTTGTTCGGCGAGGCGATCGTGATCGCCCCGGCCGGTGCATTGGCCTTGTCGCTCGCGAACGCGAGCGCCCCGGTCGGGTCCGCGGGGATCGTGAGCGTGCCGCCCTTGGCCGCGATCGGCGGGCCCTTCTTGGGCTGCGCGGCGGCGGCCAGCAGGCCGCTGTCCTTACCCGGCCGGGCGGCGGCGTATGCGACGTAGGCCGCCACGTCGCGGGCGTCGTCGCCCTTCACGAGGCCGCCCTTCATCACGCTGCTGCGGCGCGGGTGCTCGATCTGGTTGTGCACGGTCCCCTCGATCGTGCTGCGCTCCATGCCGTCGCGCAGGAGCTGGGCGAACGACCTGTCGAGGTCCGGGCCGACGGTGCCCTTGGTGCCGGCCCGCTCGAGGGCGTGGCAGCTCCCGCAGGTGCCCTCGCCGACGAACAGCTTCTTGCCGTTGGCGAGGTCGGGCTCGTCCTCGCCGCAGCCCGCCGCGAGCAGCGCAGCGCCGGCCGCGAGGGCGGCCGCGGATGACCTGAGGCTGTGCGAGGGGAGCCGCAAGGCGGCCGAAGATTATCCGCTCGGGCGGCGGCCCGCCGCCCCCTACGCCCGCGGCTCGGGAAGCCCCTCGAGCCGCCCCTGCGCCGCGGCGATCGCGCTCTCGGCCACGCCCTCCCACCCGTAGCGCTCGCGCGCCAGGCTCGACAGCTGCGCCCGCGCCCGGTCGCGCTCCGCCTCGGGCAGCGTCAGCCACTCCACGAGCTTGGCCGCGATCTCGTCCACCGCTCCGGGCCCGCGCTCGAAGGACAGGAGCGGTGCCACCCCGGGCGCGACGGCCGGCTCGAGCGCGCGCGTGACCTCGGCCAGCCCCGAGTGGGACGCCGACAGCGGCAGCGCCCCGCACGCCGCCCCCTCCACCGCCACCATCCCGAACGCCTCGGGGAACGTGCTGGGGACGACCTGCGCGAGGCAGGCGGGCAGCACGTCGGGCAGGTCGCCGTGCTCGAGCCGGCCGGTGAAGTGGAGCCCGTCGAAGGCGCTCGCGGCGGCGCCGACGTAGCGCTCGCGCCGCTCGCCGTCGAGCTCGTCGAGGAACGCCGAGAGGTAGGTCAGCTCACCGGCCGGCCCGCCCTCGAGCTCGCGCCCGCGCGCCGCGATCGCCCGCGCGGCGGCGAGGTCGCCCGCGCCCAGCGCCGCCGCGAGCCGCGCGAGCGCCTCGCGGTAGGTGCCGAACCCGACCACCAGCAGCCGCGCGCCCGGCACCTCCGCCGTCACGAGCGGCCACGCCGCCAGCAGCAGGTCCACGCCCTTCGAGACGATCAGCTTGCCGACGTAGACCACGATCGGGTCGCGCCGCGGGTCGAGCGCCCGCAGCGCGTCGGGCGCGCCCGCCTCCCCGCCCCAGCCCGCGGCCGCCCCGCCCGCGAGCCGGTCGGCGAGCGCGCCGAGCCGCTCGGCGGCCTCGGCCGGCGGGCGCGGGTGGAAGGAGTGCACGTCCACGCCGGGCGGACCGAGCCGCGTGCGCGCCGGCAGCTCCGGGTCGTCCATCACCTCCCAGAGGCTCTCGCCGGTGTGGCGCGACCCGACCAGCACGCCGCCGGCGCCGGCCAGGCCCTCGCGGGCGAGCGCCAGGAAGCGCTCGCGGTGGGGGCGCACCACGTACTCGAGCGCGCTGCCGTGGATCTTCACCGCGTACGGGATCGACCCGCCCAGCCCGCGCGCGAGCACCGCCGGCCCGGCGATCAGGTGGTTGGCGAGCGCGACATCGGGTCGCGCGTGCTCGGCGACGTCGCGCACGGCGCCGGCGTTGGCGTCCAGGTAGCGCTCGAGCTCGGCGTCGCTGAGGTCCGGGAAGGGGCGCGCGGTGAACCCCTCGTAGGTGTCGGCGACGTACACGGGCAGGACGTCCCCGATCGGCGGCAGGTACGCCGTGCAGCGGGCCGGCTCGCGCAGGGCCTCCACGCTCAGGCTCCCGCCGCCCCACGTCCCGACCGCGTCGACGAAGTCGAGCTCGCCCGCGCCGCGGTCCTGGCACAGCAGGTGCACCTCGTGGCCGAGCGCGACGAGCGCCCGCGCGAGCGAGGCGTTGTAGACGTTGCTGCCGGTGCCGCGCAGCAGGTAGCCGTGGAAGATCAGGACGCGCAAGCGGGGCGGGCCTCCTGGCCCGGGGTCGATATGTTTCCGCCCGTCGTGAGCGAGCGCCAGCTCTACAGGCTGCGGTCCCGGTCGGACCGCGAGGTGATCCGGGAAGTCGAACCCGGCACGGTATACGTCGACCGCGAGACCGGCGAGGAGTTCGAGGTCGTCGGCAAGGTCGTCCCGCTGGCGCCGTCGAAGAGCAGGCTTCCCTGGGCCGTGGAGAACCTGCGGATGTGCGGCTGCTCGCTGGAGCAGCTGGCGCCGAAGGACGTCAACGACTGCCCCACCTGCGGCCGCCGCCTGCCCGCCACCGAGGGCTAGCCGAGCGGCTCAGATCGCCCGGCGCGGCACCTGCACGGGTGCGCTGGGCTGGCGCACCCGCGCGGGCAGCGGGCTCGGCAGCGGCTCCACGCCGCGCCGCGGGCGCAGCCGCGGCGGGCGGGCGTGGTCGCGCGTACGCGGCCCCGCCTTCGCGCGTCCGAGCGGCAGCCTGAGGCCACCGCCGCCGGGGCCGTCGTCCCGGGTCGGCCCGGGCCCGCCGCCGCCGGGACCGTCGTCGTCCTGGGCGTCGTCGTCGTCACGGAGGCGGAAGAACCAGACCAGCCAGACGATCAGCAGTCCGATGTCGAAAACCCGGAAGCCGACCATGAAAATCCAACCCTCCGTGGACACTCGCGCGATGGTAGCGCGCGAGGGAAGGGCGGGCTATTTGGTGGCGGCCGGCTTCTTCGGCGCCGGGTCGAGCACGTAGCTCACGCTGTAGAGCAGCCGCGCCGTCCGGTAGAAGCAGCCGAAGATCCGCAGGCTGTTGATGCTCATCTGCGCGGCCGGCGGCGGAGTGGCCGACGTGCAGTCGTCGTCGTGGTGCGACGAGCGCCAGGCGAACTCGTTCGCCAGGCCGTGCGCGAACGCCGGCGCCCAGGTGGGGACCGTGATCGCGATGATGTTGCCCTTCAGCACCGGCAGCGACCGCTTGAGCGCGAACGTGGGCGTCGTGCCGAAGTAGGGCTCGAGGTCGAAGAGCTCGCTCTGCGCCAGCAGGCGGTGGCGCTGCTTGGTCCGCGCGGGCTTGAGGATCGAGACGCGCGCCTGCGACCTGGCGCCGAAGGTCGTCTTGAAGTAGTTGAGCTGGTCGGCGTTCGGCTCGCCGAGGCGGAGCGTGAAGGCGACCACGCGTCCCGGCCGGTTGATCCGGAACGTGTTCTTGGACTTGCCGATCTCGACGTTGTAGCCCGACACCTGGGCGATCGCCTGGCAGTTCTCCGGGCAGCTCGCCGCCGGGAAGGGCTCTGGCTGGCCCACCTCGCGCACGTCGGCGGACGCGCCGGCGGGCGCGGCGGCGAGCGCAAGGCATGCGTAGACGAGCGGCTTGAGTCGCTTCATCGGAGCCATTCAACACCCTCCTCCGGTTGACGTTGCGGTATCAGTACGGACATGGACACGTTCGAGCGGTACGTTCGCGCCGGGATGGAGCTGGCGGAACAGGACGTCGACGAGACCGACATCGCGATCATGCGGGCCGCCGAGGCCGCCTACGGTAGCCAGATCCGCGCGCTGCTGAGAGAAGACTTGCGCGCGGTGAAGCCGGAGCTCGACTTCGACCCCTCGCGAGCGCCCACCGCGTGAGTCACCCGCAGGACCTCCCGCTGCGCGAGCAGGCGGCCTCCATCCGCAGGGGGGAGCTCGACCCCGGCGAGCTGCTCGAGGCCACGCTCGCGCGGATCGAGGAGCGCAACGGCGACCTCAACGCCGTGGTCGCGACGTTCCCGGACGAGTCGTGGCGGATGCTCGAGCAGGCGCCCGACGGCCCGCTCCGCGGAGTGCCGGTCGGCATCAAGGACGAGTTCTCGATCCCCTGGCGCGCGCCGCGCAACGGCTCCTCGCTCGACGCGCTGCCGGCCGGCGAGTCCGACGTCTTCCGGCGCCTGCGCGACGCGGGCTCCGTGGCCGCCGGCGTCACCCACATGCACTTCTGGGGCGCCGGCACGACCGGGCACGTCTCGGCCTACGGCCCGGTCGGCAACCCCTGGGACCCGGCGCGCTGCGGCGGCGGCTCCTCCGGCGGCTCGGCCGCGGCGGTCGGCAGCCGGATGCTCGCGGGCGCGGTGGGCGCCGACGGCGCGGGGTCGGTCAGGCTCCCGGCGGGCTACTGCGGGATCACCGGACTCAAGCTCACCAACAACGCCGTCCCGCGCGAGGGGCACGTCCACGCGCACTCCTCGCTCAGCGCGTTCGGCCCGCTGTGCCGCGACGCCGCCGACGCCCGGCTGCTCGGCTCCGCCCTGCTCGGGCGCGACCTGGCGGCGGGCGACGGCAGCCGCCTGCGCGTGGGGCTGGTCCGCGACCCGTTCTGGGCGGACCTCGACCCGGACGTGGAGCGAGCGTGCACGGAGGCGCTCGAGGCCGCGGGCTGGGAGGTCGACGAGATCTCCCTCGACGGCGCGCGCCACGCCCTGATCGCCGCGGTCCTGATCATCACCCTCGAGGCACTGCCCGAGTTCGACGAGCGCGACATCGCCGAGGCGGACCGCCTGATGCGCGCGCTGATCAAGTGGGAGCGGACGCTGATGCCCGCCGAGGCGCTCATGCGCGCGTTCCGGATCCGCTCGCAGCGCCGCTCGGCCGTGGCGGCGTTCGAGTCGCACGACCTGCTCGCCTGGCCGACGATGCCGGTCGCGGCGCCGCCGATCGAGAAGCCGACCGTGCGGCGGCCGTCGGGCCCCTCCCCGGCCGAGCCGGCCAACATCGGCCAGTGCGGCTTCGGCAACGTCACCGGCGTTCCCGGCATCAGCGTGCCGGTGGGCTTCGACTCGGACGGGATGCCGATCGGGCTCATGCTCCACGCGGCCTGGAACCGCGAGGAGGTCCTGCTCGACGCGGCCGAGCACGTCGAGGACGCGACCGGCCGCAGGCACGTGGACGCGCAGCCGTCGGTCGCGACCGCCGCCTCGTAGCGCCGGAAGCGGCAGAATCCGCGGTCGTGAGGGGCAGGCCGATCATGCTCGCGCTGGCGGGGGTGCTGGCGCTGGCGAGCGCTCCCGCGGCCGACGCCGCCAAGCCGCGGCCGCGCATCGCGGTCAACGTCCTGACGCTGAGCCAGCGCGAGATCGTGAAGGACCGGGTCCTGCGGGTGGACGTGACGAGCGAGCGCACCGCCACCGTCCGGATGCGCGGGCTCGTGCGAGGCACGTCGAAGCGGTCGAAGGGCACGAACGTCACCGCCACCCGCGAGCTGCGCGTGAAGAAGGGGAAGCGCACGCGGGTCACGCTGCCGGTGGCGCGCTCGGCGCTCGCGCTGTTCCGCACCTGCGAGGTGGTCAAGGTCACGATCTCCGCGCGCGCTCGCGGCCTGGCGCCCCACCGCGCCGCGGCGCCGTCGCGGCGGCTGCCGCCGTACGTCAAGTGCCCGGGGGGCGGCGGCTCGGCGCAGCCCAAGCTCACCTACACGATCGGGCTGGCCTCGCGCTCGATCAACCCGGAGCCGGACGGCAGGTGGAAGGGCGAGCCGGTCTTCCTCGGCGGCTACGGCATCGGCGGCGGCTCGCCGGTCGTCCAGGGCCGCGCGGCCACCGGCATCCTCGGCAGCGGACCGGTCGTGCGCGCGCTCACGATCGGCGACGGCAAGACCGCGATCGCGATCGCCGACATCGAGGTGCAGGGCTGGTTCGTGGCCAACAAGGACGCGCCCTACGGGCTGGTGGACATGCGCAAGGAGGTCGAGAGGCGCACGTCGGGCGGGCTGAAGGCCGAGCAGGTGACGGTCCAGTCGAACCACAGCCACAGCGGTGCGGACCCGATGGGCGTCTGGGGCGACGTGCCGCTCGACTACCGCCGCTTCATGTTCGACCAGACCGTCGACGCGATCGTCGAGTCCTTCCGCGACCGCCAGCCGGCGAACCTCTTCTACGGCACCGCCCCCGGCCGCGACCTGCTCTCGAACCAGTTCGGCGACGACCCGTTCAACGACACGAGCCACAACGACGTCATGGACTCCGACGTGCGCGTGCTCCAGGCGCGGACCAGCACCGACAAGCCGATCGCGACGATCCTGAACTTCTCCGCCCACTCGACCGTGCTCGGGTCGAGCAACACCCGCATCGCCGGGGACTGGGAGCAGCGGGCCAACCTGATGCTCGCCGACCGGCTCGGCGGCGAGGCGATGACGATCATCGGCACGTTCGGGCGCAGCCAGCCCGCCGACCGCGGCTGCGAGACCAACCCGAAGGCCGACCAGAAGGTCGAGGCCGACGCGATCTGCATCCTCGACTCCTACGCGAAGCGCGTGGTCGACCGCGCGGAGGTGGCGATCGGTCACGCCACCCTCGTGGCGGGCGACCCGGTGGTCGCGTCGCGCTCCTACCTGATCCAGGACCCGGCCGAGAACGGGATCGTCTACCTCGGGCTCGGCGTCGCCGGCGGGCCGACCGGAACCGAGATCAACCGCTCGCTCACCCCGCCGTGGGTCACCGGCAACGTGCTGGGAACCGTCACCCAGAGCGTTCGCATCGGCGACGTGCTGCTCTCGGCGGTCCCGGGCGAGATCTACCCGCAGATCGCCCAGAAGGTCCGCGACGCGGTGCCGGGCATGCGCGGCTACATGACCGCCGGCCTGGCCAACGACCAGCTCGGCTACATCATCGCCCCGTTCGAGGCCTACCCCGACCCCGTGCGCCGCACCTTCTTCAACAGCCGCGGCGACGAGGTCGACCCGATCGGCAACGACAACTACGCCTTCAACGTCTCCCTCACCCTCGGCGAGCGGGTCACCTGCTCGCTGCTGCGCGGCGCCGGCGAGGCGTTCGGGAAGGGCGCTCGGTACCGCGACGCCTACGAGCGCTGCGCGGCGTTCGCGAACGACCTCGTGTACGAGCACGGGGCCGACACGACCTTCCCGGCACCGTAGGGCAACCTCCGCGCCGCCGCCCGCCCCCGGGGAGGGCGGGCGGCGGGCGGGCGCCCTGGCGAGGCGGCTCTAAGCGGTTACGGGCGCGAGGCGGGCGGCGCGCTGGGGCCGCGGCGCGGCGACCTCGAGCGCGGCCGCGTGCGCGGTCAGGAGCTCGAGGAGATGCGTGGTCTCCGCGAAGGGGTCGGCGATCGGCCGGCTGCCGTCCATCGGCAGCGCGGCGCGCATCTCGCCGTCGACCTCCGCGATCAGCGCCGGGCCGCTCGGCGCCCGGGCGCTGTCGAGCGCGGCGAGCCGGCCGAGGGCCGGGGCGTCGTGCTCGTTGCTGCTTCGGATGATGATCGTGTCGCGGTGGCTCATCGTGGTCTCCCGGTTGGTGGGGTAAGAGCACTATCGACGACCACCGCCATCAATTCAAACGATTGTTCCTTGGATCGCTGATAAGCTGCCCTTATGCTCGACGTCAAGCGAATGAAGGTCCTCCGCGAGGTCGCCGCCGAGAGCTCGTTCTCCGCCGCGGCCCAGAAGCTCGGCTACACGCAGTCCGCCGTCTCCCAGCAGGTGGCGGCGCTCGAACGCGAGACCGGCACGGTCCTGATCGAGCGCAACCCGCGCGGGATCCGGCTCACCGACGCCGGCGAGGCGCTCGTCCGCCACGCCGACGGGATCCTCGCGCGGCTGGCCGACGCCGAGGCCGAGCTCGAGGCGATCGCCGGGCTGCGCGGCGGGCGGCTGCGCCTCGGGTCGTTCCCCACGGCCGGCGCCACGCTCATGCCGAAGGCGATCGCGGCCTTCAGCCGCAAGTACCCCGAGGTCGAGCTCTCGCTGGCCGAGGCGGACCCGATGGAGAGCATCCCGCGGCTCAAGGCGGGCGAGCTCGACCTCGTGCTCGTGGACGACACGAGCGGCGTCCTGGACCAGGACGAGGTCGAGTTCGAGCACGTCCTCGACGACCCGCTCCACATCGCCCTGCCCAAGGACCATCCGCTGGCCGGCCGCAGCCGGCTGCGCTTCGAGGACCTCGTCGAGGACCAGTGGATCCAGCCGACCCAGGCCTGCGCCTGCTCGCGCCACGCCGAGGAGGCGTGCGCGAAGGCCGGCTACGCGCCGCGCGTGGCCTACGAGAGCGACGACTTCGGCGTGGTCCAGGGCCTGGTCGCCGCGGGCGTCGGCGTCGCGCTCCTGCCCGAGCTCGCGCTGGTGGGCGAGCGCCCCGACGTGGTGGTGCGGCCGATCGGCAAGAAGCCCCCGGTCCGCAAGATCTACGCGGCCACGCTGGCCAACAGCTACCGCAGCGCGGCGCTCGAGGAGATGCTGAGGATCCTCAAGGAGTCGGCGCAGGAATACACGCCCGTGGAGATCACCGCGGTCGCCTAGCTCGGCTCAGGCGCCGAGCAGCACCTCGCGCTGGTCGGGCACGTCGTCCAGCTCCGCCCGGTAAGGGATCAGGCCGAACCGCTTGAGCCTCAGCGTGGCGCCAGCGTCCACCTCGGCGCGCCCGGCCCCGCCCGCCGGCAGCTCGACCACGGCACGCAGCCGATGCACGCCGCGGACCTCGGTCACCGGCGTGCGCGAGAAGATCCAGGACGGCCGGGCCGTGCCCTCGCGGTGGGCCTCCACGTACGGGACCTGCATCGAGTACTCATGCGTTCGCTCCTGGGACACGCTCGGGCCGAACTCGATCGGGACGACCTCACTGATCAGCTTCAGTCCGGCGTCGAGCTTCGCCGTTCGGCTGATCTGCACGGGATCGCTGAGCGCGCGCGGCTCCAGCGACCAGGCGACCGGCTCGTCGGAGCCCTGCGGTCGCACCGTCGTCAGGCGCACCTCGAGCCATGCGCGCTCGATCGGCTCGTGGTCGACGGCGCGGAAGCTGCACGTCAGGGCGAGCAGCCAGAACGCGGAGTCCGGCCTGCCCTCCAGGAACTCGACAGCGTCGCCCTCGAGCGTCGCCGGGTCGAGCGCCCTGCAGACCGGCCGGCCCAGCGCGATCCGGTCGTTGAGCGCGCTCGGGCCGTCGGGCGCGCCGGCCGGGGGCGGCACGGCGCCGAGCGTCACGCGCTGCTCGACGGCGAGCGGGACCGGCTCAGGCGCGGCGTCGTCGAGTTCGATCGTGGTCGTCATACCGGACCGCCCCCCAGGCCGCCGACGAGGTAGAACGCTCCCCAGTCGCGGTAGCCAGGGTACGCCTGCCGCGTCTCGCGCTGGGCGGCGGCGAACGCGTCGCCGACCGCGGCGCCGTCCCTGAGCTTCCCGTAGAGCGACGTGAAGAACGCGGTGCTCGCCGATGCGAGCACCGGCCAGAGCGTGCCGATCACCGCCCGGGCCCCCGCGAGCAGCAGCGCGGCCGGCAGCCCGCGCGGGTTGTCGAACCGGTCGACGCGCCCGAGCGCGGTCTCGCAGGCGCCCAGGGTCACGAGCTCGAGCCCGGTCAGGTCGAGCGGGAGCACCTCGTAGGCGCGCATCCTGCCGTCGTAGCCCTCGGACGGGTGGAGGAACACCGTGTGGAAGCTCGGCGCCTCGGGGTACAGACGGCCGTGGGCGCGCAGGTGGACGTAGCGGCGCGACTGAAGCGCGTGAGCGAAGGCGGGCTCCGTGGCCTCCTCGTCGAGGATCGGCTCCGTGCCGCACGCCTCCGCGATCACGCGCGCCTCATCCGCGGAGTCGGCCAGCGGCGGCAGGCCTGGCTGGCCGGCGTAGGAGAGCGCGAACACGCCGGCGCCCTCGCGGCGCGACCCGGCCGCGGGCTCGACGCCGAGCTGCCCGACGTTCAACAGGTAGCTCACGGTGAAGCGGTCGGCGACGAGCCGCCCGCCGACCGGAGCGAGGTGGAGCGGAGCGAAGCGGCTGGCGCCGTAGGGGACGACGACGAGCCGCTCGATGCCGGCCGCCTCGAGGTCGGCGAGCGCCTCCTCCACGACCCGCAGGTAGCGGTGTCCCGCGCTGGCGAGCAGCCGCTCCCCCTCCCCAGAGACGTCCAGCGGCGTGGAGTCGGCCTGGACCTCCTTCCGCAGCGAGCCGACGTAGAAACCGCTCGGAGGCATCGTCACGCGCCGTCCACGCCACTCGGCCTCGACCGCGCTGTAGGGCATCTGCTCGCCCCCGACCGCCATCCGCTCCATGTCGCGCGTGAGCAGGAGCTGATACGTGGCGGCACTGCCGTCCGTCCAGGCTCCGTCGAGGAGCTGCACGAGCGCCGTCCGCTCGTCGAGGGCGCGCGTGATGTCCTCGAGCGAGACGACCGGCGGCAGCTCGCTCGGGACAAGCGACGCGGCGAGCTTGCGCTCGACCACCCGCTGCAGTCCCGCCACGCGGTCCGCCGGGGTCTCCGACGGCCCCGTCTCGTACTCGTCGATCCAGGCGGTCACGTAGTCGTCGTCGCCGAACGCGGCATCGAAAGGAGCCGGTCGCAGCACGTCGGAGCCGGCTGGGAGCGCGGCCTCGGCCTCGGCCTCGCGCTCCAGCAGCTCGCGCACCCGGTCGGTGAGGCGGAAGTCCCTCGTGCCCGCTGCGAGCATCGCGGCGAAGCGGCGCCCGGCGATGACCTGGAAGAGAAGCTGCACGACCACGGAGGAGGTGCCGCCGGCGACCTGGGCGGCCAGCAGGCTGGTACCGAGCCTCTGCACCGCGAGCGGTGCGCCCGAGGGCGCCACGATCTCCATCGCGAGGGACGCCGTGGTCAGCCAGACCGTCAGCTCGTCGAGCTTCGTCGTGCCCGCATCGACGACGTCGTGAAGGTTGTCGACGCTCTGCACCATCGCGGCTGACAGGCCGAGCTGGCGGAACATGTCGGCCGCACGCGGGTAGAGCTGCGCAGCGGTGTCGAAGTCGCCTGAGTTCGCCCGGTTCGCGCCCTCTCCGAGCAGCAGGCTCGCCACGAGCCAGACCGCAGCCTCCTTGTGCACCGCCCACAGCGAGTCGTCGAGCCCGAACAGCGCGTCCACGAGCCCCAGTCCCAGGGCCTCGCCGTCGGACCTCGTACTGGCGAGCATGATCCCGACGAGCGCCGCGGCGGCGTCGCGTGCCGCGGCCGGGGAGTCCGCGGCACGCGAGGCCGAGAGCGCCCGCTGCGCAGCTGCCTCCAGCTGCGGGCCCACGCCGGCGTCACGCACCGAGACGCCGTAGGCGTTGGCGAACAGCGTCGCCTCGAGCTGGTGGTGCAGGCCGCGGCGGCGGTCGTCGCTCCATGCTTCGCTCAGCTCGCGCTTGCGCACGAGCAGAGCCAGCCCGCGGACGGGATCGCTGTGCTGGAGGATCTGCGCGGCCTGGTCGGCCGCGTCCCAGACCACCGCCTCGCTGGTCTCGGCCAGGTACCCCTTCCAGTCCTCCTCGAGGCGCGCGATCGGGTCCGCCCCCTCCGGAACGTGGCCGAGCCGCCTCAGCGTGGCCACCACGCTCAGCCGCGCCTGCATGTCGTCGGGCGCCAGCTCCAGGAGCGCTCGTTCGGCGACGGCGCGCAGCTCGTCCGGATCCTCCTGCCCGCCGAGCATGCCCTGCCACTCGAGCGCGTCGACGATGCCCTTGAGCACATGACCGCGGTGCTCGGGTCTCACGAGCTCCAGGGCGACGCGGAACAGCCGCTCGGCGTTCGCGAGTGCGTCGAGCGGCTCGGGCCATCGGACCGCGGGGCGCTCCGGATCCGGCCGGCCGGCCGCGCCGAGCGGCTGGGATGCCAGCTCACCCAGCGCCGGGTCCCCGGCCTGCAGCGCGCGCGCGATCCAGGCGTGGAAGTCGCCCTCGTAGTTCGAGGGTGTCTTACTCGCTGTGTAGGCGTCGAGGAGCACGCCGGCGATCCGCATGACCAGGAGCCCCCGCAGCTCGGGGAACGTGTGGGCGGCTGGGGAGCCGAGCGCTTCGTCGGCCACGCCCTGGGCCATCAGGAACAGACGGATGTCGCCGCGGTCGACGAGGGCGAGGTGCAGGACCTCGAGCACGTTGGACGCGGCGATGAGCCGGGCCTGGGCGAAGCCGCCGTCACCCGGATCGGCGGCGTGCCCGCCGGCCGCGGCAGCGTGCGCCAGGTCGGCGAACGCCAGGCCGGGCTGCCAGTGGCCCTGCTGAGCCACCTCGACCCCGCGGGCCGACAGGGCCACGACCTCGGCCGGGCTGGTCTGACCGCCCCCTCCGTATCCCCGGGCCCGCTCCCTCGCGGCATCGAGCTCGAGACCACCGTCCTGGTGCTCCGCCACGAGTGCGATCAGAGGAGCGTTCTGGATCGTGCGATGCTAGCCGTGCGCCGGCCGCTCGCGCGACCCCCCGATCGGGGCGGACCTACTTGTGGCGGTAGGTGATGCGGCCGCGATCGAGGTCGTAGGGGGAGAGCTCGATCTTGACCCGGTCGCCCGGGAGGATGCGAATGTAGTGCCGGCGCATCTTGCCGGAGATGTGCCCGAGGACCTCGTGGTCGTTGTCGAGCTTCACCCGGAACATCGTGTTGGGCAGGGCCTCCATGACCTCGCCCTCCATCTCGATCTTCTCTTCCTTCGACACTGTTCGTGAGTCTAGCCGCGCCCGCCCGCCGGACCGGCGGGCGGACCGGCCGCCGAACTCAGATCTTGGTGACGTTTACTGCCTTCGGCCCCTTGTCGCCGACTTCCTCGTCGTAGGAGACCTTCGAGTTCTCCTGCAACGTCTTGAACCCGCTGCCGTTGATCGCTGTGTGATGGACGAAGAGGTCGCGGTCCCCTTCGTCGGGACGGATGAAGCCGTACCCCTTCTCGTCGTTGAACCACTTGACGGTCCCGGTCGCCATGCGTGACGTGTCCTTCCTCTCTGCCCGTGACCGCCATCGTCGGGCTTGCTCCGACAGCGCTCCCCAGGCCTCTCCCGCGCCCGAATTCGTCGGGCCTCCCGCGGGGACGTTACCAGCCGCGTACCCGGAACGCAGGAGGGATGGGCCGTCGTCACCCGCCCCATACTGAGGGCGCACGGTTCACCCTGATCGGGGAGCGGCTCAGTGGCCTTCGAACGTCGCGTTCCCCGGCCCCCGCTCGAGGAAAGTGCGCACCGCGCCCTTGAGGTCGTCGCTGTCGAAGAGCGGCGCGACGATGTCCGGGGTGGCACGGTCGGCGCCGCGCACGCCGCCGTCGAGGTAGGCGCGGACGACCCGCTTCGTGGCGGCGTTCGCCAGCGTGGGCCCCTCGGCCAGGCGCTGGGCGAACCGCTGCGCCTTCTCGGCCAGCTCGCCGTCGGGCAGCACGCGGTTGACCACGTTCCAGCGCTCCAGCGTGGCGGCCTCGTAGAGCCCGCCCGTCATCACGAGCTCGCGGGCGCGCGCCGGGCCGGCCCGCTCCGCCACGCGCTGCGTGCCGCCCATGAACGGGCTCACCCCCACGACGATCTCGACCAGGCCGAACTTCGCGGACTCGGCCGCCCAGATCATGTCGCACGCCAGCGAGAGCTCGAACCCGGCGGTCAGGCAGAGCCCGTGCACGCACGCGAGCGTGGGGAACGGGAGGTCCTCGAACCGGTTCGCGAGCCGCAGCAGCCGCTGCGCGAACTCGTTCGCGTCCGACGAGCTGAGCCCGTCGAAGACGTGCACGTCCACGCCCGCCGTGAAGACCTTGCCCTCGGCGCGGACGACCAGCGCGCGGGCGCCGCTGCCCTCGGCCTCGGCGGCCGCCGCCTCGAGCCCGGTCACCACGTCGGCGTCGAACAGGTTCATCGGCGGGCTCTCCAGCGTGACCACGCCGACGATCCCGTCCAGCTCGAAGCGGACCTTGTCAGCCACGGATCTCGGCCGCGACCCGCGCCAGCTCCTCGGGCTCGGCGCGCTGCGGGCGCGTGGGGAGCTCGAGCGGGTCGTCCTCGTAGCGCGGGATCACGTGCACGTGCAGGTGGAAGATCGTCTGCCACGCGACCGCCTCGCAGGAGTTGAGCAGGTTCACGCCGTCGCAGCCGAGCGCGTCCTTCACCCGCAGCGCGAGCCGCTTGGCGGCGACCACCGTGCGCTCGAGGTCCTCGTCCGGGATCTCGTACAGGTTCTTCGAGTGCCTACGCGGGATCACGACGGCGTGGCCGCGCGTCCAGGGGTTGATGTCCATGAACGCGACGGTGTGCTCGTCCTCCTGCACGATCTCGCCGGGCAGCTCGCCCGCGAGGATCTTGCAGAAGACGCAGTCCGCTTCGGCCTCGGCCACGGCGCGAGAGACTACAGCCAGCCGACGCGCTTGAAGTAGCGGTACAGCGCCAGGCACGCCAGGGCCACGACGATCAGCACCGTCGGGTAGCCGTACCTCCACTCGAGCTCGGGCATGTGCTCGAAGTTCATCCCGTAGATGCCGGCCACCATCGTCGGCACCGCGAGGATCGCGACCCACGCGGAGATCTTGCGCATGTCCTCGTTCTGGCGGACGCTCACCTGGGCCAGGTTGGCCTCGAGCACGCCGTGGAGCAGGTCGCGGTAGCTCTCGACGCGCTCGTCGGTGCGCAGGATGTGGTCGTAGACGTCCGCGAAGTAGTGGCTCAGCTCGTCGTGCACGAAGTCGAACTCGGCCCGCGAGAGGCGGCGGAGTGGCTCCACCAGCGGCGCGACGGCCCGGTGCAGCTCGAGCACCTCGCGCTGGAGGACGTAGATGCGCTCGGTCGGCGCGCCGCGCTGCGCGGAGAAGACGTCGTTCTCGACCTCCTCGAGGTCCTCGTCCACCGCCCGCGTGACCGGCTCGTACTCGTCCACGATCCGGTCGATCACCGCGTGGACGACCGCGCCCGGCCCGCAGCGCAGGAGCTCCGGCCGCTCCTCCACCCAGTGGCGGACCGGGTGGAGGTCGGCGTAGGGGCCGTGGCGCACGGTGATCACGAACCCCGGCCCGACGAACAGCATCACCTGGCCCGTCTCGACCTGGTCGGTGTCCTCGTCGTAGTGCACCGTGCGCAGCACGATGAAGATCGTCTCGCCGTAGACCTCGAGCTTCGGGCGCTGGCGCGGCTTCGTCGCGTCCTCGGCGGCCAGCTCGTGGAGCTCGAACTCGCGGGCGACGGAGTCGAACTCGTCGGGGTCCGGATCGTGCAGCCCGATCCACACGAAGCGCCCGTCCCCCGAGCTGCCGAGCTCGTACGCGGCGCGCAGGTCGCGAATCTGCTCGGTGCGGCGCCCGTCCTCGTAGACCGCGCAGTCGACGATCATGTCCCGGAAGTCTCCCGCAGCCGCCGGGCGAGTGCGAGCGCCTCCTCGCGCGTGCCGGCCTCGCCGGCGAACGCGGCCTCCTCCAGCCGCGCGAGCAGCGCGCCGATCTCGGGGCCAGGCGGGATCTCCAGCTCGCGCGCGAGCTCGTCGCCGCGGACCGGCGCCCGCGGCGGCCGCGCGCGCCACGCGACCGCCTCGGCGGCCAGCTCGCGAGCCAGCTCGAGGTGGAGCGCGATCGCCTCCTCGGCCCGGTCGCCGCGGGTGGCGAGGCGGTCGGCGCACGAGTGGACCGTCACCTCCAGCTCGACCGGGCTGCACGTCTTCAGGTAGCGGTAGACCAGCCCGCGCGAGAGCGGCCGCTCGTGCACGAGGAAGCCGAGCACCAGGTGGTGGCGGGTCACGGCGCCGAGGAACGCGCGCAGGCGCTCGCTCGTGCGCAGCCGGCGGCAGATCGCGTCGATCATCTCGACGCCCAGCTCGTGGTGGCCCATGAACGTGACGCGCCCGTCCGGGAGGACCCCGCGCGTGCGCGGCTTGGCCACGTCGTGGAGGAGGGCGACCAGCCGCAGCGCCTGCCAGGCGTCGAGCTCGTCGCCGACCGGCCTGGAGAGCTCGCCGTGCACCCGGGCCCCCAGCTCGGCGCCGAAGACCGCCCCGGGGTCGGCCTCGATCTCGACCTGGCGCTGGAGCACCTCGATCGTGTGGCCGTAGACGTCGAGGTGGTGGTAGCGGCTCTGCTCAACGCCGTGCAGGTCGGTCAGCTCCGGCAGCACCGCGGCCACGAGGCCGGCCCGCTCGGCGAGCCGGATCCCCTCGACCACGCCGTCGGCCACCATCAGGCGGCGCAGCTCCGCGAAGACGCGCTCCGGCGAGGCCTCTGTCACGCGCGGCGCGGCCGCGCGCGTGGCGTCCTCGGTCGCCGGGTCCGGCGCGAAGCCCAGCTCGGTGGCCAGCCGCGCCAGGCGCAGCGGGCGCAGCGGGTCGGACTCGTAGGCGCCGGGGAGGACGCGGAGCGTGCGCGACTCCACGTCGGCACGCCCGCCCAGCGGGTCGATCGCCTCGGGCGCCGCCGGGTCGCCGTGGAGCGCGACGGCCATCGCGTTCGCCGCGAAGTCGCGCCGGGCGAGGTCGTCCTCGATCGCGGCTCCCTGGAGCGGGGAGACGTCGCAGACCCAGCGCTCCGGGCCGGGCCCCATCGCCCGCCAGGCGCCGAACTCCTCCGAGAGCTGGAACGACGGGCCGCGGCCCGCTCGCGCGACCGCCCGGGCCGCCCGCTCGGGGGAGCCGTCCACGGCGAGGTCCACGTCCACGATCGGGCGGCCGAGCAGCGCGTCGCGCACGGCGCCCCCCACGATCCAGGCCCCGCCGGGCGGCAGCGCCGCGCGGGCGACGCGCACCGCCTCGGCGTCGAACAGCGCCGCGAGGCTCACGACCACTCCCGCCGCACGCGCGCGGTGAGCCCGCAGGTGACCTCGTAGTTGATCGTGCCGATCGAGCGCGCGACCTCCTCGGCGAGGATGCGCTCCTGCCCCTGAGCGCCGATCAGCACCGCGACATCGCCCACGCGCACGCCGGTCTCCGGCCCGAGGTCCACGGTCACGTTGTCCATGCTCACGGTCCCGACGAGCGGGTGGGACTTGCCGCCGATCAGCACGCGCGCGTTGTTCGAGAGCGAGCGCCGCCAGCCGTCGCCGTAGCCGATCGGCAGCACGCCGACCCGCGTCGGCTCGGTCGCGGTCCAGGTGCGCCCGTAGCCCGCGCTGGTGCCGGGCTCGAACGGCTTCACCGCCGCGACGTACGACTCGAGCGCGAGCGCCGGCTCGAGCTCGCGGGCGGCCGGATCCTCCTGGAACGGATCGAGCCCGTAGGCGGCCACGCCGCAGCGCACCATGTCGAAGTGCGCGGCCGGGTCGCGCAGGGTCGCCGCGCTGTTGGCGGCGTGGACCACCGCGCCGGGATGCTCGGCGCGCACGAGCTCGGCGAGCGGCCGGAAGCGCTCGAGCTGCTCGGGGAAGTGGCCGTCGCCGAGCTCGTCGGCGGTGGCGAAGTGCGTCATGAGGCCGGCCAGCTCGAGCCGCGGGTCCTTGGCCACGCGCGCAACGAGAGCGCGCGCCTCGTCCGGGTCGGCGGTCCCGAGCCGC
The DNA here is from genome assembly GCA_036389835.1 of Thermoleophilaceae bacterium. GTDB lineage: Bacteria > Actinomycetota > Thermoleophilia > Solirubrobacterales > Thermoleophilaceae > AC-37. The sequence continues at coordinate 10,483 of DASVWC010000003.1, read as the reverse complement.
CCCATGCCGGTGTCGATCTTCACGTGCACGCGTCCGCCCTCGAGCTGGTCGAGGAGCGCGTGGCTCCAGGCCACCACGTCCGCGTCGGCGCCGAGCGCCACGCCGAGGTCCGCGCGGGTGAGCGCGCCCATCACCAGCAGCCGCGCGGCGATCCCCGCGGCGCGCAGGTCCGCGGCCTCGCGCGCCGTGGCCACCGCGATCCAGCTCGCGCCGCCGGCGAGGGCCGCGCGGGCGCTGGCGGCCGCGCCGTGCCCGTAGCCCTCGGCCTTCACCACCACGCACAGCTCCGCCCCGTCCGCGAGCGACCGGCGCAGGCGCGCGCAGTTGCGCTCGATCGCGCCGAGGTCGACCCGGGCCAGCGCCCGCTCCGCTGCCACCTACTCGGCGGCGATCGCGCGCAGGACGTCCGCGCGCGTGACGATGCCCACCAGCCGCCCGTCCTCCTCGACCGGGAGGCGGTTGTGGCCGCTCTCGGCGATCAGCCGCGCGGCCTTGCGGACCGGGTCGTCGGCCTCCACCGCCACGGCGGGCGCGGTCATCATGTCGCCGACGGTGGCCGCGGCGGCCTTCTTGAGGCGCTCCTCGAACCGGCGCAGCGGCTCGAGCGGGATCAGCCCGCCCATCAGCTCGATGTAGTGCGGGATGTGGAGGTCCTCGCCGTCGTCGTCGGTGATGACGAGGTCGGACTCGGTGACCATCCCGATCACGTGGCCCGCGGCGTTGACCACCGGCACGCCCGGCAGGTCGTTCTCGCCGAGCAGCCGCACGAGCTCCTCGACGCCGGTGTCGGCGCCGACGGTCACCGGGTCCGGTGACATCACCTCGCGGACCAGCGCAGCCATGCGGTGAGCCTACCGGCCGGCCCGGCGCGCGAATGCCTGCGGGATCGCCTCGATCACGTCGCCGGCGACCACGTGGTCGACGCCGAGGCGCTCCCCTGCCGCCAGCCCCGCGTAAACGTGCAGCCGCACGCCGGCCGCGGCGGCCTCCAGCGCGTCCATCCCCTTCGAGAGCAGCGCGCCGATGATCCCCGCGAGCACGTCGCCGGTCCCCGCCGTGGCGAGCGCCGCGGTGGCGCCGGGGCTCACGGCGGCCGGACCGCCGGGCGCGGCGACGATCGTGTCGTCGCCCTTCAGCAGCACCAGGCAGCCGCTGCGCTCGGCCGCCTCGCGCGCGCGCTCCAGCCGGTGGGCCGAGACCTCGTCGGAGTCCACGTCGAGCAGGCGCGCGAGCTCGCCCGCGTGCGGGGTCAGCACCGTCGGCCCCGGGCGCCCGCGCAGCGACTCGAGCCGCCCGACGTGGGCGTTGAGGCCATCGGCGTCGACGACCATCGGCTTCTCGACCGACGCCGCGACCGCGCGCGCGAACTCGGCGGCGCCGTCCGAGCGCCCGAGCCCCGGGCCGAGGACCACGGCCCCCGCTCGCTCGGCCATCTCGCTCACCTCCCCGGCGCCGGCCGCCACGTGCATCCCGTCCTGCTCGGGCAGCCCGCGCGTGACCGCCTCGAGCAGCCGCAGCGCGACCGCCTGCTGGGCGGATTCCGGCACGGCGAGCTGCACGTAGCCGGCGCCGGTTCGCTGGGCGCCGAGCGCGACCATGCAGGGCGCGCCCGTGTACCCGGCCGCGCCGCCCGCGATCACGACCGTGCCCGAGGTGAACTTGGAGCCCTCGCGCGTGCGCGCGGGGATCCGATCGAGCACGCGGTCGGACATCAGCCCAGCCCCCGCGGCCCCGGGCGCGCCGCGCGGGATGCCGATCTCGACGACCTCCACCCGCCCGGCGTGGAAGGCGCCCGGCGCCACGTGCAGGCCGATCTTCGGTCCGTGGAAGGTCGCCGTCACGCCGGCGCGCACGGCGGCGCCCGCGATCTCGCCGGTCGAGGCGTTCACCCCGGAGGGCACGTCACAGGCCACCACCGGCGCGCCGGCCCCGTTGATCGCGTCGATCGCGCCGGCCACCGGCTCGCGCGGGGTCCCCTCGAAGCCGGTGCCGAGCATCGCGTCCACGATCGCGCCGGACCCGGCGAGGCGCTCCGGGTCGAAGTCCTCGGGCGGCGGGCCGGGCAGGCGCTCGAGGTTGACCCGCGCGTCGCCCTCGGCCCCGGAGAGGTCGCCGACCGCGAGCACGTCCACGGCGCGGCCCTCCGCGCGCAGCAGGCGGGCGGCCGCGAGCCCGTCGCCGCCGTTGTTGCCCTTCCCGCAGACCACGCGGATCGGCAGCCCCGGCAGCGCCGCGGCCGCCGCGGCGCGCGCGAGGCCGGCCGCCGCGCGCTCCATGAGGTCGATCGACGGGACTCCGGCCTCCTCGATCGCGAACGCGTCGGCGGCGCGCATCTCGGCGGCGGTGAAGAGCGGGTCGAGCCAGGCCGGCGGCACGGCGCGAGCGTACCCCGGGAGGCGCGACTTTCGCTCCCCGGGCGGGTTGCGGGGGTGATCCGCTCAACCACCAGGGAGGCAGTGATGCGAATCAGGCGACCCTCGCCGTCGATGGTCGTATCGATCATCGCGCTCGTGATGGCGTCCGCGGGGACGTCGATCGCCGCAGTCAGCTTCGCGACGAACTCAGGAGCCGTTGACGGGCTCAGCGCCGTCCGGGCGGGCAGCCCGGAGAAGGCGGCCGGCAAGCTCGTCGCGACCGCACGGACCGGTCCTCGCGCGGGGACGTTCCCGAGCTACCACGTGTCGGGCGTTCCGCAGAGCGACTCGTTCAGTCAGCTCTTCTCGGTGCCCGACAACCAGCAGGGCGGGCAGGTCACGCTCGACGAGACCGAGCTCGGCCGCCTGAGCGCCGCGTGCAGCGACGAGAACGGCACGGCCGGGAACGAGAACCCGACGGCGTCGGTGACGTTCACGAACACCGCTGCGTCCGAGGTGAGCTTCGCGCGCCACGTGGGAACGGGGACCGCGAACAGCGGCATCCTCCAGCCGAACACCGTGCATACGTTCTCGATCGGGAACCAGAACACGTTCCTGGTCCACGTCGCGCAGTTCGGCACGAACATCATCTATCAGGGGTTCATCCGCCAGATCAACCAGGGGACGGCGGACGCGCAGTGCCTGATCGTGGGCACGCGCGAGCGAATCAAGCCCGAGAAGTAACCCCTATTCGACCGTGACCGTCTTCGCGAGGTTGCGCGGCTGATCGACGTTCAGCCCGCGCGACCTCGCGACGCGGTACGCGAGCAGCTGAAGCGGCACGATCGCCAGGATCGGCTGCAGCAGCCAGTGGGTCCGCGGGACCCACAGCACGGCCTCGGCGGCCGCCGCCACCTCGCGGCTGCCCTCGGTGGCCACCGCGATCACGTGCGCACCGCGCGCGCGGACCTCGGCCACGTTCGAGAGCACCTTGTCGAGCACGGGCGAGTCGTTCGCCACGGTGATCACCGGCGTGCGCTCGCTGAGCAGCGCGATCGGCCCGTGCTTCATCTCGCCGGCGGCGTAGGCGTCGGCGGGGATGTACGAGATCTCCTTGAGCTTGAGCGCGCCCTCCAGGCAGACCGGCAGCCCGATGTGGCGGCCCAGGTAGAGGCAGAACTCGCAGTCGGCGAAGAATCGCTCCGCGGCCTCGATCGCGGCGGCGTCGGACTCCTCGATCGTCTGCGCGATCAGGTGCGGTAGCTCGCGCAGCTCCTCGGTCAGCAGGCGCAGGCTGTCGGCGTCGAGCGTCTCGCGCACCTGAGCGAGCTTCAGGCCGAGCATGTACATGCAGGCGGCCTGCGCCACGAAGGTCTTGGTCGCCGCCACGCTGACCTCCGGGCCGGCGCGGGTGAACAGCACCCCGTCGGAGTCGCGCGTGGCCTGGCTGCCCATCACGTTGGTCAGCGCGATCACGCGGGCGCCCTTGCTGCGGGCGAGGCGCATCGCGGCCAGCGTGTCGGCGGTCTCGCCGGACTGCGTGATGCCGATCACGAGGTCGCCCTCGCCCACGACCGGGTTGCGGTAGCGGTACTCGGACGCGATGTCCATCTCCACCGGGATCCGGCCCCACTCCTCGATCGCGTAGCGGCCGAGCAGGCCGGCGTGGTAGGAGGTGCCGCAGGCGACGATCACGATCCGCCTCAGCTCGCGCAGCTCGGCGTCGGAGATCCCGATGTCGCCCAGCGCGACGGTGTCGCCGGCCACGCGGTCGGCGACGGTCTCGGCCACGGCGTCGGGCTGCTCGTGGATCTCCTTGAGCATGAAGGTCTCGTAGCCGTCCTTCTCGGCGGCCGCCTCGTCCCAGTCGACGTGCTCGACCTCGCGCTCGATCGGCGCGGCGGTGTGCGCGTCCACGAACTCGACGCCCTCCGGCCGCACCACGACGATCTCGTCGTCGTTGATGAGCTGCACGCGGCGGGTCTCCTTGAGGAACGCCGGGATCGCCGACGCGACGAACGACTCGTCGTCGCCGCGGCCGATCACGAGCGGGCACTCCTTGCGGGCGCCCACGAGCAGGTTCGGGTCGGCCGCCGACATCGCGACGAACGAGTAGTGGCCGCGCAGCTCGAGGTAGGCCGAGCGGACCGCCTCGGGAAGGTCGCCGTCGCCGGCGGCCAGGTGCTCGGCGATCAGGTGCGCCACGACCTCGGCGTCGGTCTCGGAGGTGAACTCCGCGCCCGCGGCCCGGAGCCGGTCGCGCAGCTCCACGTGGTTCTCGACGATCCCGTTGAGGACGATGTGGATGCGGTCGGCGGTGTCGAAGTGCGGGTGGGCGTTCTCCTCGGTCACGCGGCCGTGGGTTGCCCAGCGGGTGTGGCCGATGCCGGTGGTCGCCTCGCGCTCGGCCACGGCGACGCCGCCGCTGGAGCTGGCGGCCACGGCCTCGCGCAGGAAGGACAGGTTGCCGACGGCGCGCACGGACTCGATCCGCCCCCCGGAGAGCAGCGACACGCCCGCGGAGTCGTAGCCGCGGTACTCGAGCTTCTCGAGGCCTCGGAGCAGGAGCTCACGGCACGGCCTGTCACCTACGTATCCGACGATGCCGCACATGCGGACTTCCCTTCGGCGTCGTGCGTACCCCGCCTTCCTGGCGGGCCAGTCCTGTCAAACGTGAGAGAGCCGCCACTCGACGGCCCTCGATCCCACTCCCAGGGTAACGGCGCGGTCTGCCCGCGGCTACTCGGACAAACGTCCAAGCGTGCGCCTCAGCTCACGCCAGCTCGCGCTCGACCACGGCCACGAGGCGATCCGCGACGGCGTCGCACTCCGCCTCCTCGGGGGCCTCCACCATCACGCGCACGACCGGCTCGGTCCCGGACGGGCGCACCAGCACACGACCGCGGTCCTCGAGCCCCCGCGACTCGGCCTCGACGGCGTCCCACACGCCCTTGGCGGAGTCGAGCCGGTCGCGGTCGCCCACGCGCACGTTCACGAGCTTCTGCGGCAGGCGGACCATCGCGCTGCGCTCGGCGAGGTCGCCGCCGCGCAGGGCCTCCAGCGTGAGCAGCGCGCTGGCGGTCCCGTCGCCGCTCGGGACGAACCCCGTCTCGATGATGTGCCCCGACTGCTCGCCGCCGAGCGCCCAGCCGCGCTCGAGCAGCTCGGCCAGCACGTGACGGTCGCCGACCTTGGTTGTCGCCACCTCGATGCCGGCCTCGCGCATGGCCGTGTGGAAGCCGTAGTTGGTCATCACAGTCACCGCCACACCGTCGCCGGGCAGGCGGCCGGCCTCGCGCAGGTGCAGGGCGGCGAGCGCGATCAGCTCGTCGCCGTCGACGACCGCCCCCCCGCGGTCGACCGCCAGGACGCGGTCGCCGTCGCCGTCGAAGGCGAAACCGATGTCGTAGCCGCCCTCCACCACCTCGGCGGCGAGCGACCCGACGTGGGTCGAGCCGACGCCGTCGTTGATGTTGCGCCCGTCGGGGTCGGCCGCGATCGCCTCCACCTCGGCACCGAGCCGGCGGAAGATCTCTGGGGCGGTGCGATAGGTGGCGCCGTTGGCGCAGTCGAGCAGGACACGGGTGCCGGACAGGTCGAGCCCCTGGAAGCGCGACTCGAGCTCGCGCAGGTAGTCGCCTCCGGCCCCGTGCAGCTCGCGCACGCGGCCGTCGGCCGACTCGGGCGGCGGCTCGGCCACGAGGCGCTCCATCTCGCGCTCGACCTCGTCGGCGACCTTGGTTCCCTCCGGTCCGAAGAACTTGATGCCGTTGTCGCGGTAGGGGTTGTGGGAGGCCGAGACCACCGCGGCGAGGTCGAAGCCGTAGCGGCGGACGAGCAGCGCGGCGCCGGGCGTGGGCAGCACTCCGCCGAGCAGCGCGTGGCCGCCGGCCGCCGCCACTCCGGCCGCGAGCGCGGCCTCGAGCGTCTGACCCGACTCGCGCGTGTCGCGCACGATCAGCACCTGGGGCGCGCCGGCGGGCGAGAGCGTGGCGGCCGCGCGGCCGAGAGCCACGGCGAGATCGGCGGTGAGGAACTCGCCCGCCACGCCGCGGACGCCGTCGGTGCCGAAGAGCTTCGGGGGCGAGCCGCTCAGCGCTTCGAGAACTGCGGGCGCTTGCGGGCCTTCTTGAGGCCGGCCTTCTTGCGCTCCTTCGCGCGCGCGTCGCGCGTGAGCAGGCCGCGGCGCTTCAGCTCGGGGCGGAGCGCCGGGTCGGCCTCCACGAGCGCGCGGGCCACGCCGTGGCGCAGCGCGCCGGCCTGCGCCGAGACGCCGCCGCCGTGGATGCGGGCGACCACGTTCATGCGGCGCTCGAAGCCCGCGACCTCGAGCGGCTGGCGGGCCGCCTTCTGGAGCGCGGCGCGCGGGAAGAAGTCCTCGAGCGAGCGGCCGTTGACCGTGTAGCCGCCGTCGCCGGGCGAGATGATCACGCGCGCCACGGCGGTCTTGCGCTTGCCGGTGGCGCGGTAGCGCGCGCCGGCGGCAAGGTCGAGCACCGAGCGCGCGGGCTCGGGCGCCGCCGCGGGGGCGTCGCCGGCCTCGTCGGCCTCGCCCTCGGCGGCGGGCTCGCCGTCCTCCGGGGTGCCGTAGCGGGCCAGCTCGTCCTCCTCGCCCGCGGGCCGGGCGGCCTCGAGGACGAGGTCGGGCTCGAGGTGCGCGCCGGGCACGACGTCGGCCTCCTTGGCCCCCTCCTCCTTCTTGCGCTTGTCGCGCTTGGGGCGCTCCTCGGCGGGAGGGGCGTCCGCGGCGGGCTCCTCGGCGGGAGGGGCGTCCGCGGCGGGCGCGTCCGCGGCGGCGTCGTCCGCCGGCTGCGAGGACGCGTCCGGAGCGGCGACGGCCTCGGGGGCCGGCTCGTCCGCGGCGGGCTCGGGGGCCGGCGCCTCGGGCGCGTCGGCGGCGGGGTCCGGCGCCGGCTCCTCGGCCGGCTGCTCCGCGGCGACTGGCTCTTCGGAGGCCGGCTCCTCGCCGGCGGGCTCCTCCGCCGCGGGCTCGGAATCGCCGGCGGGCTCCTCCGCCGGAGCGCCCTCCTCGCCGGCGGCCGGCGACTCGCTCGGATCGGCCGACGAGCTCGGCTCGAGCGCCTCCTCCTCGCCGCCGGGCGTCTCCGGCTCGGCGGGCTGCTCGTCGGGGGCGTCCGGGCGCTCGTCGTCGATCATCGGGTCGCGACCTCCATCGGTTCGGGCTTCTGCGCGGCGTGCGGGTGGTCCGGGCCGGCGTAGACCTTGAGCTTGCGCAGCTGCGCCCGGCCGAGCCGGTTGCGCGGCAGCATCCCCTTGACCGCCTTGCGGATGACCTCCTCCGGGCGCCGCTCGAGCATCTCCGCGAGGGTGCGCGAGCGCAGGCCGCCGGGGTAGCCGGAGTGGCGGTAGTAGCGCTTCTCGTCCAGCTTCTTGCCGGTCACCGAGATGCGCTCGGCGTTGACGACGATCACGAAGTCGCCGACGTCGCAGTGCGGCGTGTACTCCGGCTTGCGCTTGCCCCTCAGCGTGTCGGCGATCTGCGTCGCGAGGCGACCCAGCGTCTGGCCCGTCGCGTCGACGACGACCCAGTTTCGCTCGCGCGTCGCGGGGGTGGCTACGTAGGTCTTCATGAGAACTCGGGGAGGGTAGCGAGCGGGCGGCCTATTGCAGCGCCGAGGATGGGGTCGGCGGGCGCGAAATAGAGCCCTCGTAGCGATCGAAACGAGGTGTTCGCCGTCTGGCCCACGGTTATACTGCCGCGCTCAGTAGGTCGTATTGCCTGCCGAATCCCCGGATGCCATTGGCAGCGGGGAACGGGGGAACCAGTTGGGCGCCGGGGGATCGGTGCCCAGGGGCGAATCGAGCGGGGCCCACCCGGCCCGCTTGCTCGTAGCGGTGCTCTTTCACCGCGAGCCCGTCAGCTAACTCCGTAGGCCGATGAAGAGAGGTTTCGCAGTTGCGCCATAGCCGCCGAACGATCGCCGTCGCCGTGGGCGCCGCCCTCGTGGCGAGCCTGCCGGTGGCCGCGAGCGCGCCGGGCGCCGAGACGAGCGCCAGCGGCGGCGGGCGCGCCTATGTCGGCAAGCCCGAGATCAAGCGGGTGGCCTGCGCGAGCGGCTGCGTGAAGCGCACGCGGGTCCGCAACGGAGGGGCGGTCAGCCTGAAGGGACGGAAGCTCTCCTACGCCTCGAAGGTCGTCTTCCTCGGCGGGCGCGGCAGCGGCGACGACGTGGCCGTGCCGGTCAAGTCCTCCAGCGACACCAAGCTGCGCGTCAAGGTCCCCTTCGACGCGCGCTCCGGCCCGATAGTCGCCCAGGCCTCGCCCCAGGTGCGCTCGAAGCCGAGCAGGCCGGTCACGATCGTCCCGCCGCCGCCGCCCGAGCCGACCGGCCGGCTCAGCCCGGCGTCCGGCCCCTCCGACCCCGGCGCCCCGCGGATCGAGACCGCGGTCAACCGCGGCACCTTCTACTTCGACGGCGCCGGCGGGATCGTCTTCACCTACCGCGTGGACGCGCCCGCCTCGGTGGCGGTCGAGCTCGTGCGGCTCGCCGACGGCGCCGTCGCGCAGAGCTGGACCGGCTCGGCGGTGCCGCCGAACGAGGTCCAGACGATCCGCTGGGATGGCAGGGTCGACGGGCTGGCCGCGCCGGAGGGCCGCTACGCGTTCCGGCTCACCGCGACCGGCGCCGACGGCGCGGTCGGCCGCAGCGTCGCCGACGGCGAGTCCACGCGCGACGCCTTCGACCTGCGCGGCCACGTCTTCCCCGTGCGCGGCACGCACGACTACGGCGGGGCGGGCGCCCAGTTCGGCGCCGGCCGAGCGGGCCACTCGCACCAGGGCCAGGACGTGATGGCCAGGTGCGGTCTCAGGCTCGTGGCTGCCCGCGGCGGCGTGATCAAGGCCAAGAAGTTCCACTCGTCGGCCGGCAACTACGTGGTGATCGACGGCGAGGGCACCGACGTCGACTACTTCTACGCGCACCTGACGAGCCCGTCGCCGCTGAACGCCGGCGACCGGGTCACGACCGGCCAGCAGATCGGCACGGTCGGCGCGACCGGCAACGCCCAGGGCTGCCACCTGCACTTCGAGCTCTGGTCCGGGCCCGGCTGGTACAGCGGCGGCGCGCCGTTCGACCCGCTGCCGCAGCTCAGGGCCTGGGACGCGTACAGCTAGCCGGCCTCAGCTGGCGGCCGCCGCCGCCCGCTCGACGAGCGAGTCGAGGCGGCGGCGCGATTCGGCGGTGTCCGCGTGCTCGGGGCCGAGGTCGCGCTCGCGATCCGCGATGACCCGCCGCTGCAGGGCGATGGCCTCGTGGAGGCGGCCGCCGGCGTCGTACGACAGGGCGAGGTTGAAGCGGGCTCGGACCGTCTCGGGATGGTCGTCCCCGAGGAGCCGCTCGCAGTCGGCGAGGACTCGCTCCTCGAGCGGGATCGCATCGTCGTACCTGCCGGCCGTCCAGTAGGAGATCGCGAGGTTCGCGCGCGTAGCGCGCGTGGCGGGGTGCTCGTCCCCGACGAGCCGCCGGCGCTCCGCCAGCACCCGCTCCTCGAGCGCGATCGCCTCGTCGACGCGGTTCGCCTGCCGGTAGGAGACGGCGAGGCTGGCACGCGCGAGGACGGTGTCGAGATTGTCGGAGCCGAGCAGTCGCTCGCGGTCGGCGAGAACGCTCTCCGTGAGTGCGATCGCCTCGTCGGTGCGCCCCGCCAGCTGGTAGCCGACCGCCACGTTCCCCCGCGCTGCGAGCGTGTCGAGGTGCTCGGCGCCGAGGATCCGCTCGCGGTCGGCGAGCACGCGCTCCTTGAGGGCGAGCGCCTCCTCGAGCCGGCCGGCCGACTCGTAGCTGAGCGCGAGGTTCGAGCGCGCCAGGATCGTGTCGGGGTGATCGGCGCCGAGGATCCGCTCGCGGTCGGCGAGCACCCGTTCCTCCAGCGCGATCGCGTCGGCGAAGCGGCGGGCCAGCCCGTACGCGACCGCCAGGTCCCCGCGCGCCCAGAGCGTCGCGAGATGCTCGGCGCCGAGGATCCGCTCGCGGTCGGCGAGCACGCGCTCCTTGAGAGCGATCGACTCCTCGACGCGGCCGACCGACTCGTAGGCGATCGCCAGGGTCGAGCGGGCCCAGATCGTGTCGAGGTGCTCGGCGCCGAGGATCCGCTCGCGGTCGGCGAGC
>DASVWC010000002.1:0-17737 GCA_036389835.1 Thermoleophilaceae bacterium | reverse complement strand
GAGGTCCTGCGCGAAGCCGGAGGGCATGATCTCGCCCTTGTTGATCCACACCTTCACGCCGATCCGGCCGAAGGTCGTGCGCGCCTCGTAGAAGCCGAAGTCGATGTCGGCGCGCAGCGTGTGGAGCGGGACGCGGCCGTCGGAGTAGCCCTCGGTGCGCGCCATCTCGGCGCCGCCGAGTCGGCCGGAGACCTGGATCTTCACGCCCTTGGCGCCCGAGCGCATCGCGGAGGTGAGCGCGCGCTTCATCGCGCGGCGGAAGGCCACGCGGTTCTGGAGCTGCTCGCCGACCGACTGGGCGACGAGCTTGGAGTCGAGCTCCGGCCGCTTGATCTCGAGGATGTTGACCTTCACGGACTTGCCGGTCATCCGGTGCAGCTCGCGGCGCAGCGCGTCCACCTCGCTGCCCGACTTGCCGATCACGATGCCGGGCCGCGCGGTGTTGATGTTCACCTCGACCTCGTTGGTGTCCTTGCGGATCGTGATGTCCGACAGGCCCGCGTGGGCGAGCTTGTTCTCGATGTGGTCGCGGATGCGGACGTCCTCGATCAGGTAGTCCGAGAACTCCTTCTCGTTGAACCAGGTCGACTTCCAGTCGTGGATGTAGCCGACGCGCAGGATCTCGGGGCGGACCTTGTGACCCATGGCTAGCTCCGCTTCCCGTTCGTCGTCTGGTTGGTGAGCTCGATCGTCATGTGAGAGGTCCGCTTGCGGATTCGTGTGGCCCGCCCGAGCGCGCGCGGACGGTAGCGCTTGAGCGTGGGGCCCTCGTCGACGTAGGCCCGGCCCACCACGAGCTCGTCGGCGACCAACTCGTGGTTGTTCTCCGCGTTGGCGATTGCGGAGTCCAGGAGCTTCAGGACGTCCCGCGAAGCCGCGCGCGGCGTGGTGAGGAGTAAAGCACGCGCCTGCTCGACCGGCTTGCCGCGGATGTGGTCGATCACGAGGCGCGCCTTGCGCGGCGCGGTGCGCACGTACTTCGCCTTCGCGCGGACGGTGACGACCTCCTCGGGCGAGCGCCGGCGGGCCGGCTTCTTCGCTCCGGCCGTGACCTCGGCGGCGCCGCGGCGGCGGCGCTTGGGCTTGGCCTGCTCGTCCTCCTCGGGCGGCTCCCCGTCGGCCTCGGCGGCCTCGCCCTCGGCATCGGCCTCGGCGGCCTCCTGCTTGGCGGCCTCGGCGTCGCCGGCGGCATCCTCGCCCGCGGGCGCGGCGTCGGCGTCGTCGGCCTTCTTGCGGCGGCGGCGCTTGGGCTTCTCCTCGGCAGCGGCCTCCGCGGCCGGCTCCTCGGCGCCCTCGCCGGTCGTCTCCTCGACGTCCTCGTTGCGCTCTTCGTCGATCAACGCATCCTCGCCTTGTCGCCGCCCGCGTGGCCGCGGAACAGCCGCGTGGGCGCGAACTCGCCGAGCTTGTGCCCGACCATCGACTCCGAGATGAACACCGGGACGTGCTTGCGGCCGTCGTGCACGGCGATGGTGTGGCCGACCATCTCCGGGAAGATCGTGGAGGCGCGCGACCAGGTCTTGATCATCTGCTTGTCGCCGCTCGAGTTCATCCGCTCGATGCGCTCGAGCAGGCGCTCCTCGACCCACGGCCCCTTCTTGGAAGAACGGCTCATCGCTTGCCCTTGCCCCTTCGTCTGCGGCGGATGATGTAGCGGTCGGAGTCCTTGCGCTTCCTGCGCGTGGGGTAGCCGAGCGTGGGCACGCCCCACGGCGTGACCGGGTGGCGGCCCGGCGTGGTCGAGCCCTCGCCGCCGCCGTGCGGGTGGTCCACCGGGTTCATCGCGGTGCCGCGGGTCTGCGGGCGCTTGCCCTTGTGGCGGCTGCGCCCGGCCTTGCCGACCGAGATGTTCTGGTGGTCGGCGTTCCCGATCGCGCCGATGCTGGCGCGGCACTCGATCGGCACGGTGCGCATCTCGCCAGAGGGCAGGCGCAGCGTGGCGCGGGCGCCCTCCTTGGCCATGAGCTGGATCGCCGCGCCGGCGGAGCGGCCCATCTGGCCGCCGCGCCCGGGCGTGAGCTCGACGTTGTGGATCGTGGTGCCGGTCGGGATCGAGCGCAGCGGCAGGCAGTTGCCCGGCTGGATCTCGGCCCCCGGCCCCGAGACGACCGTGGCCCCGACCCGCAGGCGCGCCGGGGCGAGGATGTAGGCCTTCTCGCCGTCGGCGTAGTTGAGCAGCGCGATGTAGGCGCTCCGGTTGGGGTCGTACTCGATCGCGGCCACGCGCGCGGGCACGCCGTCCTTGCGGCGCTTGAAGTCGACCTTGCGGTAGCGGCGCTTGGCCCCGCCGCCGCGGTGGCGCGAGGTGATGCGCCCGTGCGTGTTGCGCCCGCCGCTCTTCTTGAGGCCCTCGGTGAGCCGCTTCTCCGGCTCCTTCTTGGTGACCTCGGCGTTGTCCTGGAACGTCGCGAAGCGGCGGCCGGGGCTGGTCGGCTTGTAGCGCTTGAGGGCCATTACTCGGCCAGCTCCGTAGGAACTCGATCGATGGCCCGAAAACCGACCAGGCCGAGGACGCAGGGTTGAAGCCGTGCAACGCACGGCGAGACCCGAGGACGATGGGATGCGAAGGTTTGCAGGGTCATTCGGCGAGTTCCTGGCCTTCGAAGAGCTCGATCGAGTCCTCCTCGTGAAGCTTCACGATCGCCTTCTTCCAGCGGCGCGTCTGCCCCGAGCTCCAGCCGCGGCGCTTGGGCTTGGGCTTCACGGTCATCGTCTGCACCTCGATCACGCGCACGCCGAAGATCTCCTCCACGGCCTGGCGGATCTGGGTCTTGTGGGCGTCGTAGTGGACGCGGAACGTGTACTTGTTGGCCGCGAGCAGGGCGTAGCTCTTCTCGGACACGATCGGGCGGATGAGCACTGAGCGGGCGTTCATGCGCTCGCCTCCGCGCGGTCGCGCTCGGTGTGGGAGGAGGCGGTGGGCGGCTGCGCGATCGCCGTGAGGCGCTCGAGCGCGGACGGCGAGAGAACCAGGCGCGCCGCGCGCACTATGTCGGCCACGGCCACGTTGTCGCTCGGCACGACGTCGACCCCGGTGAGGTTGCGGAAGCTCTTGACCACGTCCTCCTCGCCCTCGCGCGCGAGCACGACCAGCGCGTGCCCCTCGGCGAAGCCGGCGAGCCCCTCGAACGCCTGCTTGGTGGCCGGGGCGTCGAAGTCGGCCGGGTCGACCACCGCGATCGTGCCGCGCTCGGCGTGCATCGTGAGCGCGGCCCGCAGCGCGCGCCGGCGGGCCTTGCGGTTGACCTTGACCCGGTAGCCGCGCGGCTTGGGGCCGAAGGCGACGCCGCCGCCCGTGCGCTGCGGCGTCGACAGGGCGCCGGCGCGGGCGCGGCCGGTGCCCTTCTGGCGGAACGCCTTGGCGGTGGTCATCGCCACCTCGCCGCGCGTGCGGGTCGAGGCGGTGCCCCGGCGGCGCGCGTTCAGCTCGGCGCGCACGGTCTCGTGGACCAGCGCCATGTGGAACTCCTCGCCGAAGGCGACCGCGTCGAGGTCGACCTTGCCGGACTTGCCGAGGTAGGGAGCCTTTGGAGCCGCCATGCCTACGAGTCCGTCCTGATCTCGACGATCTGGCCGCGCGGGCCCGGCACCGAGCCGCGCAGGAGCAGCAGGTTCTCCTCCGGGCGGACGTCCACGACCTCGAGGCCCTTCTGGGTCACGCGCTTGTTGCCCATCTGGCCGGGGCCGCGGATGCCCTTGAACACGCGCGACGGGGTGGCCGAGGCGCCGATCGAGCCGGGGGCGCGCACGTTGTGCGAGCCGTGGCTGGCCGGGCCGCGGGAGAAGTTGTGGCGCTTGATCGTGCCCTGGAAGCCCTTGCCCTTCGAGGTGCCCGACACCTTGACGGTGTCGCCCTTCTCGAAGACGTCGACGCCGACGGTCTCCCCGACGGTCAGTTCGCCGGCCTCGTCGCGGAACTCGGCCACGCGGCGCAGCGGCGGGGCGTCGGCCTTGGCGAGGTGTCCGCGCTCGGCCTTCGTGATCCGCTTCTCCTTGACCTGGCCGTAGGCGAGCTGGACCGCCTCGTAGCCGTCGCGGTCGAGCGTGCGGATGCCGGTCACGTGGCACGGGCCCGCCTCGACGACGGTCACCCGCTCGACCTTGCCGTCCTCCGAGAAGACCTGGGTCATCCCGAGCTTTCTTCCCAGGAGAGCGGGCATGGCTACCCCCGCGGGGCCTCCGGCCCCACGTTCCCGATGGAAATGCTCGACATCAGGTCTCGCTCAAACAAGCTGGATCTGGATGTCCACGCCCGACGGGAGGTGGTCGAGCCGCTGGAGCGAGTCGACGGTCTTCGGGGTGGGCTGGAGGATGTCTATGAGCCGCTTGTGCGTGCGGATCTCGAAGTGCTCGCGCGAGTCCTTGTCCTTGAACGGGCTGCGGATCACGCAGTACACGTTCTTCTCCGTGGGGAGCGGCACGGGGCCGGACACGGTCGCGCCGGTGCGGGCCGCCGTCTCGACGATCTCGCGGGCGGCCTGCTCGATCGAGGAGGTGTCGTAGGCCTTGAGGCGGATCCGGATCTTGTTCTGTGTGAGTGAAGCCATGGTGTGTGCCTGTGGATCCCGACCCCTACGGACGTGCCGAGGGCGGACTCCACCGGAGCCCGCCCCCTCGGTCCTGCAGCCTATGGCTGCTGAGGCCTACTCGACGATCTCGGTGACCACCCCCGAGCCCACCGTGCGCCCGCCCTCGCGAATCGCGAAGCGGAGGCCCTGATCCATCGCGATCGGCTGGATCAGCTCGATCGTCATCTGAACGTTGTCGCCGGGCATGACCATCTCGGTCCCCTCGGGGAGGTTCGCGACGCCGGTCACGTCCGTCGTACGGAAGTAGAACTGCGGCCGGTAGCCGTTGAAGAACGGCGTGTGGCGGCCGCCCTCCTCCTTCTTGAGGCAGTAGACCTCGGCCTTGAACTTGGTGTGCGGCGTGATCGAGCCGGGCTTGCAGAGCACCTGGCCGCGCTCGATCTCCTCGCGCTTGGTGCCGCGCAGCAGGCAGCCGACGTTGTCGCCGGCCTGGCCCTCGTCGAGGATCTTGCGGAACATCTCGACGCCGGTGACGATCGTCTTGTCGACCTGGTCCTTGATCCCGACGATCTCCACCTCCTCGCCGGTCTTGATGATGCCCTGCTCGATGCGCCCGGTCGCGACGGTGCCGCGGCCGGTGATCGAGAAGACGTCCTCGACGGGCATGAGGAAGGGACGGTCGAGCGGGCGCTCGGGCTCGGGGATGTAGGAGTCCAGGTGGCCGGCGAGCTCGATGATCTTCGCCGTGTAGGACTCGTCGCCCTCGAGCGCCTTGAGCGCCGAGCCGGTGACGAACGGGATGTCGTCGCCCGGGAAGTCGTACTCGGAGAGCAGGTCGCGGACCTCGACCTCGACGAGCTCGAGCAGCTCGTCGTCGTCGACCATGTCGACCTTGTTGAGGAAGACGACGATGTACGGCACGCCGACCTGGCGGGCGAGCAGGATGTGCTCGCGCGTCTGGGGCATCGGGCCGTCGGCCGCCGAGACCACCAGGATCGCGCCATCCATCTGGGCGGCGCCGGTGATCATGTTCTTGATGTAGTCGGCGTGGCCGGGACAGTCGACGTGGGCGTAGTGACGGTTCTCCGTCTCGTACTCCACGTGCGAGGTGGCGATCGTGATCCCGCGCTCCTTCTCCTCCGGAGCGTTGTCGATCTCCTCGAAGCTTCGAGCCTGGCCGCCGTAGGTGTCCGACAGGACCTTCGTGATGGCGGCGGTAAGCGTGGTCTTGCCGTGGTCGATGTGGCCGATGGTGCCGACGTTCACGTGCGGCTTATCGCGCTCGAACTTCTCCTTCGCCACTGGTGGTCGTCTCCTTGGGTTGAAAGCTTCGCTCGCCTGGGGGGCAGGCGAACCGGTGAAATGTAGCTACTAGGCGCCCGCCGCGACCGGCTCGCCCGATCGCTCGCCGACGATGGTCTCCGCGATGTTCGGCGGGACCTCCTCGTATCGGTCGAACTGCATGCTGTAGTTGGCCCGTCCCTGGGTGTTGGAGCGCAGGTCGGTGGCGTAGCCGAACATCTCCGAGAGCGGGACCCGGGCGGCCACCGCCAGCGCGTTGCCGCGCGGCTCCTGGCCCTCCACGCGGCCGCGCCGCCGCGAGAGGTCGCCGATCACGTCGCCGAGGAACTCCTGCGGCACCACGACCTCGACGGCCATGACCGGCTCGAGCAGCACCGGCTTGGCCCGCTGGGCCGCCGCCTTGAGCGCCATCGAGCCGGCGATCTTGAACGCCATCTCCGACGAGTCGGTGTCGTGGTACTTGCCGTCGGTCAGCGTCGCGCGGACGTCGACCATCGGGTAGCCGGCCTTCACGCCGGTCTCGAGCGCCTCCTCGATGCCCTTCTCCACGGCGGGGATGAACTCCGAGGGGACCGAGCCGCCCTTGATCTTGTTGACGAAGTCGAAGCCCTCGCCCGGCGCCGGCTCGAGGTCGATGTAGACGATGCCGTACTGGCCCGAGCCGCCGGTCTGGCGGACGAACTTGCCCTCGACCTTCTCGGCGGTGCCGCGCACGGTCTCGCGGTAGGCGACCTGGGGGCGCCCGACCGCGGCCTCGACGTTGAACTCGCGCCGCATGCGGTCGACGATGACCTCGAGGTGCAGCTCGCCCATGCCGGAGATCACGGTCTGGCCGGTCTCCTCGTCGGTGCGCACCTGGAAGGTCGGGTCCTCCTCGGCGAGGCGCGCGAGCGCCACGCCCATCTTCTCCTGGTCGACCTTCGTCTTCGGCTCGATCGAGACGTGCACGACGGGGTCCGGGAAGCTGATCGTCTCGAGGATGATCGGGGCGTCCGGGGCGCAGAGCGTGTCGCCCGTGGAGGTCTGCTTGAGGCCGACCGCCGCGGCGATGTCGCCCGCGTAGATCTCCTCCTGCTCCTCGCGGTCGTTGGCGTGCATCATCAGGATGCGCCCGGCGCGCTCGGTGCGGCCGGTCTTCGTGTTGAGCACGCGGCCGCCCGCGGCGAGCTTGCCCGAGTAGACGCGGAAGTACGTGAGCTTGCCGACGAACGGGTCGGACATGACCTTGAAGGCCAGCGCCGAGAACGGGGCCTCCTCGTCGGCCGCGCGCTCGGCGGGAGCGCCCTCCTCCTCGCCCTTGACCGGCTCGACGCCCATGACGGGCGGCACGTCCAGCGGGCTCGGGAGGTAGTCGATGACGGCGTCCAGCAGCGGCTGCACGCCCTTGTTCTTGAAGCTCGAGCCCGCCAGCACCGGAGTCATCGAGATGTCGAGCGTGGCCTTGCGGATGTCGGCCTTGAGCCGGTCGACCTCGATCGGCTCCTCGGCGAGGTAGGTCTCCATCAGGTCGTCGTCGTACTCGGCGACCGCCTCGATCAGGTGCGTGCGCGCGTCGTGCGCCGCCTCCTTGTACTCGTCGGGGATCTCCTCCTCGCGGAACGTCTTGCCGAGGTCGTCGTCGTAGAAGATCGCCTTCTCGCAGACGAGGTCGATGACGCCGGCGAAGTCGCCCTCGGCGCCGATCGGGAGCTGGATCGGGACCGGGTGCGCGCCGAGGCGCTCGATCATGGTCTCGACGCCCTTGGCGAAGTCGGCGCCGATGCGGTCCATCTTGTT
This sequence comes from Thermoleophilaceae bacterium, assembly GCA_036389835.1. GTDB lineage: Bacteria > Actinomycetota > Thermoleophilia > Solirubrobacterales > Thermoleophilaceae > AC-37. Next base: position 10,130 of record DASVWC010000002.1, on the reverse strand, counting down.
GATGTACGCGATGCGCGGGACGCGGTACTTGTCGGCCTGGCGCCAGACGGTCTCCGACTGCGGCTCCACGCCGGCGACCGAGTCGAACAGGGCGATCGCCCCGTCGAGCACGCGCAGGCTTCGCTCGACCTCGACGGTGAAGTCCACGTGGCCGGGCGTGTCGATGATGTTGACCCGGTAGTCCTTCCACTGGGCGGTGGTCGCGGCGGAGGTGATCGTGATGCCGCGCTCCTGCTCCTGCTCCATCCAGTCCATGACCGCGGCGCCCTCGTGGACCTCGCCCATCTTGTGGGTTCGGCCGGTGTAGTAGAGGATGCGCTCGGTGGTCGTGGTCTTGCCGGCGTCGATGTGCGCCATGATCCCGATGTTGCGCGTCTTCTCTAGTGGGAATTCCCTTGGCATCTTCTGAATCTCTCGTGTCGCCGGCTACAGGAACAAAAAAGGCCCGTCCAGGGCCCCTCGTACAACCTGGCTTGTTCCCCGGAGGGCTTCTGGCTATTCGAGGGTGCTGGTGGACATGGACATGAACAGGGGGCGACGTGAATCGCCCCCCTCAAGGCGGGGCAATGCTAGCAGTGGTGTTCGCCGCCGCCCACGTGGTTTCCTGCGCTCTGATGCGGTTCGGCTGGGCCGATCCGGCCTGCTCGCGTGGGTGCTGCTGGCGGCCGGCGTGGGCGCCGGGGTGATGGCGATCGTCGCGGAGTTCTCGACGATCTCCTACGTCACCGTGGTCACCGCCACCTGCGAGGACCTGGCCGACCCGCGCCTGGCCGACCGCTGCCGGCTCGAGGGCGCCGAGCGCCACTCCTGGGCGTTCGCGCTGCTGGGCGGCTTCGCGATCCTGATGGCCTGGGGGGCGACGGTCGGCCGCTCGCGCCCGGCGGCGCTCGCCCTGATCGTGGTGGGCGCGGTGATGCTGGGGCTCGGCTTCGCCCGCGACGTGGGCGAGTCCACCAAGACCGGGCTGATCGGCGAGGCCTACGAGGCGACCGCGCACCGCGGCGCCGGGCTCTGGCTCGAGCTGGCGTCCGGGGTGCTGATGGTGGGCAGCGGCGTGGGGTCGCTGCTGCTGTTGCGGCGGCGGGAGGAGGAACCCGAGCCGAGACACCGCTCGCGCCGAGCCGCCACCGAGGGCTCGGCCGTCTAGCCACGTGACTGGAGGATTTGGTCGCTCATGGCGACCAAATCCTCCGCTCACCGCCCGCCGGGCTGGCATCCTCCGCGGCCGTGTCGGCCGGCGACTACCTGCTCGGCGTAGCGCTGCTCGCGCTGGTCGTGGTGCCGCTCGCGGCGGGCACCGTGTGCGTGCGGGCGCGGTTGCTGGCGGACTGGAGCGGGGCGCCGGCGCGGGTGGCGGAGGCCGTGCTGGGGCTGGCCGCGCTGATCCTCGTGGCGGAGGCGCTCGGGACGGTGGGGCTGCTCGAACGGGTGCCGCTGGTGGTCGCGTGCGCGGCGGCCGGCGGAGCGGCGTGGTGGTGGAGCCGTCGCGGCGGGCGGGGCTCCCCCCACCCAGCCGCCGTACCCGGCTCCGCGGCGGCGGCCGGCGGGAGCCGCCCGGCTCCCCCCCAGCACGGCGGGCGCCTGGCCATCGCCGTCGCCCTCGCCGCCTGCGCGGCGGTCGCGGTGGCCTGGCTCGACCGCACCGACTTCGCGATCCACAGCGGCATGACCGACCCGGACACCCTCTGGTACCACCTGCCGGTCGCGGCCCGCTTCGCGCAGGAGGGCTCGACCACCGCCCTCCACTTCACGAGCTACGAGCCGCTCACGCCGTTCCACCCGGCGAACGGGTCGCTCGTGCACGCGGTCGGGATGGTCGCCTTCGGCAACGACCTCCTCTCGCCGTTCGTGAACCTCGGCTGGCTCGCGCTCGCGCTGGCGGCGGGCTGGTGCGTCGGCCGCCCGTTCGGCGCCGGCCCGGCGACGCTGCTCGGGACGGCGGTCGTCGCGGGCTCGCCGATCCTCACCGGGATGGACGGGGGGACCGGCAAGGACGACGTGATGGGCGTCGCGCTCCTGCTCGCGGCTGTGGCCCTGCTCGTGAACGGCGGCCGCGCCCGCGCGCCGACCGTGATCGCCGCCGTCGCCGGCGGCCTGCTGCTCGGCGTGAAGCTGAGCATGGTCGTGCCCGCGCTGCTGCTCGCGGCGGTCGCGGTCGCGGCCGCGCAGCGCGGGCGCCGCCTCGCCACCGCCGGCATCTGGGCGGCGGCGCTGCTCGTGGCCGGCGGCTACTGGTACGCGCGCAACCTCGCGCACACCGGCAACCCGGCGCCGTGGGTGGACCTGGGGCCGCTGTCGCTCGACAAGCCAGAGCTCGCCCCCTACACCGAGCGCTGGGTGACCGGGTCGATCGCCGAGCGCGCGGGCGAGATCGACGGCTTCTGGGGCGACTGGTTCGTCCCCGCCGCCGAGACCGCGCTCGGGCCGGCGTGGTGGGCGGTGCTCGCGCTCACGCTCGCCGGCGGCGCCGCTGTGGCGGCGGTCGGCGCGAGCCGGCTCCACCGGCTCCTGGGCGCAGCGGCCGTGGTCATCGCCGTCGCGTACGCGATCACCCCCGGAAGCGCGGGCGGCTCGCCGCAGGGCATCCCGCACCTGGTGCTCTGGAACATGCGCCACCTGACCCCCGCCCTTGCGCTCGGCCTGGTGGCGCTGCCCCTGCTTCCGGCGCTGCGCGGCAGGCGGCAGTGGGTGGCGCTGGCCGCCCTCGGCGTCGTCTTCGTCGCCATGCAGTTCTCCTCCGGGGTCTTCGAGCTCTGGGGCGCGCGGCCGAGCGTGGCGGCGGCGGTCGCAGGCGTGGCCGCGGTGCTGGCGGTGGCGGCCGCCGGCTCGGCGCGATCGCTCGTGCGCGGGCGCGGGCTCGCCGCCGTCGCGGCGATCGCCGCGCTCGCCGTGGCGGCGGCCGGCTACAAGGCGCAGGACGTCTACTTCGACTACCGCTACGCCGATAGCGCGTCCGCGCTGGCGCTCCCGTTCCGGTGGGCGCGCGGCGTGCACGACGCACGGATAGGGATCGTCGGCTTCTTCCTCCAGTACCCGCTCTACGGCGGCGACCTCTCGAACCGCGTCCAGTACGTGGGCGTCGACGGCGGCGACGGCGAGTTCCGCTCGGTCGCGAGCTGCGCCGAGTGGCGCGAGCGCCTGGCGGCCGGCGACTACGACTACGTGGTCACGGCCCCCTTCAACTACCCCTGGGGCGCCTCGAGCGCCTACCCGCGCGAGGCCCGCTGGACCGAGACCGACCCGGCGGCGCGGCGCATCGACCGCGCGGGCCCCCTGGCGATCTTCGAGCTGACCGGCGACCCCGACCCGGCGACATGCGACTCAGACGGCTTCCCGGCGCAGCCGGAGGCGGAGCCGCAGGCGACGGGCACCCGCCCACCGACGGACTGAGCGGGGCCGGCGGCGGGGCGGCGCGGCGGCGGCGGGGCGGCGGCGGGGCGGCGGGGCCGGAGCGGGGCGGCGATGCCGCGGCCGGCGGGGAGTTCCAGCGGCCGCTGGTAAGCCCGCCGCGAAAACCGAGGAGTCCAAGGAAGCAGGGCCGAAGGCTTACGACAGTAAGCCGAGTGCCCGATGACGCCGGAATCCGACGGTTTGCAGCAGGCGGGATTACCAGCGGTAGTGGGCGAAGGCCTTGTTCGCCTGCGCCATCCGGTAGATATCCTCCTTGCGCTTGAACGCGCCGCCCTGCTCGGACTGCGCGTCCGCGAGCTCGCCGGCCAGCCGGTCGGCCATGCTCTTCTCGCGCCGCTCGCGGGCAAACGACACGAGCCAGCGGACGGCCAGCGTGCGGGCGCGGCGCTGCGGCACCTCGACGGGCACCTGGTAGGTCGCGCCGCCGACGCGGCGGGAGCGGACCTCGAGGACGGGGGTGAGAGCCTTGATGGACGCCTCGAGCGCCTCGACCGGCGGCTGGTTGGTCCTGCGCGAGAGCGTCTCCAGCGCGCCGTAGACGATGTGCTCGGCGGTCGACTTCTTGCCGTCGATCATCACCTTGTTGACGATCTGCTGCACGAGGCGCGAGCCGTGGACGGGATCGGGCTCGAGCGGACGCGTGCCCGGCGAGTTGCGGCGCGGCACCCCTGCTACCTCGCCTTGACGCCGTACTGCGAGCGGGCCTTCTTGCGGTCCGAGACGCCGGCGGCGTCGAGCGTCCCGCGCACGACCTTGTAGCGCACGCCCGGGAGGTCCTTGACGCGGCCGCCGCGCACCAGGACCACGGAGTGCTCCTGGAGGTTGTGGCCCTCGCCCGGGATGTAGGTCGTGACCTCCATCCCGTTGGTCAGCCGCACGCGCGCGACCTTGCGCAGCGCCGAGTTCGGCTTCTTCGGAGTGGTCGTGTACACGCGCGTGCAGACCCCGCGCCGCTGCGGCGCGGCGATCTTCTTCTTGCGCCCCTGGCCGGACTTGAGACCCGGCGTGGCGACCTTCTTCTTGGGCTTGCGACGGCCCTTGCGGACAAGCTGATTCGTGCTCGGCATGCGGCGGGCGATGCTAGCAGCGAGCGCTAACGAGCCGGCGCGGCGGAGGCGGCGCGAAGCGGCGCCGGGGTGAGCGCGGCGGCCGCGATCACGAGCACGAAGGCGAACATCTGGATGACGATGCCGAGGGTGTCGCCGGGGAGCGGGTCGCCGAACACGGAGATCCCGCCGGCGATCGCCGTGACGTTCGCGGCCGCGCTCGTGGTCGTGATGACCGGCACCGCGTCGCCCTTCTGGAGTCCGCGGGCCGAGGCGAAGAACGCGATCACCGAGGCGGCCACGCAGGTGAGCAGCCAGGGCGAGGCGAGCCCCATCAGGCCGCTCTCGCCGACCGAGCCGGTGAGCGCCTTGATGGCGACGTCGGAGACGCCGAAGAGGATGCCGGCCGCGGTGCCGAAGACCACGCCGTGGTGGTGCGTCGGCGCACCGAGCTTGGGGAAGAGCACGAGCAGGATGCCGGCGCCGAGCAGGCCGCTCTCGAAGACGATCATGCCGGCGGTCGAGTAGGTGGCGTGCGCGTTGCCGCCCGCGGTGGGCAGCGTGATCGCGAGCAGCGCCAGCCCGAGGGCGGTGAACCCGACGCCGATCCACTGGCGGCGGCCGACCTTGAACCCGAAGACGCGCTCGGCGAGCACGGCGAGCATCACGAGCCCGCCGCAGATCACGGCCTGGACGGTGGACAGCGGGGCGAGCGCCAGCGCGGCCACGTGCAGGATCCAGGCGCCGAGCGCGACCAGCATTCCGATCGCGAACCACTTCGACCGGAAGAGCGCCGCGCCGCTGCGCAGCGGGTGCGTCCACTGGACGTCGGGTGCCCGGCACGCCCCGCGGTGCTTGTAGAGGAACGCGAGGTTCGTCGTGAAGGCGCAGAGGAGCGCTAGAGCTATGCCGATGTGGACGGTCATTCGGAACTGATGCGGCTGGGAAAGCGACTTCCCGGCGGTTGATTCGAGCTATCGGCCTGAGTGCCTGCTCGCTTGAGACGCCATTTGGGGGTAGACCCCTTGCATACCTAAGGTTGCGGGCGACCAAACCTCGCCCCCTCCAGGCTTAACCAGTGCGAGACGATCAGCACAACCGCCCGATCCTGTTCGTGGACGTCGACGGGGTCATCAGCCTGTTCGGGTTCGACCGCCTCGACGACCCGCCCGGCTCGTTCCACATGGTCGAGGGGATCCCGCACTGCATCGGGCGCTCGGCGGCCGAGCGGCTGGCGCGGCTGACCGGGCAGTTCGAGCTCGTCTGGGCGACCGGCTGGGAGGAGCGCGCCAACGAGCACCTCGTCCACCTCCTCGAGATGGAGGGTGAGCTGCCGGTGCTGAGCTTCGACGGCCGCGCCGCGTTCGGCTCCGCCCACTGGAAGCTCGAGGCGATCGACGAGTTCGCGGGCGAGCGGCCGGCCGCCTGGATCGACGACAACCTCGACGACGAGTGCCGCGCCTGGGCCGAGCGGCGCGACGCGCCCACGCTGCTGGTGCAGACCGAGGCCGCCGTCGGCATCGACGAGGAGCACGTCGAGCTGCTGCTCGACTGGGCCGCCGCGGTCGCGCGTCAGGCGCCGACCTCGTAGACGCGCGCGCAGCCGAAGTCGCGGGTCCGGCGGACGAGCGGGCCGAGCGTGGCGGCCAGGTCGTGGCGCTCCGCGCAGTCCTGGACGACGAACGCCACCCGCGTGCGGCGGACCAGCGCGCGCGCCTCGGCCGCCGGCATGCGGCCGGCGAAGAGCCGCTCGGTGGCGTCCACGCGGGACTCGAGGTCCGGCGTCCACGACGGGTGCCCGACGTAGGTGCGCCGGCCCGCCAGCCCCGGGACCGCCTGCCCGAGGTAGAGGCGCGTGAGCACGCCGCCGGAGCGCGGCGAGTCGTCGACGAACTCGAGCGCGTCGGCCTCGCCCGCCTCGAGGTAGCGGGGGGAGTTGCCGGCGCCCGTGCCCTCGCGGAGCTCGTAGGCGAAGTTCACGAGCCCCGGTGCGGTCACGGCCGCGACCGCCGCGACGGCCGCCCAGCGCGGCAGCCGCCGCACGCCGCGCACCGCGAGCACGGCGAGCGGGATGGTGAGGCCGGAGAGCACGTTGAAGTAGAAGGTGCGGTCGAGCAGGCCGAACACGAGCAGCGTGACGAGCGGCCACAGGAGCAGGATCCGCTCGCGCGTGCCGGCCGGGCGGGCGACGCCCGCGAGCGCGGGCAGCGCCAGCGGCGCGAGCGCGAGGGCGAGCCAGCCCCACTGGTGCGAGGCGCCCACGCTCTCGCTCCCCTCGCCCCAGGCCGTGTCGATCCGCGCGAGCACGACGAAGTAGACGAGCGGCGCGAGCGTGGCCGCGAGCGGCAGCGCCAGCGGTCGGACCGTGCGGCTCCAGACGGCGATCGCGACCCCGATCCCCAGCAGCACCATCCCCTGCCACGGGTGGACCCAGGCGACGAGCAGGCCCGCGCCGGCCGCGACCGCCGCGGCGCGCCCGTGGCGGCCCGGCTCGACCAGCCGCTCGAGCGCGAGCAGGAAGACCGGCATCAGCCCGACGGCGACCGCCGTCTGCACGTAGCCCCACAGGTAGGTGGCCGGGCCGAGCTGGAAGCCGAACAGGTAGGCGATCCCGTCCGCGGTGGCCGACCCGAGGCCGGTGCGGCCGAGCAGCACCGCGGCGGGCGGCACGTAGAAGAGCGCGAGCGCGAGCGCGGCGACGCGCGCGCCCCGGCCGGCCACGGTCCGGCGCACGTAGGCCGCGCAGCCGCCGAACAGCACGGCCACGCAGGCGGGCTTCCAGAGCAGGAACGCCGCCTGGACGGGGAGGCCCGCGGCCCAGAGCAGACCCGACGCGAGCCACATCGGCTGGAGGTAGACGCGCGACTCGTCCGCGAGGTCGTAGCGGTTCGAGATCAGCCCGTGCTCGCCGGCCTCGCGCACCCACGCGAGGTACTGGAAGTGGTCCACCGTCCCGATGCCGTCGCTGCCTCCGAGCACCCCGCCGTGCTCGACGAGGTGCACGACCCCGGCCGCCAGCGGGATCAGCGACCAGCCGGCGAGCAGGGCGAGCAGGAGCGCCTCGCCCCGGCCGAGGCGTGAGGTGATGCGGCCCACGGTCGCGGGACGCTAGTGCAGCGGCCGCCGGGCGGCGGCCGCGTTGTCGACGCCTAGGTGTCGGGCGTGTCCTCGGGCGGCGTCGCCAGGTCGGCGAGCTCGTCCGCGAAGCCGGCGGCGTCGCCGCCGTCGCCCCCGAACGAGAAGCCGTCGATGTCGCCGTTCCCGGTCAGGCCGAGCTCGGCCGCCAGCTCGCTCTCGTCGAGCAGGCCCATCTCCTCGGCGCTCGGCCGCGGGATCGGCTCCGACGGCTCGATCTCGAGCCTCCGGTAGCGCCGCAGGCCGGTGGCCGCCGGGATCAGCTTGCCGATGATCACGTTCTCCTTCAGCCCGAGCAGGCGGTCGGTCTTGCCCTCGAGCGCCGCGTCCGTGAGCACCTTGGTGGTCTCCTGGAACGAGGCCGCGGACAGGAACGAGTCGGTCGCCAGCGAGGCCTTCGTGATGCCGAGGATCACCTCGGCGTACTCGGCCGGCTCGCCCTTCTCCTTCTTGATCCGGGCGTTCTCCCGCAGGAGCTCGTGACGGTCCACCAGCTGGCCCGGCAGGTAGTTGGAGCTGCCGCGCTGCTCGATCCGGACCTTCTTCATCATCTGCCGGACGACGATCTCGATGTGCTTGTCGTTGATGTCGACGCCCTGCGACTTGTAGACCTTCTGCACCTCGCGCACGAGGTAGACCTCGGTGTCGGTCCGGCCGCGCGTGTCGAGCAGCTCGGCCGGGTAGATCGAGCCCTCGTTGAGCTGGTCGCCGACCTTGACCTTGTCGCCGGGCTCCACGAACAGCCGCGTGCGGACCGGGAACGAGTAGGCGTTCTCCTCGCCGTCCGCCGACGACACGATGACCCGGCGGGCCTTCTCGGTGTCCTCGACGGTCACGACGCCGTCCTCCTCGGCCAGCTTCGACAGGCCCTTCGGCTTGCGCGCCTCGAACAGCTCGACGACGCGCGGGAGGCCGTGGGTGATGTCCGCGCCGGCGACGCCGCCGGTGTGGAACGTCCGCAGCGTGAGCTGCGTGCCCGGCTCGCCGATCGACTGCGCGGCGATGATGCCGACCGCGTCGCCGATCGCGACGAGCTTGCCCGTGGCCATCGCCACGCCGTAGCACTGCTGGCAGATGCCCGCGTCGGCCTCGCACTTGAGGACCGAGCGGACCGGCACGTCCGCGGGCTCGTCGCCGAACGCCTCGAGGATCGCGTCCACGTGGTCCTGGGTGATCAGCTCGCCCTTCTCCACGAGCACGCGCCCGCGCTTGGTCTTGAGCTCCTCCGCGGCGAAGCGCCCGGCGATGCTCGAGTTCAGCGAGCCGTCCGCGTGCCGCAGCGGAGTGCCGATGAACTCCTTGGTGCCGCAGTCCTCGGCGCGGACGATCACGTCCTGCGAGACGTCCACGAGCCGGCGGGTCAGGTAGCCCGAGTCCGCCGTTCGCAGCGCGGTGTCCGCGAGGCCCTTGCGGGCGCCGTGGGTCGAGATGAAGTACTCGAGCACCGACAGGCCCTCCATGAAGTTGGCCTTGATCGGGCGCTCGATGATCTCGCCCTTCGGGTTGGCCATCAGGCCGCGCATGCCGGCGAGCTGGCGGATCTGCTTGAACGACCCGCGGGCGCCCGAGTTGGCCATCATGTAGATCGAGTTCAGCGGCGGCAGGTTCTCCTGCATCGCGTTGCCGACCTCGTCGGTGGCGGCCGTCCACAGCTCGACCACGCGGTCGTGGCGCTCCTCGGGCGAGATCAGGCCCATGTCGTACTGGTCCTGGATCTCGGAGACGCGGCCCTCGTAGCTCTCGAGGATCTCCTCCTTCGCCGGCGGGATCACCACGTCGTTCTTCGAGACGGTGATGCCCGCCTGCGTTGCGAAGTGGAAGCCCACGTCCTTGAACGCGTCGAGGACCTGCGCGACCGCGTACGGGCCGTGCTTGTCCACGAGCCGCTGGATCACGTCGTTCATGTCGCGCTTCTTCAGCGGACGGTTGACGAACTCGTACTCGTTCGGGTCGTAGTCGCCCTCGAGCGTCTCCTCCAGCGCCCGCTCCACGCGGTCGTTGAAGATGATCCGGCCGACGGTCGTGAGCACGTGGCTCTCGAGCCCGCGGCGGCGGTACTCCGCCAGGTCGTGCAGGTTGACCATGCCGTGCTCGTACGAGAGCTCGGCCTCCATCGAGGAGCGGAACACGTGCGGGCGCTTGCCCAGCTTCTTCTCGTCCCACTTGCCGGTCTGCTCCTGCTGGCGGCGCTCCTCGAGCTCGTGCTCGTCGGGCCCGAACGTGAGGTAGTACGCGCCCAGGATCATGTCCTGGGTCGGCGTGGCCAGCGGCGCGCCGTGCGCCGGCGACAGGATGTTGTTCGCCGACAGCATCAGCAGCCGCGCCTCGGCCTGGGCCTCGGCTGACAGCGGGAGGTGGACGGCCATCTGGTCGCCGTCGAAGTCGGCGTTGAACGCCGAGCAGACGAGCGGGTGGACCTGGATCGCCTTGCCCTCCACCAGCACCGGCTCGAACGCCTGGAGGCCGAGGCGGTGGAGCGTCGGCGCGCGGTTGAGCAGCACCGGGTGCTCCTGGATGACCTCCTCGAGCACGTCCCAG
>DASVWC010000001.1:0-48189 GCA_036389835.1 Thermoleophilaceae bacterium | reverse complement strand
ATGCGCATCGGCAGCGCGTCCATGCCGAGCTCGCGCTGGAGCTGCTCGAGCGCCTCGACGCGCTGGACGCGGCGGTGCTCCGAGCGCAGCCGGTCCTGGTCGAGCGCCAGCCTGGCATTCCGCTCCGCGAGCTCGAAGATGCGGCGCTTGTCGCCACGCTCGGCGTGGCGGATCTCGACCGGGCCGCCGCGGCGCTCGGCGACCGCCGCGGTGGCGCCGTCGAGCTGCGCCACCCCGAGCGCGGCGACAAGCGGCGCATCTTCGAGCTGGCGCAGCGCAACGCCCGCCTCGCGCTCGACCAGGACCGGCTGCGCTCGGAGCACCGCCGCGTCCAGCGCGTCGAGGCGCTCGAGCAGCTCCAGCGCGAGCTCGGCATGGACGCGCTGCCGATGCGCATCGAGTGCTTCGACATCTCGAACCTGGGCGAGACGCACACGGTCGCGTCGATGGTCGTGTTCGAGGGCGCGGCGCCGAAGAAGTCCGACTACCGGCGCTTCGGGGTCCGCGACGTCGCCCAGGACGACTTCGCCGCGATGAACGAGGTGCTCTCGCGCCGCATGGCGCAGTTCGTGTCGCACCGGGAGCGCTCGCCGCACGAGCGCGCCTACGACGATAGCTTCGCGGCGATTCCGGCGCTGATCGTGATCGACGGCGGCAAGGGCCAGCTGTCGAGCGGCCTGGCCGCGCTCCAGCCGTTCCGCGACGAGGGCGTGACGGTGATCAGCCTCGCCAAGCGGATCGAGGAGATCTTCGTGCCCGGGCGGACCGACCCGCTGGTGCTCCCGGACAACTCGCCGGCCCTGCACCTGCTCCAGCGCGTGCGCGACGAGGCCCACCGCTTCGCGATCGAGTTCCACCGCGGCAGGCGCGACAAGGCGATGACGAGGTCGGTGCTGGACGAGGTGCCGGGAATCGGTCCGACCCGCAAGCGACTCTTGTTGCAGCACTTCGGGACCCCCGAGCGGTTCCTGCAGGCGAGTCGGGAGGAGCTCGAGGCGGTGCCGGGTGTTCCAGGGAAGGTCGCCCGCGATGTCTACGAGTACGTCCACAAGATCCGATAGGCCCGCGGTGCCCGCGATCGACGACTTCGTCCTGATCACCGGCTTCTCGGGGGCGGGCAAGTCGCAGGCGATGGCGGCGTTCGAGGACGCCGGCTACTTCTGCGTGGACAACCTGCCGCCGGAGATGATCGCCTCGCTCGCCGACCTGTTCGCCCACGAGGGCAGCAAGGTCGAGCGCGCCGCGGTGGTGTGCGACGTGCGCGGCGGCGAGTACTTCGAGGGCTTCGCGCGCGTGCTCGACGAGCTCGACGAGCGCGGGGTGCGCCACCGCGTGCTGTTCCTCGACGCGTCCGAGGACGTCCTGCTGCACCGCTTCAAGGAGACCCGCCGGCGCCACCCGCTGGCCAACGGCGGCCGCGTCTCCAGCGCGATCCAGGAGGAGAAGGCGCTGCTCGAGCCGCTGCGCGAGCGCGCCGACGTGGCGATCGACACCACCGACCTCTCCGCCTCGCGGCTCCGCAAGATCGTCGTGGAGAAGATGCTGCCGCAGGCGACGCGCGGCAAGCTCGCGGTCACGTTCCTCACGTTCGGCTTCAAGCACGGCGCGCCGGGCGAGGCGGACCTGCTCTTCGACGTGCGCTTCCTGCCGAACCCGCACTACGAGGAGGAGCTGCGCGAGCTCACCGGCCGCGACGAGCCGGTGATCGACTTCGTCGAGAGCTCCGACGGGATCGACGAGTTCTACGAGCGCCTGAGGCCGCTGCTCGAGTACCTGCTTCCCGCGTACGCGCGCGAGGGAAAGGCGCACCTGACGATCGGAATCGGCTGCACCGGCGGCCGCCATCGCTCCGTCGCGATCGCGGACCACCTCGCTCGCGTGGTGGGCGAGAGCGGCGAGTATCTCGTCGACGTCGTGCACCGCGACGTGGACAAGCCGCCCCGGCGGCCGTAGGCAGCCCCGCTGATAGGTTTCTCCGGCGGGGCCCTTACGGCCCCGTAACCACGAGAAAGGACGGATGGCTTGGCGGTGAAGGTCGGCATCAACGGCTTCGGTCGGATCGGTCGCAACGTCTGGCGGGCCGCTCATGCCCGCGGCGCGGACGTCGACTGGGTTGGCGTCAACGACATCACCGACACCAAGACGCTCGCCCACCTGCTCAAGTACGACTCGATCCTCGGGCCGCTCGACGTGGACGTGGAGGCCGGCGAGTCGAGCCTCGCGATCGGCGGCAAGGAGCTGAAGGTCTTCTCGGAGCGCGACCCGGCGAACCTGCCGTGGAGTGACGTCGGCGCCGACGTGGTGATCGAGTCGACCGGCCTGTTCACCGACCGCGAGAGCGCCGCCAAGCACCTCGACGCGGGCGCGCAGAAGGTGATCGTCTCGGCGCCGGCCAAGGGACCCGACACGACCGTCTGCCTGGGCGTGAACTTCGAGTCCGACTACGACCGCGAGAGCCACAGCGTGATCTCGAACGCGTCGTGCACGACCAACTGCCTCGCGCCGGTCGCGAAGGTGCTCCACGACGCGATCGGCATCGAGCACGGCGTGATGACCACGATCCACGCGTACACCGCCGACCAGCGCCTCCAGGACCTCCCGCACAAGGACCTGCGCCGCGCCCGCGCCGCCGCGATCAACCTGATCCCGACGTCGACCGGCGCCGCGAAGGCGATCGGCCTCGTCGTGCCCGACCTCGACGGCAAGCTCAACGGCATCGCCGTGCGCGCGCCGATCCCCACCGGCTCGGTCGTCGACCTGGTCTTCACCGCGTCGCGCGAGACGTCGGTCGAGGAGGTCAACCAGGCGATCCGCGACCGGGCCGACAGCGGCGACCTCGCAGGGATCCTCAAGTACACGGAGGACCCGATCGTCTCGAGCGACATCGTCAGCTCGCCCTACTCGTCGATCTTCGACGCCCCGCTGACGATGGTCATCGACGGCCGGCTGGTGAAGGTCATCGCCTGGTACGACAACGAGTGGGGCTACTCGAACCGCGTCGTGGAGCTCGCGCAGAAGGTGCTCTAGGGGACGTGGCGGGCTTCGCCAAGAAGGCGCTGCGCGACGTCGAGATCCGTTCGGGGCAGACGGTCCTGGTGCGGGCCGATCTCAACGTCCCGCTCGCGGGCGGCGAGGTCGCCGACGACACGCGCATCCGCGCGGCCATCCCCGCCCTCGAGCTCCTGCGCGAGCGCGACGCCCGGGTCGTCGTCTGCTCCCACCTCGGGCGGCCCAAGACCCGCGACCCGGAGACGTCGATGGAGCCGGTCTCGCGCCGCCTGGGCGAGCTGCTCGGCGCGCGCGTGCACCAGGCGCCCGAGGTGGTCGGGCCGGAGGTGCGCCGCGGCGCCTCGCGCCTCGACCCCGGCGAGGTGCTCGTGCTCGAGAACACGCGCTGGGAGCCGGGGGAGACCGGGAACGACCGCGAGCTCGCGGAGCAGCTCGCCGAGCTCGGCGACCAGTACGTGAACGACGCGTTCGGCGCCGCCCACCGCGCGCACGCGACGACCGTGGGCGTGACCGAGTTCCTGCCCGCGGCCGCCGGGCCGCTGCTCGAGCGCGAGGTGCGGACGCTCGGCGAGATCGTGGGGGCGCCCCAGCGCCCCCTCGTGGTCGTGCTCGGCGGCGCGAAGGTCAGCGACAAGGTGGGCCTGATCGATCGCTTCCTGGACATGGCCGACGCGCTGCTGATCGGCGGCGCGATGTGCTTCAGCTTCTTCCGCGCGCAGGGCAAGGACACCGGCGACTCGCTCGTCGAGGAGGAGGGCGTGGAGCTCGCCCGCCGGGCGCTCGTGAAGGCCGAGGACTCCGACTGCCGGCTGCTGCTCCCCACCGATCTCGTGCTGGGCGACCGCTTCGCCGCGGGCGCCGAGGTGCGCGAGACCGCCGACGTGGCCGTGTCGGCCGGGTGGATGGGCCTCGACATCGGCCGCGAGTCGCGCGAGGTCTACGCGGACGAGATCGCGCGCGCGGGCACCGTCTTCTGGAACGGGCCGATGGGCGCCTTCGAGATGGAGCCGTTCGCGGGCGGCACCCGGCGCGTGGCCGAGGCGGTGGCGGAGGCGCCGGGGATGACCGTCGTCGGCGGCGGCGACTCGGCCGCGGCGCTCGTGAGCTTCGGGCTCGCCGATCGGGTCACCCACCTGTCGACGGGCGGCGGCGCCTCGCTCGAGCTGCTCGAGGGCAAGCCGCTGCCCGGAGTGGAGGCGCTCGACGATGCGTAGGACCCCGTACGTGGCCGGCAACTGGAAGATGTACAAGTCGATCGCCGAGACCGAGGAGTACGTCGGCCGGCTGCTCGGGCGCCTGCGGCTCCGCAACTCCGTGGACGTCGGCCTGTGCGTCCCGTACCTCGCGCTGGCGAAGGCCGTCGAGAAGGCCCAGGGCTCCGGCGTGAAGGTGCTCGCCCAGAACATGCACCACGCCGACGAGGGCGCGTACACGGGCGAGGTGTCGGCGACGATGCTCGCCGAGGTCGGGGTGGACGGCGTCGTGCTCGGCCACTCGGAGCGCCGCCGCGACTGCGGCGAGACCGACCGCGCGCTCCAGGACAAGGTGCCGGCCGCGCTCGCGGCGGGGCTCGAGCCGATCCTCTGCGTGGGCGAGTCCGAGGACGAGTTCGAGGCCGGCGAGACCCAGCGCAAGCTGCGCCACCAGGTGCAGGAGGGGCTCGAGAAGGTCCCGGACGAGCGCCTCGCCGACGTGGTGATCGCCTACGAGCCGATCTGGGCGATCGGGACCGGGCGCAACGCCACGCCGGAGCAGGCCGAGGAGGCGATCGCGTTCATCCGCGCGCTCGTGGGCGACCGCTCGAAGGAGGCCGCCGAGTCGGTGCGGATCCTCTACGGCGGCAGCGTCAAGTCCTCGAACGCGGCCGAGATCATGGCCGAGGCGGACGTGGACGGCGCGCTCGTCGGCGGCGCGAGCCTCGACCCGGCCGAGTTCGCGGAGATCGTCGAGGCGGCGGCCCCCTGACCGTTCCGTCGGTCTGCCTGGTGATCCTCGACGGCTGGGGCCTGGCCCCGCCGGGACCGGGCAACGCGGTCGAGCTGGCGAGCACGCCGGTGTTCGACGAGCTCTGGCGCACGCACCCGCGCACGCAGCTCACCGCGTGCGGCCGCGCGGTGGGCCTGCCCGAGGGGCAGATGGGCAACTCGGAGGTCGGGCACCTCAACCTCGGCGCGGGCTCGGTGGTCCGCCAGGACCTCACGCGGATCGACGACGCGATCGAGGACGGGTCGCTCGCCCGCAACGCCGTCCTGCTCGACGCGATGCGAGCGCCGCGGGTGCACCTGCTCGGGCTCGTGTCGGAGGGCGGCGTCCACGCGAGCATGGGCCACCTGCGCGCGCTGATCGAGCTGACCGCCGCCCAGGGCGTGCGGGAGCTGTACCTGCACGCCTTCACGGACGGCCGCGACACGCTGCCGGACTCGGGCGCCGGCTACGTGGAGACGGTCGAGGGCTGGCTCGGCGCGGCCGGGGGCCGGATCGCGACGGTGACCGGGCGCTACTACGCGATGGACCGCGACAACCGCTGGGACCGCACGCAGCTCGCGCTGGACGCGATCGAGCACGCGCGATCCGGCCAGCCGCCGGCGGAGGAGGGCGCGGCGGCGGTGCGCGCCGCCTACGAGCGCGGCGAGACCGACGAGTTCGTGAAGCCGACGCTGGTCGGCGGCGGCGCGGCGCTGCGCGAGGGCGACTCGCTGATCTTCTTCAACTTCCGGCCGGACCGCGCGCGCCAGCTCAGCATCAAGCTCCACGAGGCCGGCCACCGGCTCACGACGCTCACCGAGTACCGCGAGGACTTCACGTTCCCGGTGGCGTTCCCGCCCGAGCGCCCGGCCACCACGCTGGCGTCGACGCTGGCCGAGCGCGGCATCAGGCAGCTCCACGTCGCCGAGACCGAGAAGTACGCGCACGTGACCTACTTCTTCAACGGCGGCGAGGAGGACGAGTACCCCGGCGAGGAGCGCTGCCTGGTGGACTCGCCGCGCGACGTGCCGACGTACGACCACAAGCCCGAGATGAGCGCGCGCGCCGCCGCCGACGCCTTCACGAGCCACTGGCGCGACGGCGGCTTCGGCTTCGGGATCATCAACTTCGCCAACCCCGACATGGTCGGCCACACCGGCTCGATCCCGGCGGCGGTGGCGGCGGTCGAGGCGGTGGACGCCTGCCTCGGCGACGTGGCGGCAGCGGTGCACGAGTCGGGCGGCGCCTGCATCGTGACCGCCGACCACGGCAACGCCGACAACATGCTCGAGCCGGACGGGAGCCCGAACACCGCGCACTCGCTCAACCCGGTCCCGCTCGTGGTCACCGCCGACGTGGGGCGCCTGCGCGACGGCGGCGTGCTCGCCGACGTCGCGCCGACCGTGCTCGACCTGCTCGGCCAGGAGCAGCCGGAGGCGATGAGTGGTCGCACGCTGATCGAATGAGCCGCCGCCAGAGTTGACAAAGGACGACTCAGGTTTTTATACTGCCGCGCACTGGGGTTCTACCCCGTGTGAGTCACTCAAAGGAGGTGTGCAATGACCCTTCTGATGAAGCCCGAGCCGTTCTCGAGCGACTTCAACCGCCTTTTCAACACGCTGTTCGACGAGTCGCGGAGCCAGCGCTGGGTCCCGGCGATGGACCTGGTCGAGGCCGACGACCACTTCCTCCTGAAGGCCGACCTCCCCGGCCTCGGCGAGGACGACGTGACGATCGAGATCCGCGACAACGCGCTCACGATCGCCGGCGAGCGCAAGTCCGAGTTCGAGAAGCGCGAGCGCGGCTGGTACCGCGTGGAGCGCGCCACCGGGAGCTTCAGCCGCTCGCTGACGCTGCCCGACGGCATCGACCCCGACGCGGTCCGCGCGGAGTTCGACAAGGGCGTGCTCGCGGTGTGGATCCCGAAGCCCGAGCAGCGCAAGCCGCGCCGGATCCAGATCAACAGCAATTCCAACGGCAACGGCCAGCCGGTGATCGAGGGCTGACGCCGGGCGCCATAGGCTGACGGGGTGCCGCAGGTACCCCCGCTCGAGATCGACGCCCGCTCGGGGAGCGCCCGGGCGGGCGTCCTTCGCTGTGCGCACGGCGAGGTGCGCACGCCGGCGTTCGTCCCGCTCGCCTCGACCGCCACGGTGCGCTCGCTCCACGCGGCCGAGGTGGCCGAGCTCGGCTTCGACATGGTGCTCGGCAACACCTTCCACCTGTTCCTCGAGCCCGGCCACGAGCAGGTCGAGCGGATGGGCGGCCTGCACGAGTTCATGGGCTGGCGGCGGCCGATCATCACCGACTCGGGCGGCTTCCAGGTCTTCTCGATGGGGCACGGGTCGATCGCCGAGGAGATCAAGCGCCGCCGCGGCGACCGGCAGAGCCGGATCCTGTCGATCGAGGAGGAGGGCGTGCGCTTCCGCTCGTACGTGAACGGCGAGGAGCGCTACATGGGCCCGGAGACCTCGATGGAGATCCAGGCGGCGCTCGGCTCGGACATCGCACTCGCGTTCGACGAGTGCACGCCGTTCCACGTCGACCGCGACTACACCGCCCGCGCCAGCGAGCGCACCAGCCGCTGGCTCGACCGCTGCGTCTCGTGGCGCCGCGAGCGCGCCCCGGACGGGCAGCTCTTCATGGGGATCGTGCAGGGCGGCGTGTTCGAGGACCTGCGTGCCGAGTCGGCCGAGCGAGTCGCGTCGAGCGACGTCGACGGGGTGGCGATCGGAGGCTCGCTCGGGCAGGAGAAGGCCCAGATGCGCGAGGTCGTGGAGTGGTCGCTGCGGCCCCTGCCCGGCGAGAAGCCGCGCCACCTGCTCGGGATCGGCGACGTGGACGACATCGTCGCCGCCGTGGCGGCCGGGATCGACACCTTCGACTGCGCGACGCCCACGCGCCTGGCCCGCCACGGCACCGCGCTGGTGCCGGAGCCCGCCTCGCGGTGGCGGCTCGACCTCACGAAGGCGGCCAACCGCGAGAGCCGCGAGCCGATCGCCGACGGCTGCCCGTGCCCGGCCTGCCGCGAGCACACGCGCGGCTACATCCACCACCTCGCGCGCACGAACGAGCTCACCGGCGCACGGCTGATCACGCTGCACAACCTCACCTTCATGAAGTCGCTGATGGACGGCATCCGCGCGGCGATCGTCGAGGGGACGTACGAGCGCCACGCCGAGGAGGTGCTCGCGGGCGCCGCCCCCTACGCGCCGGCCGCGGCCTCGTAGAGCCGCCAGGAGCCGGGCACGCCCTTCAGCTCGTGCTCGCCGCGCTCGGCGAACTCCAGCTCGGAGCCCACGACGAGGTCCTTGACGGTTCCGGACACGAGCACCTCGCCCGGCCCGGCGAGCGACGAGACCCGCGCGCCGATGTTCACGGCCATCCCGGCCACGTCGTCGCCGACGATCTCGCACTCGCCCGTGTGCAGCCCCGCGCGGATCTCGATCCCGAGCCGCCTGACCTCGTCGGCGATCTCGGTCGCGCAGCGCACCCCGCGGGCGGGGCCGTCGAAGGTCGCGAGGAAGCCGTCGCCGATCGTCTTGACCTCGCGCCCCTGGTGGCGGGCCAGATGCCTGCGCACCAGCTCGTTGTGGCGGTCCAGCAGCTGGCGCCAGCGCGAGTCGCCCAGCTCGGCCGCCCGCTGCGTGGACCCGACGATGTCGGTGAAGAGCACGGTGGCCAGGATGCGCTCGGGCGGCCGCTCGCGGCGCGCGCCCGTGAAGAACTCCTCGAGCTCGCTGATGAGCGTCTCGGCCTCGCCGCCCGCCACGAAGACGTCCGTGCCGGGGAGCTCCACGAGCCGCGCGTCTGGGATCCGCTCGGCGACGTAACGGGCGTGCGCGGGATCGAAGAACCCCGTCTGCGGCCGCGCGAGCACGAGCGTGGGGACGCGGACCTGCGGGAGGATCGCGCGCACGTCCGTCTCGTGGTGGAACTCGAGCAGCCGGCGCATGAAGCCCGGCGGGCCCGTCAGCCGCTCGAGCTTGCCGAACCACTCGATGAACTCGGGGTCGTCGGCGAGGCTCGGCGCGATCGGGATCCCGCGCGTGCCCTCGCCCCAGTGCGCGAGCGACGCCTCGATCACCTGCTCGCGGCGCTCCTCCGGCGTGAGGCCGATCTCGTATCCCGCGGTGCGCGTGAGCCGCGCGAACGGCGAGTAGAGCGCCAGCGACGCGACCCGGTCGGGGTGGGTGCCCGCGAACAGCGTGGCCATCATGCAGCCCTCGAGCTGGGCGAAGAGCCCGGCGCGCTCGATGCCCACCGCGTCCATCACCGCGATCACGTCGTCGATCTGGTCCTCCAGCGCGTAGCCGTGGCCCGTCGGCGCGTCGGACATCGCGCTGCCGCGCCGGTCGAACATCGTGAGCCGGCCGCAATCGGCGAGCCGCTCGAAGAAGCTCGCCACCGGCGGGTACGCCCAGTAGTGCTCGATCGCCCCGAAGAAGGTCGGGATGTAGATCAGGTCGAGCGGCCCGTCCCCGACCGTCAGGTACGCGATGTGGAGGTCGCCGCTCTGCGCGTAGCGAGTTCGGGAGGGGACGGCCACCGGCCTACTCCCGGTGCTCCCGGACGTACTTGATGAGCTCCTCCACCTGCTGCTTCGCGTTGTCCTCCTGGATCTTCTCGCGCGCCCCGTCGTCGAGGCCGAGGGCGAGCGCGATGGCTGCTCCGAGCAGCAGCGCGATGAGGATGCCGACGATCCACTTGAGCGGGTTGCGGCGCCTGCGCTGCGGCTGGGACTGGGCCGCCGGGCGCGAGTCGATCGGCCGCGGCGGTGGAGCCACGACCGGCGGCGCCGCGCGGGTGCGGCCCAGCAGGTTGGTGGCCTCGCCGGCGGCGAGCACGTTGGTGGCGCCGGTGTCGAGCTGCTGGGTGGCGGCCGTGGCCTCGCCGCGGAGGCCGGCCTCGAGCGCCGTGGCCATCTCCAGCGCGCTCGAGTAGCGCCGCGCCGGGTCGCGCTCGAGCGAGGCGCGCACGGCGCGGTCGAGCTCGGGTGTGACGTCCTGGCGGAACTGGGTGATCGGCGCGACCTCCTCCTGCTGCTGCTTGAGGGCGAGCTCGGTCAGCGAGCCGTACTCGTGCGGCAGCCGCCCGGCCAGGAACTGGTAGGCGCACACGCCGAGCGAGTAGATGTCGGAGGCCTGGGCGGTCTCCTCGCCGGCGGCCTGCTCGGGGGAGAGGTAGGCGGCGGTGCCGAGCACCGACCCCACCTGCGTGATCCGCGTCTGCTCCGCCGCCTTCGCGATGCCGAAGTCGGCGAGCTTGGTGGTCCCGGTCTCCGACGCGACCAGCAGGTTGCCGGGCTTCACGTCGCGGTGGATGACTCCGGCGCGGTGGGCGTAGTCGAGGCCGTGGCAGGCGTCGCGCACGATCCGGACGGTGTCCTCGGCGTCGAACATCCGGTGCTGGCGCAGCAGGTCGGCGCACGAGGGGCCCTCCACGAACTCCATGACGATGTAGTGGCGGCCGCTGGCCGCGTCCTGGCCGGAGTCGAAGACCTGCACGATGTTGGGGTGCTGGAGCCGGGCGGCGGCGAGCGCCTCGCGGCGGAAGCGCGCCACGAAAGCCTCGTCCTCGGCGAGGTGCTCGGCGAGCAGCTTGACCGCCACCGGGCGCTCGAGCACGGTGTCGTGCGCGCGGAAGACCGTGGACATGCCGCCCGCGCCGAGGCGGTCCTCGATCCGGTAGCGCTCGGCGACCTCGCTCGGAGTGGCCATCAGCCGCCGCCCTTCTTCTTGCCCTTGCCGGGCTTCGGTCGAACGGCTCCCTCCGGCACGCCCTGGCCGCCGCCGGTGTCCGGCGTGGTCGGGGACGTGGGGGTCGTGTCGGTGTCGGGCGGCTCGGTGTCGGTGTCGGGCGGCTCGGTGTCGGGCAGGTCCGGCTCGGTGTCGGTGTCGGGCAGCTCCGGCTCGCTGTCGGTGTCCGGCGCCGGCTCCTCCTCCGTCGTATCGCTGGTCGTCTCCTCCGTATCCTCCTGGCGGGCCGCGCACTCGGCCTCGATCAGGCTGCGCAGGTGGTCGACGCCGTCCTGCATCGTCTCCCGGACGCCCTCGTCGGTCTCCTCGGGCAGGTTCGCGACCTGGTCCTCGAGCGCCGGGATCGTGTCCTCGGAGAGATCGCCGCAGACGGGCGGGTCCTGGCTGAGCCGCCGGTCGGCCTCCTGGAGGCGGCGTACGATGTTGCGCGCCTCGTCGCGCGGGATCTGCGGGCCCTCCTCGCCGCCGCAGCCGGTCGCGACCAGGCCGAGGCCGATCGCCGCCAGTAGCAGTGCTGTCAGCCGAGCGATCGTCATTGCCCCACGTAGAGCCGCTTCGATAGCGCGACGGGCAGACCTGCCTGCTCGATCGCGCGGGCGGCGTCGTCGATCGGGTACTCCACGCGCCGCCACGTGGCGCTCCAGGTCGCGAGGTCGAGCAGGAGCCAGGCGGCGCGCGGGTCGCCGTCGCGCGGCTGGCCGACGCCGCCCGGGTTCACGATCCAGTCGCCGCTGGAGAGGTCGAGCTCGGTCCCGGCGGGCGCCTGGTCGCCGCTCACGGCGGCGCCGGCCTCGTCGCGCGCGAACCACAGGGCCACGTGCGAGTGACCGACCGCGCCCACGCGGGGCTCCATAGCGTCCATGCAGCCGGCGGCCTGGCTCGTGGACAGGACGTACTCCCAGACGGGGTCGCGCGGGCTCGCGTGGTAGAGGCCGAGGGCGCCCGCCTCGTCCTCCGAGGCGAGGCGGCTGAGGTACTCCACGGACTCCGCCGCGATGTTGTCGCGCGTCCAGAGCGCCGCGATCGCCGCGTTCTGGGAGAACTCGCGCACGTCGAGCTTGTCGATCACGACCAGGTCATGGTTGCC
Source organism: Thermoleophilaceae bacterium (assembly GCA_036389835.1). Classification (GTDB taxonomy): domain Bacteria; phylum Actinomycetota; class Thermoleophilia; order Solirubrobacterales; family Thermoleophilaceae; genus AC-37. The sequence goes on along the minus strand of DASVWC010000001.1, from coordinate 36,369 downwards.
GATCAGGCAGACCTCGCACGCCTCCCGCGCCAGGGCGACGCACTCGTCGGGCTGCGCGCCGTAGCCGACGAGGTCGCCGAGGCACCAGCGCGCGTCCACGCCCTCCCGCTCGATGTCCGCGAGGACCGCCTGGAAGGCGGGCAGGTTTCCGTGCACGTCCGACAGCAGGGCCACACGGCTCGCTTCTACATTGTTGGGGGAATGCGCGGTCATCGTTCGGGGCTGCCGGTCGCGGTGGCCATAGCCGTCGTGACGGCGGGGGCGGCGACGCTCGCCGTCCGGCCACGGGGCGGCCTGATCGATCCGGCGCCGGCGAGCGAGCAAGCCTACTTCGACCGCGCCGAGCTCGACCGGATCCACGACTACAGCGGGCCGCAGCGCGTCCTGGGACTGGCCGGCCTGGCCGTGACCGGCGGCGCGCTGGCGCTGGTGGCGCTGCGCCCGCCGCGGCGCATCCGGCGCGCCCTCGAGCGGGCCGGCGCCAGGCCGATCCTCGGCTCGGCCGCCGCCGGCGCGGCGATCTCGGTCGCGATCGTGGTCGTGACGCTGCCGCTGGCGGCCGCGCGCCACTCGCGCGCCGAGGACTACGGCCTCTCCACCCAGGACTGGGGGCCGTGGCTGGCCGACGTGGGCAAGGCGGCCGCGATCGAGGCGCCGCTCGCCGCGGCCGGGGCCGCGATCCTCGTGGGGCTGATGCGGCGCTTCCCGCGCCACTGGTGGGCGCCCGCCTCCGCGGCGGTGGTGGCGCTCAGCGTGGTGTTCCTCTGGCTCGCCCCGGTGGTGATCGACCCGGTCTTCAACCGCTTCACCGCCCTGCCCGAGGGCAGGCTGCGCAGCGAGGTGCTCGAGCTGGCCGAGCGCTCGGGCGTGGAGGTGGGGGAGGTCTACCGGATCGACGCCAGCCGCCGGACGACCGGCGCGAACGCCTACGTGGGCGGCCTCGGGCACACCAAGCGGGTCGTGCTCTACGACAACCTGATCGAGGACTTCTCGCCGGCGGAGGTGCGGTCCGTCGTCGCGCACGAGCTCGGGCACGTGAAGCACGACGACGTGCCGAGGGGGCTCCTCTGGGTCGCGCTCGTGGCGCCCGGCGGGCTGCTCGTGATACAGCGCCTGACCGAGCGCTGGGCGCCGCGGGCCGGCGGCGGGGGCGCGGCGGGTCCCGCCACCCTCCCGGCGGCCGTCCTCGCGCTCGCGGTCGTCTCGTTCGCGCTCGGCATCGCCGGCAACTACGTCTCGCGCCGCGTCGAGGCCCGCGCCGACGCCTACGCGCTGCGCCTCACCGGCGACCCGGCCGGCTTCATCGCGCTCGAGCGCCGGCTCGTCACCAAGAACCTCGGCGACCCGGACCCGCCCGGCGTGCTGTCGGCCCTGTTCGGCACCCACCCGCCCGCGGTCGAGCGGATCGGCTTCGCGCTGACCTACGCGCGCGAGGAGCGCTAGGCGGCGTCCGGCGGCGGCTGGTCGCCGCTCGGGTACTCCGGCAGCTCGCGGATCCGCTCGCGCGCCTGCCACTTCGAGTAGTTGTCCTCCATGGCGTCGATCAGCTCGCGCATGAAGCGCGGCGAGAGGTTCACCCGCGCGACCACGACCCCGGGCACCTCCGCGTCCTCGACCTCGTGGTCCACGCGCGCGTAGGTGATCGTGAACTCGTAGTCCGAGTGGCTCACGTTCGCGAAGTTCGCGTAGACGCCCATCATCGCCTCGGGCGTGGTCTGGATGTTGTACTGGCGCTCGCGGGCCGGCTCGTCTGCCACGGGGCTAGTATCGCGGAAATCCGGCGGGGCCACCTTTGAGAACGATCGTCCTGGCTGTCGGCCGCCTGCGGCCGCCCTACGCGGACGACGTCCAGCACTACCAGAAGCTGCTCGCCCGGCACACCCGCCTGGAGCTCGTGGAGGTGCGCGAGGATCAGAGCGTGGACGGCCGCATCCCCGACCGCGCCTTCGTCGTGCTGCTCGCCGCGGACGGGCGCCAGTACGACTCGGTGGGTTTCAGCGGCTTCCTCGAGGAGCGCCGCCAGGAGGGCCGCGACCTCTGCTTCGTGGTGGGCGGCCCGCGCGGCCTCGACCTCGACCGCTGCGACCTGCGCCTCTCGCTCGGCCAGATGACGCTGCCCCACCAGCTCGCGCGCGTCGTGGTGCTCGAGCAGCTCTACCGCGCCCACAAGATCCTGGCCGGCGAGCCCTACCACTACTAGTCTGCCCCGGGTGCCCCCCGCCGACCCGATCGCAGAGCTCGCCGCGGCCGTCCGCTCGGCGGCGGAGGAGCTGGGCGGCGGCGCCACGGTGGCCGGCGCCAAGCTCGACCGCCCGCCGCGGCCGGACTTCGGCGACTTCTCCAGCAACGCCCCGATGCTGCTCGCGCCGACGCTCGGCGAGCCGCCGCGCGACGTGGCCGGCCGGCTCGGCGAGCTGGTGAGCGAGCGCCTCGACGGCGCGCTCGACCGAGTGGAGGTGGCCGGGCCGGGCTTCCTCAACCTGTTCCTCTCGGACGCCTGGTTCCGCGGCTCGCTCGCCGGCGCGCTGGCCGGCGGCGACGCCTACGGCGGCGGCACCGCGGCGGCGCCGGAGCGCGTGCAGGTCGAGTTCGTGAGCGCGAACCCGACCGGGCCGCTGACGGTGGCGAGCGGCCGCCACGCCGCCTGGGGCGACTCGCTCTGCCGGATCCTCGCGTTCGCCGGCCACGACGTGGACCGCGAGTACTACGTGAACGACCACGGCTCGCAGGTGCTGCGCTTCGGCGAGTCGATCCAGGCGCGGGCCCGCGGCGAGGAGCCGCCCGAGGACGGCTACCGGGGCGAGTACGTCGAGCGGCTCGCCGAGCAGCTGCCGGGCGCGGCGGACGCCGACCCCTGGGAGCTGGCGCGCGACGGCGTCGCGCTCATGGTCGACGCGGTGCGGACCACGCTCACCCGCTTCCGGGTGGAGTTCGACCGCTTCTTCTCCGAGGCGTCGCTGCACGAGGAGGGGAAGATCGATCACGCGATCGAGGTGCTCGACGAGCGCGGGCACCTCTACACGCACGACGACGCGCTCTGGCTGCGCACTACCGAGCTCGGCGACGACAAGGATCGCGTGCTCCGCCGCGCGAGCGGCGAGTGGACGTACTTCGCCGCGGACATCGCCTACCACGTGGACAAGCGCGAGCGCGGCCTCGAGCGCGTGATCGACCTCTGGGGCGCCGACCACCACGGCCACGTGAAGCGGATGCTGATCGCCTGGGAGGCGCTCGGCGGCGAGCCGGGCCGCCTCGAGCTACTGATCATGCAGCTCGTGAACCTGCTCGAGCGCGGCCAGCGGGTGCAGATGTCGAAGCGCGAGGGCGAGTTCGTCACGCTCGACGACCTGATCGACGACATCGGCGTGGACGCGGCGCGCTTCTTCCTCCTCCAGCGCAGCCACGACACCACGCTCGACCTCGACCTCGCCCGCGCGCGCGAGCAGTCGCAGGACAACCCCGTCTACTACGTGCAGTACGCGCACGCGCGGATCGCGAGCATCCTGCGCAAGGCCGGCGACGCGGCGGTGGGGGAGGCGGTCGAGGCCGATCTCGCCGCGCGCTCGGACGCGCTGCACCCGTCCGAGCGCGACCTCGTGAAGAAGCTGCTCGAGCTGCCGGGCGAGGTGAGCGCCGCGGCCGAGCGGCGCGCGCCGCACCGGATGGCCGACTACGCGCTCGAGGCCGCACGCCAGTTCTCGGCGTTCTACCGCGACTGCAAGGTCGTCGGCGCGGCGGACGACGGCGAGGACGAGGTCTTCCGGCTCGCGCTCTGCGTGCAGACCAAGCGCGTGCTGGCGCGCTCGCTCGACCTGCTCGGGGTGACCGCGCCGGAGCAGATGTAGTCCCCGTTCGGGGGTCTAGAGGTCGCTGATCCCGTTCACGCCGCGGTCCTGGAGCCAGGTGTTGAGCTCGGTCAGCTCGTTGGTGTAGAGGAGGACGCCCATCGCCACGAGCACGACGCCCGAGACCACGGTGATCGCCGTCCAGTGGTCGCGGAAGAAGCGGAAGACGCCGGTGACGCGCGTGAACGCCAGGGCGCAGAGCACGAACGGGATCGCGAGGCCGAGCGCGTAGAAGGCGAGCAGCACGCCGCCCTTGCCGACCGTGTCCTGGGTGCTGGCCGCGGTGAGGATCGCCCCGAGGGTCGGGCCGGTGCAGGGGAGCCAGGCGATGGCGAACGCCAGCCCGGCAACGACGGGCCCGCCCGTGGAGGCGCGCCGCAGCAGCGCCTCGGGCCGCCACTCGCGGTTGAGGCGCCGCACGAACAGGGTCGCGATGAACAGCACGCCCATCAGGGCGATCACCACGCCGGCGACGTGGCGGAGCGTCTCGCGGTGGTCGAGCAGCGTCTGGCCGAGCCCGGTGGCCGTCATCCCGAGCGCGACGAACATGACGCCGAAGCTCAGGCAGAACAGGAGCGCGGGGGCGAGCACCTGCGCGCGCTTCTCACCCTCGGCCAGGTCGGCCACCGAGACGCCGGAGATCGCGCTGAGGTAGCCGGGCACGAGCGGCAGCACGCACGGCGAGACGAACGACACGAGGCCCACCGCGAAGGCGGCGAAGACCGTGGTGTCGACGTCGCCGGCCGCGATCACAGGTCGTAGCGGCGCATGTCCTCGTCGAGGCGCGCGGCGTCGGGGTCGGCGGGGCCGGCGGCGGCCGCGGTGAGCGGGCGCGCGGGCCGGCCGCGGCGCCAGCGCAGGGCGGCGAGGGCCACGAGCGCGGCGCCGGCGGCGAACGCGAGGGCGGGGACCAGGTAGGTGGTGAGGCCGAAGCCCTTCTTCTCGGGCTCGGCGAGGACCGACTCGCCGTACTGGGCCACGAGCGCCGACTTGATCTCGTCCTTCGAGCAGCACTGGTTCACGAGCCGGTCGATCAGGCGGCGCTGCTGGACCGCGAGCGGGGCGTCGCCGGCGGTGGCCAGCGAGGTGCCGCAGACGGGGCACATGACCTCGTCCTCGAGGTCCGCGACGCTGGTCTGGGGGCAGGCGGCGAGCGCGCCGGCCGGGGCCGCGAGCGCGAGCACCGCGGCGAGGGCGGCGGCCAGGACCCTCACGTCCCCTCCCTGAGCAGCGGCGGCACCTCGCGCGCGAGGAACTCCTCGTCGACCGGGCCGCGCACGAGCGCCGCGATGCGGCCGCGGCGGTCGATCACGAACGTCTCCGGGTACGCGGCGATGCCGAACGGGCGCAGCCGCTCGCCCGACACGTCGCGCACGTTCGGGTACGTGATGTGGAAGCTGAGCAAGAACTCGCGGGCGTCGTCGTCGGCGTCGAGCGCGTCGACCCCGAGGACGGTCGCGCCCTGGGGGGCGATCCGCCTGTGCCAGCGCTCGAGCAGCGGCGCCTCGTCGCGGCACGGCTCGCACCACGAGGCCCAGAAGTTGAGCACCACGACCTTCCCGCGGTAGTCCGCCAGCGACGCGCGTCCGGGTCCGTCGAGGCGGGGGAGGGTCAGCTCCGGGGCGTCGGGCCGCTTGCCGTCCGCGATCGCCTCGTCGATGCCGCTGTCGTCGCCGTTCGAGAGCACGCCGTAGGCGAGCAGCCCGAGGAGCGCGACGGCCGCGGCCAGGGCCACCACGGATACGGGAGAGAGCATGCGCTTCACGCTCTGGAGAGGGTAAAGCGACGAGTTGCCGGCCCGATCCCTAAAGCGCCGGCGGCGCCTCCCCGATGTGGTCCCGATGACCCGGACGCGTCGCACCCGCCTCACCGGGGCGCTGGTCGCAACGGCGCTCGCCGCCACGCTGGCGCCGGCGGGGGCCAGCGCCGGCTCGTACACCCTTCGCCCGGCCGCGACCGCCTCGGGCTCCGGCACCTGGAACGTCGCCCCGGGCGGGCTCGCCGAGTGGGAGGTTCTCGACGACGCGGTCGCGCAACCGCAGGCGCCCTCCACCAGCGGCGACTACCTCCATCAGACCTCGAACGGCCCGCGGACCGTCCAGCTGAGCCTCGCGAACGCGCAGGTCGGGCTGGGGGAGACCGTCGCCGGCACGACCGCCTGGGCGTACCTCGCCACCGGCGACAGCCGCGCGGTCACCCTCACCCTCCGCACGGCCGCGGCGACGCTCGCGACCCAGACCTTCCCGGCCGGCACCGCGACCGGCTGGAAGTCCCTCGCTTCCGTGTCGGGTCTGACGCAGGCACAGCTCGACGACCTGCGGATCGAGCTCACGCTCGGCGGCAACGGGGCCAGCACCACGAGCTTCGTGTACGCGGCGTACGCGCACGTCGCCACGGTCGATCCGGTCGTGGACCCGCCGGCCGACCCGCCGGCCGACCCGCCTGCCGGCGACCCGCCCGCCGGGGACCCGCCGGCCGGGGACCCGCCGGCCGGGGACCCGCCGGCGGGGGATCCCCCGGCCGACCCGCCCGTGGATCCGGTCGTCGACCCGCCCGTGGATCCGGTCGTGCCGCCGGTCGACCCGCCCGGGGATCCGGTCGTGCCGCCGATCGACCCGCCGATCGACGTCACCCCGATCGTGCAGCCGGCCCTCGCGATCGCGGGCACCACCGCGAAGATGACGCCGGGCGGCGTCATCTCGATCCAGGTCGGCTGCGGCCTCGACTCGGGCGGCGGCTGCGAGGGCAGGATCTGGCTCGAGGACCCGCTCGCCGCAGGCGGCCAGCAGCTCCAGGCCGCGCGCCGCGGCTCGAAGCGCTTCTCGAAGGCGAAGAAGTACAAGCTCAGCCCGGGGCAGAAGAAGACCGTGCCGGTGCGTCTCGACCGCCGGACCGTCCGGAAGTTCAAGCGGAAGAAGTCCTTCAAGGTCGCCGTGGTGGCCGAGCAGAAGGATGGCAACGGGACCGTGGTCACGCTGCGCCGGACGATCCGCGTCTTCCCCAAGGGCAAGAAGCGCTAGCAGGCAGGGCCTCCGCGGGCGCCTCTGCGCCAGCAGGGGCCCCGGCAGCGGCCTAGGACATTCGTCCGGTGGGGGTCAATCCGCCCCATTTGGGCTAAAGCGGCGGCGCGCCATCCCCGATGCAGGGGGGGATGCGAATCCGCCGGAGCCGGTCCCTCGAGCGCCTCGCGCGCACCCTCGCCCTGACGTCCGTCCTGGCCCTCGCCCCGGCGACGGCCGACGCGTCCACGCTGATCCTGCGGCCCGACGCCGACGACCTGGCCGGCTGGACCGCGACCCCGAACGCTGCGCGCTGGGGCCTGCTCGACGACGCGGTGCTCGCGCCCGCGCCGCCGACCACCGCCACCGACTACCTGACGAGCAGCGCGTCGAGCCTGCAGATCGTGCAGACGACGCTCGCCAACGCGACCGTTCCGGCCGGCGAGACCGTCACCGGCGGCACCGCCTGGGCCTACCTGCAGACCGGCTCGAACCGGACGATCACCTTCGGCGCCTCGGACGCCACGCACTCGATCGGGTTCAGGACCGTGCCCGCGGGCAGCCCCGAGGGCTGGTACCAGGTCGCGCTGCCCGAGACGCTCACCCAGCAGCAGGTCAACAGCCTGATGTTCACCGCCAGCCACAGCGGCGGCAGCGGGACGGCCAACTTCCTCTACGCGTTCTACGTGCAGCTCGACACCCCGGCGCCGCCTCCGCCCCCCAGCGACCCGCCGCCGAGCGACCCGCCGCCGAGCGACCCGCCGCCGAGCGATCCCCCCGCGAGCGACCCGCCCCCGAGCGACCCCCCGGCGAGCGACCCGCCCCCGAGCGACCCCCCGGCGAGTGATCCCCCCGCGAGCGACCCCCCGGCCAGCGATCCGCCTGCGAGCGACCCGCCCGCGAGCGATCCGCCGCCGAGCGATCCGATCGTGGACCCGACGCTGCCGACCGTCGACCCGACGCTGCCGACCACCGATCCCACGGTCCCGACCACCGACCCCGAGCTGCCGACCGTCGACCCCGCCGTCGACCCCGACCTGCCCAAGCTCCCTGAGACCGACACCGGCGACATCGTCGAGCCCGCCCTCGCGATCACCGGCCAGAACCCGGTCGCGACCACCGCGGGCGTAGTGCCGGTCACGATCCAGTGCCCCGCCACCGAGGTCGACGGCTGCACCGGAGTGATGTGGCTCGAGGAGACGCTCGACGCCGGCTCCAGCGCCCAGAGCATCCGCTCGGCGCGGCGGACCAACCCGAAGCGCTTCTCGAAGAGCAAGAAGTACAAGCTCCGCCAGGGCCAGAAGAAGGCGATCCCGGTGCGCCTCGACCGCCGCGTGTACCGCCGCTTCAAGAACAAGCGCTCGTTCAAGGTGACGGTCGTGGCCCAGCAGAAGGACTCGACCGGCCAGGTCCTGACGATGCGCCGCAACGTCCGCGTCTTCAACCGCAAGAAGGGCAAGAGGCGCTAGCGCCGACAGGCGGCCGAGACTAGACTCGGCCGCGCCCTCCGGGGCACACGCGGACGTAGCTCAGTTGGTAGAGCGTCGGCTTCCCAAGCCGAAGGTCGCGGGTTCGAGACCCGTCGTCCGCTTCGAAAAGCCCCGTTACGGCGGGGTTTTCGCGTTCAGTCGAAGTTCGACGGCGGGCGAACGTGTCCCGAATATGTCCCCGCCAAGGCGTAGCATGTCGGGGTATGGCCGCCTCCTTCCGACCGCCGAGCGGGCACGTTTTCCGCCTCGAACGCAAGCGCGGGCCGGTCTGGTACGCGAAGTTCCGTCTACCCGACGGCCGCCAGGTCCAGAAGAAGCTCGGTCCGGCGTGGACGGAGCGCGGGCGCCCGCCGGCGGGCTACTTCACGAAGCGGACGGCGGAGGAGTGGCTGCGGGACACGTTGGACGCCGCGCGGCGCGGAACGCTCGCGGGTGCGGTCAGGACAGGCAAGACCTTCGCGGACGCGGCGGAAGAGTGGCTGCGATACGTCGAGCAGGACCGGGACGTCAAGCCGTCGACGCTCGTCGACTACCAGTCGGTGCTCAAGGCGCACCTGCTCCCGACCTTCGGCGAGATGAGGCTCGAGACGGTCACCCCGGAGCGAATCGAGGCATGGCGGGCCAGCCTCGCCGCCGGACGCGGGCGGCGGCTGTCCAACCGGACGCTCAACAAGTCGCTCACGATCTTGGGCGGCGTCATGGAGCGGGCGCGGAAGGTCTACGGATTGCCGGCGAACCCGGTCCGCGATGTCGAGAAGCTGCGCGAGCGCTACGACGCGACGCGCTTCGAGTTCTACTCGCCCGAGGAGGTCCACGCCCTCGTGCGCGCCGCTGCTTCCGACCAGGACAGCGCGATCTTCATGACCGCCGCGTTCACCGGACTGCGCCGCGGCGAGCTGATCGCACTGCGCTGGCGCGACGTGGACTTCGAGCGCGCGGCGATCCGAGTGGGCGCGAGCTACGCGAATGGGAATCTCACGACGCCCAAGTCGGGCCGTGGCCGCGTGGTGCCGATGGTGCCCGAGGTCGCAGAGGTTCTCGCGAAGCTCGGCCAGCGAGAGCACGGGACAGGCGAGGACGACTTGGTCTTCCCGGGCGACTTCGGCACGTACCTCGACGGATCAGCTTTGCGGCGTCGCTTCGCGGCGGCGCAGAAGCGCGCCGGCCTACGTCAGATCCGCTTCCACGACCTCCGCCACACGTTCGGCACTCTGGCCGTCCGTGGCGCCGAGTCGATCGTCGAGCTCCAGGCCTGGATGGGCCACGCGGAGGTCCGAACGACGATGCGGTACACGCATTACCGCGAGCAGCAGGACGCGGCCGAGCGGCTGGCCTCCGCGTTCCAGACGAGGTCGGACTCCGTCGCTCCAGCCGAGCCGACGACCGACGCGAAGGCGTAGTGGCGCGGACGCAAGCGGTCTACTACCGCGCATCCGACGGTTCTGAGCCGGTCAACGAGTTCATCGACAAGCTCGACGAGCGCAAGCAGCCGACGATCGACCTTCAGATCGACCGACTCAATGGCCATCCACCGTCCGCGCCGCCGCTGCCGTTCCCGCACTCGAGCCAGGTGCGCGGGCCGCTGCGCGAGCTTCGATGCCACTACGGGCCGGAGCTTTACCGAGTCCTGTACTGGCGCTCGAGCAACCTGCTCGTTCTGCTGCACATGTTTCGCAAAGACAAGGGGCAGATCGCGGAGGGCGACATCGAGATCGCCGAGCGCCGGTGGTCGGACTTCAAGCAGCGGATGGACGCAGCTCGGCGCCGGCCTCCCCGAGCCGCCGGGCACGATGCTCCGTAGGTGATCCGTTTAGCAATAATGCTAAGGTAGGTTTGGGTATGGGTCGATACGGAGCGAGGGAACGCAGCTGAATGGCGAAGACCGAAGCAACCCACCAGAAGTCCGGGGCTCGCAGCGCGGGTGTCTCGCCGATCGGCTCGACCCATAGCGCAGCGAGCCGCCGGCGGGCGAAGCGGAGCGCGGTATACCGGGAGGAGCTTCGCCGGCTTGCGCCGTATGAGGGGATTGCACGGATCGTGATCGCCCGTCGCGCGGCCCTAGGTCTGACCCAGCAAGAGCTCGCCGACCGGGTTGGCACGAGTCATTCGGTCATCTCGCGCATCGAGAGCGGTCAGCATCCGACCAGCGTGACCACACTGACTCGGCTCGCCCAGGCGTTCGGGACTCACCTGGTCGTCGGTTTTCAAGACGAGCCCGCAAACGTCGAAGAGGCCGAACTCGTCGCCGTTTCATAAGGCGTTTCGCCCGGAGGTTGTGGCCGAGTCAGGACCGGCGCTCGGCCATCCGCACGAGCTCCGACGCCTTGATCTCCAGGGCGTCCGCGATCCGAAGCAGGTTCCTGTAGCCGACGTTCGCCTCGCCGCGTTCGACCGAAGACACGTAGGTCCGGTGCAGGCCGCACTTGTCGGCAAGTGCCTCCTGGCTGATCTTGAGCTTGCGCTCGCGGTGGGCGCGGATGGCGTCCCCGAGTGCCTTGTGCTCTGGCGAGAGCGGTCGCGCCATCCGGCGGAACTCTGCCAGCCACAGGCTATTCGTCTACAGGCTATATCTCGACATTCTATATTCCGACAGAGTATGTTATGCGACCGTGAACACGGTCAGTGTGGTCGGTCAGGTCGTCGGGGAGCCCGAGCTGCGGACGACGCGCAGTGGATTGCCTGAGTGCCGCATCAAGCTGGCCGTCCCCCGATACACGCGCGGCGGGATTCGCGAGCCCGGGGTGGTCTACGTCGACGTGACGACGTTCGGTCTGGAGGCCAGGGAATGCAAGGCCCGGCTGTCCGAGGGGAGCCGCGTCGGGTTGTCCGGCAGGCTCGAAGCCGAGCGGCAGCGGACGGAGAGCGGCGCGTGGGAGGAGTCCCACGGCGTGCTAATCGACCAGCTCGACTTCCTGTAGCGGTGGCTGCCGCGCCGCCGCATCGATTGCGACACTCACGGGGTGCTAGATCCGATCGTCTCTCTCAGCGTGGCAATGGCCGAGGGCCCAGCGAGCTATGCGCTGCTGCTCGGATCAGGCGTCTCTGCTGACGCGGGTGTTCCAACGGGCGGAGATGTCTTCTGGACGGGTGTCGAGGACCTGTACGCCCTGACCACTCAGCGCTCCGACGCACCCGATCGTGAGGCCCTGCGCTCCTGGTTGAACGAAGTCGGTGGCCAGGAATGGACGTACTCGGATGTCCTTGAGCGTCTGGCCGCAGATCCGCCCGCGAGGCGCGACTACCTAGCGAAGTTCTTCGAGGGGCGCGCGCCGGGTCCGACGCACGACAGACTCGCCGCCCTGGCCGCCGAAGGGTTAGTCCGCGTCTTCGTCACAACGAATTTCGACCGACTGCTGGAGCATGCGCTCAATTCCCACGGCGTCGAGCCGGTGATCATCACTAGCGACGACGACTTGGCCAACTCGGTCCCGCGTGAGCACGCGCCTTGCGTCGTTCTCAAGCCGCACGGGGACTACTTACAGCAGACGATCCGAAACACCGCTGGCGAACTCACCGCGCTGCCGCCGGGCATCGATGCCGAGCTGCGCGCGGTGTTCGAGCGGTACGGGGTGGTTGTCGTGGGCTACTCGGGATCAGACCCCGCTATCGCAGCAGCGCTGCGTGCGCGCCGGTCGCGCTTCGGCGTCTATTGGGTCGCGCGCAGCAAGCCCCGAGGCGACGCCCGGCTAATCGTGGAGGCAACCGGCGCTCGCGTAATCGTGCGGGAAACGGGTGCTGAGTTCCTAGCCGACCTCCGGGGAAGACTCGATGTCTACCGCCGGCACCCCAGCGGTATGACGCCGGACGTCGTGAGCCGTGACGTGGTCGCCGCGCTGTCCCGAGGTGATCTGGTGGGCGTGGACGAGCTGATGCGCACGGAACGGCGAGCGCTCGAGGACGCGCTCGCGACCGGAACCCACGGACGTCACAACGAGTCTCCCAGCGAAGATGCGGTGCGCGAACTGCATGCCGGCATGGCGCCGGTGCTCGAGAGGCGGCTGCTCGGCTTGCTACCGCTTATTGACCACCGGCCCGACCAGTTCGAGCGAGAGCTAGAGCATCTCGCGGTGCTACGAGACCGGCGCCCGCGGGTCAGCGGCATGACCTTCTGGATCAACGCGGATGAGTGGCCGCAGTGGTGGCTGACGCACGCCCTCGGTGCCTATGCGTTGCGCGCACAACGATTCCCTGCGATCGAGGCGTTGCTGCGCGCGACTGTCACCGGCGACAAGCAGGCGGAGCCGCTCGCACGCGGTCTCCCTGGCACGACGACACTAGATGTCGCAAAGCTCGCGGGGCCGCCACCGCCTGAGGGGCAGAAGTGGAAGGCGCCGGAGTTCGAGGAACTCGCGTCGGCGCTCGAAAACAGCCGCGCCCTTCAAGACCAGTACCCCGAACTCGTCTCCGGACCCGACGAACCGAGGCGGGCACTGGGGGAGTGGGACTTCGTGTTGGCCCTGTCGCTCGGTTTGCGCGGCCTTGGTTCGGCCGCGTACTGGTCTATCTCGCCGACGGGCGCCCAGCACCTGGCACGACGGCTGCGCCATGACGACGTGATGCGCACGCGCCTCGCCGAGGTAATGGGGGTGTCGCTCGAGGACCTCGACCGCCGTTCTGTCGAGGCCCTTGAAAAGTCCCGTGGCTTCGACGCGTGGAGCGACCGGGAGGCCATCTCGATCCTTGCTGGGGAGGACTAAGCGATGCCCTTCAGCCTTCAGAGCTCCCCGCTAAGCGTGGTCGATGACGAGGCAATGCGCTTGCTGCTGGCCCAGCAGGAGCGTTGGCTGGTCGAGCGCAAACGGCAGGCCGAGATCGAAGATCTCGCCAAGGAGATCGCGAGCTTCGCGAACAGTGACGGCGGCTGGGTCTTGGTCGGTGTCGAGGACGACGGCGGCCCCGTCGCGGCGCCACCCGAAGGCGCGACGGCCAAGCTGTTTGCCGCGCCCCAACACTGGCTCGGTCAGAAGCTGGGACGGTGGCTCGATCCGATTCCGGCGTTCGAGGCCGACATCAGGCAGATTCATGAACGAGATGTCGTCGTCATACGGGTGTGGCGCTCGACACAGGCGCCGATTGTCCACACTGGCAAGGGCACCGTGTACGAGCGCTCTGCCGAGGCGGCGGTTCCGATCTCCGCGCAGGAACGGTTACGCGAGCTGGCCGCACGACGTGACGACGCCGAACGCGACGCTGGGCTACGCCTGAGCCAGCCGGGCGCACTCCCGGCGCTTGCCTCACGGCTTGGGGCTCCGCCCAGGCGGCCGGAAACCAGCGAGGCGCTGGCTGTCGTGGTCCGGCTCACTCCGGTCGGCTATGTCCCTGAGGCGTTCGAGCGAGTCGCGCTCGGGCAGGCCGCGATCGAGGAGGCCTTCGATGAGCTTCGCGAACTCTTCGTCGCGTTCGGACGCCGGGCATATACCAACTTCGGCGATCGTGTGCCGCGCGAGCTAGACGATTCGGTCCTGCATCCATTTCAGCGCGGCTTCGCCGTCGCGTTGTTCCAGGCGCTGGATCTCGGCCATGGCTACCACGATCGCCACAGTGCCACGTATGCCGCCGACGCCGGGGGCGTGCTCGGAGTCCGGCTGGCGCGATCCGTGACGACCCAAGAGACCGGCGGGCAGGACCTTGATTGTCGCGTGGTAGCTGACGAGTGGCTCGCTCCGGCCCTTCGCCTACTCGCGGCGCGACTGACTGCCCACTACGTCCCGGGGCCGGTGAAGGCCGACCTATGGATGCTTGGTTGCGCGGGCAAGCGACTCGTGTGGCACTCGCCCGATGCTCAGGACGCAGTCCAAACGGGCACGTTCGGCAACGGGCAACGCGGCTGGATTCAGGCGTCGGCTGATCTGCAGCTAGCCGACGAGGCCCCGGACCTCCTTGAGGTTGCCTCGCGGTGGACGCGCGATCTCGCGCGTGAGGCCGGAATTACGGTGTTCGAAGGACCATCACGGCTTACGGGTTGAGCGTCGTTCGCGGGACGCACCGCGACCGGGGTGCTAGGCGGGCGTGAGACTTGGGGCCGGAAGCGCGATCGGCAGGACGAGCGCGAGCGCGATGAGCTCAACCACCTCGTGTTCGTGGGTCTGGCCTACGTCATAAGCCGGATCTGCGCCCTCGGCGAGGTAGCGCAGCCCATGGACAACGGCCTGCGCACGGTTTCGCAGCATGCGCGCGTACACATCGAGCGGCACCGCGTCGGGCCCGGCCGTCTCCAGGAAGCCAGCGGCGAGAAGACCATCCACCCGCCCGATGAACGTCGGCAGGTGCTCGGCCGCGATGGCTGGCCGGCGGCCCTCGCGCGCCTCGACGACCACCGCGAGCGTCTCGCTGGCGGTTGCACACAGCCGACAGCACGCATCGCGTAGCGACGAGAGCGTGAGCATCGCTCCGCCAAGCGCCTGCGCCTGGTCGACGGCGTCGAGCACATCCAGCACATCGTGACTCAGCGCGGCAGCTGCAGTCTCCAAGCGCAGCGGACGATCGTGTAGGCGCGTACGCCAGTCGGCGACGTCGGCCGTCAGGTCAGGGCGGGCGGCTAGCAAGTCGGCCAGTGGGGTCATGGACATGCGTGCTCCTACGAGATGACGTCAGCTTTCCAAACAACATCATCGCATCAGCCCAGACGGAACCCCGTTCGGGCCGGATCGTCTCGCGTGAGCTGGCAGCGCCAACCGGCCAACCGACCTCACACAGTTGCACTTGCTTCGCCAGTGCAGGCTCCTCGCTCTCTGTACTGATGTGCTCTCGATCGGAAAGCTCGGCCAGGGCCAGGCGAACTACTACCTCGAATCCGTCGCCCAGGGCGTCGAGGACTACTACACCGGGGCTGGCGAGGCGCCCGGGCGCTGGGTCGGCTCGGCGGCTCGTGAGATTGGCATCGCGGGCAAGGTCGATGACGACGCGCTCCACGCCGCGCTCGGCGGGTCGCATCCAAGAACCGGCGATCAGCTCGCAAGCCGCCGTGGGGGCACCCGCGTCCCCGGCTTCGACCTGACCTTCTCGGCGCCGAAGTCGGTCAGCGTCGTCTTCGGGCTTGCGGACGAGGGTGTCAGCGCCCAGGTCTGCGGCGCCCACGAGACCGCGGTCGACGCCGCCCTCGCCTACATCGAGCGCCAGGCCGCCGTCGCGCGCCGGGGGGCGGGCGGCGCCGAGAGCGTCGCCGGTAATGGCTTTCTCGGCGCGGCGTTTCGCCACCGCTCGAGCCGCGCCGGCGATCCCCATCTTCACACCCACGTCCTCGTCGCGAACATGACCAAGGGACCCGACGGACGCTGGACCGCGCTCGACGCCCGCCGCCTCTACGCGCACGCCAAGACCGCCGGCTACCTCTACCAGGCGCAGCTCCGCGCGGAGCTCTCGCGCCGACTCGGCGTCGAGTGGACGGTCGTCCGCAACGGCACGGCGGAGATCGCGGGCGTTCCGGTACCGGTGGTACGCGCGTTCAGCCGACGGCGGGCCGAGATCGTGCGCGTGCTCGACGAGCGCGGCGAGAGTTCCCAGACCGCGGCCAGGATGGCCGCGCTCGATACCCGGCAGGCGAAGGACTATGGCGTCGAGCCAGACACGCTGCGCTCGGGCTGGCGCGAGGCGTCGCGTCGGCTCGGCTTCGATCGCGACCAGCTTGATGCGGTGCTTCAGCAGCGCGCCGCCCACGAGCCTGAGCTCGCCCGGCTCGAGGTGATCGCCGCCGAGCTGGCGTCGCCGCGCGGGCTGACAAGCCACCGCGCGAGCTTCACGCGGCGCGACGTGATCCACGCCTTCTGCGACCGCCTGCCCGAGGGTGTCGACGTCCCGACCGCCGAGCGTTTCGCCGACGACTTCCTGGCGAGCGAGCACACGGTGCCGCTTGCTACGGACGTCCGCTCGCTCACCCATGCTGACGTGATCCGCCGCTCCGATGGCCGCACCGTTGCGGCCACGGCCGAGGAGCGTTGTCACTCGACGCCTGAGCTGCTCGCCGCTGAGCGGCGGCTGATCGAAGGTGCGCTCGCGCGCCGTGACGAGGGTGTCGCCGTGGTCGCCTCGGGGACCGTCGACGCCGCGCTGACTCGCCGCCCGACCCTCGGCGCCGACCAGGCCGAGATGGTGCGCCGTCTGACCCGTCACGGCGACGGCGTCGCGGTCGTCACCGGCAAGGCGGGCACCGGCAAAACGTTCGCGCTCGACGCCGCCCGCGAGGCGTGGGAGGCCAGCGGGCACCCGGTCATCGGAGCTGCAGTCGCCCGCCGCGCGGCACGCGAGCTCGAGGACGGCGCCGGGATCGAGTCGACCAGCCTCGCCGCGCTACTGCAAGACCTGCGCGCCGGTGGCGAGTACGGGCTGCCACCGCGCTCCGTGGTCGTGCTCGACGAGGCCGGCATGGCCGGGACCCGCCAGCTCGGCGAGCTGCTCGCGCATGCTGAGACGGCCAGGGCGAAAGTGGTGCTCGTCGGCGACCCACACCAGCTCCCGGAGATCGACGCCGGCGGCTCGTTCCGCGCGCTGCTAACGCGCACGCAGCCGATTGAGCTGACCGAGAACCGCCGGCAGGGTGAGGCCTGGGAGCGCGAGGCACTGGACCACCTGCGTGAGGGGCGGGCCGAGGAGGCGATCGATCGCTACCAGCGCCACGGCCGGATCGTGCTCGGCGAAGGAGCGCAGGACATCCGGAAGCGGCTCGTGGCCGACTGGTGGCAGGCGTCGGGCGAGGGCGACGCGGCGATGATCGCCCTTCGCCGCAGCGATGTCGCCGACCTGAACGACCGCGCGCGGGCGCTGATGCGCGCGAGCGGCCGGCTCGGCCCTGACGGGCTGCGCGTCGGCGAGCGCGACTTCGCGGTCGGAGACCAGGTCGTGACGCTGAAGAATGCGGGGCGGCTCGATGTCGTCAACGGCACCCGGGGCATCGTGACGGCCATCGACCAGGCAGCCGGTGAGCTCGCGCTGCGCACGACCGACGGACGTGACCTCTGCCTGCCGCGCGTCTACCTCGAGGACGAGACTGAGCGCGGCGGTCCGACGCTCGACCACGGCTACGCGATCACGGGCCATAAGGCGCAGGGCATGACCACGGAAAAGGCGTTCGTGCTCGGCAGCGACGACCTCTACCGCGAGTGGGGCTACGTCGCGATGAGTCGTGGGAGCGAGGAGAACCGCCTCTACGTCGTCGCTCCGAGCGCCCGCGAGCGCCACGAGTACGCCCCCGTGGAGCATCGCCCTGATCCGCTCGGCCGAGTCGCCGGCGAGCTCGGCCGAAGCCACGCGCAAGTGGCGGCGATCGATGTCGCTGCGCGCGACGGGCTTACGCGCATGACGACCGCCGAACTCGTTACCGAACGTACACGGCTCGCGGAGGGGATCGGCGCGACCCCGGACGTCCGAGTTGCAGAGCTCGAGCGCATTGCGGAGCAGCGTTCGACGGCCGAGCGTGCAGCCGACGCGGCACGGCGGCGAGCGGGGGAAGGGGCGCGATCTTTCCGCCGACGTTTTCGCCGCGATCCCCCGTCGGCCGCGGCCGACCGGGCCATCGAAGCCCAGGCCCGCGGGCGAGCCCGTCAGCTTGTGACCCGCGAGCGCGAACTCGAGGCGGCCATTCCCGCGCCCTCGCGCCGATCGCCCGAACGCGCGCGTCAGGTCGCCCGCTACGCGGCGATCGGGGAAGAGCTCGACAGACGGCACCGGACCGCGGTGCGTGCGGCACTGGTTGCGCGGCCGGACTATCTCGTGGCCGAGCTCGGGTCGTACCCGGAGCGACCCAGCGCACGCCGAGCTTGGGGCAGCGCCGCCACGGGGGTTGAAACGTACCGCCAGGCGTTCGGGGTCAACGACGCGAAGAGTGCCCTGGGGCATGAGCCGTCCGAGTTGCTTCGGCGTCGGGCATGGCGTGATGCGCGCCGCGAAATCGAGCAGGCACAGCGCGAGTTCGTTCTCGCCCCACGCCGAGCATGGGAGTCGGGCCGCGAGCGTCGGTAGCCGTAGGCGGGGTTGGGAGTCAGTGCAGCGCCAGCAGAAGCCGTAACGATGGTCGGACCGCGTCCACATCCGTCACGCGCGCGCTCACGCCCTCACCGTCGTCGAGTCGTCCTGCGATCCCGCGAGCCGCCTCGCGCGCCACGTATCCCAAGTCACGGCCGTCGTCTCGGCGGACGCGAATCGCATTGGGGTCATATGGATTGTCCGGCTCGCGCTCAAGGGCGACCGCGTCACCGACTGTAAGGCCGGAAAGAGCCGCGGCGCGATCCTCATAGATCAGACCCCGGACGTCGGCCGCAACGCTGTCCCGCCCGAAGAGCAGCTCAAGCGGCAGGTCGGAGGCGGCAAGGCGAGCCACACGACGGGCTAGTCGGAGCGTCTCGCGACCCTCGCCGACGATGCGGTGCAAGTCATCGACAAGCAGCTCGGACAGCCACGCGAGAAACGGCCGGAAGCCGGACGGGACGTCGGCCGCGGCCGCCGCCTCGGCGAGTTTGCGAGCCGTCTCTCGGTCCTCGGCTGCCATTGTGCTGGCGTACGCGGCCTGCGGGGAGTCGACACCAAACTTGACGAGAGCGGGTAACGCGCGCAGGTTCTCGGGTAGCTCTTCCCCCTCGGGCAACCGCGCCCGCAGAAGCAGCAGCGTGGCCGATACTGCCCAGGGCGCCCCGCGCACCAGGGTGTCCTGTACGAAGAGATTCAGCCGGGTCGGGTCGCTCAACGCGTCGTGACGTCCGCCGTAGCGTCCACGGAGCTCCTCCATCGATGTGTAGGCGATCCAGTCGAGCGCGACTTCCACGGCCAAGTCGACCGCGACACCCTCAGTCGGCGCGGTCTCCGTGATCGACATCGCGGCTTGGAGAAGGTGGGTCCGCAACTCCGGCCGCGTATCTTCTGCTAACAGGTGCTCTCCGAAGCGATCGAATAGCTCGTCGACGGCCGCGTCAAGAGTGACGCAGCTGGCCACCGACAGGCCTGTTCGGTAGTACAGGGCACGCCGCGTGGGCTCAGGGACGACCTCGGTCACGCGGCTGGCGCGTGCGGCTAGGAACCGGGCGAATGGTCGGATCGTTCCGCCGAGATCCAGAAGCTGTACGCCGGCAAGCGACTCACCAAGCAGGGCTTCGGCTAGGTCAAGGTCGTCTGTGTCGATGACCTCCTCGACAAGGAGCGCTAGTACCTGCGCCTCGAGCTCCACAACGTCCTCGCCAACGTCCTCGTCGTCGACGAGCTCGTCGATGTCGGGGTCCAGCTCATCCTCGTCGCCGACCCTCACTACGTCCTCGAACTGGGTCAGCGTCACCGTGGGGCATCGGACGTGGGCCAGCCAGGCCAGAAGCTCTAACAGCCTGCTCCGTAGCGGCTCGATGTTGTCCTGGTCGAGATACGCGCGCTGGCGGCGAGCCTCACTCGACGTCGGGCTCTCGATGAGGATGATCTGGCCGCGTGTCTCCCGGTTGGCTCGCCCGGCTCGCCCGGCGATGTTCCAGAAGTCGCGCACGGGTACCGGGTCGTTGTGTCCTCGCAACGTGTGGCTGACGATGAGCGTCTTGACCGGGAGGTTGACACCCTGCGACAGCGTGGTTGTGCAAACGATTACTTGCAGCACGCCCTCGCGAAACGCATCCTCAATGCGGATTCGCAGCGCCTCGGGCACGCGCGCGTGGTGGTAGGCGACGCCAAGCTGTAGCCAGCCGACGAGCTCGTGGTCGGCCCCGAGCAGGCGGGCTGCAAAGGCTGCGAGCTCGTCCGCGTCACGCTCGCGCCCTTCGGGGACGACCGTTTCGGATCCCCCGTCCTGCTCGCGTAGCCAGAGCCCCGTCGCGAGCGCCGAGCAAACGGACGCGCACGTACGGGGCTGTGCCGAGAAGACGACGACGGGTCCGAGCGCCTGAAAGTGCAGTGCGAGCTCGGCAGCCGTTTCGGCGACATTGCCGGGCCATGGCTTCGGCTTCGTGGGCTGCTTGCGCTTCGGTGTTAACCCGAGCGAGCGCTCCTCCTGAGTGAGCACGTAGGGGACAAAGAACTCGGCCTGTCCCTCGTAGTCGATGCGCCCGCGGTTGCCGCGCCAGCGGAACACACCGGTGAGCAGGCGTGTCGGGCGCCAGGGCTGAGTCAGCGCGCCGCCGTCGCCAGCCTTAAGCCAGCGAGCGATCTGCTCTATGTTCGGAACAACGGCCGAAAGGAACAGCACGCGTGCGTCCGGCGCCGCCCGCCGGAGCCGGACGAGAAGCATCTCCGTGCGTACGGCGCGGGAATTCTCGTCTCCGAGCAGCTGTCCCTCGTCCATGACCACGAGTCGCACCCGGCCGCGGAACTCCTCATCGGCCCGCAGGACGAGGTCGAGCTTTTCTGGCGTGAGTACCAGGACATCGCTGCTTGAGAGCAAGAAGTCCTCGAGGTCCGAGCTCTCGTAGCCGCCGAACAGCGACGAAACCCGGAGACCGAGCGCGCCGAGCGTCGCACCCAGGGTGGCCTCGACCTCGGTGGCTAGAGCGCGAAACGGCACGACGTAGACGCAGCAGCCTGTGCCCGGATCGCGACTGATCGCTTCGACGATCGCCGCCTCGGCCATCCGCGTCTTGCCGGAGCTGGTGGGTGTGCGCACGGCCATGGCCGGACGACGCTCGTCGAGTAGGCCGGCCTCGAGGGCGAGACGCTGCGACGGCCACAGCTCGACAACGGGCGGCCGTGACTGATTGGCAAGCGAGCGCAGATAGCGGCGCCATAGCGGCGTCCACTCCCTCGCGTAGCGGCGGAAGGTCCGCCACGTCGACACCTTCATGCTCTCGGAAAAGATTTCGCGAGCCGAGTTCGTGATGAGCCACGTCTCGGGCGTTTCGGCGGCAAGCGTCAAGTGCTCGGCCTCGGCGAGATGCGCTGTCGCACGCCGGGCCGCGCTCTCGTCTCCGCTGCGCCAGAATTTGAGCGCGTCTGTTACGCCGGCGAGTAGCTCCCCGAGGGCCAAGAGTTCGACAAGGTCAGTGGGGGCAAGACCGTTGTCCGCGGAGGCCAAAGTAGCGCCCTCCACATCGCGCAGAAAGGACTCGCGCAGGACGACCAGGTGCTCGAGGCGATGGAGGTCCCGCTCGAGTACACCGGCTGCCACCGCGTAGAAGTCGAGGGGGCCAGGCGCCCCCACCTCCGTGGCCGGAGCCAGGACATCAAACTCGCGAAAGCGGCGGCGCAGCCGCTGACCCATGACGACTGCGTTGGCCTGGTAACCCGCGAGGCTCCAGCACGTGGCGGCCTGCGACAGCGCCTGGAAGGCGAGCCGCCGGTCATCGAGTTCGGCGGCGACACCGCCAAGATTCTCGAACAACTCAGCTGCGACGTAGAGGAAATTGCGCCGTCGCTCGTCGTCGAGAGGTAGCGATAGCGCCGTTTGACGGAGGAGGTACGCGGCGCCTTTCAGGCGCTGGCGGCGCTCAGGCGCCAGGGTGTCCAGAATCTCGCGTTCTGCAGGATTGACCTCGCGCAGGAGATCCTCCGCATTGAGGCGACGGCGGTCAAGCTCGAAACGCCGCCGGCCGACCATGGCCTCGGCGCGGGCGATAGCCGCGGGTTCGTAGTCAAGACGCGAAGTCACGCAGTGCCCCCGCGCTCTCGTACGCAGCTCCGATGAGTTGGGCCAAGTCGGTGAGCAGGACGAGCGACGCGGTCAGCTCCGGTGCGCCCAGCGCGTCATCGTCGATGCGGTCAAGCGTCTCGTCGCGCACCTCGTCTTCGTCGGTGACGACGAAGACGTGCTCCTGGAGGTCATAGTCTGCATCCTCGTCAAGCAAGTCGAGCACGCGGTCCGCGAGGAAGTGCTTGTCGTCCTCAGAGAGACGCCGCTCGATAAACGTGAGCGAGAGCGGGAGATCCTCGATGGATTCCCTCAGTTGCTTGACCGCGCTCGCGGCGATCCCGACGGCCGCGCCGGTGCGAGTCTTCACCTCGCTGACGCGGATCACCGTGCGATCAGGTGCGTCTCGGAACTTGAATGCCACGACATCGATGAGCCGCTGCGTCCCGCCCGGAGCGTCCTTGTAGCGAAGTCGCAGCACAGGAACGTGAAAGCCCTTGTATCGCCGGAGCACCACCGTCGAGACCACTTCTCCGAAGTCTCCAGTCCGCGTGTTCCCAGGTGGCGGCAGGATGCGACGCCGCACGTGCTCAGCCAAGCGGCCGTACCCGAGCTTGCGCAGCCGATGCTCCAGGTAACTGCGGTCGACGTAACTCTCGAGGATCTCCCGGCCGAGGGCGTCGATAACGGCCTCGCGCGCGCAGTCGCATTCCGTCCAGCGCTCGGCCTCGAACCCGAAGTCATCGAGACACTCGAGTTCCAACCAGGCGCGGAGGTCGAGCGGCGTCACCTTCTGGTCGTTGGCCACGAACTCAATAGTCCTACAGCGGCGCGGCGCCCGTGTCGTGGGTGTGGTCCCAGGGCCGCTCTACTCGCCGCTGCTCGGGACCCGACCGGAGCTCGCGTCGCCGGCGTCGCCGCCACTCGAAGTCGCTGACCGTGCTCGTCAGCGGTACCTATCGAACCGCGAGACGCCGGTCGCCCGAGAATAGCTGGACGCCAAGTGGAGTGCAGTGCGGCGCGGAAACGCGAAGCTCCTCGGCCGCAGCGACCGCTTAAAGGCCGAGGGTTCCAGGCCGTCGTCAGCGTCGGAGAAGCCCTCCCGCTTGCTAAATAGAGACTCAGGGCTGAGAAACGCTGTAGGTTGCTCCAGTTGAATGGCTCGGTGTGCGAGAACGCATCTCAGGGCGTTCGTGGCAGCTGTCGCGGGTTGTGCGATCGCCTTCAGCTTCTCGCTGTCGCAGGCGGTCGCGGGGGTCTACTGGCCGAGCGAGATTGTGGCGACACCCGATGGCCGGATCTGGTTCATCAACGGCGAGGGTGCCGTCGGGGTTCTCGACCCGCTGAGCGGTGGTATCACGCAGCACGTGGCGCCCGGGCGCATCGGGACGAACCCGCGATTCGCGATCGACTTGGTAGTCGCCGACGGTCAGGTCTGGGTCGCAACCGGGAAAGGAATTGCGCAGCTGGGGGGAGCCGGGGTCGTGCGCGAATACTCCCTCGGCAGCGGTGCTGCGGCGATCACGCGGGGTCCCGATGGCGCGATCTGGGCAACGCTTCGGGACGCTCAGTCGATTGCGCGGGTAACGCCAGATGGCGGACGAGCCATTTGGCAAACGCGGCCATACAAGGGCTATCTGGAGGCGATCGAACGCGGTCCGGATGGGAACCTCTGGTACGCCGACACCGGGGACATCCTTGCTCGGATGGATGGAGGTGGCCCCGAGACATTTGTGCGCTTGGGTCGCATTACCCCGCACGGGAAGCTCAAGGAGTGGATCCTGGGCGGGTCGAACACATCACCACACGATTTCGTCGCCGGACCGGACGGCCGTCTGTGGGTTGCCCAGGCCAACGCCGACCGCATCGCGCGGGTGCGCGTCGGCCCTCGGCTTCGGGCGAAGATCTTCAACGTTCCGGTTGGCCTACGGCACCCAGCGTCTCTCGTTGTGGGGCCTGACCGAGCGCTGTGGTTCATCGGCCGGCGCGACGGCGCGATCGGACGCATCACGACCACGGGTCGGTTCACTAAGTACCCCCTCCCCTGGAAGCATTCCGGCCTCGACCCGTCGCTCGACCCATCGCCTCAGAGCCTCACGGTCGGCGCCGATGGGGCGCTCTGGTTCACGGAGGACAGCCGTGACCTGATCGTCCGAATGACAATGGCTGGCGAAATGCGCGTATACCCGATTGCATTCCTCAGTGGGGTGGCTGCACCGGGGCCGCTGCGGACCGGTCTGGAAGCGGACGGAGTCCCTTCGGCGGTTGAGGAGTCGCTACTCCAGCCTGAATAGGCGATCGTCAGGGGGTCATTCGAGGCGATGCTTCTCTCGGCGGGCCGATTCTGGTCGCGATCTCCGCGTCGAGTTCCATCGCGTGCGCGTATTCCTTCCGCGCGCTGCGGACGTCGCCCAAGAGGGCGAGCACGTGCGAGCGCTGTGCTGACAGGACGGACTCCCGCTGATCGGTGAGCGCAAGCGTCTTCGCTGTCTGGTACTCGCTGGCCGCGCGCCGGAGTCTCCCGTCTCGGTCGGTCCCCAGCCGTGGCACAAGGTAGATCAATCCCCGTAGGCCATGTGCCTCGGATGCCTCTTCCTGAAGGCGGTCATCGCCACGGTTAAAGGCTTCGATCACCACGTCGAGCGCGCGTTGCGCGTCGGCGTAGCGGTCCTCCATTCCAGCTTCGCTGAGACACGTCAGCGCCTTCGCTTCTCCGAGTCGGGCACGCGCCCGGACCGTCGGATCGCTGCTCCTATTGGCAGCGGCGCTGAAGCGACGCAGGGCCGTTCGGATGCCCGCGGGCTGAATGCGCCCGCGCTCGCACCGTCCCCGCGCGCGCTGATATGCGATCTCCGCCAGCCCGAACGTCGCGCGCGCATTTCCCGGCACCGCCGTCAGCGAGCGCCGATACGCCTGGTCGGCGGCTGCGAGGTCCCCGTCGACGCCCGCGATGTTCGCGCTTATCAACTCCAGAAGTGCGATGGCGGCTGGGCTTCTGGCGCGCGCCGACCGTTGCGCCAGTCGGAGGTAGGATTTCGCTTCGGGGAGCCGTCGCAGCTGGTACCAGCCCAGCCCGAGTGAAAGAGCGCCAACCCAGCGTGCTTCTTCGATTACGGAGCCCGCAAGCAACGCGCGGACAGCTCGCCCGTCCTGTCCAACACGAAATGTGACACCAGCCGAGACTGGGAAGGCGCCACTGAGCTCGGGAGCATCGGGCAGCGCGCGTGACCGGACGAAGAGCTCGGTTGCCAGATGTGTGCGACCGCGAGCGAAACGAATCGAGCCATAGATGACAATGTCGGCACCGAGCTCTTCGGCGATCCGCTCTGCGTGCTCGGCGCGCTTTGCGGCGCCCATGTCAGCGACGGGTTCTACGTCCCCGGGCCCACGCGTATCCGTTCGCAACGGCGCTGCGTCGACGGGAACAGCCTTCTCGAGTTCCCTAAACCGCTGCCGCAATGTTGTCTCTGCAGCCCGGGCGACATCGGCACCGATCTCTGAGTCCCCACCGGCGACCGTAAAGGGAGCAACGGCCACCGTCAGATCTCCATCCATCTTCGGCGATCCGGAGTGGATGACGACCGCGGAGATGGCGATGATGGCAGCCACGACATTGAGCACCGCCGCTACTTTGAGCGCACTGCTCCAGCCGGCCCTGACGACTTTCTTGGCCCACAGACGCCTCCACCGCGAGGCGAAGGCAAGTTCCACCTCGGCCAGATTGCTGTTGAGGGTCTCGATCCGTGGCTCGGCGACGACGTTTGCACGCCGTAAGAGAGCCGCCAGCTGCGCGAGAGCCCGGTCCGTCGGCTCTTGACGCCCAAGGAGCGCGAGCAGCGCCACGAGGCGCTGTGGCTCTCCCCGGGACGCCAGACCCTGCACGGCCTTGACTTGCTCGCGGCTGAATGGTTCCGGGGTCCCATTGCCCTTGCTCACGGCAGATCGAAGCTGAGCGACGAATTCTCGGTGAAGAGGCCGCGAACGTTCGGGACAACGAGATACGACCCTGGCGTACTCGCCGTCGTCCTCCGGATCTCGATGATGGCCTCGCCGTTGGCGTCGAGCTGGACCGGCAAGGAAGTCACGAACCCGAAGACCCCGGAGCCAGACTTGCCCCTGTAGAGTCGCAGTTGGATCCGCCTACGCGGCTTCAGGCCCACAACGACGATGCGTATGGGCGGTTTCCTGGCATGCCCGCCGTCGCGTGTCCTGGGGACAACACGTGCGAGTGGCAGATTCGGAGCCCTGACCCTAAAAGCCGATGACGCGCGTGAACTTCCCTGTCGTGCTGACACGGCGTAGCGACCGAGCGGTCCACCTGGCAGCAGTTCGATCGGAAGGAAAACCGCGGATCCCGGGCCAAGCCAGCGCGCTTCGTACCGACGAAGCTTTCTATCCGGACCTGTGACAGCAACGCTGATGGGCTTCTCATCCTTGAAGCCCGGGAAACAGACGTAGATCTCCTCGCCGATGACCGGCTCGTCGTTCTTCGCCGGATCGTATTCCTCCTTATAGGCGAAGAACTTGCGGATGAAGCCGATGCGGGGGCGGCCACCCTGGTTGCGCTCGCAACTCCCGTCGCCCACTCCGTAGTACGAGAGCTGCTCGGCGACGCCGGCCGGTGGACTCTTGCTGCGCCGCAGCGCCCCTCCATCGAAGGTGATCGGCGGCCCACTGGGCGCGCGCGGACGGAGTCGCTCCGCCGGTGGGACCGGACGCGAGTCGCTTGTCCCTTCATCCGAATCGCACGCCGAGAAGCCGACGACAGCGAGCGTGGCTAGACAGCCACAACACGGACGCAACCAGGCGCGCCGCCGTCTGATCAAAGCCCGCAAGCCCTTACGCGACCACAATCCAATTCTTGAGCGTAGCTGTTGGTGCGCCCGGCGCGAGCGGAGGACGCCGCAGTCATCCGCCGGGAGCCTCTTGAATCGGTCGGCCGAGCCTGCACGTCAGTGACTAATACGTACGACAGCAGTGCCGCGAGCAGCAAGCTGGGGAACTTCTAGCCGTAGGACGTGTCCCGAACCGTGTCCCCAACTAGGCAATTCTGACCCTCGACAACGCAATCGAGCCGCACCGAATTCACCACAACCAAGCGAAACGCGACCTCCAAACGGCAATTCCCAAGCCGAAGGTCGCGGGTTCGAGACCCGTCGTCCGCTTCGAGGAAGTCCCGCGATCACGGGTCCCGGGCAATCCGCTCCGAAACGGCTAGACCTCGGCGTCGACGGCTAGCTCCCCGCCCTTCGCCCAGTTCGAGTCGTCCACCTCGTGGATGAACACCTGTACCTGCTCGGGCCGGACGTCGTAGGCGTCGACGAACTCCTGGGCGATGCCGGCCACGAGGCGGCGCTTGCGGTCGAGGTCGCGCGGCGATTGCTGGATGGTCACGATCGGCATGGGCTCACGCCGTTCGACGGTGCAGGGTGAGGGCGCCGAGGCCCAGCGCCAGCAGCGTCACTCCCAGGATCACGGCCACGTCGAGCGCGCCGCGGGCGCCGAAGCTGCCGTCCGCCGCCACGCGGTCGAGCGCGTCGAACGCGTAGGTCAGGGGCAGCGCGTTCGAGACGGCCTCCAGCGCGCCGGCCATGTGCTCGCGCTCCACGAACATGCCGCAGAGCAGGAGCTGCGGGAAGACGAAGGCCGGCATGAACTGGACCGCCTGGAACTCGGAGCTCGCGAACGCGCTCACGAACAGGCCGAGCGACATCCCGAGCACCGCGTTGCCGATGGCGAGCAGCACGACCGCCCCGGCCGATCCCGCGACCTCGAGGTCGAGCACGCCGAACGCCACGCCCGCCGTGATGGCGGCCTGCGCGGCGGCGACGACGGCGAACGCCAGGGCGTACCCCGCGAGCAGGTCGAGCTTGCCGACGGGCATCGACATCAGCCGCTCCAGGGTTCCGCCGGTCCGCTCGCGGAGCATCGTGATCGACGTGACGAGGAACATCGTGATGAAGGGGAAGAGCCCGATCAGCGGCCCGCCGATCCGGTCGAAGCTCTGCTCCTGCCCGTCGAAGACGAACCTGAGCAGCGTGATGAGCACGGCGGGCACGAGCAGGAGCAACGCGACCGTCCGTGGGTCGCGGCGCAACTGGACCAGCACGCGCAGCGCGGTCGCCTTCGTCGCGGTGGCACTCATGCGGCTACCTCCTCGTGGTGTGGGATCCGGTCGTCCTCGATGAGTCGCAGGAAGGCGCGCTCCATCTCGGCCTCGCCCGTCCGCTCGCGCAGCTCGTCGGGTGTGAATGCGCCGAGCAGGTGGCCCTCGCGCATCAGCAGCAGGTCGTCGCAACGACCGGCCTCGTCCATGACGTGGCTGGAGACGAACAGGGTGGTGCCGCCGTCCGCGAGCTGCCGGAACGAATCCCAGAGCTCCTCGCGAAGCATCGGGTCGAGCCCGACGGTCGGCTCGTCGAGGACCAGCACGTCGGGCTCGCCGAGCAGCGCCGTGGCGAGCGAGACCCGTGCGCGCTGGCCGCCCGAGAGCCCGCGCACGGGCCGGTCGGCGTGCTCGGCGAGCTGCACGACGCGGAGCACTGCGTCGACGCGCTCGGCCGGCGCGCCGAGCAACCGCGCGAAGTAGCGCAGGTTCTCGAGCGCGGACAGGTCCTGGTAGACGGCCGGCGACTGCATCACGTAGCCGACCCGCGCGCGCACGCCCGCCGATCCCGCGGGCTCGCCGAGCACCCGGACCTCGCCCGACTCGACGATCTGGACCCCGACGATCGCGCGCATCAGCGTCGTCTTGCCACAGCCACTCGGGCCGAGCAGCCCCGCGATGCGGCCGCGCCTGACCTCGAAGTCGAGGCCGTGCAGCACCTGGCGCTCGCCGCGCCTCACCTGAAGCTCCGAGACGGCCACGGCCGTCTCCCATGTACCTCTCACGCTCTGACTCCCTTCGGTTGGACCATCCCGAGCTCGACCATGTCGCGGCTGAAGGCCATCGACAGGGCACCGTCCGCGAGCACCCGCAGCCGCCGCGACCGAAGCGGTAGCTGCGTCAGGTGCATGGCGCGCGTCAAGAGTCCGGCGGGCGCGCCCCGCAGCCGCAGCGGACCGGCCGCGACGATGCCGCGGTCGCGGCCGAGCGTCGCGGCCTGCCCGCGGGTGCGGTAGGCGTACGGCCTGGGGCTGCCGCTCAGGTTCCGCGCGAGCCGGCGGGCCTGGCGGAGCGCGTGCTGGCACGTGGGCGGGTCGGCGGCGCGCCGCACCGCCTCGTTGGGGACGTGCGCGCAGTCGCCGAGCGCCCACACGTCCGAGCGTCCGCGTACCCGCAGGAACGGGTCCACCTCGACGCGTCCGTCCTCGGCGAGCGGAAGCCCGAGCTGCGCCACGAGCGGGTGGGGTCGCACCCCGGCCGTCCACACGACGGTCTCGGCCGGGATACGCGTCCCGTCGGAGAGGGTGGCCGACCGGCCGTCGACCGCCGCGAGCTTCACGCCGGTGCGGATCTCGACCCCGCGCTGCGCCAGCTGGCGCGCCGCGTACTCGCCGAGCCGGGCCGGCGCCTCCGGAAGTATCCGCTCGCCGGAGTTCACCAGGACCCAGCGCGGCCGTATCCCGGCCAGTCGCGGGTAGTGGCGCAGGGCGGCATCGACCAGGTCCAGCACCTCGGCGCAGGCCTCGACGCCGGCGTATCCGGCCCCGACGAACACGAACCCGAGGTGCCGCTCCCTGCCGTCGGGGTCGGCGTCCGCGTGCTCGAGCCGGTGCAGGACGTGGTCGCGCAGCGCGATCGCGTCGCCGAGGCTCTTGAAGCCGAGCGCGTGCTCGGCGAGGCCAGGCACCGGCATCACGCGCGGGACCGCCCCGAGCGCGATGACGAGACGCTCGTACCGGACCGCGGATGTGCCGCGGTCGGTCTCGACCTCGACCGTGCGGGTGGCCTGGTCGACCCCGATCGCGCGGCCGAGGACCAGGTCGGCGTGTGGACACATCTCGCGGAGCGGCACCGCGACGTGCCTCGGCTCGATCGCGCCGGCCGCGACCTCGGCGAGCAGCGGCGTGTACAGCATCGACGTGCTCGGGCTCACGATCGTCGCGCCGCGCTCTCCGAGCAGCCGCGCGACGTACGCGCCTCCGAACCCGCCTCCGAGGACGACCGTTCGGCGATTCAGGAAGTTCACGGGATCTCCACCTTTCGGATCTGCACGACCGCGGTGCGCTCGGCCACGAACCGGGGAAGGAGCGCGCGGGCGCTCTCCCGGTTCGGGGCCTCGACGCTCCACCACAGGCCGTGTCCGCCTGCGAGGCAGCTCGATGGCACGCGGCCATGCCTCAGGGGGCTGTCGAAGCCCTGCCAGGCGGCGAACGCCGCCGCACACTCGTGCGGCTCGTGCTTGTGACTCAGGAGGAAGAACGGCATGGGGCGATGGTGCCGCCAGAGCCGCCTCCGCACATCGGGGAGGCACCCTGAACCGGCACCCTGAACCGGCGACCCCGAGGGGTTATGCTCGCCTCACGGTGGACGCGGAGGCGCGCGCCGGACCGATCGTCGGGCGCGAGGACGAGCTGACACGCATCGAGGCCGCGCTCGACGGCCTGGACGACGAGCGCGCCGCTTGCCTCACCGTCGAGGGTGAGCCGGGCATCGGCAAGACGCGGCTGCTCGACGAGCTGCGCGCGCGGGCGGAGTCGCGCGGTCTCATCGTGCTCACGGGCGCGGCGGCCGAGTTCGAGCGCGACCTGCCCTTCAGCGTCTTCGTCGACGCCCTCGACGCCTACGTCGTCTCGCAGGACCTCACTCGCCGGGAGGGCTGGGACGCGGATCTCGAGCGCGAGCTGGGGCAGATCCTCCCGTCGCTCCGCGCCCCGGACGCCGACGGCGCGATCGCCGACGAGCGCTACCGCGCGCATCGCGCGGTCGGCTCTCTGCTGAGCCTTCTGGCCGAGGAGCGTCCGCTGGTGCTGGTGCTCGACGACCTGCACTGGAGCGACGGCGCGTCGATCGAGTTGATCGCGGCCCTGGTACGGCGCGGGCCGCCCGCGCCGGTGCTGCTCGCGCTCGGCTTCCGGCCGGGCCAGGCGGCCGAGCGGCTCTCGGCCGCGCTCGCCGGCCCGGCGGTCGCGCGGCTCACGCTCGGGGAGCTGACCGAGGAGGAGGCCGGCGAGCTGCTGGGAGAGGCGGACGCGGCGGCGGTGGCGGCCCTCTACGAACGTGGGGGCGGCAACCCGTTCTACCTCGAGCAGCTCGGGCGCTCGCGCGACGGCGGCGGCGCCGCCGAGGCGCCCGCCGTCGCGGAAGGGGGCGTGCCCGCAGCGGTCGCCGCCACGATCGCCGAGGAGCTCGAATCGCTCAGCGGACCCACGCGCGCGTTCCTCGACGGGGCCGCGGTCGCGGGCGAGCCGTTCGAGCCCAGCCTCGCGGCGGCGATCGCCGAGCTCTCGGAGGCGGACGCCCTCGACGCGCTCGACGATCTCCTGGCGCGCGACCTCGTCCGGCCGACCGAGGTCCCGCGCCGGTTCAAGTTCCGCCACCCGCTCGTGCGCCGCGCCGTGTACGACGCGACTCGCGGCGGCTGGCGCCTGGCCGCGCACGCGCGTGCGGCCGAGGCGCTCGCGGCGCGCGGCGCGGACGCCGCCGAGCGGGCGCATCACGTGGAGCAGTCCGCGAGCCAGGGCGACCTCGACGCCGTCGGCGTCCTGATCGAGGCCGCACGATCGGGCGCGGCCCGGGCGCCGGCGGCCGCGGCGCGCTGGCTCGAGGCCGCGCTGCGTCTCCTTCCCAGCGACGACGTCCAGCGCAAGGTCGAGCTCCGGGTGGCGCTCGCCTCCGCGCGGCGGGCGCTGGGTGACCTCGATCTCTGCCGCACGGCGCTGCTCGAGGCCATCGATCTGCTCCCACCCGAGGCGGCCATGCGGCGCGTCGAGCTGACCGCCCTGTGCGCGGCCGTGGAGCACTGGCAGGGCAAGCACGAGGACGCCCACCGGCGCCTGCTCCGCGCCTGGGAGGACCTCCCCGACCGCGACACGAGCGAGGCGGCCGCCCTCCAGATCGAGCTCGCGGTCGACGGCCTCTACGACAACGACTTCGAGTGCACGGCCGAGATGGGCGAGAGCGCGCTGAGGACCGCGCGCGCGCTCGGCGATCGCGGTCTGGTCGCCGCCGCCGCATCGGTCGTCGCACTCGGTGAGGCGGCGTCGGAGCGGGTCGAGGCCGCGCGCGAGCACCGCGCCGAGGCACTCGCCGCGCTGGAGCGGATGGACGATGCCGAGCTGGCGCCGCGGCTCGAGACCCTCTACTACCTCGGGTGGGCCGAGACCTACCTCGAGCACTACGACGAGGCGATCGCCCGGGCGGAGCGCGGCGTGGCCCTGGCGCGGGCCACCGGCGAGGGCCGGCTGGTGGTCCCGCTGATGCTGCTGCGCGGGTTCCCGTACGAGCAGCAGGGCCGGATCGCGGAGGCGAACGAGATGTGCGAGACCGCGGTCGAGATCGCGCGCGTCTCCGCCAACCCGCACTTCCTCTTCTGGGCCCTCTGCGAGCTCGGATGGGCGCGCTACTACGCGGGCGACCTCGACGGCGCGATCGCCGCGGGTGAGGAGAGCGTGCGGATCGGCGGCCGTCTCACGAAGGGCACGATGCCCTCGTCCGGCGGAGGCGCGGGCTGGATCCTCGCGGTCGTCCGATTCGAGCTCGGCGAGGTCGACGCCGCACGGCGGATGATGAGCGAGGTCGGGGGGGAGGGGATGCAGGTCTGGATCCCGGTGGAGCGCTACTTCAACTGGGAGAACGTCGCACTCGCGGAGATCGCGCTCGGCGACCTCGACGCCGCCGACGCGGTCGCGCGCACCTCGGAGGAGCGGGCGGCGGCCGTGGACCTCCGGCTGCCGACCGCGATCTCGGCGCGCACCCGCGCGGCGGTCCAGCTCGCGCGTGGCGACACCGCCGGGGCCGTCGAGGCGGCGGAGCGCTCGATCGAGGCCGCCGCCGCGATCGGCGCCGGCCTGCACGTCGCCTTCTCTCGCAGCGTCCTCGGCCACGCGCTCGCCGCCGCGGGAGAGCGCGCGCGAGCGATCGAGTCGCTGCGGCAGGCCGAGCGGGAGCTCGACGCGAACGGGCCGGTACGGATGCGCGACGAGGTGCGGCGCGAGCTGCGCAAGCTGGGTGCGCGCGCCGAGGTACGCGGTCCCGCCGCCGCCGCTGACTCCGGCGTGCGGTCGCTGACCGCGCGCGAGCGCGAGATAAGCGACCTCATCACCGACCGGCTCACGAACAGGCAGATCGCCGGCGAGCTCTTCCTCAGCGAGAAGACCGTCGAGTCCCACATCCGCAACGTCTTCCACAAGCTCGGCGTCTCGTCGCGCGTGGAGGTCGCGCGCGCGATCGAGCGCGATCGCCGCGAGCGCGAAGCGGAGCCCGCATGACGACGGGCGCCCGCCGAGTTGGCGGGCGCCCGCGTCCGGGTGCGGCCGGGGGGGCTAGTCGAGCTCGTCCGGAAGGCCGTCCTCGACGCCCTGCCAGAACGCGTCCCTGACCTCGGGGGCGTTCTCCTGGAACTCCGCCGCGTTGCTCTCGAGGTCGTCGATCGCGTAGTCGAGCTCCGCCTCGTAGGCGTCGCGCTCGAAGTCGTCGCTCGTGGTCGCGGCGCCGGCGAAGCCGTCCGCCGCGCGCTCGAGCGCGTCCTCCTGCGCGGCGACCTGCTCGGCGACGGCGTCGCCGGCGTGGTCGGCCGACTCGGCGGCCGCGTCGTGGACCTCGGCGAGCGCGGCGTCGACCTCGCTCGAGCTGTCGGCGTAGTAGAGCTGGCCGACGGCCTCGCCGAGGCGCTCGCCGTCGTCACGCGCCTTGTCGGCCTCGGACTCGGGCCACAGCGCGATCGCTGCGATCGCGAGCGTGCCGGCGAGCAGGACGGCGGCGATGAGCTGACCGAGCGTCGAGCTGCGATGCGGCTGGTCAGGGCTCGGCGGCGCCGGGCGGCTCTCCTCGGGGCGGGTTGCGGTGGACATGGTTGGTGTCTCTCCTCTCGCCTGGGATGGATTGGATGCCGGCCGGCGCCAGGTCGCCGGCCGGCATACGGGCCCGCTAGGGGCGGGCGGGTGAGGGCCGCAGGCTCTGGACGAGCCCTTCTCCCTCGATGTCCACGTCGGGCACGATCCGCTCGAGCCGGCGTGGAAGCTTCCATGCGCTGTGCCCGAGCAGTGCCATGACCGCGGGCACCAGCGTCATGCGGACGATGAACGCGTCGGCGATCACGCCGAAGGCGAGCGAGAGCCCGATCGACTTGACCACCGGGTCCGGATCCAGCAGGAAGGCCGCGAAGACCGCGGTCATGATCACCGCCGCGGCGGTGACCACGCGGCCGCTGTGGCCGTAACCGGTCACGACCGACTCACGCGGGTCATTCGTGCGGACGTACGCCTCGCGCATCCGGGACACGAGGAAGACCTCGTAGTCCATCGCCAGCCCGAACAGGATCCCGATCAGGAGGACCGGGAGAAAGCTGACGATCGGCCCCGTCTGGGCGACCGCGAACAGGTCGGCCAGGTTGCCGTCCTGGAAGACCCACACCACGGCGCCCATCGCCGCGCCGATGCTGAGCAGGAAGCCCGCGGCGGCCTTGAGCGGCACGAGCACGGACCGGAACACGACCATCAGCAGGAGGAGCGCGAGCCCCACCACGACCGCGACGTACTTGGGCAGCGACGCCGCGAGCTGGTCCGCCGTGTCGATGTTCAGCGCCGTCGTCCCGGTGACCGAGGCCTCGATGCCGTACTCCTGCGGGATCGTGTCCGCCTGCTGGCGCATGTAGTCGACGAGGTCGCGCGTCGCGTCGGATGCGGGACCGGTCTTCGGCGTGACGAGCGCGATCGTCACGTCGCCGGCCTCGTTCTGCGACGGCGGTGAGACGGCCGCGACGTTGGGCATCCCCTCGAGGCGCTCGGTGATCGTGCCGGCGATCTGCTTCTGCTTCTCCTCGCTCGACCCGGGCGCGTCGACCACCACGGTCAGCACCCCGTTGAAGCCCGGGCCGAAGCCCTCGGTGAGCAGGTCATAGGCACGGCGCTCGGTGTTGTCGGTCGGCTTCGAGCCGCCGTCCGGCAGGCCGAGCTTCATGTGCGTGGCGGGCACGGCGGCCGCGCACAGCGCGACCAGGCACACCAGCACGACCGTCCTCGGCCGCCGGGTCACGAACCGCGCGTAGCGGACGCTGGCGGTCTCGCCGTGCTGCTTGCGCCGTCGCGGTCGCAGCGCCAGCAGCCGGTTGAGGCGCGTCACGCGGGTGCCGGTGACGCGCAGCAGCGCCGGCAGCAGCGTCATCGCGATCAGCACCGCGACGATCACCGCGCCGGCCGCGGCGAGCCCCATGACCGTCAGGAACGGGATGTTCACGACGACCAGGCCGACGAGCGCGATGACGACCGTCGTCCCGGCGAACACCACCGCGCTGCCGGCGGTCGCCGTCGCCTGCGCGGCGGCCTCGCGGGAGTCCAAGCCGTCGTCGACGTTCTGCCGGTAGCGCGACAGGATGAACAGCGTGTAGTCGATCCCGACCGCGAGGCCGAGCATCGTGGCCAGTGTCGGGGCGGTCTCGGCCAGCTCGAACGCGCCCGTGAGCGCGGTGATCGTGCCGACCGAGATCGCGACGCCGAGCAGCGCCGTGAGCAGCGGCAGGCCGGCGGCCACGAGCGAGCCGAGCGTGATCGCGAGGACCACGAACCCGACCATCATCCCGAGCTGCTCGGACCCGGCCTCGGCCTCGGCGGTCACGAGGCCGCCGCCGAACTCGACCTCCATGCCGGCCGCCTTCGCCGGCTCGGCGCTGGCCTCGAGCTCGTCGCGCGCGGGGTCGTCGACCTCGTCGGCGGGCATCGGGTAGATCACGTCGGAGTAGCCGATGCGGCCGTCCTTGCTGATCGCCCCTGCCGTGAACGGGTCGATCACCTTGGCGACGTCCTCGGCCTCGGTCGCGAGCCGGGCCGACTCCATGATGGCGGCCTTGTTCTCGGGGTCGGTGAGCTTCTCGCCCGCGGGCGCCTCGTAGACGACGCGTGCGGACGCGCCGCCGGCCCCGGGGTACTTCTCGTAGAGCAGGTCCTGCGCTCGCTGGGACTCGGTGCCCGGCACCTCGAACTTGCTCGAGAGCGTGCCGCTGAACATGCTGGAGCAGGCCAGCACGGCGGCGAGCACCAGCACCCAGCCGAGCACGACCTTGCGGCGGTGGTCGAACGCCCAGCCGCCCAGCCGGTATAGACGGGTAGCCACTTCAGATCCTCCTGACGGTCCGGTTGAACATGGCGCGATCCTGCGCCAGTCCGGCCGTCAGGTCATCGGGCGGGCACCCTGAACCGGCACCCTGAAAATCCGGCCCGCGCTACTGGATGTCGCTCGCGCCGTCGATCTTCCACTCGCCGCCGACGAGCACGAAGTCGAGCGCCTGCTTGCGGATCTGGCCGCGCTCCGGCGACACCGCCTCGGCCACGTCGCCCTGCACCTTGATGTCGGTCAGCTCGGTCTCGAAGCCCTTGAAGAACTGGCCGATCTCGGCGACGACCTCCTCGCAGCT